>CAKMKJ010000059.1 GCA_927443345.1 uncultured Anaerolineaceae bacterium | reverse complement strand
GCAGGTTTGCCTCCGGCTTCCTCCAGACCCCACTTCACAGTGACGCCCGTGCCTTTGGCTAATGGTTGGTGCGACCAACCTCCATATGGGACTTTCACCCACTAATCAACGCCCATGCTGGGCGCACAAAAAGGCCAGGGAGCGATGGCTCCCTGGCCTTGGACAACTTATGATCTCAGCGATTGACGGAAAAATTTAACCGATTTGAAGAGCTTGACACACTGTCATAGATTAAACCGGTTGGCGCGCCAACAGTGCCAAGCAGCAGCCTTGATACACCAGCGTTTTGAGAAACCACCAGGTAACGGCTGGCAGCCAGCCATTGGATTTGACCGGCATTGGCGTAATCTGCAATGGCAGCAGGCGCAGCCCCAACCTGACCTATATAAGGCGTGTTGGTACCTCCGCTGCCTGTAGCATAGAAGAAGTGTATGTTATCTGGCGACCAAACAGGATTCTCATTGAAACTTCCATTGGCATATGCCACGCTGGGCGTTCCATCAAAAAACCCGATGTTGAGCGTATAAGTGTTATCCTCCAGCGCACCAAACCGGGTGAAGTAGAGGAATTTACTATGATCCGGAGAGAAGGCAACATTTCCGCCTTCCAAATTAGGCATTGCAGTCTGCAAGAATATTTCTCCAGACAAACCATCCGCTGAAAAACGATAAACCCGCGAATCACCAGGTACCAAATCCCACGGGTTGGCTGGCGGAACCCCCGCTACCAGGTTCAAACTATCAGCCGACCAAACCGGTGAAGCCACCCAGGCATATTCAGAGGCGGTGTTCACAAAATCATAATAAATTTCATTCAGTTTCAACACGCTTCCATCTGAGTAATACATATCCACCTGGGTGGGCAGACTGATCGCAATTTTAGTACCATCCGGTGAGTAGGTAAACTTCCACGAAGATGAGCCTGTGTTCAGCAATGTGGTCAATACGCTGGTATCAGCATTGATCAGATAAAGGTTCTCGCTATAAGACAATCCAGGGCCTTCATATAACGTCCTCGTATTCATGGCCAATACAGTGCTGTTGGGCACCCAGGCGATCTGTCCTACATCAGAGCCAATCGATCCGTCAGGGCGAGGAAGTGCATTCATGGCGGGTGCATCCATCAATGTACGGCGGTTGCTGCCATCTGAGTTGATCACTTCAAGCGACACGAATTGATAATCGATATAGCGTTGAAAAGCAATCATCGATCCGTCAGGCGAGACATAAGAACAGCAAATATCTTCCGGCCCGATCAACATAACGGCCGCACCCATTCCTTCAGCCCAGGTGTAAAGGCTGCCATCAGGCGCTGCAAAACTCACTCGCAGGGGCGCAGCTTCAACCAGGGGAGGCAGTGTCGGCAGAGCTTCACCTGGGATTTCAGTTAACTCATGAGGGATGGCGGTAATCAAACTTTCGGCTGTCCCAGCCAGTGCACTCACCGTGCCTGCCACAGAGGTGGCAGCGTTATCAATGGCTGTTCCACTAGGGATTGAGATGCCGCAAGCCAGGCTGACCAGAGCCAAAACCAATAAACCTGCCAAAATTGAGCGCATTCTTCGATTCATTAATAAACTCCTTTGCTAACGATAATGAATAAGACTTAATTACTCTTATTATACAAATCCCCAATGATAATGCAACTGGGGATTAACGGATAAAAGATACAAGAATCTACTAAAATAATAGCATGATCGAAGAAGATTGAAGCATTTTCCATTCCTTGCTAACCTGTATGGACAATTCAGGAAATTTCGCCTTATAATTTGGGGTATTGAGGTTATAGCATGCTTGCACATACCCGTTCCATCTACAGACAGCTTATACCCGGTCTCATCCTTGGCCTAATCGTCCTGATCGGATTGGCATTATTAGGCAACGCTAAACAGGTTGTTGGTTTATTTGTCACCTTTCAATGGCTCAACTTCGTACTAGCGATTGCTTTAAGTTTCCTCAATCAAGCCTTGCGTTTTCTCAAACGCGCCATCAACTTTCACACATCCGGCGTCCGCAACGTCAGCTTTCTTGAATCCATGGTGTTATTCATGGTCTGTCTGCCGCTTTCGGTCACCCCCACCCGGGTGGGAGAATCTTTCAAGGGCATCTGGCTTTTTAAACGTTCGGGCATCCCCGTGGAACGCGCTGTTTCGGTATTCATGGTTGAACAGATCGCTGACGGATTGAGCGTGTTCGTGCTGATGGTCATCGGCACCATCGCTTATCCATCTCTCTGGCCCTTGTTTCTCAGCCTCTTTTTAGCCTTTCTTGGTTTGCTGGTCTATTTCAAAATTCCCCTACCCGAAGGCGGACCATCTGTTATCAGCAACAAACTGCCCATTTTGAAGCAGATCATTCCGCAATTGCGCGAATGCATAGACGCCAACCCGGCCCTCTTCACAATCGGCAACATGGCATTTTCGTTTTTTCTTGGAATTCTATCCTGGGCAGCCGAAGGTGCCGCACTGTTCTTTATTTTACGCGGCTTGGGATTCGCTCCCTCGCTGCCGCTTATCGCAACATCCATCCTGGTTTTTGCCTTTGCCACCACCGTCAGCCTGGCCAGCCGACTGCCCGGCGGATTGGGCGTAATGGAAGTCGCCATGGCCATGTTGCTCACCCTGCTGCTGGATTTTCAACCTGAAAAAGCCGTGGCAGCCACCATCCTGTTCAGAATGGCTACATTTTGGGTTACCTTTATATTCGGTCTTGGGCTCTGGTCAGTCGCCGGTAAACCACTCGGAATCAAAAGCCAGGAAGGCCGCATCATTGAAGGTTGATTTTCACTGCCACACTTACCACTCATCAGACAGCCTCACCCCTATCCCCGCTTTGATCCAGGCCGCGCGCAAACGCGGATTGGATAAGCTGGTGGTCACCGACCACAACTCGATCGAAGGCGCGCTTGAGGCTTACCGCATGGCGCCTGATCTGATCATCGTGGGAGAAGAAATTCAGACCACTCAGGGAGAGTTCCTGGCCGCTTTTGTGACCGTGCCCCTGCCCAAACGGCTTGAACCTCAAGAAGCCCTCAAACGCCTCAAAGATCAAGGCGCATTCATCAGCATTTCGCACCCCTTCGATCCGCAGCGCTCAGGTTGGCCGCTCGAAACCCTCGAATGGCTCGCTCCACAGCTTGACGCTGTTGAAGTACTTAACGCACGCGTAGTAGATGCCAACTACAACAAACTGGCGCTGGCGTTTGCGCAAAGCCATAACCTGCCCGGCAACGCCGGCTCGGATGGGCATCACCAAAACGAGATTGGCCGCTGCTATACCGAGTTGCCTGAGTTCCACGATGCTGAGTCGTTGCGCATTGCCTTGCGTTTTGCCCAACCCATAGGCAGAATATCATCCCCGCTGGTGCATTTTTACTCTGTTTGGGCGCGTATCAAAAAAGATGCGACCAAATAAGCACACAAACACCCTTTTTCACTTGACGATGCATTCAAATGCGATAAAATTGAACATGCGTTGGGGCGGTGGCGGAATCGGCAGACGCAACGGACTTAAAATCCGTCGATGGTGACATCGTGAGGGTTCGACCCCCTCTCGCCCCACAGCAAACACTCCTTTTTGGGGTGTTTTTTTTACATATCTCTTGTCATTGCGAGGAGCGGTCTTAGCGACGAAGCACATCGTCCCCGAAGGGGAATACCCGCCAGGCTTTTCTAATAAATAATAAATGGTGTAAATCCAAATCTATTATCTACTGTAGAAAACAATCCTGATTTTAATCACCCCTAGCTTAAATAGAACGTTTGTACTATAATAAGCCTTAAGGATACACTCTTATGGCTTATTATTACATTATCGGATTCAACTTCAGTGAAAGTAAAAAGAAGGTGTCCTCCCTGACAGGATACAAGACCAACGTATTCCACAGCGAGTGCTTACCACCAAAGCCATATTCCAGAGAAGAAATACTGACCCTCATCAAAACCGGTAACACCGTTTTCACCCAGGATGGTGCATACCATCGAATTTGCATCGGCGTATTTGAAATCAATGGAAGTGAATATTTACGCGCAGACCATCACCCCGCCCCCTTTGATTATTTTGGATAACTCGTTACAAGATTTATGCAATAAGAACAAGAATAACCCCCTTCACCCACCTGATTAAAGAGTAAAATAGAGTCTTGATTTTGCATCACCACCTCAATTCAAAGAGCCCCTATGAAATCACTGCTCCATCTGATCAAACATGCCCGCTTCTCCCCCGTGGATGTTTCGCTGCTCATCCCCATCGCCTCATTTCTCTACATATTAATGGAATGGCTCTTCATCATTTCTAAAATCTCATTTATCAGCGGTAGCTCCTTTTTCGAAAAAGCATCTGTGCTTCTGAACGGCTCAGGCATTCTTGCACTGACAGCCATTTTGATTTCTGTGCCTTTCATGATCTTGTACTACGTCCTGAACGCCAAAACAGGACGCGCCATCATCAGAATCTTGCTCTGTCTCATCCCGGCATTGCTCCTTTCGGTCATCGTGCTGCTGCTTATCGACAACATCACCTATACCACCTTCAAGTATGGCGTCGTCTCGACCAAAGGGATTGTGCGTACGCTTTACCTGGTTGGCTTCATCTTACTCACCATCGGCTTGATGTACCCCATCTTCAAATGGTCCCGCTCAATCTCAAAATCACGCCGCAATCTCACCGCTAAGCAAAAAATGCAATTTCCGCTCATACTTGGCATAATAGTTTTAGCCTGCGTTTTATTGCCTGTAGCATTCAATCCCTACCTGAATAACCCGCTCTCCAAGCCAGCCGCTGAAATCAGCCTTGAAAAATTACCCAACATCATTTTGCTTACCGGCGACGCGCTCAACTCTGCCAAGCTCTCATTATATGGATATGAAAAAGACACCACGCCCTTTCTCAAACAACTTGCGGATGTGTCTCTGGTGGCTGAGAACAACTTCTCCAACGCCCAGGGAACCATCGGCTCCACCACATCCTTCCTAACCGGTAAATACCCTGCTGAAACCCACACCCTGGCTTCCACTGATATTCTCAAAGATGCAGATGCCTTCGAACATCTACCGGGCATACTCCAATCCTACGGTTATTACACCGTCCAGTTGAACTTCACCTATTACGCTGACGCTTACCGCATCAATTTTCAAGACGCCTTTATCGAAGCCAACGGTGAATCACCGGTCAACAACAAAATCCAATCCAGCCTGGCCAAACTGTTACCCACGAACAATTACTACTTTATGCGCGAAGTTTATTCACGCATCTCTGATCGCCTCGAACACCTCTTTTACATCAAAAAAATGACCAACCCATTTCTGCAGGTCACAGAATCGCCTGAAAAATTCAACGACCAGGAAAAACTGGATTACCTCTTCAAACTGATTGATGAGAGCAAACAACCCATCTTTGTGCACATCCATTGGATGGGCACCCACGGCCCAAAATACTATCCCACCCAACAGGTGTTTTCTAAAGGGCTTGACCCAACCATACAAGGTAAATATGTTGAGTCTTTCTACCTCGACAGCATCCTCGATTTTGACAACGCAGTCAATCAGCTATACAACGGATTATCAACCCGCGGTCTGTGGGAGAACTCCGTGCTGGTGGTGGGCAGCGATCACACCCAACGCTGGTCAATCGCCAGAGTGCCGCTGCTGATTCACTTTCCTCATGATGAACATGCCGGCAGGGTCGTCGAAAACACCCAAAACATGGATATCGCCCCCACCCTGCTCAATTACCTCGGCATCCCCCAGCCGGAGTGGATGCCAGGTCTGCCGCTCTACGAACCCCTGGACCCCGACCGCCAGATATTCCTGGTTGCCATCCCTGATTCAAGCCGCGACCCAAAGACTACCGCCATTGTCTACCCACCTTTTGTTGCGCCATTTTACCAGTTTGGCAAAGTCACCCTCATTTCTTGCGATCATTACTACACCATCAATTTAGTTAAGAAAACTTACAACGATGCCAAAGTGCAGAGTTATATCGGCACATGCAAAACACCTCCCCCCACCCGGGAGGAGGCGTTTAATAAGATTTTGGCCCATTTAGAAAAACACGGATTCAACACTACTTCATTGAATGGTATCAAACACGACAACTAATCAAATATCAATCTCCGAAGCATACGCCCAGGTCGCGAGCGGTGAGCATCGTGTCACAATCAAGCGGCACATTCTTCATGCGCCGGGTGGCGTCTGCCAAAGGCACGTATTTGACGATAGGCGGATCCAGCGCCACCATCACACCGCTTTGCCCTTCATCCAATGCGCGGACAGCCGCCGCCCCAAATCTCAGCGCGATCAAACGGTCATTGGCTGTGGGTGAACCTCCGCGCAGCAAATGACCCAACACCACCAGGCGGGTTTCTTTTCCAGTCAATTCCTGAAGCTCTTCGGTGATTCTCTCTCCGATGCCGCCCAGCCTTTCGGCGCGGCCTATTTCTTTTGAAATGACCGAAACACTGCCGCCAACAGGCTTTGCACCTTCAGCCACCACCACAATTGAGAAGTTGCTGCCCGATCGCTGCCGCTCAAGAATCTTTGCAGACACCTTCTTCAAATCAAACGGGATTTCGGGGATAAGTACCACGTCAGCCGAACCGGCCACCCCGGCTTCCAGTGCGATCCAGCCTGCGTAACGCCCCATCACTTCAACGATCAAAACACGCTGATGACTGGCGGCAGTGGTATGCAAACGATCCAGACATTCCACGGCGAACCCCACTGCAGTATCAAAACCAAATGTCACCACCGTTTGATCCAGGTCGTTGTCAATCGTTTTGGGCACACCCACCACACGCACGCCCTTTTCAGACAGCGAATTGGCAATCGACATTGAGCCATCACCACCCACCGAGATCAGCGCATCAATTTCATGCATCGCAAATAAACGTACCAGTTCGTCCGACCGGTCAATCTCGGTATAGGTTCCATCCGCATTTTTAACAGGATATTGAAAAGGATTGCCCCGGTTGGTAGTGCCGATGATCGTACCGCCTAAATGGGTAATGCCGCGCACTCGCTCACGCGTCAATGAGATCACGCCGCCATCTTTGTATTTTTCAGGCGTCATCAAACCGTTAAACCCGTCGCGGATGCCGTACATCTCCCACCCGCGGGCAATGCCTGCCAGCACCGCTGCGCGTATCACCGCGTTCAAGCCTGGCGCATCCCCGCCGCCTGTGGCAATTGCTACCTTACGAATAAAATTATCATTGGCCATACAACCTCCACCATTCTTGACCATCCTAAATCACTACAAAATACAGCAACCATACGAACAATAAATCCAGGTCATTGAATAATAATATAATGTTATATTACTTTGTAAAACTTGGGTATAAAACCCCAATAAATACCAGTCTCATTGTGATTCTTTTCCGCAGAGTAATCTCGCGTGGGGTTCAAAATCACAAGAGCATGAGCATCAGCTTCATCTTCAGGCATTGAACAGACAAAGCAACCTGCGCGGTATTCAAAAGAGATTGTTTATGGTCTTCTGTGCTTATAAAAAAACCGCACCTTTTCAGGTGCGGTTTTTACGATCAAAGGATCAAACTACTTTCCAAGGATCTTGTACATTCCGGTGCCGCAGACAGTGCATTTGCCTTTAAGGGCTTTGCGACCATTCTTCATGGTCACTTCTTGAGTTTCTTTCATATCAGTTTTCTGCTTGCATTTCATACAATAAGCGACTTCAGCCATATTTTCCTCCATTCAAAATTTGTACAGGTTTGATTGCTTACGAAGTATTACAACGTGAGTATAGCATATAAATTTCAACTTGCAACGACGAGTTAGCTTTCTTTTAGCTTGCAATGAACAACCATTTTTACCTTGCTAAATCAGGTTAAATCGTCTTTAATCAAAGATACAACAATTAAGTAGGAGGTTTTACATGTCCCCCGAAACCAAGACCCGTAAATCGTTTTTAGCCACACCACTCAAAAGGCGTTCACCTGTTCCCAGCGATATCGACATCGCACAAGAAGCCACACTCAAACCAATAACCCTAATCGCTGAAGAAATCGGATTGCTGCCCAGCGAGTTTGAACAATACGGAGACACCAAAGCCAAGGTGCGCCTCGAAGTGCTTCAGCGTCTGCACCACATCCCGGATGGTAAATATATTGATGTCACCGCCATCACCCCCACCCCGCTCGGTGAAGGCAAAACCACCACCACCGTTGGGCTCAGCCAGGCGCTGGGTGCCCACCTAAACAAAAGCGTTATTACCTGCATCCGTCAACCTTCACAAGGACCTACCTTCGGCATCAAAGGCGGAGCTGCAGGTGGAGGTTACTCACAGGTGATTCCCATGGAAGAATTCAACCTTCACCTCACCGGGGATATCCACGCCATCACGGCCGCCAACAACCTGTGTGCCGCCGCCATTGATGCCCGCATGTTCCATGAATCAGAAGCCACTGATGAACAACTTTTTAACCGCCTTCTACCTGCAGATAAAACTGGAAAACGCCATTTTACCAAAGGAATGGTGGTGCGGCTTGAAAAGCTCAAAATCACCACCTCTGATCCAGATGAACTGACAATGGATGAACGGCGCAAGCTCTGCCGTCTGGATATAGACCCCGAAACCATTACCTGGCGCCGCGTTGTAGATACATCCGACCGCTTTTTGCGCGGCATCACCATCGGTGTCGGTCCTGAAGAAAAAGGTTTTACCCGCAATACAGGCTACGACATCACCGTAGCTTCGGAGATCATGGCAATCCTTGCCCTCACCACCAGCTTGAAAGACATGCGCGAACGACTTGGACGCATTGTCATCGGCATCAGCAAAGCCGGCGAAGCAGTGACAGCCGAAGACCTGGGCGTGGCTGGTGCCATGACCGTGCTCATGCGTGATGCCATCAAACCTACTCTCATGCAGACCGTCGAAGGCACACCCGTCTTTGTGCATGCCGGCCCATTTGCCAATATCGCCCATGGCAACTCCTCAATCATCGCGGATAAGATCGCCCTCAAGCTTGCAGATTACGTCATCACTGAATCCGGCTTTGGTGCGGATATGGGCATGGAAAAATTCATGAACATCAAGTGTCGTTACTCTGGTCTAAAGCCCTCCGTGGTGGTCCTCGTCGCCACCATCCGTGCGCTCAAGATGCATGGCGGCGGACCCAAGGTAGTGGCAGGCAAACCGCTTGACCCGGCTTACACCTCCGAAAACCTGGATCTGCTGCGCGCCGGTCTGGGCAATATGCTCCATCACATCAAGGTTGCCAAGAAATTCGGTGTACCCGTGGTCGTGGCGGTTAACAAGTTTGTCGCGGATTCCGACGCCGAGTTGGAACTGGTGCGCAAGGCTGCCATCGAAGAAGGCGGCGCTGTGGATGCAGTGGTCTGTGACCATTGGGAAAAAGGCGGCGAAGGTGCTGTTGACCTGGCCAACGCTGTGATCAAAGCCTGCGAAATAAAATCCGACTTCAAGTTCCTCTATCCGCTTGAAGACTCTATCAAAACCAAGATTGAGACTATAGCCCGCGAAGTTTACGGCGCTGCCGGCGTGGAGTACTCACCCGAAGCCGAAGAGCGCATCGCAGATTACACCCGCCTGGGCTTCGGCAAACTGCCTATCTGCATGGCCAAGACCCATTTGAGTCTCTCTCATGATGCAACATTGAAGGGTGTGCCGACCGGTTTCATCATCCCTATCCGCGACGTGCGCGCCTCTGTGGGCGCCGGCTTCCTCTATCCGCTGCTGGGTACCATGGCCACCATGCCAGGCTTGCCCACCCGACCCATCTTCATGGAAATTGACATCGAACCCGAAACCGGCAGGATCATTGGCTTGAGTTAATAAATTTTTTGACTTCATAATGGTGTTTGTAAGGGCGTATGGTGTACGATCTGTGCACACCCGAGCAAAGCGAGCGGTGCATACGCCCTTACAGCTTTACGCATTAACACTCAAAAAATCCAACAACTCCTGAAGAAACACCTCTGGTGCGTCAAAATTGACACAATGCATCGCATTCGGCACCACCACAAACCTGCAATCCTTGTCATGCTTGGCCCACACCGGCGCAATATTGCGGATATTGCCCGTCTTATCCTTGTCGCCCACAATCAGCAACATCGGCTTTGGAATGAAATAATCAGGCTCATGGTGCAGACAAGCCGTGGCCTCACCCATCACCTGCACAAACTCTTGCTTGGATAGTACTGAAAATGCCTCGATCATGTATGCTTTGTCTTTGGCATGCATCGCTGAAACTTCTGCCATCTGCCTTAACAATGTGGCATATGGATACCATCCCAGCATTGGCACCCCAATTTTGATACTTATCTCTTCAATCCTGGTCAACTTTTGAAAATTCCAGGTGCAGCCTGCCATTACCAGTGATTTTACGCGTTGAGGAAACTTGAACACCAGTTCTTGATGGATGTTTCCCCCCATGGAATGCCCAACAAAGCCAGCCTGTTTAACATTTAACAGATCAAGGATTGCCAGCAAATCCTTTAAGGCATCAGTGACCTTGAATATTCCTGGCCGCGACTTGCCGTGACCGCGTAAATCCCAGGTTAAAACTCTGTAACCGGCATTAATTACCAATGGAATCGTCATGTCCCATTCGCGGTGGTCGATATACGCACCGTGGGTAAACACCACCAACGGCGCATTCTCAGACCCGCCTAGCCAATAGTGAATGGGACAATTTTCCCGCTCTAGAATAAATTCCTGCATCTCAGTGCTCATTTCTGTCCCTTTTCTCATATTGTTCAATCAATAAATCCAACATCTGGATGGTCGAATCCTTGATCAAGGTTCGGTTGCCGCCAGGTTTGGTCAATCCGCTTTCAACCATGGCCGCGATCGCCCCAACGGTTGAATCAATCGGAGGCGCGTTTTCAACAGGGATGACACTATTGATGCTTAAGAACCCCAGTGCCATGAGACTGAATAAATAAGTGATCACATCCGCAGAAAGGTCATCACGCAGCAACCCCGCGGATTGCATTGCTGAAACACTTTCTTTACTCATCAGCAACCGTCGGGTATAGCGTTCAGGGTTCTGCCGATGCACGAAGTCACCCAGAATCTTCCCATCACGGGTATACAACGCGCTGATCAATGAATTCTGTTGGATAGCCAGTAGCGTTTGCCGGTAAAGTGCCGCAATCGAGTCGCAATTTTCATCAGCAATAATTCGCCTACGCAAATCGAGCATCAGCTTTTTCATCTCGAACTCAATCAAGGCATCGATCAGTTCTTCCTTGCCCTGCCACACCAAATAGATCGCCCCTTTCGAGACCCCTGCTTCCTTGGCAACATCATCCATGGTGGTCTTGTCAAACCCAAAACGGATCGTCAAACGGCCAGCCGCATCAAGTATCCGCGTCGGCCTTTCCATTCTTTTCTTGCTTATCGTTGGATTTTTCATATTTTTGACCAATTATTCGATTTTGGTCATATTGTACTATTTAAATACCATCAAGACAAGAGGACGACCATCATTTGATAATCGTCCTCTTAATAATTTTTATTAAGTGTATTTTGAGTTTTTCGTGTTTTTCGTGGTTAAGAAAGTTATTTGATTTTAATTATTTACTCCCCTGCATACACATTCACGAAATCAAAATCCGCCTGGGTTGATTCGCCCGCCGGGGAGAACACCGCCACGCCAACCTTCCCACTCTGATAACGTGTATCTTCAACATAACCCACAAAATCACCATTCACTAACATGGTGAAATATGAGCCCAAACAGTTGGCTTCAATGTAATTTTCTTCAATACCGGCATTGATATATTCTGAACTCGTCCAGTCAGTAAGCTGCTCCATCTCACCGTCTTTGATAGCGATAATACTGGCCATGCCATCTCCGCGGATGGCAAAGAAAATTCCGCTGCCATCTGGACGCATACGGCAGGTCAAACCATAAATCCCCAAATCGCCTGCACCGGCCTTCATCATGGATGCTTTGGCAAACAGGATTAGGTTCTGACCAGAAAAATCACTATTGGCGGTCACAAGCTTTTCAGCTTCAGTCACTGTGAGTGTATAGGATTCACCGTTGGTATTAGAAATCATCCCACCATCCACTACGCCAATGGGCCAGCCATCGGTGTCGTCAAATGGTTGGTGCAGCAACTGACGCGGTCCGGTTAGCGTGTAGCTCGGAGTGGAAACCAGATCAATTTCATAAGCCTCATTTACTGTAAACAAGTCGCATGTTTCAGCCCTGATATCTACACTCGAATCAGAAAGATCTGAGAAAGTTCGGCTCTCACCTGGTGCAATGCTTTCATCATCCGCTAACAAATCAACATTCCAGAATTCTTCGGCTGCAGGTACTATAAATAATCCGCAGATCTCAAAATCCGTCTGGTTGATAACTTCCAGTGCAAAGTCACCCTGTAATGGCAAAACTTCACCAGCCTTACTCTCAGCTGAATGGACCTCCAAATTATCAAAAGCAGCCGTGATCGGATCAACACTACCAGAATATACGGAGAGGGCGATATCACCAGAAACCAAGGTGGAATCCGTCGTCGAAGCCACCTCAATATCATTTACGATCAAGGTTAATTCTGAACCGTTGCAGACTGCGGTCAAGTGATTGGTTCGACCATCCGTGTAAACAGCATCGTCATAAACCCATTCCACAAGTTCAGTGGTTTCGTCATTGTAAAATAATTCTATGGCGACATTGCCACTTGTATCAATGCGAAATCCGTAGCTGTCGCCATTTTCTTGAATGCGGCAGTCTACTCCAAAACCGTCATCCGCTTCAGAATTGTCATCAAGAATATCAACATCCACATCAATTCTGATGTCACTAAAATATTGACCGGCAACCCCCCAGTTATAGCTGCTTTCTTTTATAGCAACGATCTGATAAGTGCCATCGACATAATTGGTTGTGCCGTATTCATCATCAATAATACTCCAGCCTGAATCGGGATCGCTGAAATCATCAGAAAATAGAATTAGGTCTGAAAGTGGAGCCTCAGTGGATTGAATCACTTCGGTAGCTTCCATGCGTTCCAACGTGCCGGCTGGGGTAGCCAGCAGCATTTCTTTAATCGGATCAGAACTAATCAGCTTGCTGATCGCGCCGCAGCCAGTCAGACTCGCAACCAACACAAGGGCAAAAACAATATACATTACCGATATTTTTTTCATGTTTGTCCTTTTATCTTTAAGATTACAAAACATCCTGTATGACTTCCATAAAAATTGCATTCATATTGTATAATTTTTTGATCGTTCCAGAAAGGATTCCATGTCAAAATTCTATTTCCGCCAGGAAGACCTCAAAGACTACACCATTCGCTATTTTGTGCGCTGGGGAGTGCCTTTTGAAGATGCTTCCATGGCAGCGGATGTTCTGCTTTCTGCCGATGCCCGCGGCGTAGATTCACACGGTATGATCCGTTTGAACAGTTACTACGGATCAAGACTGCGCAAAGGGCTGATCAACCCCCTCTCACCGATAACAGTCATTAAAGAAACCCCCACCACCCTGGCGATTGACGGCAACAATGGGCTTGGTCATCCCCTGGGGGTGAAGACCATGCAGAACTGCATCGAAAAAGCCTCTAACACGGGGCTGGCCTTTGCAACCGTGCGCAACAGCAACCATTATGGCATCGCCGGCTATTACGCCATGATGGCCTTGCCGCAAGACATGATCGGCGTCAGCTTCACCAACTCAGGTCCTCTGGTGGCACCCACCTATGGCCGAAAAGCCATGCTGGGTACCAACCCCATTGCAGTAGCCGTTCCTGCAAAGTCACAACGGCCTTTCGTGCTGGATATGGCCACCAGTATTGTGCCCATTGGACGTGTCTCGGTTTATCAAAAAGAGGGCAAATCCATTCCTGCTGGTTGGGGAGTGAATAGTAAGGGTAACATCACCGAAGACCCCTCACAGGTCATTGATGGAGGTGCACTCATGCCCCTGGGTGGATCAGACTTGCTGCGCGGATACAAAGGCTACGGCCTGGCGTTGTTAGTCGACATTTTTGCCGGCGTGCTGGCAGGCTCTGCCTTTGGCGAAAATGTGTATGGCTCATCCAGCAGTTCCGCTGCCGGCGTGGGACACTTCTTCGCGGCAATTAAAATTGAAGCTTTCCGCGAACTGGAGGGCTTCAAAACTGACATGGATGAACTGCTGACCCAGCTTAAAGAATCTCCCAAAGCCGAAGGAGAAGATCGCATCTACATCCACGGCGAGAAAGAATTCGAAAATGCTGATCGCTCCGCTGTGGAAGGTGTTGCTCTTTCCGAAACCACGGTCAACATCCTCAAAAAAACCGGCCTTGAAGACGGCGTCGAATTCAACCTCTTGCCGCTGACAGTTGCATAGTCAGCATTCAAGTCCCCGATTTCTGTTCATTTTTGAAACCGAGGACTTGCCCTAAAATATTATTTTTGGTTTTGTTGCTCTTCTTTGTCGAATTTTTCGTGCCTTTAGTGGTTAAAGAACTACACTAACTTCAAAACACAAGCCTCATCTCCACTCAAATGCAGCCAGCCCTTTTCAATCTTGGGCAATGCATCTCGCTTGTTTGAAAGCAGCAGCTCCCATTTGGCATCATTCAAACGCGGACCCAAAGCCAGTTTGATCTTGCGTTTGCCAAAGTTCAACGCCACCAACACTGTTTGACCCTCCACCTGACGCAGATACCCCATCACCTGCTGCGGATCGTAAGTCAGCGGCACAAACATCCCCTGCTGCAAAGCCGGAGTGTTTTTTCGCAGCTTCAGCAACTTGCGATAGAAATTTAAGATCGAATCGGGGTCTGAATCCTGGGTTTCAACATTTCTCTTGACATGATTGGTGTGAACCTTGAGCCAGGGCTTTCCGCTGCTGAAACCGGCATTGGGTTTTGAAGACCACTGCATCGGCGAGCGGCAGCCGTCTCTGCCTTTATTGAAAGGCCAATAGGTAACGCCAACCGGATCTTGAAGCTCACTTCTTTTAAGAGATATATCGCGCATTCCTGTTTCTTCACCATAATATAAGAAAGGAGTTCCTCGCAGGGTAAGGAGCATCGTGGCTGCCACCTTCAACCGCTCATCGTTTTCTGGGGCGTGAAAGCGTGTTGCACTGCGAACCGTATCATGGTTGTTCAGCACATAATTCGGCCAGGTTTCTCCGAGTGTCGCTTCCCATTCCAGCACGAATTTCAAGAATTTATCCGGCTTCCACGGAAAGTGAATAAAAGCAAAATTGAAAGCTGCATGCAGTTTGCCTTCACCGCAATACTTGGCGGATGTTTTTGGGTCGGCCAAAAAGGTCTCACCCACCGCGTAGCGCTCAGGGTAGGCATCCAGCGTCGCCCGGATTTCTTCAACCACTCCCATCATCTCGGGCCGGTCTGCATCATAAATATGCACCTGCTGATCAAACGGGCGGATGCCAAATTTGCGCGGATTGTCGCGGAATTGATCATCCTTGAAAAACTCATTAAAGACATCCAGCCTGAATCCGTCCACGCCACGCTCAGCCCAGAAGCGAAAAACCGAGATCATCTCGGCGCGCACATCCGGGTTGCGCCAGTTGAGGTCAGGCTGCTCTTTGACGAACATATGATAGTACCATTCGTCGGTTTGTTCGTCATAGTCCCAGGCCTTGCCGCCAAAAATGGATTGCCAGTTGTTCGGCGGAGCGTTCTTGCCTTTGGGGCTTGATCTCCACAGATACCAATCCCGCTTGGGGTTGTCTTTGGAACTTCGTGATTCAATAAACCAGGGATGCTGGTCTGAAGTGTGATTCATCACGAGATCGAGGATCACCCTGATCTTGCGCTCGTGCGCCTGCTTGACCAGCTCTTCAAAATCAGCCATCGTGCCATACTTGGCGTCAATCCCCTTGTAATCGGCCACGTCGTAGCCAAAATCTTTATCGGGTGAGGGATTGATCGGCGACAGCCAGATGGCGTCCACACCGAGATCGGCCAGGTAATCCAGTTTACCAGTGATGCCCGGCAGGTCGCCGATGCCGTCGCCGTTGCTGTCAGCAAACGACCGCGGATAAATTTGATAAATGACACCGTCTCGCCACCATAAGAAATCAGACATGTTTATCCTCATTGAAAGTTGTTTGAATAATTATAAGCATTAATCCATTATTTACACGCTATCAAACTTTACTGTGGTCAAAAAAGGCTGTACAAAACCAAAGTTTTTACTCAATTCCAATGCTTTATTAATCAAAAAGGTGTATATATAAATAAAAGAAAGAAGAAAATTATGACGACTATTTATGATTTCACAGTAGAAGATGCCCAAGGCAAATCCGTAGCTTTGTCACAGTATAAGAACAAAGTAATGATCATTGTTAACACTGCCAGCAAATGCGGTTTCACTCCCCAATATAAAGAGCTTCAGTCACTCTATGAAGCCTGGCACGACAAGGGGCTTGAAATTCTTGCCTTTCCATGCAACCAGTTCGCCGGGCAAGAAAGCGGCACCAATGAAGAAATACAAGAATTTTGCCAGGTGAATTTTGGGCTTACTTTTCCAGTGTTTGCCAAGATTAATGTCAATGGAAAAGACTCTCACCCCTTGTATAAATACCTGCGCTCAAAAAAAGGCACTCGCCTGGGCAGCCAGATCAAATGGAATTTCACCAAATTCCTGATTGCCAAAGACGGCAGCATCTTCAAACGCTTTGAGCCAAATACTAATCCTGAAGAAATGGCACCTTTCGTTGAGGCATTATTGAAAGAAAAAGACGTAGCTTGACCCTTTATGTTCTTTGAGATTTTCTCCTGGTCTGTGCCGCCTCATCGTCCCGATGTCCTTCGGGAGGGCATATGTGCGAGAGAATGGTATAAAAAAGAAAAAAATTCTTCAAATCTGTTTCGGTGCAATTTTCCTTGCATGCTGCTTGACAATATGATAAAATAACTAGTGGTAATTAAGTCAAGGAGATTTCAACACCGAAAAGTGGGTAGCCCCCACTTTTCTTATTATTTCACATAAATAAGTAACCCTAACAGGCGGAGAAAAAAGCATGAAGAACGAATTTACCCTGGCATTCAACGAAGTACTTGAAGACAAGGGACTACCCAAAGAGATCATCCTAAAAGCCCTCGAATCGGCAATGGTATCCGCTTATCGCCGCTCTGTAAACGCTTCGGCTCAGCAAAATGTTGAAGCCGTCGTCGATACCGAGACCGGCAAAGTGACCATATATGCCGAAAAAGAGGTCGTGGAGTCGGTTGAAAACGACATCACCGAAGTTACCCTTGAGGATGCCCGCAAGGTCGACCCCGAGATCGAACTTGGCGGCTTGATTACCGTTGAAACCACCCCCACCGATTTTGGACGTGTGGCAGCCCAAACTGCCCGCCAGGTCATTCAACAGCGCATCCGCGATGCTGAACGTGCCGCCCAAATTATCTTCTACGAAAAACAACTCGGCGAGATCGTCAACGGCATGGTTCAATCAGTCAATGCCACCGGCTTAACCGTTGGTCTCGAAATGAAAACCGAAGCCAGCATGCCGCGCAAAGAAATGATCCCCGGCGAACGTTTCCACATTCACGACCGTGTACGCGCCCTGGTAGCTGAAGTAAAAGATAACCAGCGCGGACCGCAGATCATTCTCTCTCGTACCCATCGCAATTTCTTGCGCCGCCTGCTTGAAAACGAAGTTCCCGAAATCTTCCACGGCATCGTCGAAATTCGCTCCATCGCCCGTGAACCCGGCCAGCGCGCAAAAGTCGCCGTTTCAGCCACCCAACAGGGCATTGACCCGGTTGGCGCCTGCGTAGGCATCCGTGGTGTCCGCATCCAGGCCATTGTGCGTGAACTTCACGACGAAAAGATTGACGTCATCGAATGGAACCCAGATCCGGCTATTTTCATCGCAAAAGCCATCAGTCCTGCCCGCGTCAGCGGCGTCTACCTCAATGAGCAAAAAGTCGGCGGAGGTAAAACAGCCACCGTCGTGGTCCCCGAAGATCAGCTCAGCCTGGCCATTGGCCGTGATGGACAGAATGCCCGTTTGGCAGCCAAGCTGACCAGTTGGCGTATCGACATCAAGAGTCTGCCAGAAGCCGCCTCTGATTCACTCTTCAAGATCAAGAATGACGGCTCATTTGCTGCCATGCTTGTTAGCGAAAAAGATAACGTCGAGAAGATGGAAGAATACCTCGGCCGCAAAGCAGAAGGACGTCCGCTCACACCCGAAGAATTAGATTTCATAGCCAAATTCGTCGATCGTGTTGAGCGCAAAGCCACTGCCAAGACCGAAGAGCAGAAAAAAGCTGAAGAGACTCAGTTTGAAAAACTCAAGAAACTTGTGCCTGCTTCAACCTTCACTGTCAGCATTCTTGACAGTGAGCTGCCCGAACATGTTGCTTATATCCTGCAAGAAGCCGGTTTCTCCACCCTTGGCGAACTGGCCGTGCAGATGAAACTTGAACCCGATAACATCCTGCGCTTGCAAGGCATCGGTCCGCGCGCCATGGTCAACATTGAAATGATGATGGTCGCCCTTGATGAGCAGTTGGTCGCTGAACAGGAAGCCGCAACCCTCAAGGCTCAGGAACCCGTTGTTGAAGAAGTTGCTGCGGTTGAATCCCCGGTTGCAGAAAACCTGCCTGTGGAAGCTGCCGTCGAAGGTGCTGACGTTGCTGTTGCAGAAGAAACACCTGCTGGCGAAGCTAAACTTGCCGAGGCAGAACCTGAAGAAGAAATTTCACTTGAAGAAATCTTCACCTTGCGTCCTGAGGTGTTGGATACTGCTGTTATCGCCGACGAAGAAGATGGCGAATCCAGTGATCCTAACAAAAAGAAGAAAAAGAAGAGCAAGCACGTCGTTGTGACGTATGATCCTGACCGCGACCTCACCATGGTCACCAAGAAACACAAACGTGGTGGCGGCGATTGGGATTTCGAGGAATAAGAAGCGAGAAGGACTGGTGGCCAGAAAAGCGCAAAAACGGATAAAACACGTGCCTCAGCGCACATGCATAGGGTGTCGGAGCGTTCTCTCAAAAAGAGAAATGATTCGCATTGTACGCACTCCCCAGGGCATCACCATTGACCCAACGGGAAGAGCTGATGGCCGCGGCGCTTATCTGCACAACATCCGGTCATGTTGGGAGCAAGCAATAAAAGGCCCGATCAATAACGCCTTGAAGGTAGAGTTAACAGCCTCAGATAAAGCCAGGCTGGCCGAATTTACGGCAACTCTGCCAGAAGGTAACCCCCTTCAAGGCAGCCAAACCAAAACTGATGAAGCAGAGGGAACGGCATCATGATCGGTTGATCTGAAAATGACTTGCTCAGAGGTACCACAAGGATGATCAGCTTTAGAAAGTGACAGGCTGCATTCAAGGGGGCACATTTTTTGGAGGTGCATTATGAGCGAGAGCAATATCAGCAAGACCATTGAATTTCCGGTGAATCTCACCGTTCGCGATCTGGCAGCGAAGACATCCGCCAGTCCTATCCAGGTAATCAAAATTCTCATGTCGAATGGTGTGATGGCCAATATCAATCAACAGATTGATTTTGATACTGCCGCCATAGTGGCGTCTGAATTAGGGTTTGAAGCTGTATTAGAAGTCTCAGCAGAAGATGCCGTACCCGAGGATACAAGTGAAGTGCCCTTATGGCGCCGCCTGATCATGGATGAAGACCCCAAGAAACTGGTCAAACGTCCTGCTGTCGTAACCATTTTAGGCCACGTCGACCACGGCAAGACCACCCTGCTTGACGCCATCCGCGAGACCAATGTGGCCAGCGGAGAAGCCGGCGGCATTACCCAGCATATCGGCGCATACCAGGTCATTCAAAAGAACCGCTTGATCACCTTTTTAGATACCCCGGGCCATGCAGCCTTTACAGCCATGCGTGCCCGCGGTGCCCAGGGTGCGGATATCGTCATTCTGGTCGTGGCGGCTGAAGACGGCGTCATGCCGCAAACCAAAGAAGCCATTGCCCACGCCAAAGCTGCGCGGGTACCCATCATCGTTGCCCTTAACAAAATTGACCGCCCTGATGCCAACCCCGACTTTGTCAAAAAGCAGTTGGCCGAATTGGACCTCGTTCCAGATGAATGGGGCGGCAACACCATGATCATCCCCGTTTCTGCCAAACAAAAGATGGGGCTCGAAGATCTGCTTGAAGCCATTTTGCTGGTCAGCGACAGCATTGAAATCGTTGCCAATCCTGAAGGCAAGATTACCGGCACCGTCATTGAAGCCCAGATTGACAAGGCCAGAGGCGTTGTAGCCACCTTGTTGGTTCAAAACGGCACACTTCAATCTGGTGACACCGTCCTGGCCGGAGATACTTACGGCAAAGTACGCGCCATGTTTGATTACACCGGCAAAAAAGTAAAGAGCGCAGGCCCTGCCTCTCCTGTTCAGGTGCTAGGCTTTGGCGACGTCCCCCCCGCTGGAGATCTCTTCCAGGTCGCAGCGAGTGAAAAAGAAGCCCGCGCCATCATCCAGGAGCGTCAAACCGAAAAGAACCGCAATACGGTGATAGCAGCCAAGGCCACCCTTGAGCAATTGTTCGAGAAATTCCAGGCTGGCGAAGTGCGCGAACTGCCCCTCATCCTCAAAGCGGATGTGCAAGGGTCACTCGAACCGATCATCAACTCACTCAATGAACTCAGCCAGGGCGACATCAAGATAAACATCATCCATGCTGAAACCGGCAGCATCAGCGAAAGTGATGTTATGCTGGCCACGGCATCAAAAGCCATTGTGCTCGGCTTCAACGTTGGCGCGGATAATGCCGCCCGCAATCTTGCCGAACAACAAGGTGTTTCAATCCGTCTCTACGAAATCATCTACCGCATGATCGAAGACATCGACAAAGCCCTCAAAGGCATGCTCGAACCCGAGATCAAAGAAGTCAGTGTCGGTCAGGCCCAGGTGCGCGCCATCTTCACCATCAACAAGGTCGGCACCATTGCCGGCTGCCGCGTAACCCAGGGCGAAGTCAGACGCAACACTCGCATCCGCGTGATGCGCAATGGCGAAAAGGTATTTGACGGCGAAATCTCTTCACTTAAACATGAAAAAGACGACGTCAAAGAAGTTCGCCAAGGTTTTGAGTGCGGAATTTCGTTAAAAGGGTATAATGACCTCAGCGAAGGCGACATACTCGAAAGTTACGTGATCGAAAAAACAAGTTAATGAAATGACCCATCAGGAAGGATGATTTTATGCCCTCTCCAATAAGACTGACTCGCATTAACGACAGATTCCAACAGGAACTGTCGATGATGTTTGCACGCAGCGAAGTCAGAGACCCTCGTGTCGCGGGTGTTACCGTGACAGAAGTGAGCGTTGATCGTGAATTTTCATACGCCGAGATTTATGTCTCAGCCGTAGAAGGTATCACGCGTTCTGACGAAATCTTGAAAGGCCTCGAGAGCGCAACCCCCTTCATCCGCAAATACTTGAGCGACCGAATAGAACTGCGAAGTTTTCCGCGCCTGCGTTTTCATTGGGATGTAACCCCTGAAAAAGCCGATCGTATTGAGCAGATCATCGCTTCAATTCATGCTGATGACAAGAAGAAAAAATAAAAATCTTATGATTTTGGATGAAATTCGCCAGGCTATTCAGCAAGCAGACCGCATCGGCATTACCGCACACATCCGACCGGATGGTGATGCAGTCGGCTCCGTGCTTGCGCTCGGCCTTGCGCTGCTAACTTCTGGCAAACAGGTGCAAATGGTCTTGCGGGATGGTGTTTCAAACACATTCAGACACCTGCAAGGCAGTGAACTGGTCAAACAAAAATTTGATCCAGATTGCGACCTGTATATCGCGCTTGACTCCTCCGACCTGCTCAGGCTGGGCGGTGTTTTACGAGATCGCAAAGCCGACATCTGCATTGACCACCACATCACCAACGAAAATTACGCCAAAATTAACCTCGTCCGACCCGACGCCGTAGCCACCTGCGCCATTCTTGCAGATGTGATTCCGCAGTTGGGGCTGATCGTGGATTTACCCGTCGCCAATGCGCTGCTCACCGGCATCCTTAGCGACTCCATCGGGTTCAGAACCTCCAACACCACATCAGACTCTCTGCGCATCGCTGCAGATTTGATGGACAAAGGGGCCAATATTACTGTACTATATAACAAGGCGCTCATCAGCCGTCCCTTTGAAGCCGCCAAGTACTGGGGCTATGCCCTGCAAAAACTTGAACGCAATGACGGCCTGGTGTGGACGACGCTGACCCTTGAAGACCGCAAGAATGCGGGTTATCCGGGCAACGATGACGCCGACCTGTCTAACATACTCTCAAGCATTGATCCGCTGGATGTCGTGGTTCTGTTTGTAGAGCAAAAACCCGATCTGGTCAAAGTAAGCTGGCGTGCCCGACCCGGGTTGGATATTTCAGGCATCGCTCATTCTTTGGGCGGCGGCGGACATCCCGCTGCGGCCGGCGTTGAATGCGCCGGATCGTTACCAGAAGTAACAGAAAAGGTATTGCAACTAACCGCCAATTATCTTAAATCTGTAAAGGAAGAGACCATTGGAGTACATCGGGGTAGACCAGATGGAGGGTAGAAATGGGTAATCAAATGAGTGACAAGTTTGACATGAAAAATGCGATTTCGGGGGTTTTAGTGGTAGACAAGCCAACCGGCATGACTTCTCACGATGTCGTCCAGGCGATTCGCCGCGGCAGCAACATTCGCCGTGCGGGTCACACTGGCACCCTTGATCCTCGCGCGTCGGGTGTTTTGGTCGTCTTGCTTGGACCGGCCGTTCGTTTGAGCGAGTATGTCTCTGCCTCAGACAAACGCTACCAGGCAGTCATCATGATGGGTACCACAACTGATACCTTTGATGCTGACGGCAAAACCACATCATCCTCACCGGTGGATGTCACCGAAGAGCAATTTGACACCGAGCTGCAGAAGTTCGTGGGCCGCATCGAACAGGTGCCCCCGCCCTACTCTGCCATCAAAATCGGCGGCAAGAAAGCCTACGACATGGCCCGTGCCGGCGAAGAGGTTGAGTTGGCTCCCCGCATTATTGACGTTTACAGCCTCGAGCTGCTCGAATGGGCGCCTCCCGAAGTGGTGATCGACGTCAACTGCTCCTCAGGCACCTATGTGCGCTCTCTGGCCAACGACCTGGGCGAACGCCTCGGATGCGGCGCCACCCTCACCGGTCTGCGGCGCACCAAGAACGGACGCTTCACCCTGCGTGATGCGGTTCCGTTGCGCAAACTCAACGAAGCCTTCATGGATGGCTCATGGTACCAGTACCTCATCCCTGCGGCAGAAGCACTCTCTGACTGGCCAGCCATTGAACTCGACCAGGCACAGATGGATGCCATCCGCCACGGACACCGCATACCCGCTGCTGATGATGCCGGCCCGCGCTCCTGCGGGGTCAGCGAACAGGGCGAACTGGTGGCCCTCCTCGTGCTGGATGAACTTGAAGACGGCACTAAAGAATGGCAGCCGAAAAAGGTGTTTTTCTCCTAAACTGCTCATCCCCCCGCTTTTAGGGGGGATTTTTCTTTTTATCATGTTTTCTCATATAATAGGCTGATGGACTTTATCGCTCCTTTCGACGCTTCACAAACTAAAAACGCGTGGATCACCATCGGTTCTTTTGACGGCGTGCACCTCGGACACCAATCGCTGATCAAGGGGCTGGTCGAACGCGCACACACTGAAGAAGCATCGGCATTGGTCATCACTTTTTGGCCGCATCCGGCTACTTTCTTCAAGCGCGCTCCGCTGGCCTGGGCATTGACCTCCCCCGAAGAGCGGCGCGAACTGATCTGCACCCTCGGCGTGAAAGATGTGCTGACGCTCAACTTTAGCCAGGCGCTCGCCAATCTGACTGCCCTCGATTTCATGCAAGGCTTGAAAGCGCGCCTGAACCTGCGAGGCTTGATGGTCGGCCCCAATTTCGCGCTCGGCAAAGGCCGTGAAGGCAGCATTGCCAAGCTGACCGAGATCGCTGCCCAGCTTGATTTCAGGCTCGAGATTGCCCAACCCCTCTCCAACGCAGAGGGTATGGTCTCTTCCAGCCAGGTGCGCACTGACCTGCTTGAAAACCGCGTGAGACCTGCCGCCCAGAAACTCGGACGTCTCTATAAACTCAGCGGCCAGGTTGTGCACGGCGAACACCGCGGCACAGGCCTGGGTGTGCCCACCGCCAACCTCAGCCATCAACCCGAAAGGCTGGTGCCGGGCAACGGCGTTTATGTCACCCGCGCGCTGGTCAACGGCAAGCGCTACGCCTCCGTCACCAATATCGGCGTGCGCCCCACCTTTGACAATCCGCTGCCCGTTCCGCGGATCGAACCGCACATCCTCGACATTGACGAGCAGCTTTACGGCAAAGAGCTCTCGCTTGAATTCATCGATTATTTGCGGCCTGAGATCAAATTTGAGTCTTCCAAAGAACTGGTGGCTCAAATCCAAAAAGACATACAGAAAACCCGCGACCTGTTTAACGCTGACGCTTTCAACACAACCATTCATTAACGCTATAATATTATTAGAAACGAGGTTGATATGATTCCAGAATTGGAAATTATCATAAGATTGGGCATCGCGGCTGCGCTGGGGATGCTGGTAGGCTTTGAACGAGAACGCCAGAACCAACCCGCCGGGCTGCGCACACATACCATTCTTGCCATTGGCGCCTGCCTGGCGATGACCATTTCGATCAATATCTCCATGCAGTTCACAGCGTTCGTACCAAACGGAGACCCCGGCCGGCTGGCTGCCCAGGTGATTTCGGGCATCGGCTTTTTGGGTGCAGGTGCCATTCTGCGCTACGGCACCAGCGTCAAAGGGCTCACCACCGCCACCTCGCTGTGGACGATTGCCATCGTGGGTCTGGCCATCGGCGCAGGGCATTACCTTGCCGGTCTGGCCACCACCGGCATGCTGCTCATTATCCTGATCTTGCTCAACGTACTTGAGAAGAAATGGATCAATTCTTATGAGACCGTTAATGTTTATGTCACTGCCCACGGCAACCCCGCTTTGGCTGAAGATTTGCTTGAGATGTTCAAGAAGATGAAGAAATCTGTGCTTTCCATCGGTGTTGAAAACGATGTGGCGAGTGATACGCACGTCGTCACCCTGGTGGTCAAAACCAAAGAAAGAGACCCCATGAACGACATCCGCGAAGGGTTGAAGAATGTCGCCGGTGTGACCAAATATCGATTAAATTAAATTCTTTTTAACCACGAACCACACGAAATACCCGAAAAGAAAATTTTTTGTAGGGGCTTGGCGCGCCAAGCCCTCTCGCGTTTGCATCAACCCTGTTCTCTCGCGGAGGCGCGGCACCATTCGCAAAGAACGCTCGCCCCCAAAAGAACGGGGGATATGTGGTGCGCACACTTGCCCTCCCGAAGGACATGGGGACGATGAGGCTGCAAGTGCCAGGGAAGACCGCGACCCGCAAAGAAAACCTTTCTTGGGAATACCAAATTCTTCAAAAAATATCATGTAAATTTCTTGTAGGGGCTTGGCGTGCCAAGCCCTCGCATGAATCGGATCACCAATTCCTCTACATCCCACCACGTAAATTTCTTGTCGGACTGCCGCTCACCTACTCTCGTTTCGATCATTCGCCCTCCTTCTTCATCAGGCTCTATTTACTGAAAAGTGCCACTCCTACCTGAAAATCTCGTTATAATAAGAGCATGAACTATACCGAATTGCAAAGCCACAAAAAAATGATCTACCAGATCGCGGAGAAGTACGGCGCGACCCGTATTCGCGTGTTTGGCTCGGTTGCCCGCGGCGATGCAGATGAAAAAAGCGATGTCGACCTTTTGGTCAATCTCGAAGAAAACCGTAGTCTCTTCGATCTCGGCGGACTGCAATTTGACCTTCAAGAATCGCTGGCCGTTCCGGTAGATGTGGTCACGGAAGGCGGGCTAAAAGGGGATATGCGGCAGCGAGTGCTGGCTGAAGCAAAAGACATATGAGAGATGACCCGCGTTATTTGTAATCCCAAACCCTCCACAAATTACCATGAAAATTTCTTGTAGGGGCTTGGCGTGCCAAGCCCTCTCACGTTTGGAACAGCCTTTCATTTTTCATTGGCGTAAAATTAATTGTTTTCTTTACGCGAAATCAAAAACAATCAAAAACAATTAATTTGCACTACTTATACCCTCACCTTCATTGTTTATTTCTTGATCTGGTTCGGGCGCAGGGTTGGTGAGTTCACGGTAGAGGTCTTGCTGTTTTTGGTAGTAGCTAAGCAATTTGATGGTTTTGGCACGGGATTCACCACTCAAGTCATATGGGACGCTGGAATACATGAGTGCATCCTGGGTGTGCAACAAACGGGTGAGCGCAACGGATGCCGATGTGATCTTTTTGAGGGTGTCGTTCATTTCTTCGGTGGTTTTGAGGGTCAACCCGTTTTGGTAGACTTTGTCGATGTAGGTTTTGACGTTTTCGATCAAATCATGAAGATCGCCGAGTTTGGCACGCTCCATGGGGGTGGTGTTTCTGACGCTTTGGCCGCTGATGTATATGCCGTGCTTTAGGGCGTTGAGGTTGCCTTTTGGTGCGCCAGGTTTCTTTTTAACAGTAGGCGAGGATGCCTTGGCACGAGCGGACTTTTTCTTTTTTGGTTTTACATCAATGATTTTGGGGGGATGCAGTTTGTAAGGCCGAGGGGCAGGGGGTAACAAACATTCGTCATCACCGTCATCATCACCCCGGGGTTGGAATTCTGGAGGAAGTTTTTTTCTCAATTCATCAACGTTGTGATTAAGGACAGCAACATCGTGACTGAAATCGGCGAGGCCGTTGATGCCGAGGAGCCTATCTGTTTCGGATTGGTTGGGGCAATTGGTGCAATCATTCAGGATGCAAATTGAACAGGGGTCTTTTTCATGATCGAATTCATTTGGGGGATGAGATGGCATTTTATTTATCCTTTTTAAAGAGCAAGATAACCATTTTTTTAAAACGAACGACACAGAAAACACAAAAATTAGAAAAACCAAAAATCAAAAACTAGTAAAGGGGGATGAACCGGTAAGAACGGATAATAGTGTTAAAATAGCACTAATGTTCTATTAAGTCAAGGGTGAGATTTAGATTATATAAAGAATTGAAGCCCCGCAAAATAATTGTCTACACGAAATAATTTTGGAATATTTGAGAGGAAGCATCAAACTTACAAACCTTATAAGGGAACTTCATTATCTTATTCAAAACCACCTCAACAACAAAAAAATGTTAGCAATAATTTTTTTGCTTGACTTTATAATTTTAAGATTTATAATAATGAAATATAGTTGAATAAGAAATAAAAAGTGCTTCCCAGTTTAGGGCTGGCATTTTTTGTTTAAATCACAATTTCAATAACAACAACAATAAATCAAAAACAAGGAACTGACCTGAGACTTTTACAGCACCCTTTTGCAAATTTACCTTGACAACAGAATCCAAAAGTAGTATACTATACGCATAACTGAGAGATTAATGACCTTGGAACGTAAATGCAAGCCTTTTTGGGGCTAGCATTTTTTCTTTAAAAATCATAAACAAGAACATTAGGATAATAAACCAAAACCTCAACTGATCAAGCGACCCACTAAATTCTGAAAAATATATTCAAAACTTTACCAAAATAAACATCCCGCCTAAATAACATTTTCATAATTAATTTTTTGCAAAAGAACTTCTGTTGAAGTGTATCTTTTTGCACCTATTACCAGAAAGGAGGAACGATGTTTGTAATCTTATTTTTACTTGTCATCTTGATTGGAAACCTATAACTAGATTTTTCAAATTGCAAAAATATCATTCAAATTAAAAAGGAGAATAAAAATGGCTGGAATCTATTGTGCATCATGTGGAACTTTTGCAAAATTAGGAATTGATGTTGAGATTATTGAGACCAACATAAACTATGAGGAATACGCGGCCGCAGATGTTGAAGTCCAATTCAATTTACATTGTGAATGCGGCGAAGAACTTGGCGAGTATACAGACACTGGGACACTTTTTTCAGATAAGCTTAATGAACTGATTGATTTGGATATTAATTCTGAGGAATCCAAATTGAACTGCGAAGAAACAACTGGTTTTGGAAAAATTGAAACAAGGAAAGGTAAAAAAGCATATATTGCAGCTTGTGAAACCAACCTTATTCTTGATGGCAACAAATACAAAGCGACTGGAGAGGTTGTTGCAAGCCTTAGTGATTTTGAATTGTATTAGAGTTTAAAGACTATTTAGGTAAATATTAGACCATTAGTAAAGGGCAAGCCACTTGCCCTTTACTAATTTTTTTGACACCACTAAATGAGATTTATGTTAAGATTTAGCTATGAATGCTTTTGAACAAATCACAGCAAGTTTATTTCGTGCAGAGGGCTATTGGACAATTAATGGTTTCAAGGTGGATTTATCAAAAGAAGGAAAGAAAGAGATTGGAAAACCTTCTCTTCCACGCCCTGAAATTGATATACTCGCCTATAAAGGCACGACAAACGAATTAATCTGGGTGGAATGCAAGTCTTATCTGGATTCTGGCGGAGTTTGTTATGCCAGCTTTACAAACCCTAAAGACCCAGGGCACGAGCGGTTTAAAGTATTTAATTATGATACTTACCGCGATGTTATCAGTTATGAATTGATCAAGCAAACCACTGAACGCGGTCTTGTTAGGGAAGGTGTGACACTCAATTATTGCCTGGTTGCTGGAAAAGTTAAAACCAGTAAAGACAGAGAATCATTAAAGGATTACTTCGACACAAAAGGATGGCTCTTCAAAGATGAAAGCTGGCTTAAGAGTGGATTGAAAAAATCAGCAGCCATGCAATACGAGGATGATGTGGCTATGATCGTGGCAAAAATCATTCAGCGTTTGTAGCTTTAACTCAAGAATTATTTTTTGCAAACGATAAGCAAAACCTAGTCATCACCGTGCATCTGTTTAAACCCTTTTGGATTACATATACCACATGGAAAAGGTTTTGTTATCCCATGTGGACATTTTACAATCCCACCTCTAGGTTTAATTACGCGACTATGGCTACTTTCAATTGTGGGGGAGCTATGTTTAGAAGAAATTTCCTTTTTCTTATATTTCAAATCTTCTATTTTTGAGGGATATGCATTAATTGGATATAAGAACTCACCTGTCCCTATTTTTACAATTCGTTTTACAAACAAAGGTTTGTGGTTAGAGGCTAAATTAATTCTTTCTTCAACGTTTAATTTTGTTTTTGAGGAGATCGCCCTTCTTTGTAGCGCCTCAGGGCTATGAACTTTATTAATATGCGCTTCCATGCGATTCTCTTTGACATTCGCACAACAAAACTTACACTTTATGAGCGGGTAGGTTTTTAATGGCAAAGGCTGCGGTTGGTATGTGGCTTTAGGTTTTTTGGGAGTAATTAATTCTTTTGTTAATATTGGACCCTGCAACAATTCCAACCTTTTTTTCTTTGTACTGTGAACCTTTTTAATATGCCCAACCATGCGGGTTTCTTTGACTTCCGCTGAACAGTATGGACATTTTAGTAAAGAATATGTTTTTTTAGCCAATGGCTGTGACAGTTTAGCAGCTTTTGGCTTTTGAGGAGAATCTGATTCTTTCAGTAAATTTGAACCTAGTAATACTTTTTTCTCACTAGTTGCCATAATGAAACCTCATTGAGTAAGATTAACTATTTCAATAATTACTCACCCCAAATTTTGGACATATAATCACGAATTTTTTGTTCATAAATTGGAATTAACGATTTTGCCTGGTTAACAAGGTTGGATTCGATCATTAATGTTTCGATGATTTTCTTTTGAATGCTAGTTTCAGGTACATTAATCGATATATTTTTAATAATTGGAATATTTAGACCACTTCTTTGATTATCACCCGTTATTTGTCTAATTTCAATATATTTTTGTTTTAAATTAAAATAAATGAATTCTGGTAACAATACATTTGGATCATTAGGAAAAATAGACACTAAAGATTGATTACATGTGGCGAGCATCCTTAACATTGCTACTGTACCCCGTGTTTTCCCTTGACCATTTAATGCAATTAAAACAGAATTAATTGGGAGGAATTTGGCATTTGAATTATCAAGACCCAATTGAGTGATTCGACCAGAACAATCAAAAATTTCGCCCTTATGAATATCACCTGAGACTAACCATTTAATAGTACCTTTTTCAAAATAATCCCTGTTGCTGGAAGTTGGGGTGCCGCCTGTTGCGAACAAACATAAATCACCTAGTTTAAATTCAGGCCAAGATGGATCTATCTCAATCAGCGGACGATAGTTTTCGACGATCATCCGCGCGCCGTCGATGATCTTTTGGAAGGAATCAATTTCGATGACAATCTCTTCTTGTTGACCCAATGTGGGAAGAGGAATTTTTTCTTCAGATATAATTGATTGTCGCATAGATGGTAATGCACTCTTACTTGCCCAATTTGATAAATTAAAGGTAATTAGAAGTGAATAGAGAAAAGTAGGTAACAATCCTTTTTTTGGCACTAACCCCATAACGTTATTGTCAAACACACTAGGGGTAGTTAATATTCTTTTCTTGTTGGTGGCAATTGCTGCACCAATTTTTGGAAAAATCACAGTCCCTGCCGGACAAATTCTTGCCCCTAGTTTTGAAACCGTTTCTCTTGAAATTGAATTATTCCACGATCTGATATATTTCTCATTACCAGATAAATTCATATCGCTTACTTTTAAAAATGGAATTTCCTCATTAACACCACCCTGCTCTGAAAGAGGGAAACCTGTACCACTAATTATGCTGCAAATTTCACCAATTTGAATAAGTGGAAACTCAGTTTCGTTTTGTTTTTGATTGCCATACCTATCATAGCTTAAATTATAATCAGCATCGAGGGATAGTTGATTTTTCGATACAATTTTTATAGTACTTAACAAATCAATAGATGTTATTTCTTCTGAAAAATCCATTTCTTTATAAAGCCTTAACTGATCGATAACTTCAGGTATGTCATTTTTTCCATTTGGTCTTCTTTGAGCCCCCAAATCAAATCCATCAGAGTCAATTTTACAAAAAACAACACTTCTTGTTTTCTTCGCTAATGAGCGATCAAGCCACAAAATGGAAGTCTTTACACCACTATATGGATTAAAAACACCAGCAGGTAACGAAATCACTCCTACCAAATAGTCATTTTCAACGAGCATTTTGCGCAAAAATCTATGGGCTTTGCCAGACTGGAAAATGATGCCTTCAGGAACGATGACCGCAGCACGACCCGACACGGTGAGATGCTCCATGATGTAGTCGACAAAAAGGACTTCTGAACGATTTGATTCGACCGAGAAACGCTTATGTGGACGGATGCCACCCCCCGAAGGGCTCATAAAAGGCGGGTTGGCCAGAATGACATCGGCCGATTCGTTCCAGCGTTCATCACTGGTCAGGGTATCGTATTCGTGAATATTGGGGGTCTGGAACCCATGCAAGTAAAGATTGACACGCGAGAGGCGTACCATATCCGGTGAGATGTCGTAACCGGTGAAGTTCTGCATGAGACGGGTTTTCTCATCGGGGGTAAGGGTTTGATCTGCTTCGCGCGCAGTTTTGAGTATGTGTTTAAAGGCTGAAATGAGAAAGCCGGCGGTGCCGCAGGCAGGGTCGAGGACGCGTTCATTCTTTTGAGGATCAATCAGTTCGACCATGAAGTCAATGATGTGACGCGGGGTGCGGAACTGACCGGCTGCCCCCTGCGAATCCATAACCGAGAGCAGGTATTCAAAGGCATCGCCCAGGCGTTCTGAATGGTCATAGGTGAAGTCATTGATGACTTTGAGAAAGCTTTTGAGGGTTTCGGGGTCACGGTAGGGCAGAAAGACGTTGCGAAAGATGTTGCGAAAGAGATCGGGGATGTTAGGGTTCTCTTTCATCTTTTCAAGGGCTTCGCTGTAACGCATGAGGGTTTCGTTGCCGCCCAGCGAAACATCCATCAACTGCGCCCAGCCAAAACGGGCGAAATCGCCTGAGAAGAAGGTGCGCTGGCCGCCAAGTTCCTCGGCTTCGGCGTCCATGTCATCCATAAATTTGTAGATGAGGGCAATGGTGATCTGTTCGACCTGGCTTTTTGGGTCGGGGACTTTGCCTACCAGTATGTCTCGGGCGGTGTCGATGCGGCGTTTGGTTTCGGTGTCAAGCATTTACTCTCCTAAAAGTAATTAATCTCACGCAATGGCGCAAAGAACGCAAAGATAAAAATCAGATTTGGGTTGAAAAAAATTTAATTCACCCGATAAACGGGCACGGCTCAATGGGGCGAATATCCATTCGCCCCTACAAGTTCAAACCACAAATTGATTAAGAGGCACATAATCTTTGATGTAATCGGGGATGCGGGTGCGCCATTCTTCAGGGACAGCCTTGTAATCTTGCATGGTAAAGGTTGGGTTGGTATTGAGTTCTATGAGTTTCTTGGAGTCAATGATACCGCGAACACGGCTGTCTGTCAGGTAGGCTTTGAAATAATACTTCATGGGCAAAATCGAGCCTGGGTTGGTGGGTTTAGCTTCGGCCAGGAATTTGGCAAATTCTTCTTCGAGCAAAACATCTTTGCTTTTAAACTCAGGAATGAAACCGTAGGCTTTTTCGATAATCTCACGTAGAGAGAGACGCCGATCCACACCGGCGGCACGGCGGAGTTTTTCAAGGGTGAAGTATTCTTCAGGTTTATTGAGCAGATTTTCTTTGATGTAATCCAAGACACGATCCCACATCTGATCTTCAACGCCTTTTTGGATGATAGGATCGGCTTTAAGCACATCTTCAAAGCGGTTGAAGTACATGCGGTCAATTCGCATACCGTCCTGCCCCACTGCGGTCTCGCGGAGAGGAAAGAGCATATCGGGACCTTGTCGCTCGTATTCAAGGATTGAAGCGGATGTGGAACCAGGTTGGGAGCCCACCGATTTTTGTGAAGGTTTGGGGAGCTTCAAGACTTCATCATAATTAAACTTATCTTCAAAATATTCACAATTGGCGAAATAATCAAAGAGTTTAAAACGATCTTTGGCCTGAGTAGAAAATTGATCAGTCAAGTTGTGATCGTGCAGGTCGGCATTAAAAATGTGTTTACGCGTGCCACGTCCTTTGATCTGGATAAAATCCGTGGGGGAGAAAATGGGACGCATGAGACAGAGGTTAAGAATGTCGGTGCAGTCGTAACCGGTGGTCATCATGCCAACGGTGACACAGACACGGGTTTTAGAGGTTTTATAACCGGGCAGGATATTGGCGGATCCGTTGAGATTGTTATTAGCGAAGTTAATGGTGAACTGCTGAGAATCCATGACGCTGGAGGTGACTTGAAGGGCAAAATCTGATTTGTATTTGCCAGGAAAACGAATTGAAGCCTCTTCGTTAAGGATTTGGGCAATCTTTGCCGCATGATTCTGGCTTACCGCAAAGATGATGGTCTTGCCAATTTCCCCACTGATGGGGTCTTTTAAAGCGTTATCGAGAAAAGCCTTGCAAAAAATGCGATTTGTGGCTTCAGAGAAAAAGGTTTTCTCAAAATCACGCCCGATGAAGATTTCGGTTTGATCTTCACCTTCTTCAGTTTGGGTTAGAACCGCATAGCCTTTGTCAGATAACAATTGGGTGGTGACTTCGGTGCGAGCGTCAACCACCACCGGATTGACCAGGAATCCGTCTTTCACCCCATCGATGAGGGAATAACGGAAAGTCGGCTGACCATCATCACAGCCGAAGGTACGGTAGGTGTCGAGCAGAATACGGCGTTCCAATTCGCGGGGATCGTTTTGGCTGGTGTTCAGTTTTTTGAGATAGTCTTTAGGCGTGGCGGTGAGGCCGAGTTTATAGCCGACAAAGTATTCAAATACCGCACGGGCGTTGCCACCGATGGAGCGATGGGCTTCGTCTGAGATGATGAGATCAAAATCCGTTGGTGAGAATAGACGGCGGAATTTATTATTAAAAAGCAGTGATTGAACTGTGGTGACGACAATTTCAGCCTTTCGCCAATCATCACGGTTCTCTTTATAAACGACCGATTTAAAATCATTTTTCAAAAGAAAAGTAAAAGCCTTTTGAGCCTGGCTTTCAAGTTCCAAACGGTCCACGAGGAACAAAACGCGATGGGCGTTTTTGGTGCGCAAAAAGAGTTTGATAACGGCGGCAGCGGTCAGCGTTTTGCCGGTGCCGGTTGCCATTTCAAAGAGGTAGCGATCCTTGCCAGAGCGAGCGCTGTTTTGCAACGCGACGATGGCACGTAATTGATACTCACGCAAGAAACGGAGTTTATTCTCTTCGATGAACTTGAGACGTTCGGCATCAAGCTTCCAGCCGGCTTCACTGGCGTAATTGGGTCGCTGGGTGAGAACGATGTAATCGTCTTTTACGACCTCGTCCGCAAGACGGGCGGGGTCGGGTTTGTGAGCTTCATAGCCCACAACAGACGCAGGTTCAGGAAAACGAGTGATTACATAAGGATCGCCGCGTTCGAGATCCCAGAAGTAATGGATGTTGCCATTGGAAAGGATGACAAAGCGGCAGTTCACTGAACGGGCATATTTGCGCGCCTGTTCTTTGCCTGTGAGTGGATTAAGACCTTCTTTTTTGGCTTCAAGCACCACAAGGGGATGACCTTTTGAATCGAGCAAGAGGAAATCAAGATATCCGTGATTGGTGGTCTCAAAATCCTCGCCGAAGGCATCCAGTTGGTATTGAGTGATTTTAGTGTGAAGTTCCAACTGAATGTTAGCTGGTCCGTTGGCATCAGCAAAGAAACGCCAACCAGATTCGGTGAGCATGTTGTTTATTTTGATACGCGCCTTGGCTTCTTTGAGCGGCATAATTTCCCCGTGAGAATGATTGGTTGATGAGTGAATTATACAACAAGGGAAGGTATGCGGGTGTGCAGTCGCGGAGTAATGCGAATGGCGTCGTAGGGGCGACCGGCACCTCTCGCTCGAAAAACACGAGCTCGGGTGCGCAAAATTCGCGCCATTCGCCCGTACAAGAGATAGGATGAGGGTATATATAAGAGAGGGATGATCCGAATAGGGACAACCCCCAGGCCCCGGGAATCAAAAAGTGCAGATTCCCGGGGTTCGCGTCATCCGCGGTTTGTGCGCGCAGCCCGTTGCACTTACGGGCGAGAGCATCCAATTAATAAATGAGTTAGATGGGGGTTCCCGATAAACCTGGGACTTTGTGCCACGCCCGTAAAAATCAACGGGCTCGCAATGACAATTTAATATCAGAATTTTGTTAGAGTTATTAACAACCTCTTGACACTTAAATACTCCGACGGTATTATTGATGTGTAATTAGCACTCGCTATGTGTGAGTGCTAAAATCCAAAAAATCCTAAACAATCCTATTCAGGAGGCAAGTATGGCGCTAAATTTGAAACCCTTGGGCAGTCGCGTAATCGTTGAACCCACCGAAGAGAACGAAATCACCGCGGGTGGTATCGTGCTCCCCGAAACTGCCAAAGAAAAACCCCAAAAGGGTGTTGTTCTGGCTGCAGGCCCTGGCGACCGTGATGAAGACGGCGATCGCATTGAGATGGATGTCAAAGTCGGCGATACCGTTCTCTTTGCCAAGTATGGCGGCACCGAGATCAAGGTTGACGGCAAGAAATTGTTGATCCTGCGCGAGAGCGATCTGCTCGCAATTGTTGGTTAGTTAATTCGCTATTATTCAATTAAAGGAGTAAACACCTATGGCAGCAAAACAACTGGTATTTGGTGAAGAAGCACGACGCAAGCTCAAGAACGGCATCGATGTAGTCGCCGCTGCTGTTGTCACCACCCTCGGACCCAAAGGCCGCAATGTGGCCATTGACCGCAAATTCGGTTCCCCCACTATTACGCATGACGGTGTCACCGTAGCCAAAGAGATCGAACTCTCTGATCCCTACGAGAACATGGGCGCCCAATTGATTAAAGAAGCCGCCACCAAGACCAACGATATCGCTGGCGACGGCACCACCACCTCCACCCTGCTCGCTCACTCCATTGTGACCGAAGGCCTCAAGACACTTGCCGCTGGCGGCAACCCCATGCTTTTGAAACGCGGCATCGAAATCGCCACCGCCAAAGTATCCGAGAAGATCAAAGGTTTCGCCACCCCCATTTCAACCCGCCAGGATATTGCTTCCGTGGCCACCACCTCCGCTCAAGACGCCTCGATTGGTGAATTGATCGCTGACGTGATGGATAAAGTGGGTAAAGACGGCGTTATTACCGTTGAAGAATCAAAGGGTCTCGAATTCGAAAAAGAATATGTCGAAGGTATGCAGTTCGATCGCGGTTATATCTCGGCTTACTTCATCACCGATTCCGAAAAGATGGAATCCATCATCCCCGAACCTTACATCCTGATCTACGACAAGAAAATTTCTGCCGCCCAGGATATTGTTCCCATCCTCGAAAAACTCGTCCAGACCGGCAAACGCGACCTCGTGATTATTGCTGAAGACATTGACGGTGAAGCACTGGCCACCCTTGTCTTGAACAAATTACGCGGCATGTTGAACGTTTTGGCCGTCAAAGCCCCCGGCTTCGGCGATCGCCGCAAAGCCATGCTGCAAGACCTCGCCATCCTCACCGGCGCCCAGGTCATCTCTGAAGAGACCGGCCGCAAGCTCGAGACCGTGGTCATCGCTGACCTCGGCCGCGCCGAGAAGATTTCTGCCGACAAAGACAACACCACCGTCATCGGCGGTAAAGGCGAAGAAGCCCAGATCAAGGGCCGCATCGAACAAATCCGCATCGAAATCGACAAGACCACCAGCGATTACGACCGCGAGAAGTTGCAAGAACGTTTGGCCAAGCTCTCTGGCGGCGTTGCCATCATCCGTGTTGGTGCAGCCACCGAGACCGAATTGAAAGAAAAGAAACATCGTGTCGAAGACGCTCTCTCAGCAACCCGTGCGGCTGTTGAAGAAGGCATCGTCCCCGGCGGTGGTGTGGCGTTGATCAATGCCGCAGTCGCTTTGGATGATTTGAAACTCGACAGCGAAGACGAACAAATCGGCGTCAAGATCGTCCGCAAAGCGCTCGAAATGCCCATGCGCAAGATCGTTGAAAATGCCGGCAAAGACGGCGCTGTGATCGTTGAAGGTGTCAAAGCTGCCCAAAAAGCACAGAAGAACACCAACGTCGGTTATGACGTCATCCGCGACGACTATATCGACATGATCAAGGGCGGCCTGGGCGATCCCGCCAAGGTGACCCGTGGTGCACTTGAGAATGCAGCCTCCATCGCTGCCATGATCCTCACCACCGAAGCTTTGATCACCGACCTGCCTGACAAGAATCCCCCCGCCATGCCCGCCGGCGGCCCCCCGATGGATTACTAGATCTAACCAGCGTTATAACCGCGGAAGTCTCAATGACTTCCGCGGTTTTTGGTTAAGAGGATACCGGGGACCTCAAAAAAAACGATTTCAAAAAATGATTTCGGATACAGCGGGTGTGAGCAAATATTACTTCATTAACGCCGGCCTCTCCCCTGCCCCCTCTCCATCCGCGGATGGAGAGGGGCAAACGCCCGCACGCGAAGCGTAGGGCGTGGGGTGAGGTAAGAATCAAATGTTTTTCGGAGAACCCTAATTTTGATTATAATTATGGTTTAGAGAATCACCAGAAATCAGAATTTTGGTTTAACGTGAACCAAACCAAGGAAGACAGTGAGTCATGGTAAAACGATTATCAGTTTTGGATGCAGAACGCTGTGTGGGATGCCAATCTTGCATGTTTGCCTGTGCGCGCCGGCCTGGTGTCGGCGGGTTGGAATCCACATCGATATGGGTCAAATCAGCGGGAGGAATTCGCAAAGGCTTCGCGGTGGTGGTTTGCCGCGCCTGTTCTGACCCCCCATGCACCAAAGTGTGCCCGACAGACGCATTGGTCAACCGCGAAGGCGGAGGGGTAAAGCTGCACGCCGAGCTGTGCATCGGATGCCACAACTGCGAAGAAGCCTGTCCGTTTGGGGCCATTTTCTGGGAGGATACGCAGAACAAGCCCGAAATCTGTGTTTACTGCGGTTACTGCGCCAACTACTGCCCCTGTGACGTTATTGCGCTTGAAGAGATCAACCGGCCAGTGTCAAATACGCTCGATGAAACAAAAGCAGAAGGTGAGGCAAGCCATGCTCAATAACGATCCAATCTCAAGAGTTTTATATATCGACCTGGCGCGCCGCAGCTTTTCCATCCAGGACCGGTCAGACCTGTTTGAGGCTGGCATTGGCGGCAGCGGGGTTGCCATCCGTCTGTTGGAAGAAGAATGTCCGCCCGGAACAGACCCCATGTCGCCTGAGAACCCCATCATCCTGGCTGTGGGTCCGCTGGTGGGTATGTTCCCGCTTGGCTCGAAGGCAGTCGCCATGTTCAAATCGCCGCATACCGGCAACCTTGGCGAAAGCCATGCCGGCGGCAGAAGCGCTGTGGCCATCCGCATGGCGGGGTATGGCGCCATCGTCATCCGCAAAGCGAGCGTCTCACCCGTGTATGTGGTTGTAGAGGGTGACAAAGTCTATTTTAGAGATGCCAGCGCACTATGGGGATTGAATAGCGCCTATACCGTAGGCACGATCATGCGCCAAAACGAAGAAGGCTCCGGCATGCGCACCATTATGCGCATCGGAAGAGCCGGTGAGCAAGGCGTCTCATACGCCTCTGTGATCACCGAAACCTACCGTCACTTTGGCCGGCTCGGGTTGGGCGCGGTCTTTGGCAGTAAAAAGATGAAGGGCTTGGTCATCTCTGGTCAGCGCAAACTGCCAGTCACCGACAAACGCGCTTACCGCACGCTTTACGATGAAATTTACAAGGTGGCGACTGAATCTGAACTGATGAAAAAGTATCATCAGCTCGGCACGGCCATGAACGTACTTCCGCTTAACGCCATAGGAGCCCTGCCCACCCGCAACCTGCAGCAAGGCACATTTGAAGGCGCAGAACAAATCTCGGGCGAACGTCTGGCTGAAGATTATCTGGGCAGACGGGTGGCCTGTGCGCACTGTCCGGTGGCTTGTATCCACCTGGCGGCGATCCGCTATCCATACCCCAAGGACCCCTATTTCTACAAAACCTCGATGATCGGGTACGACCATGAGCCGATCTTTGCGGTGGGCAGTCTACTGGGTGGCACTGACATCCGCGGACTGTTTCATCTGTTGGATGAAGCCGAGGTGCAAGGCCTGGATGTGATGAGCATGGGGGTGACGCTTGCCTGGGCAACCGAGGCGATGCATAAAGGGTTGATCACCACCAAAGAAACCGACGGCCTCTCACTTGAATGGGGTAATTACGCCCAATACGTTGAAGCTGCCAAACGAATTGTGAACCAGCCCAATGACTTTTACAAGGCCATGGCTCACGGCGCTGAAAAAGCCGCATCCATCTACGGCGGGTTAGACTTTGCGCTCACTTTTGGCAAGAACGAAATGCCCGGCTACCACACCGGTCCGGGTTGTCATTTGGGTTATCTCACCGGCGCCCGCCACAGCCATCTGGATAGTGCGGGTTACAGCATTGATCAAAAAGCCATCGCGAAAAATGAAAGTTTGACCGCTGAGGGTATCGCATCCGCGCTGCTGGAAGAAGAGCGTTGGCGTCAGGTACTCACAAGCCTGGTGATCTGTCTGTTTGCGCGCGGCATCTATACCCCCGATGTGGTGCAAAAATCACTAGCGCTGGTTGGGTTTGAACGCTCCGCTGCAGAAATCGCCGCTTTCGGCGCAGACACCCTGCATCGCAAATTCGCCTTCAAGCTCAGAGAGGGTTACGATCCAGCCACGATGCGCATCCCCCGCAGAATCATGGAGACGCCATCCCCGGCGGGTAAGTTTGATGAAGAACTGCTGCGCAAAGCCATTGCTTATTACGCAGCGAATGTATGATGATTTAATTAGGTTAATAAAGCGAGTTAATAACTCCGTCCCCTTTTATTGTTAACTGGCCTTGACTAGGGCATGTCTCCGAATTCTTAAAACAGAATTCGGAGACTGTTTAAGATCAGAATTCGGGATCTAGTAGTAGCTCTTAGAGTATAATCTTACGAATGAAACGATACCTTCTTCCCATTCTGATGATGCTCATCATGTTGACTGCCTGCAACACGGCCACCCCCACCGCCGCACCGACAGAGTTGCCGACGGCCACCCTTGAACCTACCCCCATCCCGCTGCCCATGGCTGTGGTTGTGAATGGCGAGGGTGTTTTGCTCAGCGATTATCAGGCAGAGCTCGCCCGTTTGCAGCAAGCCCAGACCGAACTCGGTCAGGTCACCACCCCAGAAGAACAACGCGACCGCATCATCAACAATTATGTTGATCTGCTGCTGCTCGCCCAGGCCGCCGGCCAAAACGGTTTCAGCCTGGATGACGCCACCTTGCAAGCCAGACTCGACAAGCTGGCCATTGACGCCGGCGGCGCGGAGCAGCTTTCTGCATGGCAGGCAGCCAACGGCTATACCGCCGACACATTCAAGACCGCGCTGCGTCTCGAAATCACCGCCGTCTGGCAGCGCGATCAGATCATCAACACCGTCCCCACTACTGCCGAGCAGATCCACGCTTTGCAGATATTGGTGCAAGACGAGGCCAATGCGCTGGATGCTTTGCAAAAACTCAAAGATGGCACGAATTTTGCAGAGTTAGCTTTACTCTATGACCGCACTTCTGGTGGAGATATCGGTTGGTTCGCCGCTGGCACCCTCACCCAGCCTGAAGTGGATGCAGCAGTTTTCGCGCTGCAAATCGGACAATTTACCGAGGTCATCAAGAGCGCGCTCGGCTATCACATCCTTTACGTTGTAGACCGCGAACCCGAGCATCCGCTTTCTGTGGATGGCAGGCGCATCCTCCAGGAGGCCGCGCTGGCCAAATGGCTTGAGGCTGCCCGGGCAGCCAGCAGCATCGAAGTGCTGGTTCAGTAACACACTTAACATCGACCGCGGAGCAATAAATGAACTTTACCGACCATGACGAAATGGACAGGCGCATGAAACGCCGCAGACGCCGCCAACAAAGTGACGTCTTCTGGAATTTTCTGACCGTCATCACCCTTCTGGCTTCTGTTGGCCTGGTCGGGGTGCTGCTCATGATCTATTCCAATCCGTTTATCTCGATCAACCCCTTTCCGCCGCCCACCATGCCCGTGTTGGTCATCATCCCCACCTCGACGGCCACCCCGGTCGTGCTGCCCCCCACCTGGACGCCTACCGTAGGCGCCACCCAGACCCCCGAGCCAGTCACCGCCACACCTATAATTCTGCCCAGTGAGACCGATGCCGCCATCACGGCCTATCCCACTGCCGCCGGTAACTCACTCTATACTTTCGGAGTGCAAGCAGCCCCCTCAGCGGTGAATAGCAGCACCTTCAAACCGTCAACAGGCTGCGCCTGGCAGGGCATCGCCGGACAGGTCCTCGATTTGCAGGGCAGACATCTGGTGAATATCGGCATCCAACTCAAGGGAACTTACAACGGCAAAACCATCAGCACACAATCCATTTCGGGAACGCATACACAGTATGGCGATTCAGGCTATGAATTCCCATTAGGCACCACGCCGATTAGTTCAAGCGGGCTGCTCTCCATCCAATTGATCGATCAATCTGGGCTGCCGCTCTCTGAGCAGGTCATCTTTGACACCTTCGACACCTGCGACAAGAACCTGGTGCTGATCAACTTCAGGCAAGTTAAATAATTTTTATAGAAACATTGAAAGCTGGGTGGCATCTTCCTGGCTGATGGGATCAGAATCAATCAACAGATCCCACAGGTCGCGTGAGAGGTCTCTACGGCTTGAAAGATCACGCAGGGTGCGAAACTTGAGAAAGTGCCAGCGCTGCGTGACACGCTCGCGCATCCAGGGGTCGCGGTCAAGCTTATAGCGGATCAAGCCCGAGCGGCTGCCCGGGAACAAAAATACACGGTCAACATTATCATCACTATCCGTCGATAGCCAGCGGGTCATCTCGGCTGTGGAGGCATAAAACAAACGATAGACCAGGCTGCCCTGCGTTTTGGGGTCAATCCAGTCAATCGGGTTGTCGCCCTCCGCGGTCAAACTCATTTTTGCGGCCATGCTGAGCAACTGCAGTTGGATGTCTGCCAGATCTTGCTGGCGGCTGGCGTATTTTTCACTTTCGCGGATGCGCCACACCTTTGCGCTCTTATCCAGCTCGGCGTAGGATTGCAGACAAACCTCCAGCAGATCGGCGGGCGGCGTCTGAAAACCGGTGAATCGGGAATTCATCTCTTGTTGCACCTCCGCGGCTGAAACCTCGGTTTCCTTTTGCAGCAAGTTGACCACCTCTTTCTCAACCCGGTCCGCGAGAGATACCTGGCAGCCCTCAGGTTGGGCCAGCCACCAGTATCCGCTGATCAGGTCTTGTGAGGTGGCATCCATGCGACGCAGGAACTTGCGGTCAGCGAAAACCTTGAGAATCTCATCATGTACGTTGGTTATCAGGTCGTAGGACATCTGCTGAATCGAGACCGGGTAAGCCTCATTGAGGGTCAGTGAAGCCATAACCGCCGTGTAAAGCTGCAAATAACGGCAGGGCTCTCCAATTTGCATCAGGCAGGAATTAATGGCCTCACGGATGATCTTATGCAGGTTGACCTTCTTAACCTCGCGGTTGGCAGGCTGTGCAACCCACTCAGTCTGGATCGGGTGCTGTTCGTCTTTGTAAGCCAGCCCAGATAACTGCAGGTTGGCCGTGCAGCAGGCTTCAAAAGCCGCGGCGGTGAATCCGGGTACCGGCTCGGGGATCAGGCAGAATGCGGGGCTGCCCGGCTTGATCATCCGTGCGGCAGGCGCAAGCGCGGAGTTTAGCGCGTTGGTATGCCAATACCAGTCAAAGCGCTGCCTTTCAAGAACGTTCTTGAAATTGGCGGCTGTCTCTTTGCCCCACAACCAAGAACACCACAGCGTCGATAGACTCCAAAACACCTGATTTGGCCGCGGCAGCACACAATAAATAGACTCAAGGGATATGGCGGGTTTTTGCTGCAGCAGGTCGCGCATGCGGCCTTGATAAAGACAGATGCCTGCCCCTTCGGGTAATTCAGACCAGCGGGTGACATTAATGGGGGTCTCACGCATGCACCAAGTCTCAATACATCTTTCAAGAGCCTGCCATAGGTTGTGCTCGACATATTCTGAAGGAATATTTAACACTCGCGGACGCTCATTACCCTCGCCCGCTGGCCATAAAGAATGGCCGGCATCCAGCACTGAAAGCAAGAGGGCATCCAGCAGTTCACGGCGCGCTGGCGATAGAGACATGCCTTCAATCTTGTTTATTAAGGTAAAGATCACATACAAGGGTCTGGGTGCATAGACCTTGAGCAGCTCCTCAAGGTTGGCGCGCGCAGCCCGGGTCAGTTCAGGTATCTTTTCGAGCGCCCTGGCGCGGTGCAGCGGATCGGAGCGCTTGTAGGGTGCCAGCCGCTCAATATCCGTCTCGCTGATCAGGTGTTCACCCTCGTCTCCGCAGGCTGTGCAGCGGTAATATTTGGCATAGGGCACATCTTCTGACTTGCGCCACAAGAAGTAATCTGCATCTACCTCTTTGCCGCAGGTGGCACAGCGGGTAAGATACAGACTCTGGATGTGGCGTTGAAGGCGATCATCCCCTTTTTTCTGCACGGAGAGTTCACGCAGCACAGACAGGAACTCGGTTTTTGCGGCTGCCTGCGCCAGAATCTCAAGCTCAAACGCCACCACGGGGTTATTCGCAGCCACCAGCACTTTATTGCCAGCTTGGGCCATCTCGAGGATGGCAGCCGGTGAGGCGCCAATGGGTTCCAAGACCCATGAGCCCGGTGCCGCGTGCTGCGTGAGCCATTTTTGCGCAACACCAGCGGGGTGTTGTGGCAAATATCGGTTGAAGGGGATTTGGCTAGCAATCCCCTCTCCCTCAAGATAAGCGAGAAATCCAGGTTCATTCATCTCATTTATGATATACGAAAACATCTTAATTTCCAAATAATTATCAAAAAAGCACCACTCCGAAGAGATGGCGCTTTTTTGGATAAATAGAGAGAGATACTGTTGCTAGGTTATACCAGTGCGTTCTCTTTGATCGCGGGGATGTGCTGGCGGATATTTTTAACAGCCTCATCCGGGAGGGCATAATCTTCCATCTGGCCGGTCAGATATTTATTGTAAGAGGAGAGATCAAAATGGCCATGCCCGGAGAGATTAAAGAGGATGACTTTCTTCTCACCTGTTTTCTTGGCTTCAAGCGCTTCATTGATGGCGGCCAAGATAGCATGAGATGATTCAGGCGCGGGTAAAAGCCCTTCGGTTCGGGCAAAAAGAACAGCCGCTTCAAAGACCTTGGTTTGGGCAACGGCCACAGCTTCAACCAGACCCTGCGCGTAAAGAGCAGAGAGCGTGGGGGCCATGCCGTGATAGCGCAATCCGCCTGAATGGATGGAAGCGGGCATAAAATCGGCGCCCAGGGTGTACATTTTACAGATGGGTGCTGAGCAAGCGGTATCGCCGTAATCGAAAGCGTAAATCCCGCGCGTTAATGAAGGCGCAGCATCCGGTTCAACGGCCAGAAGACGGGTGCGCTGTCCATTTTTGAGATTTTCACGTAAGAACGGGAAGGCAATGCCCGCAAAATTCGATCCGCCACCGACACAGCCGATGACCACATCAGGATACTCATTGGCCATATCCATTTGCTTGAGGGCTTCTTCACCGATGACTGATTGATGCAGCAGAACATGGTGTAGTACCGATCCCAAACCGTATTTTTTGACGCCGTTTGAAGTGGCAGCCATTTCAACCGCTTCAGAAATGGCGATGCCCAGTGAACCAGGGTTACTGGCATCGTCAGCAAGCAACTTTTGTCCGTAATGCGTCTTGGGGCTGGGGCTGGCATTGACTTCAGCACCGTACGTTTCCATCAAGAAACGGCGATAAGGTTTTTGATCATAAGACACCCGCACCATGTAAACCTCAAGCGGCATATCGTAAAACTGACAAGCCATTGAAAGGGCAGAACCCCACTGACCAGCGCCGGTTTCGGTGGTCATGGCTTTGGTACCTGCGATCTTGTTGTAATAGGCTTGTGGAATCGCTGTATTAGATTTATGACTGCCAGATGGAGATACGCCTTCATATTTAAAGTAAATGTGAGCAGGAGTGCCGAGTGCTTTTTCAAGGCGTCTTGCACGGATGAGAGGGGTCGGCCTCCACAGTTTGTAGGCTTCACGCACCTCTTCAGGGATATCAATGTAACGATCCATGCTGACCTCCTGCTCGATCAGCCCCATCGGAAATAGAACAGAGAGAAAATCAGGGGTGACCGGTTCATTGGTCATGGGATTCAACACTGCCTCAGGGGCAACTGGTGAATCTGCGTTAATGTTGTACCAGGCTCGCGGAATGTCGTTTTCATTCAGAAGGTATTTCGTTTGCTCTTCCATGGTGTTCTCCTTTGTGAACCAAAAAAATGACTGCGCTTATTCAGGGGACGGAAAATAAAAAACGCCCGTCCCTATCGACGGCGAAAAAATCGCCATACAAGGGGACGGACGTTTAAAATCCGCGGTGCCACCCCGGTTAAGCTGTTTCCCTCCTAAAATAAAACCCCAGGAGAATTGCGCCCAGGGATTGGAAAAGCCAGCTTCACTCGTTTTGAGTACGGCAGAGGTTCTGCTTATACTCGTAGCCATGATAACGGCGGCATTCCCGGCGCGGGTTACTGGTTTTCACGTTCACCCTGCAGCTCAGAGGTCCATTCATCTTCACGGTGCGTACAGGTTCTCACCACATTACCCTGCTCTCTGAAACGTCCTTGTGAGGAGTACTCGTCCTCGTCATTGCTTTTAATATTTAATTGTCTTGATTATAGAACCGATTCTGAATAAGTCAAGGCGTTAATATTAATTTTTAGGAAATTTTAATTATTTATGTGATTTTTGAAGAGTGATCAAATTGATCTCTGGAGTGTTAAATAAGCGAAACTTCAATAAGGGGATGATTCCCGTCGACCCCAAACCACGGCTCACATATTGTTGCGTTGTACTACCACCATACAAACCACTGACATATCGATTATCAGGGAAGAAACCGTACAATTGTGAATTGCTATCAGGCACAAAAATCGCACCAATCAATGGCAGGCGAATTTGTCCACCGTGAAAATGGCCCGCGATAATCAAGTCATAAGGAGGATAATCTTTCAAGGTATCGAGTTCATCTTTTGCCAGTGGAATATGTGTCAACCCGATCAAGACATCTTCATCTGGTATTGTTTTGATCCGGTTTAAGAGCATGGTTTGGTATTCCAATGTCTGGGAATAGTAAATTTGAACCAGCGGTTCGAGATTGGTGTTCAGTTGTGCCTCAGAGAGGCCCAGCCATTTTTGATTACTTGAGTATGAAAACCCAGGTACAAACCAAATGTGGTCTTCGCCTTTGGTAACCTGGATGGGTTGCGTTAGAAGCGATACGCCATGAGATAGAAGGGTTCTTCCCGCCTCCAAAACTTCTCCAGTAATGGGATCAGAATCATAGGGTCCCCAATTGCCGCCGACATAATAGACAGGTGTTTCTTGAGGCAAGCCGGCGAGAATCTCAAGCAACGGATCAAGCCCAGAAATATCACTTTCTTGCATGTCACCTGCTACATAAACCACATCATATTCGCTTGAGCGGATTACTTCGAGCAGTTTTTGCTGTTGGTCGCCAAACCTTTTGCCATGAAGATCGGATAAAACCAGGATTTTAAAATCTTGAAAAGAGTCTGGAAGTTCATTTATTTTGACAACCTGGTTAACCAGAATGACACGATTATTATCCCAAATTGTATAAAGGAAGATAGAGATAAAAATCAATCCAATAAACAGCAGACTGATAAACAACTTTTTAGGTTTAATTTTAGATTTATTCAAAATTTTCTCTATGGCGTCATGCTAATCGAACATTTTATATTAAGAATAACTGGGTCAATCATAACATGTCAAAACACGGTCTGATTGGACCCAGTAAACATTTATAAATAGGCAACTAATTTTTTTACATAACTAGTCTCTGTTTGTCACCACCCTAATGCGCGGACTTGCGCCACTTTTAGTGCTGCACAAATTGGAGATTGGGCAAGCAGTACACGGCTTTTCAGCACTGCATTCCGCAGCCATGTTCTTTAAATAACCCTGTTCTTCAAGCGTTTCCAACATGGCATTGACCATGTTCAATGATAGATTCAGCCGCTCAGCCAATACTGCAGGCGAAGAGGTATTGCCAATTCTGATCTCATTCAACAGTTTTTCGAGCATTTTACAATCCTAAGGCTGAGGCTAAATGATAAATACCTGTGCCAGCACCAATAGACACCACCAGCATGAGCAGAATATTTACCATGGTCCACTTCCACGATCCGGTTTCCTGTTTGATCACAGCCAGGGTAGCCACACAAGGAACAAAAAGGAGCGACACGGTCAAAAAGCCTAGAGCAGATGCCGGGGTATAGATAGCAGCGAGTGATTGTGCCAGGCTGGCTTCTTGCATGCCTCCAAAAAGGATACCCAGCGTTGCAATGGCGTTCTCTTTGGCAACGAAACTGGTGAGCAATGCCACCGTCAGTTTCCAATCCATGCCCATCCACCGGCCAACCGGTTCTACGAAATGACCTATTTTAGCCAGGATGCTATTTTCAAGATTGCCATCGGGCAACATGGAAAGCGACCAAACCACTACTGAAATCACCAAAATAATGGTTCCTGCTTTTTTGACAAATGAAAGCGAACGCTGCCAGACTAATAATCCAATGGTGCGGAGGTTGGGGATGTGATAAAGAGGCATTTCCATGATGAATGCGGAGCGCTCCCCTTTAAAGAGCACCTTGTTGAGAATAACACCCAGAAGTACCATGATGAAAAGCGAGAAGAAGACTAATCCCCAGATGACCCACATGGCTTGCTTGCCAAAAAATGCGGGTGCTAAAAATGCGATCACAGCCATGCGTGCAGTACACGGCACAAAAGGTGCCAGCAGAATGGTCAACAAACGAGATTTCCACGAATCAATCACGCGTGTGCCAATCACAGAGGGCACATTGCAGCCAAAGCCGAGGAAGAGAGGCAGGAAAGATTTTCCGTGCAGACCCATCCAATGCATGAAATTATCCATCACATATGCAGCGCGGGCCATATAACCCACATCTTCAAGAAAGCCAAAAGCAGCAAAAAAGATGATCAAGATGGGCAAAAAGGTCAGCACTGATCCGACACCGCCGACCACACCGTCTACAACAAGGCTGCGCAGCCAGTCTGGTGAGGCCGCCATCCATGTGCTCAATAATTCACCAAGCGGTGAGACGAGGGTTGAATCCAACCATTCTTGTGCCGGAGAACCCAGTGAAAAGGTTAACCAAAACACCAAACCGAGAATGAGCGCAAGGGTGATCAACCCGCCAACCGGATGAGCTGCCCATTTATCCAAGCGATCTGTGAGACTCACCTGTCCGACGCGGGGATGGGTGACAGCCGCCCGAGTGAGGCGTCCAATCCATTCGTAACGACCAGATGCAATTGCCAGCATGGCGTCATCATGGTCTTTTAATAATGCTTGCACATCAGCCCACTTTTGAGGAGGAACGAGCGACTGCATCAGTTTTGTGATCTCTTTATCCCCTTCAAGCAATTTTATCGCCACCCAATTAGCGGGATACTTCTCAGGGACAAAACCATTGATCAGGATTTGCATTTGTTCAAGAATAACCTGATGGTCGGCACGGATCTCTGGCATTCTAGGGGTCTGAACAATGTCTGAAGTGACCATTTTTTCAATTACGCCAACCAAAGCAGCAGTACTGGCTGCGTGTGTGGCTGTCAATGGAACAACCGGAACACCTAATGCCGCTTCAAGCACATTGGCTTCAATGTTATAACCTTCCTGGCTGGCCACATCCATCATATTCAGCACCACGATCAACGGTGCGGATAGTGTAACCAATTCCGCGACAAGGTAAAGCGAACGTTCGAGGTTCGCAGCATTTACCAGAGCCACCACCAGGTCGGGTTTTTCAGTGAGAATGAATTCGCGAGTGATCAGTTCTTCTGGAGAGTTGGCCGTCAAACTATAAGTACCTGGCAGATCCACCAAACGGTACTCTCTCCCGCTTACTTTGAACTTTCCTTCTTTGCGCTCAACTGTTTTGCCAGGCCAATTGCCGACATGCTGGTTCAAACCAGTTAACAAATTAAAGATGGTTGATTTACCTACGTTGGGTTGTCCGGCGAGGGCAATCAGCGGAGAACCCTTAACTGCATGGTGCTTAGTGGGATGTTGTGATCCGCAATCATGACAATCTTTGCTCATGCCTGCCCACCTTCAGTTACAATCAGACTGCGCGCTTCACCACGTCCCAGTGCGACGTGAGTGCCTCTGACATTGACTATTATTGGCCCGCGGCCAAAATTCTGCAGCACTTCGATGCTGGCGCCGGGGGTCAATCCCAAAGAGGTCATGCGGCTGGTGAGTTCGCTTCCAACCTTTATTGTTTGTAGTGTTACCACTATTCCAGTTTTTATTTCTGCAAGTGATGTAGTGTTTTCTATGATTATTGGCATCGTCAATCCTTACTATGATGTGATTCAAGGAATTTTCCTTGTTTTTGATGTATAATTAGTATATGCTAAATACAGAATTAGTATAACTTGATTAGCTTGTTTTTGTCTAGTATGATAATGATCACTTATTGAGAGTAAATATGACAATAAAAACCAGTTCTACTATCGAAGATTATCTAGGCTTGATCTACATCACTGAAAGAGACGGCGACGCCATCACTGGTACACGCCTGGCCGAATTGTTAGCAGTATCTGCTCCGACGGTGACCAACACCTTAAAACGGATGGTGCGTGACGGCTTGATCACTATGGACGCAAACCACTGCCCTCACCTCACCCCCAGGGGAGATCAACTCGCGCGGACTGTGATGCGCCGTCACATGCTGGCTGAGTGGATGCTAATTCGGATGCTGTCGTGGTCTAAAGTTCATCATGAAGCACACGGTTTTGAACACACAATCTCAGATGAAGTTGAGAATGCACTCTTACTTGACCTCAATCAACCTGAGACTTGTCCGCACGGCAATCCTCTCCCCGGGCATGAAGCTGCAGTATCTGCCTGGGTGCCATTAACAGAGTTGAAAGCGGGTGATAATGTCACCATCCGCAGAATTCACGAACTTGCCGAGGATATACCAGAATTACTGGCCTTTTTAGAAGAGAAACGTATCGAACCAGGACAAGAAGTAAAAGTTGTTGAGGTGCTTCCGTTTAATCAAACGGTGACACTGGATGTACTCAACAATTCTGTAACGCTTGGCTTTGCGACTGCCAAACAAATATTTGCAGAAGTTTAATTTAATCAAGTCTAACCATGCTAAAAAGCATTCTAGATGCTTAACAAAGTGAATAATTGAATTTATAGCACCGGGATTACATCAGCTCATTCAGTTGGCGTTTGTGTTTGAGTTGGGACAGTCATTGTCGCATCAGGATCAGGAGTAGCCATTGTTCTCGGTGTTGGACTTGCTATAATTGACGAGAATCTGCAAATAGCAATACCATCATCCACAATAGCCATGATGGTAGGATCTCCACCAAAGCCGGCAGTAATTTCAGCAAATACAGGCATGGCCAATTCACAATAATTTGTTGAAGCGGTGTTCATCCCCGATAAAGCTGATCCATAAATATAATAATAGATGACGGTCGTGGTGGTTAAAGGCAATGCTTCAATCACCAAAGCCGGGTTATTCGCTTCATCTTCAGTGCAGTCAACCCCGCCGCTGCGAACCTTGCATGACTCCATAGCTGTACAACCACGAACTGCACATTGAAGCGGCAAGATGGCCCCTTCATAATTACGCGATTTATAATAAATTACTCCCAATTCGCCGTAAGAAGTAGAATCATCGGGCTTAAAATTTAAAGCCGCCAACATATTAGCCGAAGCATACAAGGGTGACCCCAATTGAACGTATGTGTTGGCAATTGACCTTAATGGAATTGAATCTTTTACTCCCAGCCGCGAGTTAATTTTTGCAGCCTTATCAAAAGCATCCAACGCCAGGTCGTAATACTTAGTGGATTCTCTCGGATTAGTAAACTGATTAATATTGGCTAATTTACGATAATTCGCACCTAAGGATATATACAAGAAATTGAGATTAGGTGTAATGCTAATGGCTTTTTGATATTCCACAATTGCCTGGCTATAATTCGCGGTCGCTTCAAGCACAAAGCCGCTTACGCGGTGTACATCCATAAGGGTCGGATCGCGTTCCAGGGCCTGATTTATGTAAGTCTGAGCCTGAGTCCATCGTTGTTGATCAACCAATAGTTCAGCCAGGTAAGCCAATGCATACGCGTTAGTATTATCGTATTGCAGTGCTTTTTGCGCCGCCTGTTCTCCCTGGATCAGAAAATCTTGCCAACCCTCCCCGGAAATTGAAGAAACGCCGTACCAATTCAAAGCTAAAGCTTTAACAGCATAAAGCTGGCTATATTCATTATTTGCCTTTAGGCCTGATTCAATCGATTGCAAAGCTTCTTCCAACCGAGTTTTTTTGTCTCTGTCAATGGTGATCTGAGAGGTTGAATAAACTTGAATACGCGCGAGATCAGCCCATAAAGCAGGGTCGTTGGGTTCGACACGCACGGCATCTTTATAGGCTTCAATTGCTTTTTCAAGGTTGCCCGCCGAAAAATGCGCTTCGCCTTCTTGCGCATAAGACTGAAGTGAACGCGTAGGCGTGGGAGTAATGGATAATATGGGGGCGATCGTGCCAGCGGATATTGCACGCATTATGAACATCAATCCCAATAGGACGATTAATCCAATGAAGATTCTGATGGGACTATTGGATGGTTTGCGTTTGCTGAAAATAAACTTTTTGCCGCTGTAATCGATCATTCGCTTCTTTATGCCATCGTTGTTTAAGGCGTGGGCGTGATTGTTTCTGTAAGTATCATTTCTTCTGTGGCACCGAGAGTAGCCGTGGGTAGATCAGCAATACCTGCTTTGGCCAGGGCTTCACACATTATTATCACTTCTTGTGCATTATATTGTGCTATAGCATCATTGCGCAAGCCTGTTGCAACGGCTTGAGCAATTTGAAGTGCTTCTCCACATTGGTTGGTTTTAGCCAATGCCAGACCATAAGTCTGATAATATTCGCCGATACGGGCGTAATCCAGTTCAAGGCCAGTGACCACGACACCATCTGCAGTCGTTCCGCCGCGCACAGCCAAACGTAGTTCATCAACTGCATCGAGGAATTGTTTATTCTTCCAAAGCACCAATCCAAGGTTACCATGCAATCTCGGGTCGCTGGGAACCAGCGCAACCGCTGATTCAGCATATTGGATGGCCTTGGCATAGTCACCATTGGTGAAATAGACACGAGAGATTGAGGTAAGGGGTATGGGATCATTGGGATTAAGCGAAACCGCCTTCCCATATTCATCAATGGCTTTATCGTATTCAAATACTGCCCGATAATTATTGCCAAGTTCCAAATGAAGTCTCGCAATATTCGGATTAATTTTCACAGCAGCTTCAAATTCAACAATGGCTTCTGCGTAGTTTGCCGTCCAGTTCAATAGAAGCCCACGGCTGCGATGCGTTTCAAGGGTATTCGGTGCCAGATCCACTGCAGTGCGAGACGCTTCACGTGCAAGATCTAAAATATTAAGGACACCCTGCCCCGCCTGCATTTCATACACATAAACCTCGGCCAAATATGCATAAGCGGCTGCATTGTCTTTATTGATCGCGATGGCTTGATTTAATTTATTTTTGGCCTGTATATAATCTCCAGACAAGCCGTATGCCCAACCCAACAACGCCAGAGCTGTATCATTGTTATTGTTAAGCATCAGCGCATTTTCTGCGTTCTTCATACCTTCAGCATAATTATCGGTATAAATATTCAACCTCGATAAAGCCAGATAACTGGCCGGGTTTCGCGGATCAGCCAATACAGCCTGGTTATACATTGAAATCGCCTGGGCGTACTTGCCTTCAGCCTCGAGTTTTTGAGCATCAGTGATGAAGGATTCAGGCGCACGCGTGGGGGTCGGAGTGGGCATAAACAAAGATGGGATGGTTGACGCAACAGTGCGATCAAAAAAGATCAGTGCAGCGACCAGCACCAACACCAAAACAACACCAAAGGGATTCACCCTGCGGCGTTTCTTTTGCATGTTCCATTTAGAGCCTCGAATATACATAGGATTTTATCTTACCAACGGAACAAGAGAGCGTCAATAGAACGAAGAACCTCTAAAAACCGATACCAAGATTAAATTTTAGTTAACAGTTCATTATTTACTTGCCATGATAACAGGTTTTAGCTAGAATGGATTCATGCGCTTTGATATCTTTTCGTTGTTTCCCCAGGTTATCCAGCCCTACATTGATTCCAGCATTCTACAACGTGCGCGGGAGAATCAACTGATTGAAGTCAACCTGCACAACATTCGTGACTGGACGACAGACAAACATCATGTAACCGATGACATGCCTTACGGCGGTGGCGGCGGTATGGTGATGAAAGCCCCGCCGATTTTTGAGGCGGTGGAATCTGTGCTGGGTGCCCCACCGATTTGTCCGCTCATCTTAATGACCCCGCAAGGCAGACCGTTTTCAACTGCCATTGCCAAAGAATTGTCAGCCCTGCCCCACATCGCCATCCTCTGCGGACGATATGAAGGTATAGATGAAAGAGTACGTGATCACCTTGTCACAGATCAAATATCAGTGGGTGACTACGTGCTGACTGGCGGAGAATTACCCGCCATGATCATCATAGATGCCGTTTCACGATTTCTGCCTGGCGTCTTGGGTGACCCGACCGGCGCCGAGGACGACTCTTTTTCTAACGGTTTGTTAGAGTACCCCCATTACACCCGCCCTGAAATTTTTCGAGGTTGGGGTGTGCCACCAGAATTATTGTCAGGCAACCACGCAGAAATCGCGCGCTGGCGCAGAGAACAATCCATTCGTCGAACCCTGAAGCACCGGCCCGACCTGCTTAAAAATGCACCACTAACCGATAAAGAAAGAAAAATCATAGACTCAGGAGTAGATATATGAAAAAGTTCAACTACGGAAAAATATTCTTGCTCGGATTTGGTTTTTTTGGTGTCAGCGTCATCTGGACTGTCTATAATGCATTCGTTCCGCTCTTTTTAGCCAACAAATTTGATTTATCTCCAGCCCTCATCGGTTTCTTCATGACGCTTGACAACATTGCAGCCTTGTTCATCCAGCCAGCGGTGGGATCATGGTCAGACAAGCTGCGTACAAAAATCGGACGCCGTATGCCCTTTATTCTGATTGGCGCTCCAATCGGTGCTGCAGCGTTTGGGTTAATTCCACTGGCGGCGATTCTTCCGCTGTTTGTGGCTTGCACCAGCACGCTGCTCTTAAGCATGGCCTTTTGGCGTACACCCGTGGTCGCATTGATGCCTGACATCACCCCTTCAAAATATCGCTCACAAGCGAACGGCATCATCAACCTGATGGGCGGACTTGGAACCATCATAGCCTCTTTGGTTGGAAGCACACTCTACGAAATCAACATCAACTTCCCCTTCTGGATGGGCTCAGCACTTGTGCTGGTGGCCGCAGCACTGGTATTCATCTTCATTAAAGAACCTAAACAATTTGAAGCACCAGAAAAACAACCCAATATGGTGCAGAGCTTTAAAGAAATTATCACAGACAAAGATAAAAGCGGACTGCGCATTCTTTTGGCTATATTCTTCTGGTTCCTGGCCTATTCTGGAATCGACGCCTTTTTAACCCTTTATGCCACTAAAAGTCTTGGTATCTCGGAAGGTGATGCAGGTCGCATGACCGGACACATGGGCATCTTCTTCGTTTTATTTGCGGTTGTGGCAGGCATTCTTGGCAGCAAAATTGGGCGCAAGGTTACAATCTCAATTGGCATCGTGTTGATGGCAGTGCTGATATTGATGATCGCGATACTGCCAGCAGAATTCCTGGTGGTCGAATTGGGCATAATTCCAGGTTTGGGCATGATCCGTAATGTGAATTTGTTCTTAATGGGAGCAGGCATTGCCTGGTCTTTCATCAATATCAATTCACTGCCAATGGTGGTTGACCTGACCACACTTGAACGCGTCGGCACTTTTACGGGCTTATATTATTTATTCTCCACTTTTTCAGCTATAGTCGGACCGAATTTGAACGGTTTGATCGTGACGCTGAGCGGAAATAACTACAACACCATCATGTTTTTTGGTCCATTATTCTTGATGATTGCCTTGTTCTTGATGCTGGGTGTCAAACGCGGTGAAGCAGTTAAGGGTGCCGGCGAATAACCTGATCAAAAAATATAATTTTGGACGATAAAAGATAATACTTACCTTAAAAAACCTGTGAAATGTCTGACAATTCACAGGTTTTTTGATTTGGATACTTGCATCCGCACAAAAATGACGCTATACTAAGTAAATAAGTGGGCTAAATAACCCACAAACCATTTATCTCTGTAGGAGGAGAAATTTATGTCCAAGAAGATGTTGGTTGTTTTGTCCGTCTTGATGGTTGTTGTGTTTGTCTTAACTGCATGCGCACCTGCGGCACCTGCTGAAGCAAAAATTAAAGCATGCGAAGTTACCGATACCGGTGGTGTTGATGACAAATCCTTCAATGCAACTGGCTGGGCCGGGCTTGAAAGAGCTGCAGAAGAACTCGGCGTTGAAATTAAATACCTCGAATCTGAGCAGGCCTCTGATTACGAAGTCAACTTAAACTCCTTTGTTGAAGATGGTTGTGATTTGATCATCCCCGTTGGTTTCTTGCTCGCGGATGCCACCAGCGCTGCTGCTGATGCCAATCCTGATCAGAAATATGCCATCGTTGATGTTGATTACTTGACTCAAACCAATGTCCGCGGCAACGCAGCAAAAATCGACCAGGCTACCTTCCTGGCTGGTTACCTCGCCGCCGGCATGACCAAAACTGGCAAAGTCGGTACCTATGTTGGTATCCTCTTCCCTGCCACCCAGGCCTTCATGGATGGATATGCCATGGGCATCGCCAAATACAATGAAGTTCACGGCACCACTGTTGAACTGCTTGGTTGGGACCCCGAAACTCAAACTGGTTTGGAAGTCGGTAATTTCAACAGTCTTGATGACGGCCGCGCACTTGGCGAACAGCTCCTCGATGAAGGCGCTGACATCATCATGCCCGTTGCCGGACCTGTTGGTTTAGGCACCCTGGCCGCCATGGTTGATCGCAATACCGGTCTTTTGATTGGTGTTGACAATGACTGGGCAGTAGCCAATCCTGACAAAGCTGCCTTCATTTTAGGCTCCGCGTTGAAGAAAATCGATGTCTTCGTTTATGACAGTGTCAAGCAAGTTGTTGACGGCACCTTCAAAGGTGGAGAAGTCTATCAATTAACACTTGAGAATGAGGGCGTTGGACTTGCCTATGGTGCAGAATGGGATTCTCAGGTTCCTGCAGAACTCAAAGCCGAAATCGAAGCTTTGATCCCCGGAATTATCTCCGGCGAGATTGCCACCATCCCTGCCCGCTAATTAATTAAAGTTACGACAAAGGGAGCCAGTGTTGAACTGGCTCCTTTTTTTTTACCCACCCCATTATGGTACAATATCCATCAAAATCGTTATAAATCTTAAATAGAATGAGGGATACATGGCTCCTGTCTTAGAGCTTCGTGGAATTACAAAAAGATTTCCGGGTGTCTTGGCGAACGACCATATTAACCTGACCGTAGAAAAAGGCGAAATTCACGCTTTATTGGGTGAAAATGGCGCTGGTAAGACCACGCTGATGAACATCCTTTATGGGTTATATCACCCTGATGAAGGTGAAATATTGGTGAATGGTAATATAACTGCAATAAAATCACCAATTGACGCCATCAAAGCTGGCATCGGCATGGTTCACCAACATTTCATGCTGGTTCCAGTTTTTACTGTAACCGAAAATGTAATGCTGGGAGAAGAGTTTACAAAATATGGGGGTGTGCTGGACCGCGCAAAAGCAGCCCAAAAAGTGCAAGAAATTTCTGACAAATATAATTTGAATATCGATCCAAATGCTTTTATCAAAGACATGCCGGTTGGCTTGCAGCAGCGGGTCGAAATCATCAAATTACTCTTCCGTGAAGCCAATATTTTGATCATGGATGAACCCACGGCAGTGCTTACACCTCAAGAAGTGATTGAATTATTTAAAATTATGCAAACTTTGATCGACCAGGGCAAATCGATCATTTTCATTACCCACAAATTAGGTGAAGTACTGGAGTCTGCCAAGAAGATCACCGTTATTCGGGGCGGAAAAGTTGTAGGCAGTACTGATCCCAAGACCGCCACGATGAACGAATTGGCGAACATGATGGTTGGTCGAGAAGTAAGTTTAGAAGTAGACAAAGAAATTCAAAAAACAGGCGAGATTGTGCTTGAAGTGCGTGATCTAAAAGTGCTCGACCCCCGTGGCGGTGTTGCCGTTGATGAAATCAACTTTGAAGTTCGCGCTGGCGAAGTTTTGGGAATTGCAGGAGTTCAAGGTAATGGCCAAACCGAACTGGTTAGGTCTCTCACAGGGTTGTTGCCTGCAATTGACGGTACTGTATTGTTAAGCGGTCAGGATATTACACATTCCAATCCGCGGCAAATTACTGAATTAGGCACCGCACATATCCCTGAAGATAGACAAAAAGATGGTTTGGTTTTGGGTCTCCCAATTTCAGACAATCTTGTTTTAAATACTTATTACTTGAAACCTTATTCAAATGGCATTTGGCTTGATCAAAAAGTAATCATTGAGACGGGTGAAAAACTGGTAAAAAGTTTTGATATCAGAACACCCAGTGTATTTACGCCTGCTAGCTCCCTCTCAGGTGGAAATCAGCAAAAAATTATCGTAGCGCGAGAATTTTCGCGTCCAATAAAATTATTGATTGCTTCGCAACCTACCCGCGGTTTGGATGTAGGCTCTATCGAATATATTCACAATAGGCTGTTAGCTAAACGAGATGAAGGGTGTGCTGTTCTTCTGGTTTCTACTGAATTGGATGAAGTGATGCAGCTTTCAGACAGGATTGCGGTTTTGTATCGAGGAAAAATCATTTCCATTTTAGATGCCAAGACCGCAAGCAAAGAACAACTTGGACTGCTAATGGCTGGCATTATTGGCGAAACCGAAAAAGTTAGTCGTTAAATAATTAAAGATCCTGATAAAACAAAGGAATCGATATGAGCCCTGAAAAACCACAGGAATTAAAAAAGAATGGTTTGGCAATTTTTTGGGAGGAATTTTCCAGAAGCAACTTTACTGTGATCTTTCTGGCAATTTTCACCGGAATTTTCTTAGGCGGTGTCTTGGTAGCCGCTACAACACCTGAAGTCTATGATGCATTTAAAGTATCCTTCTTTTCTGGAATTGGGAAAGCCTTTACCACGGCGATCAATACTTACGGTGCACTCATAACCGGGGCTATTGGAAATCCACAAAAGATTCAGGCCGCGTTTGCCAGCGGTGACGCGCTGCTGATCCGCAGAGCGATAAATCCGTTTTTTGAAAGTCTGGTTCAAACCACTCCTTATATTTTCGCCGGTCTTTCAGTCGCCCTTGGATTCAGGGTTGGACTTTTCAATATCGGAGCTGAAGGACAAATTTATATTGGTGCACTCACTGGTGTGTGGGCCGGATACGCAATTCCGGGGCTTCCGCCAATCATTCACATCCCGGTTGCCATGTTATGCGGCGCACTTGGTGGAGCCCTTTGGGGTTTCGTCCCAGGCCTTTTAAAGGCCAAAACTGGCGCGCATGAAGTGATCACTACCATTATGATGAATTACATCGCTTTCAGGCTCAGTGACTGGCTGCTTAAAGGACCAATGGCAGATCCCAACGAAGTCACACCAAAAACCCCCTGGATTCTCCCTAGTGCTGAATTGCCACAATTGTTCGAGGCCCCCATTCGCTTCCATATCGGATTCTTTATTGCCTTGTTAGTCGCTTTCTTGGTCTATCTGCTGCTCTTCAAAACGACCTGGGGCATGGAACTGCGCATGGTTGGGTCTAATACGAATGCTGCTCAATATGCAGGCATTAATGTGACCTCTAGAACCGTTATCGCCATGGTTTTAGCAGGCGGTTTGGCTGGCTTAGCAGGCGCTAATGAGGTGCTAGGAATTAACCACCGCTTGATTCCAGCTTTTTCAAGCGGCTACGGTTTTGACAGTATCGCGCTGGCGCTTTTAGGAAAAAGTCACCCGCTTGGGGTTGTACTATCAGCATTATTGTTCGGGTTCCTAAGAAATGGCGCACGCTCGATGCAATTGACAGTCGGTGTTCCGACTGATATTGTATCTATCTTGCAGGCTTTGATCCTGGCGTTCATTGCGGCACCTGCTATCATTCGCACGATATATCGTTTGAAAACACCAAATCAAAACGAGGACATTGTATCCTTACGCAGTTGGAAAGGATAATCATCCATGACAATATCTATAGACACTACACATGCAGCAACGAGTAAAGGAATGCGGGCTCGAGAACGCCGCCGCCGCCTCATTATGGGAGGTATTTTCCTTGGAGCTGCGCTATTTATCTGGTTTGTTTTCGTCGCAAATATCACCCCGGGTGCAGTCACCAGGTTCTTGATGAATCCTGGCGGAGCATCAACAGAGACTGCTGACTGGGTTTTTTCCAGCGGATTTGCATTAAACGCTATTGCTGGAGTTCTGGCACTATTAGGTGTTTTTCAAGTCGTACGCGGTTTCGGAAAGCTTACCAACGGCATCCTTGCAGCGGTTGCCATTTTGTTCCTTTTCGGGTTCTTGACCTGGGCAACTTCAGGCGGACAAACCAATTTAGCCGGTTTGCTGCGTGTGATGGTCGTAAGAGCAGTGCCATTAACACTAGGTGCCTTGTCTGGTATTTTATGTGAACGATCTGGTGTCGTCAATATCGGCATTGAAGGCATGATGCTGACCGGTGCTTTTGTCAGCACGGTGTTTGCAAGCCTTTCTGACAATCTTTGGATCGGTATGCTCTCAGGAATTATTGCTGGTGGCGTGATGGGATTAATCCATGCGGTACTTTCAATTAAATATAAGATCAATCAGATCATCTCGGGAACTGTGATCAATATTTTCGCCACAGGTATTACATCATACCTATCGTCAAAATTTCTTCAGAAAACTGCTTACCAATTTCTGAATGAACCAGGTATGTTTCCACAGGTTGAGATTCCTATACTTTCCAAGATTCCTTTTATCGGCCCAATTCTTTTTCACCACAATATTTATGTTTATGCGATGATCATATTGGTGTTTTTCCTCACCTTTATGCTTTTCAAAACCCGGTGGGGTTTAAGAGTCCGAGCAGTCGGAGAACATCCTAAAGCCGCTGACACGCTAGGCATTAATGTGTTCAAAACCAGATATATGGCAGTCATTCTTGGCGGAATGATGGCAGGTTTTGCTGGCACCTATTTCACTTTGGGATCTTCTGGCCGATTTGATGAAGTAATGACCGCCGGTAGAGGTTTTATTGGTCTGGCTGCCATGATTTTCGGCAACTATAATCCAATTGGATCAATGGGCGCTGGTTTGCTCTTTGGCTTCTTTGATTCTTTGTCAGTTAAAGCCTCTTTGCTGCAAGTGCCGTTGCCAAGTGAATTTCTGGGTATGGTTCCATATCTGGCAACCATCATTGTGCTTGCCGGTGTCGTTGGAAAAGGTCATATTCCAGCAGCCGATGGCGAACCCTACGAAAAAGAGTAATATCAAAAAATCGATAAGAAAACCTCCGCAGTTCACAGACACTGCGGAGGTTTTGATTTAAGTTAGAACGGGTGATTCATGAATCGCCCTTACATAAAAGCAGGCTTATGCACCTCTCGCTTTGCTCGCCCCGGAAGGGCTTGGGGACAGGTGGTGTGAAAAGATCGCATAATATGCATCTACAATAACGGATATGTACCAAACTCTTCTACTGCATCTACCATCGCCAAAATGTTTTCAGGGGGAACTTCATTCATCACGGTATGCACGGTTGCCAGCATGTAACCGCCGTCTTTTCCAAGGATGTTGATAACGCGCTTTACTTCTTGCCGCACTTGATCCGGTGTTCCATAAGGAAGAACTTTTTGGGTATCAATGGCACCACAAAAAACGATGCGCTTGTTGTAACGCTGCTTCAATCCTTCCAGATCAGACATTTTGCCGGCAGAGGTCTGGATGGGATTCAATACATCCACGCCAATTTCGATGAAATCTTCGATGAGATCAAAGACATCGCCATCAGTGTGGAAGAAGACTTTGGCTTTGGTTTTTTGCTTGATCATGGCGATCATTTCTGCATGCAGCGGTTTCAACATTCGCCGATACATGCGCGGAGAGATCATCAGGCTCTCCTGGGTGCCCAGGTCATCGCCGATCTTTATGATGTCGATCAAATCGCCGCATTCATCTAAAAAGTGACTCATCAATTGCATGCACAACTGGTTGTTTTTGTTGAGCAGTTCCTGGGCAAAATCGGGTTCAACAGCCAGGTTCATCAAGAATTTTTCCATGCCCTGCATTTCGAAGGCCCGTTCGAACGGGAACATCAACCAGGGCGTGGCCATAATGGCATACTGATTGGCATCATGCAATTCCTTCGCCTGGGCACGCACATGCGCCACACGGTAAGGATCATCCATGTTCGGCCAGGGATATTTTTCTAAAACATCCACGGTGGTGGCATCAGGGATGGGTGCAATGCCGGGGAACCATTCTTCAGGGGCAATCTCCATTTGCCCCCCACCCCAATCATCAAAGAAAGGTGTATGTTCTGGACGGCTCTGATTACGCTGGTATACTTCCAATGGAAAGCGATCAAGAACGCCGCGCACATCACTGTGCAGCCGCTGCATGACACGTTCATCAGGCAAAGCAGTGCCCAGTTCTGGCCAATCATAAATATACTTTTCTTCAACATCCAGATTGAGCATTTTTAACAAACCCCGATAGGGTCGAATCTTGATGCCCGTAGCGTTGCTAACACCCATAATGATAGGTACACGATCTGGTTTTTCATGGTTCAATACTGCTTGTACCCGTTCACGTGATGTCATGGTCATTTGATCGCTCCAATAAAAGATTTCTTATATTTTACCTGTAAAAGACTTCGGATTTCTAATCCATTTTATATAATATTGATTTATGATTCATAATTGATAATCCCATTAATGGTATCAATTGAAACCCAAGTTTATTATTTTCGTAAGCATATATGTGTGTGTTTGCTTCGAAAAATATCAATTCACTTTTTTTCATAGGATAAGAGAATGTCAACCATCAATGTAGAGCAAATTTCAAAATCATTTGGTGCACAAAAAGCGGTCGACAATGTTTCGTTCGATGTCGAACCGGGTGAAATCTTCGGCTTGCTGGGTCCTAACGGCGCTGGGAAAACTACTTCGATCCGTATCATTTTGGATATATTCAAACCTGATACCGGCAAAGTGAGCATCCTTGGCGGTCAGATGACTGAAGAAAAGAAAAACAAGATTGGCTATCTTCCTGAAGAGCGTGGATTGTATCAAGACATCTCTCTGGATCGATGTTTGATTTACCTCGCCACCCTGAAGGGGATGGACGAACATGAAGCCCAAAAACGCATTTCTGAATACCTTGAAAAATTTGACCTCGCAGCTTCAAAAAAGAAAAAGGTCAAGGAACTCTCCAAGGGTATGCAGCAGAAGGCGCAACTGATCACCACCCTTGTGCATAAACCCGAGATTGTGATCATCGATGAACCCTTTAGCGCACTTGACCCTGTAAATACTCAAATGGTCAAAGATATTCTGCAAGAAGAACGCGCACGCGGAACCTCGATTGTGATGTGTACGCATCAAATGCATCAGGTTGAAGCCCTGGCAGACCGCATTGCCCTGATTAGTCAAGGTAAAACTGTGCTGTATGGCACGTTGGCAAACGTGCGCCAACAATTTGCCAAAGAAGCGTTAATCGTGCGTACTTCATCTGCTCTACCGGCTGAACTGCCCGGTGTCAGCGAGATTGAAAAAACGAACAGCCATAACATTCTGCATCTTGTCGAAGGCCAAAAGCCTCAAGATATTTTGCGCGAGTTGTTAACACGTAATATTGTTGTGGAGCAATTTGAGATTGCCCTTCCAACTCTTGATGAGATTTTCATCGAGGTGGTAAAAAATAAAGGAGTCTCAGAATGAACAAATTCTGGCTTGTTTTTCTACACGAATACAAGCGCCATGTTATGCGCAAGCGATTTGTGTTTGCCATTTTAAGTATGCCGCTTTTCGTGGCGTTCATCGTATTTGTAGGTTTTCTTTCAGTTTGGCTGCAAATCGATAACAAACCGGTTGGTTATATCGATCAATATCAGATTTTAGAAAACCCGCAGCAAGTGCCAGTTGAAAAGAAATCAATTTTTTCACCAGTACCTTCTCTTCCTTTTGCTGATGAGGCCTCTGCAAAAAATGCACTTAATGCTGGAGAAATTCAGGCCTATTTCAATTTTTCTGAAAACTACATGTCAACCGGTGAAGTAACCATGACATCTAATGAAAAACCGGGTGCTAATGCAGAAGATGATTTCGGCGATTTTGTTTCGTATAACCTGGTAAAAGGGATGCCCGAACCTATCATTGAACGATTAACAGACGGCAGTAACATTACTGTCCGCTCTTTAGATGGCTCGCGTGAAATGGGCGCGGATAACTGGATGGTTATACTGCTGCCAATGCTGGCGGGAATTCTTTTCATAATTGCTGTCAATATCAGCGGCGGCTATCTGATGCAAGCTGTGGTGGAAGAAAAAGAGAACCGCACCATGGAAATTTTAGTTACCTCTGTTTCTCCGACCCAACTCATGGCTGGCAAAGTGGTCGGTGATCTACTGGTGGGCTTGACGCAACTGGTGGTGTGGATCCTCTTTTTGATCATCGGTTTGAAAGTAGCCCCACTCTTCATCCCGGATATGGGTAGCATGCCAGCGATCGACGGAAAATACATTTTACTCATCGCCGGTACGATGCTGCCTGCTTTTGTTATGATTGCTGCCGCCATGGGTGCAATTGGCGCTACTGCCACTGAAAGCCAGGAAGCTCAACAAATGGCTGGTTTCTTTACCCTTCCGATTGTGGTGCCCTTTTGGTTCGTCAGCCAGATCATGTTTAACCCTAACGGAGCGCTGTCTGTTGGTTTGAGTATGTTCCCGCTCACAGCACCGATCTCGTTACCGCTGCGTGCTGGCTTCACCAACATTCCCTGGTGGCAAACTTCAATAACGATCACTGTTTTAGTGATTCTGGCGATTTTTTCGTTGTGGTTGTCAGGTAAAATTTTCCGTATCGGAATGCTGCGTTACGGTAAAAAAGTATCTTTAAAAGAAGCATTTCGTCGTTCGTAGGATTGGGTGAATAAATGTCTAAAACGTGGCTTGTCTTAAAAAATGAATTCCTTTCAGCGGTGCTAAGAAGATCTTTTTTGCTTACCTTGGTCTTGCTGCCCCTGATGAGTTTTATTATCCTGCTGGTGGTTTCTGGTATTCAAAAATCAAGCGGTGACGCTAACACCGATGCCCTCACCGATTTCTTCTCTCCGAAGGTCGAGTCTTCAAACTTGCCTGAGGGATTTATAGATTTGAGTGGTTTAGTGAAGGAAATTCCCCAGGCTTCTCAGGAAAAATTGGTGCGCTTTGATAATGAAGATACTGCCAAAAAAGCTGTGGAAGCTGGCACGATCAGTGCGTATTATGTGATCGAAAAAGATTTTCTTGCCGAGGGAACCATACTTTACATGCGACCTGATTACAACCCATTAGGCGGCATGGAAAACACTGGCGCAATCGAAACGCTGATGGCCAACGCCCTCACTGATGGTGATATCGAATTAGCTTACCGCGTTCAAGATCCGTTGAACGTTAAAGAAGTTTCGCTGGCGGCAACGCCTCAGCGCAGCAGTTCTAATATGCTGACTTTCTTTTTGCCTTACATCGTGACCTTTTTGTTTTACATCGTAATTCTCACATCATCCAGTTTGCTGCTCAACAATATATCAACTGAAAAACAGAACAGGATGATGGAGATATTGATGACGTCAGTGACTCCGCGTCAAATGCTTACCGGCAAGATCATTGCCCTGGGTTTTGTTGGCCTGTTACAGACTATTGTCTGGTCTGGCTCTGGATATTTAATGCTGCTGTTCTCAGGTCAACAGTTTGCTCTGGGTGATGCATTCAAGCTGCCCCCCAGCATCTTAATTTGGGGCATCATTTACTTCATTTTGGGGTATGCGGTTTACGCGAGTTTGATGGCAGGGGTCGGTGCACTTGTGCCAAATCTTCGTGAAGCAGGCCAAACCACGACCGTGGTAATCTTGCCGTTGATCATACCGCTGGTGTTCATCAGCAGCTTGATCCAGGCTCCTAATTCTCCGCTGTCGGTTGTGTTGAGTTTGTTTCCGCTAACAGCGCCAGTGAGCATGATGACCAGGCTGGCAGCCACAACCGTCCCCTTCTGGCAGACTGCACTGGCAGCAGTGCTGATTGGGCTGACGGCACTCTTCCTGGTGCAAAGCGCGGCAAAAATGTTCCGCGCACAGAATTTACTGTCTGGGCAATCGATCAACACAAAGACGTTCTTTTCAGCATTGTTTGGAAAGTAAAAAGTAGGAGGCTGAGCGATAAACTCTCAGCCTCCTTTTATTTTATTGATTTTTTTTGTCGGTTATTTTGCTGAAGCAGCACAACGAAACCCAAGCACATACCAGGAATAGAAATCTAGAGCGTGATAACGGACTGAAGATCGCAACCACCACAGACCATTTGCCCAAGAACTGCCTCGCCATCCGCGCTCAATGTCAATTCCACCTGGATCTTCACGACCATCGTTGGCATCGTAGGGATAATCGATTATTTCGGTGCTGTTCCATTCCCAGGCATTGCCAGCCATGTCGAGGGCACCATAAGGGCTGACACCATTAGGATAACTACCTACGGGTGCGAGATCGGGGTATCCGTCATCAAATTCGGGTAATCGGTGGGTACGAGTACAATTGACATCACAGATGTTCGCTTTGTCTTCGGTATAAGGGTCATTACCCCAGGGATATTTGCGGCCATCTATCCCACGAGCGGCTTTTTCCCATTCGGCTTCAGTAGGCAATCGTCGCTCTACCCATTTGCAGTAATCAGTGGCCTGGAACCAGGTCACCCATACGACAGGATAGTGATCATATGCTGGGTTAGAGAAGTAATCTGGATATGAATAACTGCCTATGCGGTGCGGATCGGTGCAGGCACCAGCATCCATGCAATCGCGATATTGTTTATTGGTTACCTCGTACTTATCAATCCAGAATTCATCAAGAAAATAAGAGAATTGAGGAATCTCCGGATAAGCCCGCCCTCCAATAATCTCGCGTTTAGCCTCGACGTCGTTTGTGCCCATGAGGAACTCACCAGCCGGAATATAGACTTGTTCCATGCCGTCGATTTCGGATACACGAATGCTTCCAATAGTTGGTTTTTGTTCAATAGTCGTGGGTGGAACAGGTTCTGGCAGAGAGACTGTATCTGCGTTTTTAGTTGCCTCAACCGAAGACGCCGTTGGATCAATGAGGAGCGCAGGATTTGGTAATGGCGTTTCAGAAGGAGCAGTGA
>CAKMKJ010000058.1 GCA_927443345.1 uncultured Anaerolineaceae bacterium | reverse complement strand
ATCACACCCTTGTATGTGACCCATCCACCAATCTGCAAGAAAACCTATTGTTTCCAATATTACTGTATGCCCTTCCGACTCAATCCTTTGCATGAATCCGTTAATTTTCAGTTGGTATAAATTATGTTCACTTTTTTGAGTGTTCAAATCATGATATTTATACTTCTCTAATAACGCTTCTTCTGTTGTAAAATGTTGGTTGGCATAATCAATCAAACCATTCAAAATGGATAATAATTCTTGTGCTTCTGAAGCGGAGTCAAAGATCAAATACAATTTATTAAGTTCATTCAAGATCGTTTGATGCTGTAAATCTAACTGTTTGACCCCCACCGAATACTCTTCTATCCAATCAATGTGACGTTTCATCAATCACCTCTAACAACCCAGAATCACTTGCAAGAAATAATTTGTTTATTCAAATTACCACCAGATGCGGAACCAGGTCTTGCCTGAAGCCGACTCACCGCGGACGTTGATTTCAGCAATAGCATTCACAACAGTCCGAACTTCCAACTGATCGACCTGAAAGCTAAATTGGCTGATGCCAAATTCGTTGGTCTCAGCAAGACGGTAGAACTGCTTGCTGCCATCAGGATAGTAAAGAGTCACACCCACTTGAGCATTCGCCACCGGAAGCAAGTTCTGATTCTGCACGATTACGAAAATGGTTTGCGCCTCGCCGACACCCACCAAAGAATTTAGCGCAAACACATTGACCACCGGATTAATCAACGTGCTGGCAATACTGGCGGTTTGGCTGGATTTTAATAACTCGGGGTTGCGCACTTCTTTGTCAAAATAGATGCGGCCAAGGTCAGAAATGACTACACGCTCTCCGTTGGGCTTATCTGGCCACCATTCCATGCGGATGTTCTCGAAGTATTGAACATAATGTCCGTCGACCACTTCAACCTCAGAGATGGGAAGCCCAAACCAGGTTGACCCGCTGTAAGAATCATAAAATTGTAAAAAAGCATAACACACCGTAAAACCAGTATTGAAGCTGCGGCAGGTTGGTCCTTCGCGCGGAATATCCGCAAGTTCAGCGCCTTCTGCATGCAAGTGCTTGCCTAACGGCGCAATCTGCACCATGGGTCCTTCCGGGGTATCCACCAGGTCAAAACGGGCGCGTTGGAAGTACTGCACGCGCTGGTTTGTCTGTGGATCGATAAAATCATCTGTAATGGGATAGCCGAAATAGAGCAGGGGATCACTGACGCTGTTGTAGGTTCGCAAGAAATCGCCCCAGATCCAATGCCCGGTTTCTGAGACAAAGACAGAATCAGAAGACTGCGCCTTGACTGTCTGCGGCACAAGAGCAACCAGTATGGCTAAAATCAGAAAAACGAAAGCCCAGCGTAATTTCTTCATCACAACCTTATTATACAAATATCGATGGCTATTCGCAATAGCTGCTGATTTATTGAGTGTTTATATAGACCAGACTGGATCATGTAAAAGTGGGCTTGTTTTTTTGCGTTTATCCACCAGATTGGTCAACCACTAAAAAGCACTATTATCCAGCAAACAAATAACCCCCACTCAGCCAGGTGGAGCCAGCGTCGAACTGGTCACTCAATGCGCCACCCAAAACAGGCGCAATCAATGAGGCCGCGCTGGAAGTCAGTCCATACTTGCTCATAGAGCGTCTGCGCATCGCGACTGGAGACACGTTGTCTGTGTATGTTGTGGCAGTGGGGGTGATTCTCTATTCACCTATATTAAGTCACCATGCAACCCCAGAAAGTGTTCACAAGGACTATCAAGGCCACGGAAACTGCATAGAATATCGTGCCCACTATAAGAACGGACATGGGTTTGTGACGCCTGGTGATCAGGGTTACCAGAAATTGCAGCGTGAATTTCCCTTACAAAATGGCGATTTGACAAACCATTTCCATTCGGGGTAAAGTTTATGCATATTATCGAATACCGAGGAGGAATCATGCTTAAGGAATTTAAGAATTTTGTGATGCGCGGAAATGTTGTGGATTTGGCTGTTGCTGTGATCATCGGCGGTGCCTTTGGCAAGATCATTACCTCTCTTGTCAATGACATCATCATGCCCCCGATTGGGTTGCTGCTCGGCAAAGTGGATTTTTCAAACCTTTATCTCAATATGAGCAAAGTTAAATATGGCAGTCTGGCTGAAGCCCAGGCCGCCGGCGCTCCCACCTTGAATTACGGACTCTTTCTGAATAATGTGGTGAATTTTCTGATCGTGGCACTGATAATCTTTATCATCATCCATGCCATGGATCGCTTAATTAAAAAAGAAGGACAAGTAGTTGAAGTAACCACGCATGAATGCCCCTACTGCATGACCGAAATCTCAAAGAAGGCCAGCCGCTGTCCGCACTGCACCTCAGAGGTAAAACCAGTTTAATTCACCCAATAAGAATTATTTACTCTTGCGCACGCGTTCTGCACGAGGCGCACCACCTCGATAGGAGGGCGCCATGATCTCGTATATGGCGCACAAGCGGCCATCCAACATGCGGCTGCGGATGCGCGCATCCAGGTCGTCAAGATTGCCCGACATAGTGATGAGCGTGGGCAGTTTGGCGTTATAGCGCTCATTGAAGATTTGGTAAAGCTTTTCTCTTGCCCAGGGGGTAGCGCTTTGCGTGCCAAGATCATCCAGGATTAAGACAGATGCCCCTTTAACCCGATTAAACATCTCGTCGTAAGACACATTGCTGGCCGGGCTAAAAGTAGCGCGCAAATGGTCAAGCAGGTCAGGGACAACCACAAAAATCGGATCATCGCCCATCCCCTTGCGGTAGTTGCCGATGGCGGCGGCCAAATGTGTCTTGCCGCATCCGTAAGTGCCCATCATCACCAGCCAGCCGCGCGGTGACTCGGCAAAATCCTGGGCGGCTCTGAAGACATTCTCAAGGTTGTTTTGAACCTCCTGAGGCAGTCTCTCGGGTTCTCTGCCGCTCCAGTTGCCAAACGAGCGGTCTCCCAACAATTGAAGCTGGTAAACCAGGGGGTCTTTGCTGTCTTTGATCGGCGTTCGGTAATCTGGTGCGGAGATTCGTACGCGTGTTGAAAGATCGGGGTCTTGCAGCCGTGAACGGATGCGGTCATCCAGGTCTTCGAAGGTCAGGTTAGTGGTGACCACCAGCGGCAGTTTGCGCGAATAGCGATAGTCAATAATTTGGAAAAGCTTTTCAGCTGCCCATTTGGTGGAATTTTGTGAGCCGAGGTCATCCAGCACCAGCAAGCCGACGTTGCGAATTTCTTCAAAGCGCTGTTCAAAGGTGGTGTCTGAAGAATCGTAGGAATAGCGCAGCCAATCCAGTAGATCAGGAACGGTCAGGAAGAGTGTGTTCATGCCATATTCCACACAGGTGTTGGCAATAGCAGCCGCAAGGTGAGTCTTACCGCAGCCGTAGGTGCCCATCAGCACCATCCAGCCACGTGGGGCTGCTGCGTACTGCTGTGCCTGGCTCAAGCCGTATTGCAGCGATTGAATCTGTTCGTCACCCAAGCCAAGCCGGCCCTGCACAGAAAAAGAATGAAAGGTCATCTGGCTGAAGGCTTCAAGGTTGCTCATGCGCAGCAGCCGTTCTTGAGCATTTCGGTTTTGATCGTTTTGCTTGCAGATGCACATGGTCAGCTTGCCAAAATCAGGGTCGCTGATGGGCACATCTTTGCGCACAAAACCAACACCGCCACAAATTGGGCAGACTTCTTCTTTAGGTTTTTCAGCTTTAGTGGAGGATGTAGTCGCCATATTGGCCCTCACTGTCGAGTTTGCGATCTTCCTGAGTGGATCGTTGATCTCCTTCATCGCGGCCTTTCTCTTTCCACTTGCGTAAGATAGCTTCTATGTATTTCCAACTGCGGGCATTGCGGGTGACGGCAATTCTGAAGGCATCATTGACCCAATCTGCCGGGTATTGGTCTTCTGCATCGCGTAACGCATCCGAGATTAATGGGGTCAACGGACCTATGTTTTGTTCATAAAGGGCAAAAATATTGGGGCGAGCAACCGTAAACGCTGCCGAATGATTGGCTCCAGGCTGCCACGCTCCTTGGGCTAAAGCCTCAATTGCCGCCCTGCCGCGCGGCGAATTGAGAAAATAAAGGTGCTGGTCGCCATTCTCTGCTTTTAATAGCACCCCCAGGCGCACTGAACCTTCCAGGGCTTTTGAGAGTCTTTCATTTTGCTCTTTTTCGGTCTTCCCCAAACTGGCAATGAAATCTTCGGCTTCAATGAAATCTTCAGGGGTCAGATATCGCACATCCCCTTGTTGTTGATCAAGACTTCTAAAAGACCACAAAATGACACGCAGATCATCCAGGTTATTGACCTGGGGCAGCAAATCGGTGAAGAAAGCCGCCGGGATGGGAGTATTCTTGCCGGTGGAGGTGTTGAATCCGCTAAATGGAGACATCGCCAGCCCTAATTTCTCTTTTTATCCTTGAAATCGCCTGAAAAAGTGGCTGCGTTTTCAAACTTGGCCAGATTATTCAAGAAGACCAGTTCAATGCCCGGATGCGTGGGGCCATTACGATGTTTGGCTACGATCAACTCGGCAATGTTCTGGCGTGGATTGTCTTTCTCAAGCATATCAGGCCGATGAATGAACATGACGATATCGGCATCCTGCTCAAGAGAACCAGACTCACGCAAATCAGAAAGCACAGGCTTCTTGCCTTCACGCTGCTCAACGGCACGAGAAAGCTGGGCGCCGGCCAGCACCGGCACATTCAATTCACGCGCCAACACTTTTAGACTGCGAGAAATGTGTGAAACTTCTTGAACGCGGTTTTCGTTGCGAGAATCGCTGCCCATCAATTGCAAATAGTCAATGATGATCAAATCCAGGCTGTGCTCCATGTGCAGACGGCGGCACTTGGTGCGGAGCTGCAAAGGCGTGATAGCCGGGGTATCATCCAGCCACATGTGGGTATCACCCAAAACCTCAACCGCATGCGTAAAGAGCGGCCATTCTTCACTTTCAAGCTTGCCGGTTCGCAGCCGCTGGGTGTCGATCTTGGTTTCCTGGGCAATTAAACGCTGTACAAGCTGCTCATTAGACATTTCAAGTGAGAAAAAGGCCACATGTTTTTTGTGTTTCTGTGCGGCGTTCTTTGCAATCGACAGCATAAAACCGGTTTTACCGGAACCAGGACGACCCGCAATAATCAGCAGGTCAGATTTTTGCAACCCGCCTAACAATCTATCAAGATCGGTCAACCCAGTGGGCACCCCAAAAATCTCTTCATCGCGTTGAGAAAGTTCGTCGACATGATCGTAGAAATTGCTTAAGACGCGTTCAATCGGTTCAAGATCATGACGAATACGTCTTTCACTCAAACCAAAGACTGACATCTCGGCCTTATCAATAATGGTATCTACGTCTTTTTCCTGGTCGTATGCCAGCTTGGCCATTTCATTGGCTGCTGAAAGCATGCGCCTGCGGATGGCGTTCTGCTCCACAATACGCGAATAGGATTGCGCATGTAATGAGGTGGGGGTTTGATTAACCAGTGAGATCAGGTATGACTGCCCGCCGATGTCACTAAGTTGGTTGTGATTTTGCAAATCTTCGCTGACGGTGAGGATGTCAATCGGCGCACGTTTTTCGTTTAACCTGACGAAAGAACTCCATACCCATTGGTTGCGAATGATATAAAAATCATCTTCATGCAAAATTTCTGCCACATCATAATAAGACTCAGGGTTGATTAATATTGAACCCAGTACAGCTTCTTCGGCCTCACGGCTGTTCGGCTGAGACTGAATTTCGGTAACAGAGTTATCGTCTGAGGTTTGAAAATTGCTCATGAGATTCCCGGATTCTCCAATTATCAGATTGGTAAAGCAATTTTATTCGTCGTCAGAAGGATGATCGGGATCGTCTTCAGGGGTTAAGGGTTTATCCTTGTCAGCTTCTTCATCCAGTTTTACGTTGGAAAGAAAACTCTCAAAAACAGACAGGCGTTCTTTGGATTCGCCTGCTTCTTCGGCGGACTGATTGGATTCTTCATCTTCAATCTCTTGCTGAATATCCGCTTCAGGGATGATGCCTGCCGTATCAAGAATATCACGCGCCACCAGAATGGGCACATGCGCCCTGACAGCCAGTGCAATTGAATCTGAAGGCCGTGCATCAATCAGGATGATTTCTCCGCCAGACTCAAGCACCAAATTGCCATAGAAAATATCCCCTCGTAACGCGATCACTTCCACCCGGGTTAGCCGAGCATGTGTTTTTTCAAGTGTTTCAATCAGAAGGTCATGGGTTTGAGGTCGAGCAATTTCTATTTCTTGCAGCGAAATGGTAATCGATTCCGCTTCATACGGACCGATCCAGATCGGCAGGTAGCGTTCCACTTCCAGTTCGCGCAACAATACAATGCGCTGCTGGTTGGTGAGGCTCACCCTCACACTGTCGATAACCACTTCAACCATTTCAGACATTAAATTCCTCTACCTCAAAGTATCAATAGTACATAATAAGTATAATAGTATTCTAACACGCGGCAAAAAGCAACGCAACTTACCATAACCACTGTTTAAGAATTTTGCTGAATTTCTTAAGGCTTACAATTCTTTTAACTTGTTTTTTTTAAGATTAGAGTATAATAGATTTAGAAATTACCATATCACCTTCAACTGTCTGAATGATTAAGAAGATTTTTCCAGAGGGGATATTGTTCACAATTCAGACAGAGCGACTAAAACAATACATCTCATGGGTACCATGAGAACGCCGAAACGGCGTTAGAAAACTGTTGGGAAAAATTTTATTTTAAACAGGGTAATAATAATACTCTCACAAACAGGACTGGAATACAAAATCGTTGACTAAGCCTAGAATTTTACTTGTCGAAGGTAAAAGAACCGACCATCCATCATTTGCATCCGGGTTGACCAAAAAAGGTTATCTGGTTGAAAGTGTTCCTAGTGGTGCGGCCGCCTTATCTCACCTTGAAAACAACAAGCCCGATCTCGTGGTGATTGATGCCTCATCGATGCGCACCAACGGCAAGCGCATTTGCCAATCTCTCCACCAGAAGAATACAGATATGCCAGTGATCCTGGTACTGGATAAAGACGCTGACCCCAAGGACAATTACGACGCCAATTCTGTTTTATTTCTACCCTTTACCATGCAGAAACTGGTCAACAGGGTAAAACATCTGCTGCCTATTCAAAACAATGGCGGACTGCAAGCCGGCCCAATCATATTGGATGTTGAACAACATCGCGTCATTTTGAAAGACAAGCAGATTCAACTCACCCCCCGGTTGGTCGTTTTGCTGAAAATCTTGATGGAACACGCCGGTGAAGTGATCAACCGCGAAGAAATGTTCCGCAAAGCTTGGGAAACCGATTACACCGGTGACACGCGTTCACTGGATGTTCACATGAGCTGGCTAAGACAGGCCATTGAAGAAAATCCACGCCACCCTGAATACATCAAAACCATCCGCGGCGTGGGCTACCGGCTGGATATTGACAGCTCGGGCACCCAGCCCCAAAATCGACGCAAAAGCAGTTAATAATATTCAAAACCCCGCTGATCGGCGGGGTTTTTGGTTAATGATTTTTGATTTATTTTAAGAGTTCGACGGAACTTGCGCCACCGCCAGAGTAAAGAGAAGCATCGTTTAAATTCATGTTTAAGTTTGCACCGGCACTAACTGAGATACCTTTTGCGATAAGTTGAACATTTGTTACAGTTGTATCTGTGCCTCCGTCAAAAATTGCTGGAGAATTTGGGGCAAAAATTGTTCCGCTCATGATATGGGCTGTTTTTGTTCCGTTATTGATATTTATTGATCCCGTATTCGTTTTATCCATATACAACAACATACCAGGTATTGCTGGTCCAACACCACAAGCACTTGTTGAACAAGTAGGTGCAATCATTTTCACGACTGCACCACCATCAATTGTAAAATTTCCCTGCTTAATATAGATGGTGATGTTCGTGGCATCAAGATTTCCACCAGCAGTTACCCTAAAATTACCATTATTTAAATAAACCGAACTATTGTTCATTGATAAAACAGCACTACCATCGGCAGTAAAATTACCTGAACCAAGATAAAACTTGGAATCATTTGCAGAAAAAGTATGCCCAACAGTAAAACTTCCCTTTTTACTATAGAATGTACCACCATTAAAAGAATAGGTTAATCCACCCCCCGTGGAGAAATTTGCATCCGAAGAACTTGTGAAATAGAGTGTTGCACCATTCATGTTTATTAAACCAGGCCCACCTCCAAAAGAAACAGAGCCTGAAAAACAATATACTTGACCTGAAGAAAACACAAGGTTAGCGTTTTTAGCACCATTCCAATTAATTGAAGTATAAGTGCCGGGGGTAACAGTACCTCCAGTATTTGGAATTGCAAAAACTCGAGCCGGCCCACAAGCGGGGGGAGTTATAGCGGTCATCACGGGAACATCAGGAATGGTATATGTTTGAGTTGTTTGTACGGGCCACAGTGAATCAGGATTAGCCGGGTTATGTGCACCATTCCAATATTTTTGTGGAGTACCACTTGGATTAATATTTGGTGCTGTGAATGGATCTGAATCACCAAGAATTAAAACATTTGCAGAATTTTCAATCATTAAGTCAGTTGTATATTGAAAAGATCCACCATATGCAAGTATCTTTGAAGATCCGGTAGCCCGTGCGCATGAGCTGGAAAATGCGCCACCTCCAGTTATTGTGATTCTGCCATCTCCCAATGCATGAATCCCACCATTTGCACCATTCGTTGGCCAATAAGATAAATCACAAGTAGTGCTAGTTGAAACAATTCCGTTGCCTCCAACAAATGTTCCCCCACCAAAAGTCACTTGTGATGTCGATTCTACCGTTGTTGTTAATTGATCTCTTGAGACCATTTTGGCAAAGGTGGTGGGTATGTTGGAGGTTACCACTATTTTTACAGTCAGTTTAGAATTATCAGCGCTGCAAGTCGCTTCGACCCGGTTGGGACTGGTGGTGTCATTCACCAGAGCGACCCCTTCTTGTGCGGAGGCATAGGTGATGGCCTGATTTATGGCTGCGGTGCGCGCTGTGGCACAAGTTGGGTTGGCAGATGCCGTCTGTGCCGCTGAGAGTGCTGCAGAATCCGCGGTGGATTGGTCTTCACGCCGTTCTGCATAGATCATGCTGCCATCCACTGCCAGGGCCGTGATGCCCAAAATTGCGACCAGCGCAACAGCCAGAATCACAATTATTTGTCCGCTTTCACTTTTATTCATTTTTCCCTCATATCACTAAAACACCCTTCACTTATACAACCAAAAATGATGGACAAAAGGTCAAAGGCAAAAACAGTCCATCTGCTCGCCTTGATTTTGTGGAAGTAATTACCCGATAAAAATGTTCACTACTGATAAAAGAGAAATGTGTTTTTTTGTTTACAAATAAAAAATCCACCCGTAATCTTAAAAAATTATACAACTTTTAACCTGTCTGGATAGAGCATTGCAAAATTGTAAAGCCACAAAATAATTGAGTATTTCCACTGACAAAAAATCCCCGCCTGATTAGACGGGGATTGGTCACGATTATCAAATTTACTATTTTAGTAATTCCACTGAACCGGCACCGCCGGTGGTATAAAGGTTACCCTCGGTTGTTCGTAATGTAATACCTGCACTGCCAGATAACTCAATACGTTTGGCGATAAATTGAACATCGGTAGAATAGGTGTTGGTCGCACCATCAATATAAGCCAACGCATTAGGGGCAAAAATGGTTCCATAAAGATTATGGGGTGAACCATTACCATTCAAGATGTTTAAGGTGCCTGTATTGGCAGCATCCATGTAAAGCATCACCCCTTTGATTGCCGGTCCAACTCCGCATGAAGAATCACTGCAGGTTGGTGCCCTCATAGTTGCGCCATATGCGCCATTACGTAGAAAAAAACTTCCTTGTTTGATAAAGATAGTGATAGGCTCAGCTTTGAAGGTTCCATTGCTGACATCAAAATTGCCATTGGTCAAGTAGATCGAACTGGCATTCATCGTCATTGTATTGATGCCATTACCAACAAGGAAAGAACCTGAACCCATAAAATAGAAGATTGTGTTGTTTGCAATAACGTTCAATTGATTGAATTTAACAGTCCCCCCCGCCTTGATGCAATATACTCCCGGATTCAATTGAAGATTGGTATAACCTTGGTCCATTTTGGTGTAGATGCCTGGATTCAAGATGCGTGGTGTCGCAGACCAACTCAAATCAGGGGTGCCGAAATCCACCAGCCCAGTACAAGGTTGTGTCGGCATTACGGGGATGGTCGGCAAGACCGAAAGCGTTGGTTGATAGGTCGGCCATTGTGCAGCAGAAAAAAGAGGATTGGCATATAAACCAGGTTGAATCATGCCATCTGACAATTGATAAGTCGTCGCTGGCACGGTTAACTGATTCGCCAACATAAACGACGTGGTATTGTTTGAGAAAATTAACCCGTTTGTTCCTGTTGTTCCGGGGGTACCAATATAGGCTGTTTTTGAACCCAAGTTCAAAGTGCGCATACCATTACCGGTGCTGCCTGTATAGTGAATCGGACCGCCATCTGTGAAAATACCGCCTGGCGCTGCCCGAACAGAAATACAAGATGATGAATAGACTCCGCCGCCTTTAATAAAAACTTTCGAAGTACCAGACAACCAGATGCCGCCATTGGCATCGCAAGTGGTTCCGGTTGCCCAGAAACCGTCACCGCTGGCGAAAATATTAGACCCAAAAGTAAGCTGCGAGGTAGATTCAACAGTTGTGGTTAATTGGTCTCTGGAAACCATCTTGGCAAAGGTGGTGGGAGCGTTGGAGGTGACCACCACTTTAACCGTCAGCTTGGTATTATCCGCGTTGCAGGTGGCTTCAACCCGGTTGGGGCTGGTGGTATCGTTGACCAGTGCGACACCTTCTTGAGCAGAAGCATAAACAATCGCCTGGTTAATCGCTGCGGTGCGCGCTATTGCGCAGGTCGAGCTGGCAGAAGCTGTTTGGGCTGCTGATAGCGCCGTTGAATCCGCAGTAGATTGGTCTTCACGCCGTTCTGCATAGATCATGCTTCCATCCACTGCAAGGGCGGTGATGCCCAAAACGGCTACCAGCGCGACAGCCAAAATCACAATTATTTGACCGCTTTCGCTGTTTTTTTTCATTTTTACCTCAATTCAATACATTTAAAAAACCAATACTAATAAATCCAATAAAAAGAATCTCAGATCATAACCCATCTGACCTGATCAATAATATTCTCCGAAAAACACAAACATCGAGTTAAATTTTTTTCACACCAAGGGCTTGCCCAAGTGTGATTTGGTTTTATAAACATTAAGTATATTTTGGAGGTTTTTTTCATCGGTACGATACCTGTAAACTATTAACAATAACAATTTTATTACCACATGTTTAATGAAATTATACGACATTTACCCGGTCAAAATCGTAGATTTCATATTTGTTAACCACCTTGGCGATATTGATGCCAGATTATGAGTATTCAAAATCCCCACTTCAATCAGCGGGGGATAAATTTAGGGTCTTTATTGATTATTTAAGGAGTTCGACCGAAGTGCCGGTGCCGCCTGCGTAAAGATCACCATTGTCAGTATCCATGGTGATGGTTGCACTCCCTGACAACGCGATCCTTTTTGCGATCAGTTGAATATCATTGGTCACAGACCTGGTTCCGCCATCTAATACAGCGAGCGCATTGGGGGCGTAAATCGTACCGGTCAGGTTATGTGTTCCGTTGCCGTTGATCACGTTGAAGGTACCTGTGTTTGCCGGGTCCATATAGATCAGCACACCCTTGATCGAAGGACCCACACCGCAGGCACTGTTATTGCAATTAGGCGCTAGCAAAGTCGCTCCATATGCACCATTACGCAGCCAGAAACTTCCTTGTTTTAAATAGATAGTTATATTTTGCGCATTAAAAGTACCCTGACTGACATCAAAATCGCCATTGGTCATATAGACTGAACTGTTATCCATGGTTACGGTTCTTACGCCGCCAGTGATAGTAAATGAACCAGCCCCCTGGAAGTAAAAAATTGTATTTCTGGCGGTAACATTCTTTTGTTGGAATGAGACATTCCCGCCTGGTTTGATGCAATACACCCCAGATCCAAAAGTTGCATCCGAAGTGGGTGCAACAGTAATACTTGAAAAGATTCCCTGGGTGTAATTTGTGGTCGTGGATGGAAGGGTTCCGAAATCTGTAAGTCCGCTGCACGTCTGTGGCGGCATTGCATCTGTAAATGTCGGATTTGGCATGATCGGTACTGCAATCGGCCATACCGCTTCAGGGATTGAGGTGTTTGGTGCCGGGTTTACTTGATACCCGTAACCAGTCGGAAGGTTTAAATCAGGCTGGATCAAAACGTATGCATTTTGCCATCTAGCCAACATTAAGCCGTTTGAGCCGCTTTGCCCAGCAACACCCAGATAGACCACCTTGCTGCCCACATTGACTGTGGTCACATTTGTACCGCTGGTACCTGAATAATAGATTGGAGCACTATCAGACATGACACCAGACGGAGATGAAGCCACACTGATGCATGATTTAGAATATGCCCCTCCGCCTCGAATTTTAATGACTGCAGTACCGCTCAACCAGATGCCACCATTAGCATCACAGGTTGGCCCGGTAGACCAAAGGGCGCTACCGCCGGCAAAGACACCGGCTCCGAAATTTACTTGTGAAGTGGCCTCAACTCTTGTTTGTAATTGATTTCGTGAAATCATTTTGGCAAAAGTCGTGGGGGTATCGGTGGTTACCACAATTTTGATGGTCAGGTTTTTATTATCCGCACTGCAATTCGCTTCCACCCGGTTTGGACTGGTCGTGTCATTAACCAGAGCAACACCTTCTTGAGCAGATGCATAGGTAATGGCCTGGTTAATGGCTGCTGTTCGGGCTGCTGCACATGAAATGCTGGCTGATGCAGTTTGGGCGGCTGATAAAGCTGTTGAATCTGCAGTCGTTTGGTCTTCACGGCGTTCTTGATAGATCATGCTGCCGTCAATAGCCAGCGCGGTGATGCCCAACACAGCCACCAAGGCAACCGCCAGAATAACAACAATCTGACCTTTTTCTTGTGTTTTCATATCTTCAAATCCAGTCTTGGAGCAATTAATTAGATTTAATCACAATACCTTTGGCTTCAACGCTAATCGTCCTTGAACTGCCAACGACTGTCCCCAAAAACGGCATACTCACCGGAAAACTATTAGCGATAGACACTTTAATCAACTGACCTTTTAAATCACCTGTTGCAGAAGTGCAAGGAACAGAAACACCTGTGCTAATGGTCGTATATGTGATTACAACCGAACCCAAAGTGGCACTTTTAACTTTTGAGAGGTTTTGTAGAACCCTGTATTGGATCTGCGTGCAGTTTTTAGGAAAAGCCATCGCATAAACCACACCTTCTTCAGCCGCATCTTGTAACTGCATTTTTGTCATGATCGTGCGGCTGATATCCACAATACCGGCCAAAATCACCAGAATCACAATCAAGCTGATGGCAAGTTCAACCATTCCCTGGCCAGATTCTCCCCTTTTATGTTGCCGCGGATTTTCTGCTTTAGATACGCTTAGGCATTTGATCAATCGGAATAATCGCTTCATCATTGCACCTTACCCAGGTAAGTTCGGTAGGTGGTGCTAACGATGGGGAAGTTTTTCAACCCTGGGATCGGTACAATTAAAGTAAATTGTTTAGTCACCGTGATTTTCACCCGATCACCTGTGGCAAGATTCGGCGTTGTAGTTGAACAAACATCTGCTATGGGTGAAATGACACCGCTGTTATTGGGTCCGTGGTCGTAACTAATGGCTATATTTGCTTCAACCAAACCAATACCAGGCGCCTTTGAAATAGCACGGTTCTTGATGCCGGCGCAATCTTGATAATATTGAACATCCGCGTCTGCACAGACCGTCGATGCCGGACACCCCGATGATGCTGCATAACGTGCTGCTTCACGGCTGGCATTTGCCACGGATACGTTGTAGAAAAAAATAAAGGCAATCTCAAAAACACCCAGCAATAATGTTAGAAAGATAGGCAAGACAAGCGCCAGTTCAAGCGTCCCCTGGCCTTTTTCGTGTCGACTGCTGGTTATGGTATTTTTCGTTATCATCAATAAACCATTTCTGAATAAGAACCTAATTAATAACATGCCCCAATAAAAAAATACTGGCACATAAAAATTATACGACTTTTAGCTTTCTCAAAACGGTCATAACAAATCTGTAAACCGGGTTTTAGTCTCTTGTGGATTGAAACCACGCGAATCAATAGAGCTAACGGCATTCTTGATAGATATTGAAAAACTTAAGGGCAAAGCCCCGATTTCTAAAAAGAAATCGGGGCTTGTAATAGTTATTCGCTACCGCCGGTCACACTTATAACGTAGTTATTAGCGTGCCAAGGATGATCACCAACAGTGGCGCAGAGATGGTGCATGCCAAATTAACCCAGTCGTTGTCCATCCATTTTTTGCCGCGGATCAGATGTGTCTCTGCACCGCAGCCATGAAGCGGATGTTTTTCGGTCTCTTTATGGCATGAATCGCAATAGTAAATCGCCTGAAAACTTGCCCCCAGCATGGAATCTACCAAACTGCCAAACAGACCCCCTAAGGTCACCAATGCAAAAAACTCGAAATTGTTTGGGGCATTTATTAACCCCGCTGGCATCATAAGCCAGCCAATGAGAGCGATCAAGCCAGCCCCGGCGATTGAAGCCAGAGTCCCCACCAGGCTGATAGCTCCTGAAGTGCCCGGTTCAACTGTCTTGCCTGACAGAATCAAAATGGGCTTGCCAGGGTTAAGCACCCCCAATTCGGTCGCCCAGGTATCCGCATTGGCGGCGGCCATGGCAGCGCAAAACCCCAACCAGGGTATCCAGTTATCGGGCAGGAAAATATGCAAGAGCACAAAGAGACCGGCAATGCCGCCATTGGCAAGCACCTGGGTAGCATCACGCCTCCCCCCTTTGGAATACATACTTTCAGCGGACTTTTTCCGCTTTTTGAATATTAAGGATAATGAACTTGAAGTAACAAAAAAGGCGATGAGAACCACCGCCCAACCAAGCCCGCCAAGACCAAAGGTCACTGTGCCCAGCAAGAAAGCCGCAACCGCACCTGAAAGTGTTAGCAAGTTGAAGCGAAACGCGACCCCCGCGGCCAGAAAAGCCAGAAAGGTACCTAAACCCAACTGGCCGACAGCGGATTGGATAAAAGCCATGGGTTAGCCAGCTCCCACCAGCATACCGGCGGCTACGATCAAAATCATGGGCGTAAGCAGACTGCCCGTCCAGACCAGCCAGGCGACCGGACGTGACTCAGGACGGCGGTAAAAATAGACGCCGGCCACGGTGCCAGCAATATAAAGTAAAACACCCAGAACCGGCAGCAGCAGTAACTGATTGGCAGCCACTGGCGGTAAAAGCACGCCGTTCGGATCGTATCCAAGCGAAACGGTTGCGCGCGAAGAAATCGATAAGCCCACAATCACCAACAACGAAATGGTCAACCCAAAACCGGCAGGGATGAGCGCCCGGCCGTATTTATCGAGTACGATCTGGCGCAAAAATGCTGCGGGGATGGCCGAATAGGCTTCCATTGGCATGAGAGTGCCCATCTCTAGGGCACGCTGAAAACGCTGCACAAATTCATCTTTATTTTCAGGTGATAAAACAAAATATCGATCCAATGTAGCCACAATGACCAGGTTCCGCGCATCGGATGCAATGAATTCCAACTGGCCGAGGTCTGGGTGGTCCACATATCCAAGCAGCGCGCCTGGGATCGAAAAAGCGGGCAGCTTGATGGGCACTTCAAGATCAGTAGCCGGACGCACCCAGGTGACTTCAGAGAGAGGGATGTCTTCAGCGCGCAATCCCCAGCGAATGCGCAGACCGTCACGCTTTAGTGAATAAACCCCATTAAGGAGAGCATATCCGCGGTAACCGGCAATGGGCAGCAAACCAAACAAAACAACCACGCCTAACAAATAGACTACCAACAGAATGCCGCCGGATTGCTGAAACGCCTGCCAGACCAGAACCCCGCAACCCGCCATGAGCGCTATGATTATGATCACGTGGGTCACAATTCCGCGCCTGCGGTTTGGCAGAAAAATAAAGGTTTCAGCCATGGTTGCCTGTCAGCCTAAGAATGCAAACATTGTCGCAAGGTTTGGCAAACTGTTTCAACCTGCTCTTCAGTCATCACACCCGAGAAAGGCAAGGCCAAACCGCGTTTGCCCAGGTCTTCAGTCACAAGATAGTCTCCTTCACGATAACCAAACTGCTTGACCATGTAGGGTTGAAGGTGAATCGGCAGAAAATAGGGCCTTACTGGAATCCGCGCATCGGTTAGCTTCGCAGCCAATTTGTCGCGGTCAACGCCGGGTTTCACCTTGATCACATACACAAACCAACTATTTCGGGTTGTGCCTTCGGCAACGCCGGGTGTTTCAATACCCTGGATTTCAGCCAGACGTTCGGCGTACCAATCTGCAACCTGCTGCCGTTTATCCAGCAGCTCTTCAATGCGCGTCATCTGAACAGCGCCAAGTGCTGCGCTGAGTTCATCAATGCGGTAGTTGTAACCCAGTTCAGTATGTTGAAGCCAATTGTCGCCAGGGGCGCGTCCCTGGTTGCGCAAGGCACGCATCAGACCGGCCGCTTTATCGTCATTAGTGACGATCATTCCACCTTCACCGGTGGTGATTTGCTTGTTGGGATAGAAGGCAAAAACGCCGTAATCACCAAACAAACCGGTCTTGACAGACTTATATTCAGCACCCAGAGATTCACAAGAATCTTCGATCAATTTCAGGTCATATTTTTTGACCAGGTTTATGATTCGTTCATAATCAGCAGGTTGTCCAAACACATCCACGGCCAGAATGGCTTTTAATTTGCCGTGGTTATGCGCACCTTCGCGAGGCAGCCATTTGTTGGCGGCTTCTCCACCCTGCACAAGATCAACCACCGCTTTTTCAAGCAAATCCACATCAAGGTTTCCGGTGAGCGGATCAACATCCACAAAAACGGGGATGGCTTTTTCGAAGAGTAATACGTTGGTGGAAGACACAAAAGAAAACGGGGTGGTGATCACCAGGTCTCCGGCTTCGATACCAGCGGCCCGCACACACAGGTGCAGCCCTGCTGTGCCAGAGTTCACTGCCACGGCATGTTTGGCGCCAACAAAATCGGCAATAGCTTTTTCAAAATTTTGGGTTTGTTTTCCCATACTTAATACAGGCGAATTAACCACTTCCATCACCCTGGTGCGTTCGGCATCGGTGAGGTCAGGGCTAGACATGGGAACCAGGAACGGTAAATTTTCAGTCATAACTTGATTTTATCCTCTTTTGCAGGTCAATTCAGATCGGCAAGTGTTTTATCAATAACTGCCACGGCTTCTTCAACGGCAACAATCCAACTTTCGCCACCGCTGCGCAATTTTAGTTCAAAACCGCCATTTTTATAGGCACGTTCACTCACGGTCACTCTCAGCGGCAGGCCGATCAGATCGGCATCATTGAATTTTACACCTGCCGAATCGCCGCGGTCATCCACGAGAGCTTCGATGCCCACCTGACGAAGTGATTTTTCAAGTGATTCGACCACGGGGATAATATCCATGGTTTTGCCGGGTAATACAACGATGTGCACCGGGAAGGGCGCAATGGATGCAGGCCAGATCAAGCCTTTGTCATCGTGATGTTCTTCTGCAACACAGGCCAACAAACGACCCACACCAATGCCATAAGACCCCATAATAATGGGATGGCTTTCTCCGTTATCATCAGTGAATGAGCAGCCCAGGGCATCTGTATAACGGGTGCCTAATTTAAAGATGTTGCCCACCTCAACGCCGCGTGACAGACGGTAGGGTTTGCCGCATTTTTCGCAGGCATCCCCTTCGCCGGCAGAGGTAATATCAGCGATTTCGGCTGCTTCAAAATCACGGCCGTAATTGACGTTGAGCAGATGATACCCTTTTTCGTTTGCACCCGACACGAGGTTGGGTGATAGCGGAATTAGTTCATCCACGATCACACGCACCTTTTTCAAACCAACAGGTGAGGCGTATCCGGGCATCGCACCAGAACGGAGTATCTCCTCATCCGTGGCGGGGCGCAATTCTTTGGCCTTCATTAGATTGCTGATCTTGGTTTCGTTAACTTCCATGTCGCCGCGAACCACACAGAAGATGAACTCCTGTTTAATGACGCCAGATTCATCCTGAAGGTCCGCAGTGAAAAAGACGGCTTTGGCAGTTTTTGAGGCGGGCACTTTGAGAAAAGCAGCCAGATCAGCAATAGAAGAACACTCGGGGGTGGCTACTTTTTCAACCGGCAGCAGGTCTTCAGTTGCCGGTTTTGGTTTTTGGGTTTTGGCAACCTGACGATTGGCAGAATAACCGCAGGCATCACAAAACAGCAGGCTGTCTTCACCAATGGGGGTCAGATACATATATTCGTGGGCCATCTTGCCGCCCATCATACCGGTATCCGCCAGCACAGCAACGGTGGGTAGACCGCAGCGTTCGTAAATGCGGAAATAAGCCTCATAATGTGCCTGATACTGCTTGTCGAGGCCTTCCCAATCTGCATCCAGGCTGTAAGAATCGAGCATGGTAAATTCTCGCACACGAATCAGCCCGGCACGCGGACGGGGGTCGTCGCGCCACTTGGTTTGCAATTGATAGACCAGCGCCGGCAACTGCCGGTATGAGCGGATCAATCCGCGAGCCAGATCGGCGACCACTTCTTCGTGGGTCATGGCCAATATCATATCGTGGTCAGACTTGTCTTTCAGGCGGCCCATTTCACTGCCGATTTGATACCAGCGCCCTGATTCCTTCCAGATATCTGCAGGCTGCACCACCGGCATGCTGATCTCTTGTCCACCGATGGCATCAATTTCATCACGCATAATTGACATAATCTTGCCAAGACTGCGATGCGCCAGAGGTAGATACGAAAAAATCCCAGCGCCAAGCTGGCGGATGAAGCCTGCCCTGACGAGCAGTTGGTGGCTGATAATTTCGCTATCGGCAGGGGCTTCACGCAGCGTTTGAGAAAATAGGCGCGACATGCGCATGGAAAACTCCTAAAAGGAAGTGGAAAGACCTAGATTAATATTAGCCAGGCCGCAACGGCGCGAAAGAGGATAGTGGTTGACACATGACCGCTTTTTCGCATGATCCAGCCTAACAATAATGCCTGGGCAAATGAAATGACCAGGGATGGCCAAACCTCTGAAAACGGCAAGACCCATAATCGCCCGGGAAACTGCCAGAGCAGAAAAAGGAACGCGGTAGCCAGCCACCCCCAGGTTACGCCAATGAAAGAGTTCAATCGAAGTTGAATATAACCTCTGAAAATGGTTTCTTCAGCCACAGCCAACAGCAAACAGGCCAATAAAAGTCCACCCTGTTCTGGCGAAACACCTTGCAGCAAAGTGGAAAATTTGCCGCGCAGTACGATAGTGATGATCACTAACAGTAAACCAAGGGTTAAACCGGGTCTTAAGTTTGCTTTGCTCCAACCAATGCTTTTTAATGGCTGTCCACGGAGGAAAGTGGCCAGCAGGAAAAGAACGAGACAGATGACCGCCAACAATGTGCGCTGAGCCAATTCTCCACCCGGAAGAATCTTGCTAAAATCCAGCAAAAATTGGAAAATCGGGTTAGCGAAGTATTGAAAAGCAAGAAAATAGGATAAAGCAAACACGGAGAGTGCAAAGGTTGCTTCTCTTCGAGGAAAACGAAAATCTATGCGGCGAATCAATTTAAGCAACGGACTGGTGCCGGCGATCATCACCACCGCAAATGCACCCATCCACTCAATGACAAAACCCAACCAGGCTAACTTATCCAAATTTACCTTCTTTTCTTAAGCGACTTTTTGGCCTTTCACCGGCCGGGCGGGGATGGGATTTTCTGATGCGTTTTCTGCATCATCAGATTGGGTTTCAGCAGAATCAGCATCGGATTTTTCTTTTGCTGTTTCATCTTCAAGCTTGATTTCGACATGTTCTTCCATGCGCACCTGTCCGCGCAAGAAGGCGCCTTCTTCAGTGGAAAAAGCTGTGGTCACCACATCGCCCCATACGCGCCCGGTGGATCTAATTTCAAGTTTTTCTGCGGTGATGCTGCCTTTGACAGCACCAGCCACGATCACATTATTGGCTTTGAGCATTTTGCAGGTCAATCGGCCAGTTTCGCCAATCACCACCAATCCGCGGATGGCGATTTCACCTTCAAAAGTACCTTCAATTCGAATGCCACCCTTGCCGCCAAGGTTGCCTGTCCAATTGATGCCTGGTCCCAAGACGGATGTGACCCTCTCAACAGGTGCAGAAGGTGAAGGTGTGGGGGCGGGTGTTTTTTTAAACATGAGTTCCTCCGAACCAGATAAAGCAGCACAGGAATTTTCGTCCTGTAAGATTTTTTTGAGTAACATTTCCAGACCAAAACGTGCTTAGGCTGGACTTTCTCTGAATACCCAGATTGATCAAATCAGCAATGGAACGATTAGCCGATTTTACCACTTCCTGAGACGAATCGCCGCGTTGAAAGTCAGGTCCTAAAAACCCATCATCCAACACTGGCATCCACTGGCCAAATGGTTCCGGCACGTACCACACCGTTTTCAGGGATGTCTGCCTTGACGACGGCGCTGTTGCCTACCCGGCTGCCTGCGCCGATGGTTACATTTAAATTCACGGTGACGCCCATGCCAACCAATGAGCGTTCGTTCACAGTCACCGCGCCAGCCAGAATGGCGCCTGGAGAAATATTTACATAGTCACTCAGGAAGCAATCATGCGAAATGATCGCGCCTGTATTGATGATACAACCAAACCCGACCTTTGCTTCACTGCCCACGTAGGCATTGAAAAAAATCTGTCCACCTTCGCCTAAAAGAGCGGTGGGTTCCACGTAGGCGCGCGGATGAATGACCGTCGGAAAGCCAAAACCTGCCAGTCGCAGACGTTCATACACTTTCAAGCGCGGTGCAATGCTGCCAATGCCCCCCACGGCATTGACGGCCAACCCGATGCCCTGGCGGCGCAGTTCGGCCAATTTGGAACCGTCGCCCAGCACCGGTACGCCCATGATCTGGCTGCCGGCAGCAATGCCGTCATCCAAAATGCAGTGGATGCGATATTTACCCTCGGCGCGAATTAAATCAATCAGCGATTTGGCATGCCCTCCACCGCCGTAGATGATCAAGACTGCTGGGTCAATCTCGGGCAGAGAAGCAGTGGAAAATTCTTTGACCATCTTTTCGGTAATCAGTTGACCGACCGGGAAGACGCTCAGGTCAATCGCGTTTGCCTGGGCATAAACTAAAGCAGGCTGGGTAATGCGCAAATCACCGGCAGTTTGAGCAGCGGGCTTAGGTGCTTCAGGTTCAGCAGATTTCGGCAGCACCTGATCAGCACGCTCTGCCAGATAACACAATAACTCGCCTGTTTTGAGTAGATCACCTTCTGAAGCGCGAATACTCAATACATACCCGCTTGATTCTGACAGCAATTCAAAAGTGGACTTGGTGGTTTCAAAGACGGCTAACAGCTCGCCTTTTTTGACCTGCTGCCCCTCTTTGACTGCCAACCTTGCCAACAGGCTTTCATTTTCATTGGGGTTCACCAGCGGAACCAAAATCTGGATCAGATCAGGCATCTTAAGCACTCATCTTTCTCAAGAGGGCTTCGATATCCTCTTGCTGCGGCAGCATACTTTTTTCGAGACTCACGGCAGCCGGCACGGGTGTTTCCAACGCTGCCAGGCGTTTGACCTGTTTGAGTTTGTCTCCCAGCGTTTCAGCCAACAATGCAGCTACTTCCGCGCCCCAACCCAGAGAACGGGTGCCTTCTTCAACTAATAAACACTTGCCGGTTCGCGCAACGGATTCCATCAGCGGTTGAAGCGCAAATGGCGACAAGCGCGTGGGGATAATCAATTGGCTGAAGATTTCTTCTTCAAAAGCCAGTTTCGATTGCGCCTGCCTGGCCAACTCGCCACAAAATCCATAAGCGGAGATTGTCACCGTGGCAGGCGGCGCACCTTTGATACGCAGGCAATAGATCGGGAACTGCTCTTCAGAGTCACTTGGATCGAACCGCAGTTCCACATCGAAATCGGATAAGATTTCTGTTGTGAGCAAAGGCTGCAAATATTGCATCTTGTTTTCAATAAACAACACAGGTGAATCAGTATAAAGAATGGAGTTTTCCAGCAAGCTGCCGGGTGAATGCGTGTCAATTGAGAAGTTGGCAGGCGCCAGCACGGTTAAGCCGGGAACGCCCATAAACAATTTTTCGAGAGATTGTGAGTGGGTAGGGCCATATCCGCGGCGGCCACCCATAGGGGTGCGAATCACCAGCGGCAGCGTGACGCTGTCGTTGTACATCCAGCGGAATTTGGATATGTGGTTTATCAACTGGTCGGCAACCAGGGTGGTGAAATCGCCGAACATGATCTCAAGCACCGGACGCAGCCCGCGCAGTGCCATGCCGGCGGTAACGCCAGTGAGGCCGGCTTCAGAAATTGGTGTGGGGATGACTCGTTCTGGAAACGCGGTCGAACATCCACGCGTGACTTTGAAGGCACCGCCATAAGGGTCTAAAATATCTTCACCCAAAAGATGGACAGTTGCATCAGCTTTTAAGGCAGCCATCAAGCCCTGGTTGAGTGATTCAAGCACAGTTGTTTTCATGGCCTGCCCTCCATGGTCGCGACAGGGTCTGCCAGGGCAATTTCAAAGGCAGTTTTAACTTGCTGCTCCACTTCGGCGCGTATGCTGCTGACTGAATCTGAGGAAAGTTGTTTTTCCATGAGGGTAATTGGGTCGCGCTTCTCCTTGAGCAGGGCAACAACTTGTTCTGAGCGAGTATCATCCCCTTTGGAGTGAGGGCCAAACCGCTGGGTGTTCAAGATGAGTGCGCGTGGAGCGTAATCTTCGTGCACTTCGCGCATCAATTGAAAGGTATTGCCGGCAATTTCCATCACGTTACTCGTATCAAGTTCAAGTGCAGGAATGCCAAAAGCTTGAAAGCGCATGCGAATATCCCCGGCCAAAGCATATTCGGTGGGCGTGGTCTGGGCAATATGGTTGTTCTCAACCACGATCAGCAGCGGCGCAGACCATAAACTGGCCATGTTAAAGGCCTCATAGATCACCCCTTCACCGAGAGTGCCGTCGCCAATGAAGACCACCACAGCCGCCTCTGATTTTTTCTGTTTTTCTGCCAGGGCCATGCCGACGGCAATGGGGACGATGCCGCCCTGAACGCCATTGGAATAGAGGTTCTTGTAATGTATGTGCTGCGAACCGCCGCGTCCGCCGCAAATGCCGGTCTGTCTGCCCATCAACTCAGCAAACAGGGCGCGCATATCGCCGCCATAAGCAAGGAAGTGTCCGTGGCAGCGGTGGTTGGTGAGAATGACATCATCTGGCAGGAGCTGACGGATCACTCCGACTGCATCGGCTTCCTGTCCAATCGAAGTGTGGGTGGTGCCTGAAAAGACGCCGCGTTTAAATTCTTCGAGTACGGTTTCTTCAAACCGTCTGATGCGCAGCATGTCTCTAAAGTATTCTTCTTCCAGTGTCATCTATTTTTCACGTCTTGCGGATCGACAAAAAATCGCCAGAGGCGGCTCTTCCAAGGTTCCGGTGTGGCGCCTAATCCAATGCGCGGACTGGTTTTTACCTTTTCATCCGCCACCGGTTTACCTTCTTCAATCCACAATTCTCCGTTCTCCTGATACAGCAAGATTCCGCTGAGACTTCCATCAATCGCTAGGGCCTGACAAATTTTCGCCGGTCCGTTGGTCCATTCCGCCTGCGGACGTCCTTTACGTCTGGCTTGAATGCCCTCCAGCCCTTCGAGCGGTAGAATGGCCCTGATCAGTACCGCAGCAGGGTAACCTGCTTCACCGGCGACTGCGTTGACCAGCCAGTGCATGCCATAAGTGAAATAGACATAAGAGGTGCCGCCTTCTTCATAAAGCATGGCGTTGCGCCGGGTTTTACCGACACGCGCATGACAGGCCAAATCTTCTTCGCCGCGATAGGCTTCTGTTTCAATAATGATGCCGCCAGTGCGAATGCCATCCAGGTTGCGGATCAAATGCATGCCTAATAGACGGCGAGCCACCAGTGTGACCTCATCATAATAAAAGCACTTTGGCAGACAGGTCATCAAGTAATTATACCTAAAAGGAAACTTCATAATCCATTCAGGCGTTATATTGTTTTGGGTTGAGGATGGTCAGGATTTGATGCGAATATCCTCGTCGAAGGTTAATTTCAAGCCATCCACCAGAGATACTTTGGGGTCATAACCCAGTTTTTCTCGTGCGAGTGAGAGATCAGCACACAAGCGGCTCAAACCGCCTTCATTACGCGGATTATAGACAATTTCAGGGTGACCGCCGGTGACTTCGATCACCAATTTGGAGAGATCGCGAAGATTCATTTCTGTACCGCTGCCCACATTGATGGTCAACTGATTGATATCAGGCGCAGTTGAGGCGGCTTTCATTGCAGCCACCACATCATCTCTATAAACATAGTCGCGGGTTTGATTGCCATCGCCATGGATGACGATGGTGCCGTTCTCAAAAGCCTGGCGCAAGAAACCTGGGATAACCGGCGTATGCACCGGCGGCCGGCGTTGACCCGGACCGTATGCGTTGAAAACCCGCAAGTTGACAGTTTCGATTCCCCACAATGAACCGATCGATTTGACATAAAATTCCGCGGCTAATTTTGAAACCGCGTAAGGGGAGCGTGGATTGGGGATGGCGTTCTCTGTGACAGGCTGCACCGGTTGATTACCATAAACCGTGCCGGATGAGATAAACACCACACGCCTGACACCCACATCGCGCATGGCTTCCATGAGGGTTACGGTGCCGCCAACATTTACCTGGTTATATTCCCGGGGGTATAAAACAGATTCAGGGACGATCACACGAGCTGCTAAATGATAGACACAATCCACTTCTTGCAAAAGCGACCACAACTTGGGGCGGTCATTCACATCCGCGCGGTTGAACTGCACACCGCTGATAAGTTTATTAGGGTCGCCGGTTGAAAGATCATCAATACCAATTACTGAGTGGCCATCCGCGACAAGCGCATTTGCCAGGGCGGAACCAAGAAAACCTGCAACTCCGGTAATTAGATATCTCAATGCTAAATTCTCTCTTTTGTAGTGTGACCAACATTATAGCATAGTCACAAAACAAGCATCGCATATACAGTGAATGTTAATAATCCACCTTTTTACGCCAAATTTACTGATTCCTCTTGAGATTTACCCTAGATTAGTAACCTAGAAAGGTTTTATTGGAGGGTTGATCTCATGGAACGAGTCCAATTTGTCACATATAAAGGAAAGAAAATTCTTGTGGAGGATTTTTCACACCTCAACCCTGGATCAGAATTCAAGGTAACCCTTAAAAAAGCACAAAGGATGATCGCGGCAGAACCAACAGGCTCTGTATTGGCCGTCTTTGATGCCTCTGGTTGCTCTTTTAATTCTGAAATGTTATCTCAGATGAAAGACTTTACCACTGCCAATGCCCCTTATGTAAAAAAAGCAACTGTGGTCGGGATGAACGGCCTGCTGCAAGTAGCGCTTACAGCGGTATCAAAGTTCTCAGGGCGAGACTTTACCACTTTCAAAACCCGAGATGAAGCAATGGATTTTTTGGCCGGGCTGTAATTGAAAAAATAAAAAGGAGCCTGAGCTCCTTTTTTGTTTAACTCCTTTGTTTCTTTGCAATCAAGCCTTGTTTCTCATCCTGGCTGAGAAAGGCGATTTCAAGTGCATTCTTTTGCGCCTGCTTGATCTGGTCAACAGTCAAGCCAGCCGCTGGGGCTGCCACCTCATATTCATAATTCAAGTCAATGGCGCTGATGCCTGGGTCGTCTGTATTTAATGTGGCTAGAACGCCACTTTCAAGAAAGGTGCGCAGGGGATGTGACAGGTAATCGCGGACGGTAGAAGTCTGCACGTTACTGGTCAGACAGCACTCCACCCCAATGTGATGCTCAGCCAGATATGTCATGAGTGCAGCATCCTCCACAGCGTGGACGGCGTGGCCAATACGCTCGGCTTTCAATTCACGGATGGCTTGCCAAATGGATTGAGGCCCCATGATCTCTCCAGCATGGACGGTAATGTGCCAGCCTGCTTCACGAGCTTTTGCAAAATGATCCACAAACCACTCACCGCGATAGTTGCCCTCGTCGCCAGCCAGATCAAGCGCAGTGATCTCGTTTTTACAACTCAACAAAGCAGATAATTCTTGATGGGCAATTTCTGAACCATAATGGCGTGACAAAATGCCGATTTGATTGACGCGAACACCAAACTCTCGTTCACCTGCGCGGATGCCGTCAGTGACCGCTTCCACCACCCCTTGCGGGTTGAGTGCGTGTGCCTCGGCCATGAACCAGGGACTGTAACGTAATTCAATGTAGTCAATGCCCTGACTGGCTGCATCTTCAACATTTTCAAAGGCAATGCGGCGGCAGGTATCGTAATCCACCAGCACGCCGACCATCCATTTGAATTTTTCGATGAAATCCATCACACCGGCTTGCGGATCTGACACCTGCACGTAAGGCCGCAGCTCTTCAAGTGTTTTTGCCGGTAAGGGCAGGTTATGTTTGAGTCCAAGATCGAGGATAGTTTCAAGCCTGACGCTGCCATCCAGATGGTGATGAAGGTCAAGCAGGGGGAGGGAAGTATCTACCATTGAAGACCTCATTTTCCGGGTTCCACCAGAACATTAAGCTTCACGTCTTGTTTGGCACTAAAGTTGATCAATTCGTCTTTGATAATCTTATCAGGATAAGAAAAATAGAGCGTTCCTTCGGGTACCGACCCTGAGAGGTCCATACCAGTCCAAAAAACTTCTGTTTGAGCAGGCAGCATCGCCAGCACCTGTTTGATTTTATCGATGCCTGAAACCGTAATTTTCACAAAGCCATCCGCTGTCACCTGGCTGTCAGGCGACATTAACTCATCAAAGGATTTTGACCGATTCGTGCCAGTAATCAGGGTGAAGTTCCAGTCTGAGCCAGACTGCCATGAAACCATTTCATAACCTTTCATGGCTTCAGGTAAGGGATCAGGAAATTTATCCAAATCCAGGGTTGGCAGCGGCGTGGCGGACTTAAGTATTTCGATGGGGGTGGTGGGTGTCGGTTGGATTGTACTTGATTGAACAGTAGGTGAAGAGGTTGGGGCAGGCGTGTTGACGTCATTGATCGGAGACCAGGATGAAATCGTTGCCGGTCTTTCACATGCTGACAGGATCAGAAGGATGAAAATGGAAATTAGCAGTTTTATCATGGCTTATATTGTAATCCACCATGGATATTCAAATGGTATCAACAAGGTGAGGCTTTTTTGGGCTCCACCAAATCGTAAGACAGGATGGCGATATCATCGCGCATCTTCCAGCCCGAAGCCTGCCAAAAGGCCAACCCCAAGGCATTGTCATTGAACACCATGATGTGGCACTTTTGTATGTTTGCGTCCTTGAGTGCTTCAAAGGTTTTTTCAACCAGCGCCTGGCCGATGCCCTGCCGTCTAACGCTGGTATCGACTGCCAGATGATAAAGATATCCGCGGCGGCCATCTGAGCCAGCCAGACAGGTGCCTACCATTGCATCACCCTGACGGGCAACGAAACACAAGCCGGGGTTGCGCTCTAAAAAACGGCCGATGGCACAAGAGGAATCCGCGTCGCTGATGCCAATGCCGGGAAGACGCTGCCAGAGCGCATAAGCCTCGGCATAATCTTCTATCGTCATCTCAGAGATCGTGTATGTCATGCTCCCTCTCTTCTTCAACAGATAAAACTGCATCATCTTCAGTTATTTTTTCTTTACCGGTGCGCGGAAAGGCTCCCCACTGCACACGTTTCTCATTGTATTGAGTGCGTGCTTCTTTTTCTTCAGCCGGGTGGCCTATGATGATCAGGCAAAATGGGGTGACCCCCTCGGGTAAGTTCAAGATGCTTTTAACCTGGCGCTCAAAAATGTGGACGGGGTGAATGCCTATCCACACCGCACCAAGCCCCAGAGCGGTGGCTGCCAACAAAATGTTTTCTGTGGCGGCAGCACAATCTTGCACCCAGAATTTATCTCCGGCTTTATTGGTTTGCATGCGCTTGCTGCCCAAAACACAGATGGCGGCAGTGCCCTTCATTTTGGCAAACATCAGATTTCTGCGGATTTTCGCCAACGTTTCATCTTCGGTGACCACTACAAACTCCCAGGGCTGCGCGTTCATCCCCGACGGACCAGACATGCCCGCTTTGAGCAAGGTAATCAGCGCGTCGCGTGAGACGGGTTCTTCGGTGAACTTGCGGATGCTGCGCCGCTTGTAGAAGACATCGAGAAAATCGTTCATGAAACCTCCTAAAGATTAGTTAGCCTCACCAGCCACGAGATGGATATGCAGGTGCGGAAAATCTTGATTAATACCGCCGTTCACGATCAGACGGTAGCCTGCAGCTTCAAGGCAAAAATCCTTGATCATGCTTTGAGTAATGGCCACAAACTCGGTATGTAGCACAGGGTCAGTGACTGGTAATTCCATCCAATTGGTGATTTTGCGTTTCGGTACAATCAATATATGAACCGGATAAGCCGGGTTTGGATGCGAAAATGCCAGCCAGTTCGGCGATTCTCTCAAGCGGCTGACCGGAACGAGTTTATCCGCATGGGCAAAAAGAAAACTGATCAGCCCGCTTATTGGTTTGCTATATAGAATTCTATGCTTCAAGTCAGACATATCCCTCCGCAACAAACCAATTATACAGGCTTATAAAATGGATTTTGCCGAATTTTACAAATTTATTAAGAGTTATAATGTCTTAATTGGAGAAATAAAAATGGAGTCACATCTATTCAGTAAAGACCAAAAGTATATGAAAATCGCGCTGTGGCTGAGCGCTTTCACCATCCTCGTCAATTTGGTGGAAGGCGGTTTTTCGACCTTTTTCGGCGCTCAGGACGAAACCCTAGCGCTCTTCGGTTTCGGCATCGACAGTTTCGTTGAAGTAATCTCGGCTGTCGGCATCACCATGATGCTGGTGCGCACCTTCAGGAACCCTGATTCCACACGCTCATCGTTTGAGGGGCTGGCGCTTAAAATGACTGGCGTTGGATTTTACCTGCTGACTGCCGGGTTGGTGGTCACCTCCATTCTCAGCCTGATCAACCAGCAGCGGCCCGAGACCACCCTTATGGGCATCATCATTTCGCTGATCTCGCTTTCGGTGATGATCTTTCTCTACCGCGCCAAGTTGAAAACGGGTAGAGAACTCAACTCAGCAGCGATCATCACAGACGCCAACTGCACCAAAACCTGCATCTATATGTCGGTCGTGCTGCTGGTCTCAAGCCTGACCTTCGCCCTGACCGGCTTCGGTCTGTTGGACGTGCTGGGGGCTCTGGGTATTGCCTGGTTTGCCTTTTCAGAAGGTAGGGAGGCTTTTGAAAAAGCTCGTGACGCAGGAGCAGATGTAGATCAACGTTGACAAGGTTTAAAACCTTGTCAACGTTACAGAGTAATTTATCTAAACATCCGGGTTTGCGCCCGGATGTTTTTTTTATTTCTTCTGACCCTGCCAGGCGCGCCAGTCCTCGTCCTTTTCAGGGTCGAGGAAGTGCGGATCGATCTCCGGCTGGGTGGCACGGCCTTTGGATTTCCACATCTTGACCGCGAGAGAGTGGGCGTCGCAAACCACTCCCTGAGCTTTGAAATAATCGCATACCCTCTGCACATCCCGGGCAAAAATACGCCAGGCGTTGTGGTTCTCCTCCGGGTTGATGGCCTGCGGAAAGTCGATCAGGGTGATGTCGCCCTCCCAATAAAGGATGTTGTAGGCTGAGAGATCCGCATGCACGCGATTGCAGATCAGCATGAGCTCGATGTTGTGCAGCACGCGTTGAAAGAGCGGACGCGCTTCTGTAGGCGTCAAATTGATCTCGTTCAAGGCGGGGGCAGCATTGAATTCATCGCCGATGTAATCCATCATGATGGCGTTGTTGCTGCTGGCATACGGCCGCGGAAGATCTACGCCGCCGTCGTAAAGCACCTGCATGGTGAGGAACTCGTGACCAACCCAGGAGGTGTGCAGCAATTCAAGTCCGTAGGCAGAGCGTTTCTGCATGGCATGATAGGCGCGCTCGTCGAGCACAACCTTGCCATTGACATCCAGGTTTTCGCGGCCTTCGCGGTAGAGATGATCTTTGCGCAAATTTCTAAACATGCGCGGACGGTAAACCTTGGCTGCCAGTAAAGGAGTGCCGAGACGCTCAGGAGCACGACAGATGTAAACCGTGGCTTCTTTGCCACCCTTGGCTTTGCCAAGAATGTCTTCAAACCAGTGCTGTTCGTAGAATTCTCTAAGTGAATTCACGATCCAGCCATATTCGTGACGCGAGGCGTGGTAAGAGAATTTGAAACTGTCTTGTTCGATGGCCGCTTCAATCATTTTAAGTTCCAGCGGCTTTTCGGTCTTCCTGACCACGTTGGATTTAGGCTTGTTAGGTTTCTTAACCGTTTTCAGGTTTCTGATTGTCGGAGCTGATTGCATCTCATCCATGTCGATGAGGTCGTAATTGTCTGTTGTATTGCGTAATGTCATTTGATCCACTCTTTGTAAAGGTAAAACTGTTCATGATGCTGTGGGATAAGAAAAACCACAGGTGTTGAGCACCTGTGGCATGAGTTCGGGGATTGAGAATAGTCTAATCCGGCTTCACGAGGCGCGCAACAATACACTTTTTGAGGTTGAGATGACTTGAACCATATTGTTGTGCCTCCTTCCGTTTTGTAAGATAAGGTGAGTGTATCAAAGGGATGGACGGGTGTCAAGTGGTTTTAGAGCTGGGGTTACAGTATGGAAAACCCATAGAAGGGGTTGCAAAAAGAGAGAGTTCCAGTCAATATTGTAGTTAGAGACAACAAACAAGAAAGGAACTCTCAAATGACAGACGAATCTGTCCTAATAAGTATAACCATAAGCGTGTCAG
>CAKMKJ010000057.1 GCA_927443345.1 uncultured Anaerolineaceae bacterium | reverse complement strand
TTCAAAAATATTCTGATGGTAGGAGATCAAATATTCAAAATCGAAACCGCTTTCTTTTTGTTGGACCAGGCCAAAAAATGGTTTTAGTAACACCTGATTATTCCGCTCTTTTTGTTTGGAGAAAATTCATTGATAAAAGCGGCGAGACTGGAGTCAATTGTTCTGTGTTTAGAAACGAAAGTAATTTGTTATCTTCTGATCTCATATTGCAAGCCGAATATTTGGCTTGGCAACGTTGGCCAGGCGAAAGGTTATATACATACGTAAATTCAAAGAAAATCAAATCAACAAACCCCGGATGTTGTTTCAAAAGAGCTGGGTGGAAGCAATGTGGGTTTACTAAATCCAGGCACTTGGTTATTTTGGAGAAATTCTCATGACTTTAGTATATCCCCTTATTTATTGCGTTCCACATGTTATTCCTAATTTTGAAAGGAGTGTACAAAAGTGAAAGGATGTAGAAACCCACACACTAATCCGAATTATGAATCATGTACACAAAGGAGCATTCCACATGTTAATCCGAATACCCATTTATTTCTACCGGAAAAATTGTCAGTCTTTTTGAAGTAAATGAGGTGAGATGATGGCGCCCAGAAAGAAATATACATCCACTGACAAGTTTATGATACGCCTGGCACGATCGCACAAGTATTGGCCGTGTAAGGCGTGCAGCGATGAGAATAATCTCAACTGGCACAAGGTTGATGAGGATAGATGCCCGTATACCGGCAAGCTGCGGGAAGAAGCTGAAGATCAGTGCAAGGAGCTGAAATAATGACTATTGGCGACGTGGGTATTATCTGGCGGTTGAACCCTGCAAAGACGTTGGATATGAATATTGCCGACGGGATTGCTGCTCATTACAAGCGAACAGGGGTGCCGGCCGAGATTGTTGACGTGCATCCGGAAGATTTCAAGCACCATTTAGTGGCGATACCTGGTATTGAAGTTCGAGAAGATAAAGCCTGTTTGCTTCACGAACTTTTTATTGGAGTATGTGCAAAAAATGCACAAGCTGAGGTGAATAATGTCAAGCAGTAATATTCGTTATCCCTTTGGGCAGGCGTATTTATTAGCAAGCCGGATGGTTGACCTTCTGGCACCTGAATGCGATCGGATTGAGATAGCTGGCAGCTTACGGCGCAAGCAGTTGACAGTGGGTGATGTTGAGATTGTGCTGATCCCCAAGACAAGCATCCGTAAAACCTGCACGGATAAGTTTAAGCCACAGCCAGATCTGTTTGATGAAGCTGTACCCATCCCGGTGGTTGATCACAACTGGAAAGAAGAACCGATCTTCGGGCATGAACGCATCACACGGATATTGCATGAAGAAGGCTATGAATTCGGGTGCAACGGTCCGCTGTTGAAGAAGGTTTTTAGGTCGAGCAGGGGACCCACATTTGAAATTTATTTGACCACACCAGAGAAGTGGGGCGTGGTTTATACGATCAGAACCGGCAGCGCGATATTTGTAAGGCGCCTGGTGACCTCGAAGCAGGATTATGGATTGTGCCCTTCCAATTTGCACATTCATGAAGGTCGGGTGTGGCGTAATGGTGTGAGTGAAAGAGACGCCAACGGCAAACGTGTTTGGCGGGTGGATGGTGAAGCGATTGACACACCTGAAGAAGAGGATGTGTTCAGGGTGCTTGGGTTGGATTGGATTGAACCGGAAGAGAGGCAGTGATGGTAAAAGAGCGACCGATATTATTTAGCGGCGAGATGGTGAGAGCCATTCTGGATGGAAAGAAAACACAGACAAGGCGGGTTGTGAAACCACAACCGAGTGCTGATTGCATATTGGTTGAATTTCAAGTTGATTCGACTAAACCGTGGTGGATAACATCTGATCCAGGGCATAAATCTGTTTATGAATACATCAGTCCTTATGGCCTGCCAGGTGACCGGCTGTGGGTGCGTGAAACGTGGGATGTTCGTTTTCTTGAAGGTGTACTTGAAAAGCAATTATGTTTTCGAGCGGATATGACTTCAATAAAGTGTCCTGAAAACTTCAAAGGTGAATTGAATTACAACTGGCGACCTTCGATCTTCATGCCTCGCTGGGCATCGCGGATATTGCTTGAAATAGTAAACATCCGTGTTGAACGGTTGCAAGATATTACAGAAAGTGACGCAGAAAAAGAAGGGATGACTGTAAAAAAGGTAAATATTCCACAACCAGGATTCAAAGTAGGTGATCCGCTTGAAAGTTACCGGGATGTATTCAAATTTCTTTGGAATTCGATCAATGGCAAGTATCCGTGGGAGAGTAATCCGTGGGTGTGGGTGATTGAGTTCAAGAAATTCGAGGGATGAGATGAAAAGGAAGATTGCACAGTTATTTTTTGATTTGAAAAACAAAGAATTGATGAGAATTCGTTTTATCAGGTTTTTTCAAGAACTGAAAAGCCAAATTCCTGTCAGGTTCAAGTTCCAACGATTGCATGTCTTTTATAACGAAACAGATTTCTATATTGCATTTGATTTTGATGATGCAGAAAAAGCGGTTTTTGATACCGTTGGTGAAACCAGGCTAGAAATGGAAGGTGAACAAGTAAAAGATAATCCATTCAAGCTAATGAAGGATAAAACCGAAATAACTATATCTATTGACCCATGTGATTACAACCCATTGAGAAATCCAATGTTTGCGAAAGTAAAGCATGATAAAGACGGCGATTATTTTATTGTGACAGCGCCGGCATGGGCATGGATTTTGGTGAGTGGTCGTGGAATGCTTTGCTCGTCAGAATGGTGAGGTATTGATGGATATTGCCAAAGTATTTTGTGTCGGTTTTGGGATGATCTGTTTTATTGTGTTTGTCTTATTTGCTTTCTCACTTGCACGGATGGCTTCCGATGCCAGACAGTATCCGAATGAAAGCTCTCCGCCGGCCGAGGGTGAAGAGGGTGAGGCAGAATGAGTGAAAGAATGTTGGCGTTTGTTGGTTCCATCGAAGGTGAAGAGTGGGTCATACCTATCCACGGCGAGACGAGGGGCAAAGCAAAAGCTAATTTCATGAAGTGGGAACCTACCGGAATGTTGGATAGATCGGATTTTGTATTTATCAGATTGACACGCCTGCCGGCAATGGATGATCTTCCATTCACACCTGAGAATCTGGACTCAAAGACTACTTTTCATTATGAGGGTGAAGATGGCGAACCGATATCCAATGCGAATTTTACAAATGATTGTCGATGCACTATTTGCAAAACAATTTTAAATAGCGTGTAGCCATATCGCGAAGATTGTGCAGGGAGATGAGATGAGTAAATTGAAAGAATTGGAAATTGTGATCAGCAGCAAGTATGACAAAAAGCCATACCGAAGAGCAATTATAAAATTATGGTTTTTGGTTGTTGGTATGTTTATTCGAAGGGTGATCATTCAATCGGTTAAAGAAACGTTTGGGTATAAAAAGGTATGACTGCCATCTTACTTGAATCCATCATTCCAAATCTGCTAATGCAGATGAGAGAAACGCCGCGAATTGGTGATATTGCGTTGAGTGCTGATATCCGAGATTATGTTGAGCGGATGGCTGAATCTACTGCATGGGAATTGGCCATCACTAAGTTTGATTATGTGCAGACAAATGCAGAGAAGTTTATTGAGATGATCATTTGGTTGAATGTGCGCAATCAGTCCGTAGGCATTTCACATGATTACCTGATGACAGATCCAAAGCGGGTATTCATAGAGAATTCATCCTTCAGCAGTGAGACAATCTACGGCGCCATGGCCAAGTGCGTGCTTTACAAAGAGTTTGCCGGCGAAGTGGCGCGGATCGAGCGCACACATCCACCAGTGAAGTGGACGAAGCACAGCGCACGAATAGGGCGGATGCTTTGAAGGACGGCAAACCGATATTGACTGAGCGTGAATTGCAGGTGCTGCAGGGCATCGTCAGAGGCGAGCTGCAGACAGAGACGGCTACCCGGTTGGGGATAACTCGGAGGCGCGTTGCTGCATTGACCAGTCAGGTCAAGAAGAAATTTGACGCCAGTTCGTCCGCATCTGCAGCGTCTAGGGCAGTTGGAATGGGTGTGGTGAAGATCGAATGAATTACTGGTATTGTGACTATGGAGATGCTACAAGCTTTAACATCCGGCGAAAAAGCCTGGCTGTGTCTGATACAGCTACAGATTACGGTGAACGTATTGTGTATGTTGTGCCAAAGGTTACAAAGATAGTCTCAAAGGTGTGTGGAGAGCGGTATCGACTGACACAAAATCGTGGTCAGATCCGCTCAGTAACCGATGTTCATAGTCGTGTAAGGATCCGCAGCCCTACTGTAGAGTTGAGATAGCCGAGGTTCGCTCTCGGCAGCGCGGTCATTTATAGGTATACACATTTCCACACATTGCACCTGGCCGCGAATGATTCTATTATGGATATGGTTCTTTCTCCTTATTGGTAGATCGTGCGGGTTGCAAGAAGTCCACGTTGGTGCGCGTGGACTTCTTGCTTTAAGGAGGGCACTATACACATTTCCACACATTGAAAACAGCACCGGTGGCGGTTACTATGACGGTTGATAGTAAATGTGCTGATTAATTGTATCTACTAACAGGAGTGGTGAGATGAAAACGTTTTTGAAATGGTTTGGAATTGGTTTTGTGATCTTGTTGATTGCCTTTGCTCTTTTGACTGTGCTCAATCAGCTATTACCTGAAGGTACGCAATTGGATGCGACCATTCTTGTATTCTTAGCCGGGGCCGTGTTGTCACTGGCATGGACCTTCTGGCCAAAGATGCGAGAGCAATTTGCGCTGTTATCAACCGGGATCAAGGTGTTAGTCAATCTCATTCTTATGCTGGTTCTTTCGGGGTTGATCATCTTGTTTAGCTGTATAGATTGGTTTCCATTACCTGGTATTGAATGTAGTTTGAACTCTGCCAAGGACTTGGTCGCAATGGTTATCTGGGCGATCATCGGCAATCAGATTGCATACGTTGCCAGTCCGCAGCCTGAGGACGTAAAAAGCGCCAAGCTCTATAGACCTCAGTAATCGGTGGTGATCATGGACCCGACTGCCGCCGCTGAAACTACACAATCTATGAGCCCTATTGTTATTGCGTTTTTTGGATTCCTTGGAGTTGTTATTGGTGCTTTTATCACAGGAATATTACAGCGCAAAAAGAATAACGCTGAAGCTGACAAGAGCACTGCCGAGGCAAATGAGCAGATAAGAAAAACGGTTATGTCGTTGATCCAACCTTTGGAAAACAAAGTGAATGATCTTGAGAGAGAGCTTCAGGACTGGAAGAACTGGGCTCTTGCTTTGGTTCAGCAGATCAAGAAGATGGGCTGTGAGCCTGTTCCGTTCAAATCGTCACGTAAGGAAGATTAGATGCCAGATCGTCCGCAACACCCATGCGCTCATCAAGGCTGCAACACGTTAGTTCGTGGTGCGTCAAAGTGTGAAGTCCATCGCAGGAAGGCTGATCAAGAGCGCGGCACATCCACGGAGCGTGGCTATGACTACAAGTGGATGCAGAAGCGTAAGGATTATCTTGCGAAGCATCCGTGGTGTTCGGATCCATTCGGTGATCACGCTGGGCAGAAAGTCCGTGCGACGCACGTTGATCATGTGCTCCCAAAATCGGAAGGTGGCAAGGACGAAGAGTCCAACTATGACGGCAAGTGTGATCATTGTCACAACAAGAAAACCGCCAAGTGTGATGGCGGATTTGGCAATGCGAAATCGTCCGAGGGGAGGGGCGGTCAAAATGTTTCTAACTTCTGATTATAAACCGTGCGTGGGTCGTATGCGCAAAAAACTCCCCGATCAAAACTGTTAATGGATGCCAACCAACCACATCACCTCCGCCCAAATGGAAAAGGGCGACGGAAAGCACTGGACAAAAGATGAAATCGAAGCCAGGAAAGCCGCCGAAAAGTTGCTTGAGCGTAAAGACAAAAAAGGTCTGTACGCGCCATCCTGGCTAACTACTGAAGGTAAGGAAGTTTTTGCTCGAGTGGTTAGTTCGATGAAAGGCTTGGAGATCCTTGACAACATAGACACGGAAAATCTGGCAACTTATTGTGATGCCGTGGCTAATTACAGAGCGCTCAGCAAGAACCCGGTAAAGACCAACGATGAGGTAAAGGCAATGCAGGCTTATGCAAGGTTACAGCTCCAGTTTTCTGACAAGCTCGGTCTCACACCAGCAGCCAGGGCTAGACTTGCAAAACGGATCGCAGACAAAAAACCAATTGATGCATTTGGGAAAAAGTTTGACTGATGAATAATGTAAAAGTTCACCCTTGCACGCAATATGCGCTCGATGTGGTTGAAGGCAACAAGTATGTTGTCGGTCAATCAGAGTTCTTGGCATGCAAGCGTCACTTGGATGATTTGAAACGACAAGGATCCAAGAACTTCCCCTGGGTGTTTGATGAAGAAAAAGCAAACCGGGTCTATGACTTCTTTGGATATTGTGTGCATGTTGAAGGTGACCCGAAACTGGTCGGGACCCCGATCAAGCTGATACCTTTTCAAAAGTTTGTTTATGGTTGCATGTTCGGTTGGGTCCATAACAAGACCGGATATCGAAGGTTCAAACAGTCTTATCTGCAATTTGGTCGTAAGAATGCCAAGACCACAACCTGTAGCGGTTTGGCCAATTATGCAATGGTCGGTGACAAAGAAGAGAGCCCCCGTGTATATTGCGCTGCCACTGACAAAGACCAGGCCAGGCTGCTCTATGACAATGCCAAGGTCATGGGTGAGAAATCTCCCGATATTTCAAAGCGATTGAATCTCAAGCAAGGGAAAATAGTTCATCGTGATCGTGGTGGATCATTCATGCCGCTTTCAAAAGATACAAGAAACAAGGATGCTTTGAATCCATCCTTTGTCATTATTGATGAGTATCACTCACATCCCACATCAGTTATTTATGACGCCATTGTTTCTGCTCGTGCACATCGACCGAACATGATGTTGGTGATCATCACCACAGCTGGTGTGGATGCTGAAAAAAGCCCATGCTTTAGAGAATATCAATACTGTAAAGCAATTCTCAATAAAACCGTCGTCAACGAGCGTTATTTCATCTGCATTTGTGAAATGGATAAAGATGATGACGAACACGATGATAAGAACTGGAAGAAAGCCAACCCCCTGATTCAAACACTGCCGGATGCCTGGCAGGAATTGCGCGAAGAACATGACATGGCTTTCGATTCGAAAGACCCCGATAAGATCCGCACGTTCAGGATTAAGCGGCTCAATAAATGGGTTTATGACTCTGAAGACAGTTACATGAGTGGATACCTTGAGACCTGGGATAGCTTTTCAATTCTTCCGTTGGACAGATCAACACCAGAAGAAAGGCGAAAAGCTTTCGCATTGATCACAAAAGATATGCCTTGCATCGCCGGTGGTGACCTGGGTAAAAAGCTGGATCTTACGGCTGACGGCTTTCTGTTCTACTTCCCCGAAGAGGACAAGATCGGTGTATGCGCTCATGGATTCTTACCAGAAGAAGCGATTGCCAGGCATGAAAAGACTGACAAGATCCCTTATCGAGACTGGGCGAATGATGGTTGGATGACTTTGACCGAAGGTGCTGTAACTGATTATGACTCGGTTGATAGCCACCTGGATGAGGTTGAAGAACAAAACGACTGGAATATTCTGGAGTTTGCTTACGACCCCTATAACGCTACTCATCTGGCCAACCAACTCAGCAAAAAGGGTCGGAAGTGTATTGAGATTCGCCAGGGCGTGCAAACACTCAGCGAACCGACCAAGCTTTTCAGGGAATATGTGGCCAAGGGTAAAGTGGTTCATGATGGCAATCCTTTGTTGAAGTGGGCGCTTGGCAATGCCAAAGAAGTGCACGACAACAATGAAAACATTAAGCTTTCAAAAAAGAATAAAGACGATACCCAAAGAATAGATCCTGCCGCGGCAATCATGAATGCAATGGTCAGGTTCCCTGTTTTGAAAAACAATCAGGGCAGAGATATCTCTGGTGATATTCTCGATGACAAGTGGGGTATGTAATGAGACTTGATATTGCATGCGGTCATCACAAAGAGAATGGATGGACCGGGATTGATATTCAGAGACTTGCCGGGGTAGATATCGTGCAAGATCTGAATGTATATCCGTGGCCAATTGATTCAGAAAGTGTAGACCAGGCAAAGGCGTGGCACATCCTGGAACATATTCCACCGGTTGCGGTGACTGAGAACGGCACGAGGCGGCCATTCATTGAGTTTATGGATGAATGCTGGCGAATATTGAAGGTTGGAGCTCGGATTGACATTGAAACGCCATACGGCGGGTCAGAAGGATTCCTGCATGACCCGACCCACTGTAATCAGATCACAAATGTCACGTTTGAGAATTTTGACCCTGAATATGGTCGTTATGTGACTTATCAACCAAAACCGTGGAAGATTGTAAGCCTTTCATTCACCAAAGATGGCAATGTGAACGTACTTCTGGAAAAAAGGTCGTTGAATGGCTAAATTGATGAGCAGTTACAAAAACAAATTTGCTGGCAGACCGGCTGCAGTGCTCGGCGGCGGACCAAGTTTGCCTGGTGATCTGGCAAAACTCCCTGAAGGTTGCGTGCTGATCGCTGTCAATAGCCATGCGATTTATCTGTGCGAACCGGATTTCATGGTCTATAACGATCACCCGGCTGAATTTCCATTACTTGATGAGGCAATCAGGACTTACAAGGGTGTAAAGGTAAGCCCTGAACCTACCTCAGATATCAAATTTGATGTGCCGGTGTGGACTGGATTCTACAGCTCAAATACTGCTGCCTGGTTTGCGCTTTGGTTGGGGTGCGATCCTGTTATTTTGTGCGGGATGGATTGTTACCAGGGAGAGCAGAAATACTTCCATCCTTACGAAGATAAACCGCACTTTCACTATCCACTGGATCATCACATTAACCCCTGGATTGAAGATGCAAAAAACATGCTGCCGAACTGGCAGCGGGTCAAAGCAATGTCAGGACCGTTGGTATGTGTTTTTGGGCAGTATGGAGTCTAGATGAAAAGGTTTTTATTGATTTTGAGTAAGTTTCTAGATGATCTATTGTTGGTGATTGGATGTGTTTGTGTGCTCATCGGCGTGTCAAAAGTCAGTATTGTGGCCACCTGGATTATTGGAGGTCTGATGTTGATTGTTTTTGGCGTGCTAATTGGAAAGGTAAAGGCTAAACATGTTAATTCGTGATTTGCTCAGTTCAAGTGTGACAGTGAAAGAAGATTCACAGTCTTCGCCAAGACCAGATTATGGACCCTCTTGGGGATATAACACTGTATCTGGCGAGCGCGTAAACGTGCTTAAGTCTCAAACTTTGGCAACTGTGCATCGTGCGAAAAACATTATCTCTGATGACGTCGGAAAGATGCCTTTTCAGATGTTCCAGAAAAATGGTCGAAATATAGACCAGGTGAAACCGGACCCTATCACACGCAACATGGCATATTTACTACAAATCAGCCCAAATCAGTTTGGGTGGACACCCTTCCAGCTAAAAAAGGCTGCTATTGAATGGCAGTTGTTCTACGGCAACGCATACATTTGGAAGCCAACCAAAGGACAGCAACAGCTTTTGATGCTTCCTGCAGATAAAACATCACCTGTGATCAGCATGAAAGATGGCAGTATTTGGTACAAGCACACTTTTAGCAATGGCCAGACCTCTTTTATCCCTGCGGTTGAAATTCTACATCTGATGATCAACCCGGATGCAACAGGATTTATGGGGCGCGGTGTGATCACCTTTGCGCGTGAAACGTTTGGACGCCAACTGGCTGCTCATAAAACTCAATCCAAGTTGTTTTCTCAGGGATTCATGCCAGCAGCTTATGTCAAGTTTGCAGACACGATCGATAGCCCAGACGCTCGTAAAAAGGTACGCGAGGCTTATGAAGAGCAGATGAGCGGTTCTGAGAATGCTTATCGCCTGGCTGTTTTTGACAACAGGATCACAGAATATAAATCGATTGATGTACCGTTGAAGGATGCTCAGTTTCTCGAATCTATAGATGCCACTGATCGGGATATTTGCAACTTCTTTGGTTTGTCTGAACACATGCTGAACCGCGGCAAGGAAGCCTACAACTCAAACGAACAAAAGTATCTTGAATATCTTCAAGGAACACTGGATTCTTACCTGGTGCCGTGGGAAGAAGCTGGCAGGATCAAATGGATGACCGCGGCTGAGCAGCCAAACACCTATTTCAAGTTTATTCGTGAAGCGCTTTTGCGCATGGATAGCAAGGCTCGCGCTGATTCCATGGCTGTAAGGATACAAAATGGAATGCTTACTCCAAATGAGGCACGCGAGAAAGACGATATGAGTGCTTATGACGAAGGTGATCAGCATTACATGGCCGGAAATATTTTACCAATTGGAGGAAATAATGGACCCAAATAAACAAAAAACACTACTGCCGGTGCTTTTCTCGCTACCAACGGTCAACACCCTTGAACTGCCGCCCAGGGCGGAGATGCTGCCAAAGATTGAAAACGGAGAGATCGATCACCTTGATTTCAGGGCTCAGGTTTTTAGTCAGGCCAGTCAGAACCGGAATCCTTATCGATTCAAAGATGAGGATATGAAGCGGTTTGCTGAATCGTTTGAAGGACAACCATTCCTTCGAGATCACAACACATACCAAATCGACGCCAGGGACGGAACACTGGTCTCTGCAAAACTGGTCGATGGTTGGGTTGTGGCCGATGTGCGTTTGACCACAAGGCGCGGGATGATCGATTACATCGAAGGTAAGATGGACCGGTTTTCTATTGGTTGGTTTTATGAAGATGCATTGTGCTCAATCTGCGGCGCGTCTTTCTTCAGCCGCGACTGCAGCCACTGGCCAGGTAGAAAATATAACGTTGGTGATGATGTAAAGACATGCGTGATCACGTTTGTAAACCCGCAAGGTAAAGAATTGTCTGCGGTGAATGTGCCTGCAGTGGCTGGCACCGGCATCACTGGTGCGCTGATGGAGGCCAAGCTTAATTGTCTTGAAAACGAAATATTTGAAAGTGGTATCAGTCCGTCTGAAGGTGAATCCAGCAAATTGACGGTTGAACAAGAGCGCGAAGTGGAAGCACTGCGCGAAAGAATATCCAAACTTTTACGAAAGGAGTAACACAATGTTGGATTTGAAACCCTATTATGACGCTGTAAATTCAGCACAAGCTGAGGTCGACCAGGTTGCCAACGAGATCGACGTTGCAATGGCTGATGGTTCAGATGAGGGGAAGCTCAAAGCGCTTGAACTGCAATCCAAGCTGGATGGTGCGCTCGCAAAGCTCGAAAGTGCTTCCAAGCTCTACGAATCACGACAGAAGGCTGACCGCCCGAATGACATTGCCAAGAACTATGTGCCTGTTTCAAATGCTGAAGATAGCCAGGATGATGGTTCATCTCAAGCATCTGTGCTTACCCGTCAGGAATATGACAAGCTGAGCCTGGATGATCGGGCCAAGTTTATCAAAACCGGCGGCAGTTTAAAAGACGAATAAGTCTTATCTTATTGGTTCGTTCAATTTTTGACCTTTTGGAGGTAAAAAAATGCCAAACACACTTACGGGACTTATCCCAACCATTTTCACCGCAGCCGACACTGTTTTGCGTGAAACGACCGGCTTTATCCCAGCCGTGACGATGGACGCATCTGGTGAAGCTGCCGCAAAAAACCAGACCATCACCTATCCAGTGACATCTGCTGCTAACACTACTGCAGATATCGCTCCTGCAGCCACTGGTCCTGATCCCGCGGCTCAGACTGTGGCACCTGCCACAATGACTATCAGCAAGGTAAAAAGCTCAACTTTCTTCTGGGAAGCAGAAGAGCAGCTGGGTATCGGCGGGCTGTATAACAAGATTTTGGCTGATCAATTTGCGCAGTGTATGCGCAGCCTGGTGAACGAAGTTGAAGCCGATCTTGCCGCACTTTATGTAAATGCCAGCCGTGCATATGGCACTGGTGGAACCACACCGTTTGACAGCACAAATAAAGTGGCATTCACCGCTCAACTGCACAAGATCTTGAAAGACAATGGCGCTCCGATGAGCGACTTGCAACTTGTCGTTGATACCACGGCAGGTGCCGCGCTGCGCACACTTGTTGAGCTCTACAAGGTCAACGAATCTGGCAACGAAGCCATGCTGCGACGTGGTGTTTTGCAGGATTTACATGGCTTTGCTGTTCGTGAGAGCGCACAGGTAGCAAGCCATACCAAAGGTGCTGGCACAGGTTTCAAAGTAGATCTGACCGCCGGATACGCTGCTGGGTTGACTGCTATCCACACTGACACAGGTTTGGGTGCGATCAAAGCAGGCGATGTCATCACCAACGTCAAGACCGGTCGCGACACCAATAAATACGTCGTCAAAACTGGCGGCACAGGTACCACCGGTGTTGATACTGATATCGTTTTGCAAAATCCTGGCTTGAAGGTTGCCTGGGTCAACAACGACGATCTGACAATTGGTAACTCTTATACTGCCAATATGGCATTCAGCAAGAGCGCAATTCACTTGCTGATGAGAATTCCTGCCATGCCCGCCGGTGGTGATTCTGCTGATGACGTTACTGTCGTTACTGATCCCATCACTGGCATTTCCTTCCAGGTGGCCATGTATCGCCAACGCCGCCGTATTGCCTACGAAGTTGGCCTGGCCTGGGGCGTGAAGGCTGTCAAACCCGAAGCCATGGCAATTTTGCTCGGATAGTTTTACGTTTTATCGGATTTTGTCCCTGGGAGGGGAAACCCTTCCAGGGAACTGCAAAAGAGGTAGATATGGATATTGCGCAGACGCTGTGCACGGCCAAGGATTTGATTGACGTATTGGATTTGGGCGGGTTTGTTGGCCGGTCAGACGTTATGAAGTGCATCCAGGCCGCCTCTGATGCATTTATGCGCAAAGGTGGGAATTTCATCCCACTGATCACCAGCAAAACGTTTTATATCGACAACAACAAACGTTCTGAAATCTTATATGTTCCTGCGCTGTTGAGCATTACCTCTTTGAAGATCAACGGCGAGACTATTTCAACTGACAATTACCGGTTTGTTCCAAGCAACCGGATGTGGGAAAACGGTCCATATATCGGGATTGAGCTTGAGGGTTATTCATGGCCGTGCAGCGATGATATTCCTATCGAAATCGCTGGTGTGTGGGGTTTATATGATCTGACCACCACTTTGGGTTTGAGTGCAACGCAATCGACGGCGAGTGAAACGACGCTTGTGGTCACCAACGGCTCGTTGTTAAGCCCAGGGATGGTGCTAAAGATCGAAGATGAACAAGAATACGTTATTTCTGGCAGCGGAAGCCCTGGCGCACCGGCAGGTACCACGGCTACATCCAAGGTGAATGGTGCGATTGCGCAAGGCGATTCAACGATCACGGTGGATAATGGCGCTGAATTCCACGAAGGTGAAGTCATTCAGATCGATATTGAGGATGTGTATATCCAGAAAATAGGCGGTAATGTGCTGGGTGTGGTGCGTGGATGGAATGGAACCTCTGACACCAGCCATGTAGATGACAGCGTGATTCGAGTTTACCGCACTTTTGGCGTAACGAGAGGCGTCAACGGAACAGCTGCAGCCAGCCATAGCAATAAAGCGCTCAGCCGGTATGTTGTGCCTGACATGATCAATCATTATGCGATCAAACTATCTTCAATGATGCGGATGAATGCTGAAACTGCATTCTCAGGGTCGAGCGGCAACAGCGAGTTTGGAAGCGGCAAATATATGATCGAGATCCCGCCGGGACAGATCGAGAAAGCGCTTCAGGAGTTCAACGTTGGCGACTAAAGGATATTGGAATGAATAATGACAGTATATTGCGCGTAGAACTCAATTCTGATTCTGCTCTTAAAGATATTGAAAGCTTGCTTTCAAGGATTCAAAAATATCCTGCAACATCAGAAAAAATATTTTTGAAATCGGTAAGAAATATTAATAAAGTTTTGAAACAAGACATTGTTGGAAGGGTCAAGGTGTTCACTGGTGACACTCAAAAAAGTATAACAACATCTGCAAGAGTCAACTTTATGGGAAATATTATTGGTGTTGTTGGCCCAAAAAAGAGATCAAAAAACGCCCTTTCTTTATCACAGACCGGAAGAACATCGGGCAAACAACCAAGACCAAATCAGATGGAAAGGTTGAAGGCTTGGGTGGAGCAGAAATGGTATGCGTATGGCGAAGCTGATAAAACCCAGGCTGCATTTAGATTAGCAAGATCAATATCTAATAAAGGGGTAGAAGGTAAGGATGTTGTGAGAACTGTAAAGGTAAGCCGAAAATCATGGATTGAATACATGATAAATACGGCTATCAATGAAATATTAATATCACTAAAGTTGAAATGAGGTAATGATGAAGGGTTTAGACTACGGCGTTTATAAATGGTTGGATAAGGTGTCGGCCGTTTGGAGTGAGGTTGTTGTTGATGACATCCGCGTAGAAAGTTACAAACTTTCAAAAATACCTGAATCTGTCACCAAAGTTCCAGTTGCAATTAGTTTTGTACCTGAGCTTGATCCCGCATATGCAAAAGCAGGAAACGCCATAGGTAGCTATTCTGGGGAAACACAACTTCATTTAACTAAAAGCCTTGTTATGAGCCAGCTTCCTTATGTGATGAGATTTATGGACCCTGTTGTAGCGGCTGCCGCATCTCACATCACTCTTTGGGGAGAGGTATTTGATTTTAGGGTGCAAAAAGTTGAAGTTGTAACTCTTCGCTGGGGTGGAGAAGAAGACCATTTTGGATTGAAGATTAGCTGGACTGTACAAGAAACTCAAACTGGAAAATTTGCAATACGCGCATAAATTTTTGTGAAAAAATTGAAAGGTAGGTTGAAATGGCGTTAGAACAGTTGCAATTTGGTGTTGAGAATCCGGCGGCACATGGAACTGCAGTGGCAGCGGATACCCGTTTTGTGGGTGAGGCAAAGATCGATTTTGTGCCGGATCATCGGCCAATTGTCCCTGCTGACGATATCGGGTTGAAAGTCAACGGATATCGCGCCGTTGAAACCACCGGCAAGCTGGTGCAGGGCACGTTGAACATTCCACGTGCATATTACCAGGTGTTTCCGTGGCTGTTTTCTCACTTGATCAAAGGTGGAATTACACCATCCATGCAAACCGCATTGCAAAATGACTATTTATGGACCTTTGAGCCATCGTTGACCGCTTCAAACACCCTGGATTCTTCCACCGTGGAATTGGGTGACTCTGTGCAGGCGTTTGAGATCGAATACCTCACGCTTGACCGGATGAAGTTGACCATCACGCTGCCACAGGACAACAGTGATGCCGTGGTGAAGCTTGAAGCCGGATTCTTTGCAAGACAAAACACAAAAACCACATTCACCGCCTCTGTAGCAGTGCCATCTGTCAGTGAATTGAACAGCTTGCTGGCCAAGATTTATGTTGATTCAAGCTGGGCGACCATCGGCAACACTGAAAAAACAGGCATATTGCGCCAGGTTGAGCTTGAGATTTTGAACGGCGCGTATCCTGAATTCAACGGCAACGGGCTGGTGTTCACTACGATCGGCGAAGGTAAGTTTGCAGTGTTGTGCACGCTGACGCTGGTGAATGGATCTGATGCGATTGCCTTATTTGACGCCACCGGCGACTTGAAGTTCGTGAAGGTTTTACTTGAAGGCGACGCCATCGGAACCGGCGACAAGCATTCTGTGGATATTCAGTTCTCGTGCGCCGTTATGGAAGTGATCCCGGGCGCTTCAAAGGACAAAGAGACATCTCTGACCACCGTGATGCTGGAAGGTGTGTATGCGGTTACTGGAACAGCGATGCTGAAGGCTTACTGCACCACGAATGTGCCCACGATATAGGTCAGAGTAATCAGGGAGAACCGAATGGCAGAGATCCAAATACCAAAAGCGGTGAGAGCGTTTGACCTGGGTGAGTATATGCCTGAAATGAAGGGTAATGTGCTCGAGGTGTGGGTGAACCCACCAACAGAAATACTGAAGGAGATCAGCGATCTGACACGGGGCATTTTTGACCTGGTAGGACGCGCTCTGAAGAAAAAACAGAACTGGCTGAGCAAGAAGTTCAATGAAAAATCGTCTGTAAACATTGAGACGCGGATCAGAGAATTGTTTTCAGAACTACTCAGCCAGGGGCGACCGCAAACCCGGTTAAGTGAGGCTGATCTCAAGCGTTTGGAATCTGAAACGTTTGAAACTGACCCCAACTTTTGGCCATGGCTGCAGAACAAGATTTTCGCCATGATCCGCGAACATCGTGAAGGCAAAAAAAAAGCCTGAGCGCTGCCATCTTTGATTTGGCAAGAACCGGTCAGACGTGTGATCAAAGGCTGGTGAAAGCGATTATTGCCAAAAAGATCAATCAGTTTTTAGGGTGCGATATCGGCCCCTGGGATTTGGACGACGAGAAGTACGACGAATGGAAAGAAGTGATCTGCGCAATTGTGGATGAACTGCCTGATTATCAGGCGCTTGCCACCACTCAAAGCAAGAAGCAGGATGAGTGGAGAGCACGGCAAGGATATAGAAAAAGGTAAAAAAAGCCTTTATAGGTAGGTTTGTTATGGCAGATACACTCGTTAATATAATTATTAATTTAGCAAAAAAGGGGAAGGGGGACGAAGAGACCGCGCGTAACCTCAAAACCCTTTCTAAAAATTTAAAGGAGCTTACTGGGATCAATTTGAGCTCGTTAACTTCGTTGGCAATGGTTGGGGCTGCAGTCGGTAAGATTGTTGATTACACCAAAAAAGCTATTGAATCAAACGTAAAGTATGTCACGACCATTCAGGATATTGTTCGATTAACTGGACTGCAAGCTGAAGAAGCCAGTAGATTATTCCAAGTAACAGATGATTTATTCATCCAAGGAGAAAAGTTTACTCAGGCAATGCAATATGCCATCAGGAACGGTTTTGAACCTACAATTGAAAATTTAGGAAAAACCGCAGATGAATATAATGCACTGCCGACGGCAGCCGATAAGGCGCGATTTGCAATGGAACTGTTTGGCAAAAAAGCCGGACCTGAAATGCAGAAATTGCTTGAGCAAGGGTCCGCTGCAATTAAGGCCAGGATGGCTGCAGTTGACCAGTCGTTGGTTGTTGACGATGAAGCCATAAAACTTACACAGGAATACAAAGAGTCTGTTGATAACCTGAACGATGCCTTTGCAGGTGTCGAATACAGAGTTGCTCGCAAGGTTATTCCTATTCTTACAGACCTGAATATTATTTATGCTTATTTGATCACCAAATCAGGGGAGCTTGAGGTACAGAATAAGGGACTGAACGAAACACTTATGCTGTTGTTGACAATGTCGGTTTATCCGTTGATCAAATATTATGAAGTTTTGGCAAAGGGCATCGGTTGGGTTGCCGATAAGATCAAATTACTAAATCCTGAACTTGCAAAATCTCAAGAAGAGCTGGACCGTGAGGCTCAGGCAGCAGCAGAATTAGAAAAAGCAATGCTTGATGCGGCGGTTGCCACAACAAATTTACTTACAAAATTCACAAATATTAAAGGTCCGGCGGATGCGGTGGATGTTTCTCTTGGAATGATTGGCGATTCTCTTAGAGAGATGGGATCGACTGGTGAAGAAGCCTATAGAGAAATCTTGATAGGAATGGGCAAGATTTCACCTGCAGCAGTAAAGGCAATGGTAGAAACAGAAGCAGTTATTCAAAGGATAAAAGATATGACTGCGAATGGGTTTTCAATGCAGTTCATTATTGATTATGTTATCAGGACAACAACTGCATGGAATACATTTGGGTATGGGGGAGCGACTGTTGCGCCTGGTTCTTTTAACGAAGCACTACTTCAAGGAGGAATAAATAGTAACAATGGAGGTTCCTCTCCTACTTCCTCAAGTGGTAGTGGTTGGCAATTAAAGGGCACAAAAGGCGGACCAGGGACTGACAAAGCCTGGTACAACGGATCTTCATGGTACTACGGTGATAAACCACCTGGTGCTGCCACCGGCGGTCTGGTAAAAGTCGGAGAACAAGGTACAGAAATTGTGAAGCTGCCAGATGGTGCGTTTGTATATAACCATGAACAAACCCAGCAGATGCTTGGTGGTGGTGTAAACAACGTTACCTTCAACATAAGCGGTGCCGGCGACCCCAAACGGGTGGCTGACGAAGTGGTGCGCCGGCTGAACATCCAGAGCGTCGGGAGGTTCAAGTGACGTTGGACCGCTTTGATGTGCAGTTTGTGCTTGACGGCGTGGATATTACAGATCACGTTGATGTGCGAGGTTATCCATTCGAAATCAACAGCGGCTTGAATGATGAACTGGATACGGCAAGCCTGACCATCAAGCGGGTTGGTGAGCTGACATCAACGATTTTGCGCGGCTGGAAAGAGTTGATCATCTATAACGATGCTGACAAAGCCTTTGGCGGCTATCTGCTGACCAAGAATAAAGCACCTTCTGAAAACGCTTCAGATAATGATTATGCCTGTCAGTTTGCTGATTACAGCGCCTATTTTGAAAAGGTGCTTATCTCTGGTGAGTATATTGGTCAAACTGACAAAGCGATCATTGCATCAATCTTTGCCGGAAGTGCTGATCTCTCTGAATATGATGCTGTAACCCATGTGAATGTCATCCAGACCATTGACCGGGTAATTTTCAACCGGAAGTCTGTGCGTGACATTTTGACCTGGCTTGTGGATCAAACCGGTGGCTTTTGGAGGGTTGATTCGGACAAAAAGCTGCACTATTTTTCAACAGAGAACTATCTTGCGCCCTTCAACGTGACTTCAAACCCTGCTGATACAACCAGGGAATGCGTTGAAAATGTAAAAGTGAATGAGGATGCTGCAGGGGTTGTCAACATCATCGAGGTAATCGGCGGCAATGCGCTGGGGGGCGATGATACCTTCCAATACACCAAGAATGGATATGGCAGGACATTGCAACTTACAGACCGCCTGGCACCCTGGAACGGCGAGAGCAAGATCGTTGTGCGGCGAAATGACGGCGGAGCGACCACCAACCTTTTGGTGAATCCGTCTTTTGAGACCAATATAACTGATGGATGGACACAGTACCAGGCGGGTGCATCTGCAGCCTGGGCGCAAGACTCTACGAAATATTCGAAGGGTGTAAAATCCGCGAAGATCACAGCCGGAACGGCGCTCTCGATGTTGAGAGGTGCAAATATCACGCTTTCACCAGGTGAACCGTTGAGCGCACAAGCAATGTGCTGGACCGACACACTGGCCATGGCCAGCCTGGTGATCTATGACGTGGGCAACTCAGTGGTGTTGAAAGAGCTTGCCAACCGAAAAACAAGCACCTGGGAACAGCTCGCGTGCACCTATATCAACATATCCGCGGCATCAATGACCGTGCGGGTCGAGCTGAGAAACAATGCCGCTGATTCGGCTAAGATCGTTTATTTTGATGGCGTTCAGGCCGAGAAGATCGCCTGGCCCACCGCTTATTGTGACGGAACACTTGGCACAGGTTACGCCTGGTCTGGGACTGCGCACAACTCCACCAGCACCCGGGTAAATATGCCGGTGTGGACCACTATGACGGTCAAAAATGGGAATTCAGAGACTCTTGAAGCTGTAACCGATGTTCTTTATTACGACTTGACCGCCTCTCTTGAGCAAGAGTTGTATTGGCCAACACTGGCAAACGGGATTGAGATTGATGGGCAATCTCAGAGACCGGTGCGCATTGAAGTGCGTAACTATGCCAGTTATCAGTATTTTGGAAAGTGGTTCAAAAAATCAATAACTGACGCTACGATCATTGATCTGGCGGTAGGTCGAATGCGCGGCATGACAGATCTTGCCAGGTATGCCTATGAGACCGAGACAGCTGAATATGATGTGCGCAGAAGCGGCTTGCAGGCTGGCCAGACACAAAATGTGTATCTGCCTCATCGTGGGTTGAATGGTGATTTTCTGATCAGGTCCGTAAAATACAAGATCGCCGACGGCGGGTATATGATCGGAACCGTCAGCATCGGCGCAATTGATAACGACCTGGTCAAGGTGCTGTTGAACTTGAAGCGATCGAGCAGCGGCGAAGTGGCTTTCACCGCAGGGGAACGGCTTGAAATCTCACTATTTCAAGCGGAAGAAGTATCAATCGTTGAGGATTCTTCATCGATCACATCGCACGAAGGTGTTTACAAGTGGGATGACGGCTGCAAGTGGGATTTTGCAAAATGGGGATAACTCGTTTATTGGAAGGTGTTTATGGCTAAATTATTGGTGATCAATGAAAAAAAACAGGGTGGAATGAGTGGAAGATGCACCCTGATGGCTTTTGAGCCTGGTGTGATTGATGGATACCTGAAAAAAGGTCGCAATCTTGATGAAGCGGTTGGCCTTGCTCTCCATCACGGCAAGTGCCGGCAAAGCATCAAGGTGGATAACCTGGTGGTCAATAATGGCCTTGAACTGGTGGCAAGCCTGTTAATCGGTGACTCATCCCCATTGAGTTATCACGCAATCGGCACTGGCACGACCGCACCAGCAGCAACTGACTCTCAACTGACCACAGAGGTTTCACGCAGGGCAATTACCTACATGATCACGAGCGGAAACACTGTCATTTTGCAGACCTACTTTCTATCGGCGTTATGCACCTACAACCTGAAAGAGGGCGGCATCTATGGCGGGGACGCAACAGCGACTGCCAATTCTGGAACCTTATTCAGCCATTATCTGCTGTCTTTTGATAACTCAGCGGGACTGAGTGACCTGATCTTTTTATATGAAGTGGAGATGCAGCCATGACAATTGCTACTGATCAACAAATTTTAGCTGCTGATGTTCTAAAATTGAACACATCATTACTGACCAATAAGTCTGGGGGGCAGCGTGTTGTTGGTGAGGTTGTGGTCTTCGACACGACCAATGATTCTGCATTCACCACCACCACCTACCAGCAGGACATCCGCGTGATGGGTGTGGTAAAAGAAACGATTGCAGATAACGCTGCAGGACCAGTCTATACAGGCGCTGGTATTGTGTGCACGATCAACTGCGACGCGGCAGCCGTTGCACGCGGGCAATTTTTGGTATCTTCGACCACTGCTGGCAAGGCAACAGCCGGGTCATATTATCGTGAAGCTGCTGTTTTTGCGATTGCTTTGACCGCGAAGGGTGCCGGGGTGGGAACGGTAACCGCCATGCTGGTGGATAACTTCCGGCAGGCGATCATCGGCACGTCTGGGTGGAATTTTGGGGGCGGTACGCCAGTAACTACTTCGCAAAAATTCACAATTGCAAACGAAACATGGGCTACGATTGCCGGGGCTGCGTTGCCTGGGGCGCGGTACTCGGCAAATGGCTTGAGTTATGGAACAACTGCGGCTTATGTTACACACGGGTCAAATAATACTGCATCAAGTGGTGGTCAAACATCAAGATATAAAATGCCGTATGCAACTGAAACATTTTCAACATTGACTGCGGCTGCGCAGGCTCGATCTTATTTTAGAAGTGGCGCTAATTTTTCATCAAAAGGTTTTACTGCAGGTGGACATAGTACGGGTGGCACGGCTCAGACTAGCAACTATAAAACGACTTATTCTACAGACGCTGAATCAACAAGTAATTCTCTTTCCAGCTCAAGACACTGGCAGGGAGGTGTTTCTGATGGAACTTATGCTTATGTCGCTGGCTTTGACGCAGTAACTTGTGATCGTATAACGGAAAGTACGGACGCTTTATCTGCTCAAGCGTCTGCAGCACTCGGAACTGCTGGCATTTATAGTCTTGTTTCATTCCCAGCATCTGCCGGGTATAGAAGTAGTAACAACGGGTCAGGAACAGTTTATTCTCGCAAGCTCGTGTTTTCAACAGGGACAGACGCAAATCATTCAAGTTCACCTTCAGGAGATATTAATATCGGTTCACAAGTAACTGATGGTGTTGCCTATGGGTACGTTTCAGGACTTGCGGCTGCGAACAAACTGGCTTCATCTACTGGTGTATATGCTTCGTTATCAGCCTATCCTGCATATACAATTGGCGCTTCGGCCTCTTATTCCGCGCTATAAAGTAACCAAAAACAGGAGAAATATTATGCAATCCATTGAACTGAAAACACGGCAAGAAAACCTGCGCTCTTTATTGGATGAAATGCAGGAACTTTCACAATCGCGCAGTAATTACGCGCTCCGGCACTTCGTTGTTGGCCAACACGACTTACCCGGACGCCAGCGCCAGCAAGTCATTGTCGAGCTTCAAGGAATGATGTTTGAACTGGCAAATCAGGCCGACGAGCTGCGGCTGGCTGAACTGGACATCGAAGAACTGCAAGCCGGGCTGGAAAGTAAAACCGGCATTGACGCGGAACGCATCAAGATCAAGATTGGCCAAAAGGAACGCCAGATCGAGCAGATCAACATCCGGCTTACCGGGCAGCTTCGTGAATGCGACACTCTTTATGCAATGCTGCAGGAACTTCCAAAGTACACAAAAGAACAGTTTGAGGCTGAAGAACCTGCTTATTGGGGTGTGCGATTACCCCGCCAGTTTGCGCTTTCACAGCGCGACGTGGGCGGCAATCTGACCGCCATCCTTGAAATGTTCACCGAACCAGGCAAAGAAAAGCCAAGCGTAGCACTTTCTTTGGATAACCTGGTTGCCCTCATGGGGCTTTCGGAAGAATCTATCAAACAACTAACCGGAGGTAAATAATGGTCAATGTTGTGATCTCACTTATCTACACCGCTTATGCCATGCTGCAGGCCGAGATCGAGCAGCGCCAGAAACAGGCCGGGGATGTTTCAAAACTGATCAAGGTATTGCACGTTCTGGATGCAGCCGGTCGAAGTTTGCGCGACGGAGACGCGGGCGCTCTTGACGGGATTGTATTCGCGCTCAATAAGGCTGTGGATGCGACCCCGACTGCTGAGGCAGTGGTGATCCGCAAGGGTGAGACGCTCACTGCTGACAAGCAAAAGCAGATCGATGAGCTCACGAAGAAGGTGAAATGATGGGACTCAAATACAGTAGTTTCGCAATCCGCGGCATTGATACCAGCCAATTTAATGGCACTATTGATTGGGTAAAGCTGACTTCAGTCACTCACAATTTTTGTATTCACCGTGGGGGTTATGGCAGGGTGACTGACAGCCAATTCAAACGCAATTGGGCTGAGTCTAAAGGTAAAGTAAATCGGTCGATATACTGGTACATGGATTATTACTCCAACCACATCAAGGGCTGGGGTGTGGATAATGTCTCAGACCGTGATTGGGGCCGGATGCAGGCAGACGCATGTTTTGCGGCTCAACGGCACGACCCTAGTGTTTACGTGTGGCTTGATATTGAGAACGGGAACCCTGCATATGCTCCTGTTTTATCAAGTGTGGCTACCAGGGCAAAAACCATTGCAAAAGCTTTCCTGGAGCGTATGGATGAGCTCAATAAGAAGAAAAACGGTATCTATTGCAGCATCGGCTTGCTGAGCTGGTTTGATACCTGGTTCAAGGACCGTCCGCTGTGGGTAGCGTGGTACAACGAATCGCAAACCGTGGTTTCCGTGAGAAAAGCGGTGACGGCTACTGGTTGGATCGGCAAGTGCATGATCTGGCAGTATGCCTCACACGGTGAGATTTACGGCGACGGCGTGGCTCAGGGTCTTAATCTAGGCACAAAAATTAAGCAACTTGATCTGAATGTGTTCATGGGAACTGCCGCGGATTATGAATATCTGTTTGGTGCGCCGGTGGTGGTTGTGGTGACACCAGAGGATGAAAAACCAGTCGAAGAGCCTGAGGATGAGACTCCGATTGATGTGACCGGCGAGTTTCTTGAGTATGTTATCAACACAAAAGAGCTCAACGTGCGTGCCTTGCCGACGACCAATTCTCGAATTGTTGGCAGTTATTTTTCTGGCTGGCCGGTGAACGTTGAGAAGTCGGTTGATTTGGGGATTGGGAGCAAGACCGGCTGGAAACGGTTGTATGGCCAGCAAGGTTACTTGGCGATGGATTTTTTGAAGAAAGTTTGATGAATAAATCCCTCTGATAAGAGGGATTATCTTTGTTGCTTAGCAGGTGTAAATGAAATCAAAGCGGAAAGTGCAGTGGATTTTTACAGACAAACACGGCGGATTCAAACTGGCTCTTATGAACCCTGAAACACTTCTCTTTGATCAAGATAAAAATGGGAATCCTTTTCCCTGGATTCCATCCATGACATCCAGCCAGGTTTATTTGTGGAAGTTGTGGACCGGACATGTTCAGCAGGCAATCGATATCGCTGACGGCGCTGATGTGCTTGCGCTTGACCTTGGCGATGCGTGCCACGGTGTGAAATATCCACAGGGGTTGGTCAGTTCAAGGCTTTCTGACCAGCCTGTGATCGCAGAATATAACATGCGACCTGTTTTTGCGTATAAGAAATTGAAAGCGTTCAGGCAGGTAATCGGAACACAGGCGCACAATGCAGGCGAAGGATCACTTGAATTGACGCTGGCTGATAAGCTGAGGGATAGAAATCCTAAAGTTGATGTGAAGCCTTTGTATCACGGATTATTGAATTTTGGCGGGGTTACCACTGACTATGCTCATCACGGTCCGTTTCCTGGGAGTCGTAATTGGCTTGCTGGTAACGCAGCGCGTTTTTATTTGCGCGACATGATGATGAAAGAAATTCAGGAGGGAAACACCCCCCCCGACCTGGTGATGAGGGGGCATTACCACCAGGGAGTTTACGAATTACTTGAACAAAACGGGTTCAAGAGCGAGCTATTTGTCTTGCCAAGTTATTCCATGCTGAACGATCATGCAATTCAGGCCACATCCAGTACCAACACGATCACTCACGGCATGGTTGTGGTTGAAATTGAGAACGGCAAAATATTGAGGCACCACCGGCTGTATGAAAAGATCGATGTAAGAACAACAGAGGTGATCAATGACTGACCAGATAATCAAGGAACGTGAAGACCTTTTGGATGAGATTGCCAAAGAATTCATTACAGAACTTCGACAGGAAGGGGATATCTCAGTGCAAGATCTGATGGCAAAAACAAATTATTCAGAACACACGTGCCGAACCCGCCTCAACAGGATGGTGAAGGAAGGTTTGATGCTGAAGATAAAAGTTAAGGGCAAGGTTGGACCAGTAATTGTGTATCGAAAGGTTTAAAGGGATCATCAGCGCTCTTGGTGCTGTTAGATCAATCCCCGGTATGGAGTATTCTCCTGAGAAATCCGGGGATTCTTGTTATCTTAAAATTACTTAAAAAAAGCCCATTCTTAAGGACAAGGGTAGATTGAGCGTTGTATAATGTTATTACGTGGGGCGGATCGTTGTTGGGAACAGAGCGGAATTCGCATTCGCATCATGGGGGTTCGACTCCCCTCCGCTCCACACTTTTTTATTAACAATTTTGATGGGTCTTATTGACATTGTAGAATACAGTTGCTATAATTTAGTTGCGAATTCCGCTATACCCATGATGTGAAATGATTTGACAAAGACGTCACCGTCCAACTGTCAGCCCCGCCCCCGATGAAGGGGCGGTGTGCTTTAATAATAAATCCGCTGATAAGAGCGGATTTTTACTTAAAATGATAATCGATGGGGAGGGATACGATCTTATGCCTATATGAGGTGTCCCCGGTGGGATTCGAACCCACACCGACGGCTTCGGAGGCCGGCACGCTATCCATTGCGCTACGGGGACGAACCGCTCAATTTTACCATCGAAAACGGTTCGTCCTTTATTTTGCGTATTTCCTTTTATTCCACATTCTTTTCAACCACAATCGTGAAATTGGCCGCCAGGGCTGCCAACGCACCGATCGCCGCCCACACCGGCAGCAGCAGCGTGCCAATCACGCCAACCGTCATGGGAATTTCAATATAGGTGGCACCTTTGTCATCTTTAATGATGATGCGGCGCACGTTGCCCTCGTGGAGGATTTCTTTGACCTTTGCGATCAGGGCTTCGCCGTTGACGCGGAATTCTTCGTAGTGTGTATTTTCATTAGTCATTTTGGCCTCGTGTAAATCAGTATAGACAATATACGCTGCACAATTGCTAAGGTTTCAAAATATTACTTAACAGGTGTCCACTCCGTTGGAAAATCAAAACCGCCTGTGTCGTTCTGTCCGAATTCAGCAGTGGATTCCACGGCATCCAGGTTTAACGGGCCGTAAATGTGCGGAAACAAATCATCGCCGCCTATCAGGTTCTCAAAGACCAGCTTGGAGCTTAATTTATCAGGGTTGATGCCTAAGATCAGCAATCCGGTTTGACCGGCGTAATAGCGTTCGCCGACGCCGACGATCTGTTCCTTCTTCGAGCAATGGATGTAACATTCCTGCTCGAAACCTTCAGGCAGGTAGTGGTTGTCTTGCCGGGCTTTGTTCCATGCAGCGGGGGTCGTAATATGATAGATCATGTTTACCCTCTCACGAAATGTGGTAATTCGTTTGGCAGTTCAAGTGACAATTCCACCAGCCCAGACATCTTGCCATCCACATACCAGGGGCATTGGTAGATCAGTTTTTTCTTGCCCTGTTTTTCGATGGTATAGATATTCACTTTTTCAGATTGCATCATTTCAAGGATTATTTGTCTGGATTTCTCAGAGTGGCAATCCAGCAAGGATTGGCCGATCAATGCTGTGCCGCCATCTTTCGAAAAGGTCAGCGCGGATTTTTCGTTCATCTCCAGCACGACACCTTTTTCGTCGCAAACTGTTAGAGCAAAGGGTACTTCGTTGAACCAGTTTTGAGTACTCATGCGTTCTCCATTAAATCAGGTTGATTGACCAAATTGCAGATGGTTTCGTAAAGCTCGCTTTCGTTTTCGATGGAATAAATATGCCTGCGAATTTGAGGTGTTGTGAGGTACCCGCGCAGATAGTGGGTGAGATGCTTGCGAAACAGCACGATACCTATTTTTTGGTAATGCTCTACGTTAAGATGGAGATGCGACTCAATCATACGCAGTAACTCTGTTTTGGTTTGTTCCTCACGTTGTGAGCCGCTGAATATCCATGGATTGCCGAGTGCGGCACGACCGATCATCACCGCATCACAGCCGGTTAGCGCCATCATACGTTCCGCGTCAGCCAGACTTTTTACATCCCCGTTGCCGATTACCGGAATGCTGAGTTGGGATTTGACTTCGGCGATGGCATCCCACCAGGCAGAACCTGAAAACTGCTGTTTGCGGTGACGAGCGTGCACGGCAATCGCACTAGCGCCGCTTTCCTCGATAATACGTGAGGTTTCGAGATAGTTCAAGGTCGTAACGTCCCAGCCGAGCCTGATCTTGACTGTGATGGGTACATCCAGATGTTTCACCAGGCTTTCAACGATCCGACCGATTTTCAAAGGATCCTTGAGCAGCCCTGCGCCTGCACCGCGGTTCGCCACATTACGGGCAGAACAACCCATATTGATATCAATGTAATCAGGGTTGCGCTCACGCAGTTTCAGCGCTCCCTCAAGCATCCGCTCTGGATTGTCATCGAAGATTTGGTAGGCAAAAGGTCTTTCAGTTTCAGAAAAAGTGATCTGACTAATGAGATGCGGGTGACCTTGTTTGATGTCGATGGTATTGATAAATTCTGAGATCGAGATGCACGATCCAAATTGTCGTGCAATTAATCGCATGGGTAAATCGGAATATCCATCCATCGGAGCCAGAATCAGCTTGCCGTGGATGGGAATTGGTCCAATAGAGAATGCAGTTGCGGTATGATTAAGGCTCATAATTGAAAGGATTCTTCATTGTCCTATGATTAAGAATGATAAAAAGACGGTATTGCGTATAGCAATAATAGCAACTATGATGGTATTGACTTATAGTTTGTCTGGTTGTTCATACCTGCAAAACAACTCACCAACGCCATTATCAACTAAGACAGCCGAAGCCGTTGAAACAACTGTGTGGCCTGCCACTGAAACGTCCAAGCCGAGTGAGTCTGTGACGCCGACAGGCGAAGCCACTGTTGAACCCTTATCTTCAAACCGCACGGCTTATCAGTTTGAGGTTGACCTCGATTATAACAAGCATAGGCTGGATGTGCAGCAAACTATTCTATATCAGAACCAAACAGGGCAGGCTTTGGCCGAGATCAAGCTGGTGGTGCCGCCGAACGTCAAACCGCGCGTTTTTGCATTGGAATCACTAACACTCACTGGCGATGTCAATATGGCGGATTTTGCACTGGATGGCAACACCCTGACCATTCATTTGGATCAGCCGCTGTCTGAGTCTGGAAGTGTTTCCATCGCTATTGTTTACACTCTAACACCGCGTCTGCAAGGTGGCATTCTGGGTTACACCGCCAGGCAGCTCAATCTTTCAGATTGGTATCCCTTCATTCCACCATTTGATCCTGATTCCGGCTGGATCATCCATCAACCGGCAGAGGTCGGCGAATATTTGGTGTATGACTCCGCGAATTTTGATCTGACGCTTAACCTGGTCAACCCAACCGGTTTAACAGTCGCGGCCAGTGCAGAAGCCGCCCCGCTGGATCTCGACAGCTACAGAATCATTCAGAATAACGCCAGAGGCATCACTTTTTCGGTCAGCGATCAATACACACTGTTGACTAACACCACTAATGGCATAACAGTCAAAGGCTATATCTTCAAAGGTGATGAAGTCGCCGGCCAGGCCGCTGTGGATTACACAGCCAATGCGCTTCAATTGTATTCTGAGTTGTTTGGTATGCCGTATCCACATCAAGCCCTCAGCGTGGTTGAAAGCGACTTTCCGGATGGCATGGAATTCGATGGTCTCTACTACCTTAGTGATTTCTATTTCAAAAATTACGATGGCAACTTTCAAAATTACCTGGCATTGCTTACAGTGCACGAAACCTCGCATCAATGGTGGTTTGGAGTAGTCGGCAATGACCAGGCACTCGAACCCTGGCTGGACGAATCCCTGGCCACCTACAGCGAGTACCTCTATATTGAGCGCTACTACCCCGAACTAACCAATTGGTGGTGGGATTACCGTGTAGACACCTATGAGCCTTCAGGCAGGGTTAACCTGACAATCTATGACCAATCCGATCTGCGTGTCTATATCAACGCTGTCTATCTTCAAGGTGCAGTGTTTCTCGATCAACTGCGCCAGGCCTTGGGTGATGATGTTTTCTTTGGCGGGCTGAAGACATACACCAACACTTACAATCACCAGATCGCCACCTGGGATAGTTTTATCAAGATCATGGCACCAGATCCGTCAGATGCAATAAAGGCGTTGTTACAAAAGTATTTCGAGTAGGTTTTTTTCGTTGGCTTACCCCCAATAAGGCGTAGATGCTGTCTTGAAAGTCAAGAGGAAGCTTGCATTTTGTTGAGATAATTAGGGTCAAAGGGACGGCCGGTTTTTAAAACTCCATAAACAAGATGCAATAATTTTCTCATGGCTGCACAAATCACCTCCATTGGTAGTA
>CAKMKJ010000056.1 GCA_927443345.1 uncultured Anaerolineaceae bacterium | reverse complement strand
CCCTCGTCCGTTCTGCTGAACAGTGCAAGGTAAAACAAGTAATTGAAAATCCACCGACTTTCACCGTTTTCACCAAAGTTATTGAGTAGCTTTTTAAAACAGTTTCCGAAATCTGTTTTAAGATTTCGGAAACTTGCCCTAAACAATACTAATTTTCATCCACCCGAAAGCGGCGGAATAAACTCCAGGCTGTCGCCATCTACCAGACAGGTGTTTAACCCTTCTGCCAGGGTGTAAACATCATCACCGTTTAAAAAGGGATGCAGGTGGTGCGAGGGGGAACCGTCTTTATCAAGCCAGTGCGTTTTCAACGCCGGAGCAGCTTTTATCACTCCACTAATCACATCATGAACGGAGCTTTTTTCAGGCAAAACAAGTGTTAATTGGCCTTTTTGCGCAATTAACTTATAAGCCGCTACCAGGTTGACCTTAATTTTCATCATGCCTCGCTTTCAGGTATTGAAAATATTATAAGGGATTATCGAGGTAAAACGGCAAAATGTCCGGTTTTTGGATCTTGCAGCGTGGTCAGCGGCAGATGATAAACCCCGCTCAAAATTTCAGGCTGCAGCACTTCAGCAGGGCTTCCTAATTTCACCAAACAGCCATCAACCATCAAAGCCACCTGGTCTGCAAAGTTGGCCAGAAGGTTGAGATCATGGATGGCCACCAACGCCGCCCTGGGTTCATTGCCTTGTTGAATTTCTTCTTGCGAGGGGTGTGCCAGCCGGTGGACGCTTTTTAGAAAACTGACCTGATATTGAAGGTCAAGGTGTGAAGTGGGTTCATCCATGACGAGGACGGGTGTTTGCTGCGCCAGCGCTCTGGCCAGCATCACGCGCTGCTGCTCGCCGCCAGAAAGTTCTGCGATATTGCGATCTGACATTTCCAGCAGGTCCACTTGCGCCATACATTGGTTGACAATCTCGTGATCTGGGCCAGAAGTGATGCCAAACCAGTTCAAATAAGGCGTTCTGCCCAGCGATACCACCTCGTACACCGAGAAGGCGGGCGGCAGATTGCGGACTTGCGGCACCACGGCAATTAATTTAGACCGTTCCTGGATGCTTATTTTGGTTAAATCTTGTTCGTTGTAAAACATCTTGCCTGATTCAGGGTTGAGAATTCCACTGATGGCGCGGATGAGTGTGGTCTTGCCAGAGCCGTTCGGGCCAATCAACGCAATCACCGACCCTTGCGGCACTTTCAGGCTAATGTCGTGAAGCACTTTTTTACCGTTATACCCGGCGCTCAGGTTTTCAATTGATAACATGGCTTCACCAATAATTCTGTGATTTTGAACGGTTGAGCACCCACAAGAAGAATGGTGCGCCTAATAGAGCAGTGATGATTCCCACGGGGATTTCCTGAGGTGAGATGATGGTGCGCGCTACCACATCCGTAAGCAGCAGCAGACTGGCGCCGCAAATCATTGAGAGAGGCAGCAACCGTCGGTAGTCGCCTCCCCACAACATGCGTACCACATGCGGAATCACCAGCCCTACAAAGCCAATCACACCGGCAAAAGATACCGCGGCCGCCGTGGAGAGCGTGGCCGCCACAATGATGATCAAACGCGTTTTTTGCACCGGAATGCCCAGTTGTTGGGCTTGTTCATCTCCGAATTGCAGCACGTTCAACGGATGCGCCATCACCAGCAGCACAGTGAGACCGATCAACGCATAGGGCAGCACGCCCAACACAGGGTTCCAACCGGTCAGCGTGGAACCGCCCATTAACCAGACGATGGCGCGCCTCAATTCGCCGGTGGAGTTAATCATCATGAGCGAGGTGATCGCCGAGGCAAATGCACTCACCGACACGCCTGCCAGAATTAAATTGGTGGTGGGGATGGTTTTGCCCACCCTGGCCAATTGCGTCACCAACAACACAGATACGGTAGCTCCTGCGAAGGCAGCCATTGGCACGGCCATCAAACCCAGGGTCGAATATGGCCACTGGATGCTCATGGCGATCACAGCGCCTGCACCCGCACCTGAAGATACGCCGATCATGAAAGGGTCAGCCAGCGGATTGCGGAACAAACCTTGATAAGCCGCTCCACTGCCGGCAAGCGAAGCGCCAACTAAAATGAGTAAAATGGCACGCGGCGTTCTTAGTTGAAACAGGATGGCGGCGAAAGTCCCATTGGGGTCGAGCGTAGATGTTGTACTTTGGATTGCAGATTTGATCAAATCCAGCAGGGTTGCGGGGGGGATAAACACACTGCCCACCAATACACTGACCAATACGGCAGCGAGCAGGATGATCAGACTGATCAGGAACGGGCGGGCAGTGGGCTTCATGCTATTTGTAAAGCTCCGGGTGAATTAATTTGGCCAATTCTTCGAGGCCATCCACCATGCGCGGACCGGGCCGGCTGGCTAAATCATCATTAAAGGGATAAATGGCGTTGTTTTTGACCGCGTTCAGGGTAGCCCATCCAGCGCGGGTGGTAACCTGTTCGGCAGTCACGCCGTAAGCGGCATCGCCCAGCAGGATAATGTTGGGGTCTTGCACCAGCAGTTCTTCAAGGCTGATCTGAGCCCAGGCATCTGTCATTGCAGAACCAACGTTCACTCCGCCTGCCATCTGGATCATTTGATCCATGAAGGTGTTTGGGCCGGAGGTCCAGGGTTTGGCGGCATCCGAACCATCCAGTTCGTAAAACACCAGCGGTTTGTCTTGCGCCTTGGCAATGGTTTCAGTTACTTTGGCAACTCTGGCAATCAAAGAATCCACCAAATCAGCAGCCTCTTTGTCGTGGCCGGTCAGCTCGCCAACCGTTTCGAGGATCGGATAGAGACCATCCAACTGGACGGGGTTTTTGATGTAGTAAACCGTCAGGCCTAAATCTTCAAGCGCTTTAACTTGTTCCGGTGTGTTAATTTCAGTCAGCAGCACCAGGTCGGGGTTCAGGCTGGCGATGGTTTCATAAGAGTAATCGCCCATTGAGCCGCCTACATCTTGAAGCTCTGCCACAGATTCGGGGTAGTTAGAGAAGCTGTCGCGTCCGACCACTTGATCTCCGGCACCGACGGCAAACAATAATTCAGTAGCAGAGGGGGCAAGAGAGACGATGCGTTCAGCGGGCTGGTCGAGAGCGACGGTGCGTCCGAGTCCGTCGGTGAGGGTGATCGCCTGTGGTGCAGTTGCGGCAGGCACGCATCCAGCCAGCAGTGCGGCCAGCAGGGTGATGATTAAAAAGAATTGCGTAATCTTCTTCATGGAAATCCTTATCATTCAAAATTGGTTTGGTCGATACGCAGCAAGGGTTAAAAAAACCCTGCCGCATGTTGGACAGGGTGATCGTCTTGTTTAAGGCGAGTGCCCACCTCCTTAATGCGAGAGTGTGTGACACGCTTTTTGGCGGGCGACCTGGCTTATCAGATTACTCTGAATTACAGTTGCGCTACAGCACCGGACTATACACCGGTTTCGCCTTTAAGCCCTCCCATCCGGGGGAGTGGCACCAAAAAAGCATTTATTCAGTTAAGAGTATTCTATAACAGGTCGGCGTAAAGCGTCAAGCGTTTCTACGAACAGTTCCCGAATTCTTTTGCCCTTCGAATTCGGGAACTTGCCCTGATCATGTTTTGGATCACCTGTATGGATCTGAAAGCTAACCTCGGGAATGTGCACCCACATGCGAAGCATAGGGCAGCTGCTATTCAAGATTCCCGGTGTCTAGGGTTTTTAGTTTTTCAGAAACCCCCGCGGATTCAAAATCCGCGGGGGTTTGATCGTAGTCGAACCCGGTATATTTTGAGTATTTTCTTTATATGAATCACACCTCATAAAACCCCCCATCACGGCATTATAATTAGGCAACTAAAAACTAAGGAACTTACCTTGCCATCTCAATTATTGGAACAACAAATCGGGGACCTGCTGCGGCAGCGTGGCATGAAACTGACCATGGCTGAATCATGCACCGGCGGCCTGGTCGGACACCTCATCACCAACATCCCCGGCTCATCAGATTATTACCTGGGCAGCGTGACCGCGTATGCCTATGAGGTCAAAGAAAGCCTGCTGGGTGTCAAACACGAAACCCTGCAGCAGTACGGCGCCGTCAGCAAGGAATGTGTCATCGAAATGGCCAGGGGGGTGCGCATTGCGCTCTCAGGCGGATTCCCACTCGACTCGATTCTAGGCATCTCTATCAGCGGAATAGCCGGCCCTGGCGGCGGCATGCCCGAGAAACCCGTTGGCACGGTGTGGATTGGCATGAGCGCAGCCGACGGCGACTGGGCCTGGAAGTGCAGTTGGAAAGGGGATCGCATCAAAAACAAAGAAGATTCCGCCCAGGCGGCTCTAAAATTGGTATTAAAATATTTGCAATATGATCTGCCGCCAGAAAACTGGCCTGGTTGTCAACAGTAAAGAGGACCTCATGGACTCAAAAAAGCGTGTATTGATCCTGACCGCGGATGCCGGTTTCGGCCATCGCAGCGCCGCCAATGCGGTGCGCGACGCAGTCCTTGATAAATACGCCGAACATATGACGGTTGAACTGCTCAATCCCCTCGACGAATCCACCACGCCATCCTTCCTGCGTGATACGCAATCAGATTATGATAAATATATAAAACAAATTCCCGAGTTGTACCACCTCGGATATGAAGCCAGCGACAACCCCATTCCTACTGCGATTTTAGACCGTTCCATCGGTGTGCTTTTGGTCGACACCATGCGTGAGCTGTTCCACAAATACAAACCGGATGTTGTACTTAATACTTACCCCTGGTTTCAATCGGGTATTTCTACCCTGTTTACCGGTCGCAAAACCAAGGTACCTCAATTCACCGTGGTGACGGATCTCTCCACCGTGCACCGCATGTGGTTCCATAAAAAAGTGACCGGCTGCTTGGTGCCGAACACCCTGGTCGCCGAACTGGGCATGAGCTACGGTATGCCGCTTGAAAAGATCATCATCACCGGCATTCCGGTTTCACCTGCCATTTCAAAAGAAAAACGCGCCAAGAACGACATCCGCAAAGAGCTCGGATGGCAGCCTGACCTGCCCACCATTTTAGCAGTCGGCAGTAAACGGGTCGAACGCCTGATTGATTCTTTGAACGTGATCAACCATTTTGGCGCACCCATCCAGGTGGCTGTGGTGTGCGGCAAAGACCAGAACCTCTTCCGCTCACTCACCCAATTTGAATGGCACATCCCGGCTTACATCTATGAATACTCCGACCAGGTGCCGACGCTGATGAAAGCCTCCGATTTGATGTTGTGCAAAGCCGGCGGATTGATCGTGACCGAATCTCTGGCCGCTGGATTGCCCATGATGCTGACCGAGATCATCCCCGGACAGGAAACCGGCAACGCCGAGTATGTTACGGCCTACGGTGCTGCGGATATGGCTGAATCGCCCATAGCTATTTTGGAGTGTCTCAACCATTTGATGAAAGACGACCAGGCATTGTTAAAAAAACGCGCAGCCAATGCCAAATTCCTCGGACAGCCCGAATCCGCTTATGCGGTGGCTGATATTCTATGGAAAGCCTCAAAAATGGAAGTTCGAAAGTCAGTGCGCCACATTTTACATGACGATTAATTTATCGGTTTAATTGCAGCGTAACGCATTGGATGTCTAGAGGAGGATGGATGCCAAAAATAAGTGACGAGGGGGGCGAAGTTGTTATCATCATTTCAGCCTATGCCGAATGGACTGCCGTCATGGAGTATTTTCACCAGCCTCCCGTTGAGACCTCTCCTTTTGGTTCGTGTTTTCACCTTCAGCTTGGCAACCGCGACGTGGTGCTCTTTCATGGGGGCTGGGGCAAGATTGCCGCTGCCGCCAGTGCCCAATACGTGATCGACCGCTGGCAACCCGGTTTGGTGATCAATTTAGGCACCTGCGGCGGTCTCGAAGACAAAACCCGCGTGGGTGAGATTCTGCTGGTCGAAAAAACCCTGGTTTATGACATCTACGAGCGCATGGGAGACCCCGCTCAGGCGCTAGACCATTACACCACCCAGATTGACCTGTCTTACCTCTCGGAGCCATATCCGCAGGTGGTGCGCCGCTCGCTGCTTGTCTCTGCGGATCAGGATATAGACCCCGACCTGGTGCACAAACTGGTGGATGATTTTGACGCCATCGCCGCAGATTGGGAGTCAGGCGCCATTGCCTGGACGGCGCATAAAAATAATGTACCCTGCCTGATTTTGCGTGCGGTCAGCGACCTGGTTGACCCAATGGGGGGTGAGATTTATGAGAGTGATGAATTCAAAGAGCGCGCCGAGAACGTCATGCTGCCCCTCTTGCGCGCCCTCCCCAACTGGATTCGCTGCGCGTTCTGGGGATTAAACACGTAGGGACACGGCGCAATGAGCACCTGTAAGGGCGTATAGCTATACGCCCTAAGAAAAATCACATAAAATTGTTCAACGTAAGGGCACGTTGCAACGTGCCCCAACCACCTATTTCCCCAACCGTGCCCGTTCATCTTCAACTATCGAAATATCCAGCTTCTTGAACAGTGCAACCGGCTGCCTGAGCGGATCGCCCGCTTTCAGCTTGCTGGGTTCCCACTTGCCCGTGGCGCCACTGGGGTCGTAGCGCAGAACTGTATGTTCGCCGAGTTCATCCTTGAGCGTTTCGGTGCTCTGTGTGCCGAAGAGACTGCCATCGTAGCCCATGAAGCCGTGCAGCCTGTCGGATGTGAAGGGCAAGAACGGCGCAAAGAGGATCTTGAGCGAATCAATCGCCTTGAGCGCAGTGAAGATCGCGCGGGCGGCGGTGGCTTTATCCGTTTTTACCTGCTGCCAGGGGGCGGTCACATCCAGATACTTGTTGACCTCGGAGGCAAGACGCATGGCCTCGGCCGCTGCGGCGCGGAGTTTCACCGTGTCTATCAAATTGCCCACGGTCTCAAAACCGCCTTCAATGGTTTTGATCAGGTCTTTGTCCAGATCAGTCAGTTCGCCGGGATCGGGAACTTGACCCTCCCAGTATTTGTTGCAGAAAGACAAAACACGGTTGGCCAGGTTTCCCCAGGTAGCCACCAGTTCGTCATTGTTGCGGTGATAGAACTCGTCCCAATCCCAATCGGTGTCTTTGGATTCGGGCATATTGACGGTCAGGTAATAGCGCAGGGCATCAGGGTCGTAGCGGGTCAAAAAGTCGCGGCCCCAAACGCCCCAATTGCGGCTGCCTGAAATTTTTTGTCCTTCAAGGTTCATAAACTCGTTGGCTGGCACATCATACGGCAGCACCAATGGCTGCGGATTTTCGGTACCCATCACCTCATCAAAGGCTTTGCCAGCGCCGATCAATTCTGCCGGCCAGATCACCGCGTGAAAGGGGATGTTGTCCTTGCCGATGAAGTAATAAGTTCGAGAGTCTGGGTTCTGCCACCAGTTGCGCCAGGCATCGGCGTTGCCGGCAAGCTGACCCCACTCGATCGAGGCGGATAGATAACCGATCACGGCCTCAAACCACACGTACAGACGCTTGCTTTCCCATTCCTTACCCTCTTCCATCACTTCTGCTGGCAGGGGGATGCCCCAATCCAGGTCGCGGGTGATGGCGCGGCCGTGCAGACTGTCTGCCAGAATCTGGCCCAGCGATTGGCGCATCACGTTCGGGCGCCAGTAGCTGTCGCGGCCCTTGAGAAAATCGACCACATGGTTCTGCAGTTTGGCCAGGTCAATATAGAAATGTTCGGTGGAGCGCAGCTCGGGGGTCGAGTTGTCAATTTTTGATTTTGGGTTGATCAATCTTTCGGCTTCAAGCAGGCTGCCGCACTTGTCGCATTGGTCGCTGCGTGCGTTCTCGTATCCGCACAGATAGCAGGTGCCTTCCACATAACGGTCTGGCAAGAAGCGGCTCTGGCTGGGGGCGTACCACTGCATCTGGCTTTCGGTGTAGAGGTAGCCGTTCTTTTTCAGCGCCAGAAACACAGATTGCGAAACCTTCTGATGGTTCTGGGTGTGCGTGCTGGTGAAGAGGTCGTAGTTCAGCCCAAGCTGCTGAAAGAGATCAATGAAACCTTCATGAAAGCGTTCATACACCGCCATCGGGGTTGTGCCTTCTGCATCCGCGCGGACGGTGATGGGCGTGCCGTGTGAGTCTGAACCCGAGACCATCAACACCTGGTTGCCCTTTAAGCGCTGATAGCGCGCGAATATGTCAGCGGGCAGATAAGAGCCTGTCAGATTGCCGACGTGGATCTCGGCATTTGCATATGGCCAGGCAGCGGATACCAGGATGGGAACGGACATACAGCACCTCTTTGTGATTTAGTGCTTGTATTTTAACACGAATAATAATTTGAAGATTTCTGGGGTTAAGGAATAAATCGTAACAGGCGTAGGATGGGTTCGTACTTTGAACCCATCAATGATCGTTCGAGAAAAATGATGTAACCATTACCTATATCTTTTACCCCTTCATGCGGACGTTCAATGTCGCGATCTTCCGCTCCCCCGAATCACTAATCACTTACTTACATATCCACTCTTCAGCCTGATCGAATTCATAAAAAATCTTTACCCTTGAATTGCGGTTCACCGCAATGGTCTCGAAAAAGCGGAATTTCTCCCTGTTTTTTTGATCAGGGTTTATGTAAATAGCTCGCTTGGATTCATGTTGATTGACTTTGTTGGTTTTCAACGTTTGGATCCAGAACTCATAGAGGTGGAGGATATCCATTGTGCCCATGAGCAGAGTGGTTTCCCGAAAATCACCTATGATCCTGTTGCATTGATGCTCTAAAATGACTTTTCCGGCTTCGAGAATGGCTGTACGAATCGTTGGAACATCAATTTCACCCGTCAAGGTGACTAAAATATATCGTTTTTCATCATTGAAAATAATTGAATATGACATCGTTAACTCATTTTTTCCTGTTTGGTGCTATTAGTATTGTTGTGGGTTCGATCGCTGAACCCACCAATAATCATTTAACCCTTCATGCGGACATTCAACAGTCTGATGTACTTCATAAACCCCAGCACCTTATCCCCCATAGATTACTCCGCGCGCTGTTCATTTTTGGATGGATGCCAAACCCATCATCGCCAATTCAATATCCTCTTGTGTGGCCAATCCGCTAACACCGATTGCACCCACTACTTTTCCATCCAACTTAACGGGTATACCGCCGCCAAACCCTGTGAAGCGGCTGTCACCCATATAAGCTACATCAAAACCATTGGTCAGATCGCGGGCAGCCTCTCCATATTCCTGGGTCGGTTTTTGTTCTCTGGCCGCGGTGAAGGCTTTGTTGGTGGCAATTATGATCGAAGGCAGGGGAGCTCCATCCAGGCGTAAAAAGGCAATCAGTTCGCCATGATGATCGACCACAGAAATGACTGCCGATTTTTGCCTGCGCTGCAGTTCATTTTTTATGGTTTCAATAATTTTTTCCGCTTCCTGGTGTCCAAGGCAGGTGATATTGTTCATGCTTCTCCTTAGGGTTTCAATAAAAATAAAACACTTTCAATGCCACAAGTATAGTATAATAGGGTGGGTTCGGGGGTTGAACCCACCAATAATCATTTACCCAAAACTTCCATCGAATTCACATCCCTCACGAACCCCAGCGTCTCTTCCAACACGGATTGCTCTGCACGCTGTTTGATTTTTACCATGTGCCGCACCATAACCATAATAATTCCTTTTATTTAAACCACTTTTCCATAATTTCATCCGGAGTCATCAGCCTATCAACTACATGATCGCTGGCTTCATATTTGATTTTTTCCAATTCTTCAAAAACATTGTCATTGGTGATCACCGGAAAATCCACATAAAATGCATTACCAAACTCACCGCCGAGCGCGGATTCATTTAATTCTTCGCCGCTTACTAATAAATAGGCAGCATACACCGCATCATAGGCAATACCGGGCGGATTGCTCACGCTGACACATGCAAATTCTGGATAATCAACGAGGCGATCCTTCCAGATATAGAAGCCGTCTTTAAAGTCTCCGCATTTAAGCATAGGGTACTTTGCAGGGTCACTGATGTTATTCACGATGCCGAAGATGGTGTTAGAGTAACCATCATTGGTCCAAACAGCTTTGAGAGCCGGGTAAACTGTTATCAGCTCATTAAAAATAAACTCGTCCTCTAAAAAATTATATCTATTCGTATCTGTGGTCACCACCTTGATCTTCGGGTACTCCTTAGCAAGCAACGCTGTCATTATCTCGGTGTCTTTTTGAGCCGGATCAAAATCAAAAAAGGCTAACTCTCCCGCATTGCCACTTTTCTTAAATAATTCATTAAAGGTCACCCGCATCATTTCACCGGGGTCTGCCAAAATTGAATAGACGCCGTCCATTTTAATCTCGGCATCCAGAACGAAGACCGGTATACCTTTTTGGGTGGCTTCACTGATTGCAGCAGACGAATCCTTGATCTTGTCAGGACCGGAATTGAGCACAATTACGCTGACATCCTTGTTGAGTAATTCAGGGATCGATCCATACTCGCACTGGATACCCAACTCGCCGCAAGCTTTGTCGAAATTGTTCTTTCGCTGCCATTGAGCAGGAGTGTCGCCGGCATAACCAATGGTGACATTGGGGTTATCGTTAGGTTGTGAGGATGCTTCAGCATTGGCTTCTAAAGCTTCAGTATCAACGACCCAACCACCGCCGCAGTTGATGGGGGCGTCAGGGCTGCGATCGTTGGCTGGATGGTTGGAGAGGTTTATTGAGCCGATACCCATATCCAATGTGTCAGGCAGGTCACCGCCAATGAGAAAAATATCGTCATTCCCTGAAAGCCTATTAGTTTCTATCAGTTCAACTCTTTTTCCTGTGGCGGTCCAGATCGCGAAATAATTGACAATCTCTCCCTTGCCTCCGGCGTTGATGATGCCTGTGCCATCAATATTACTGATGCAGTTCTGACAAAGTTCATCATTGCTTTCCCATATCCAACCCGTGAAGAGACGTCCGTCAGGAACCCATTTAACATCAAACGACCTGTTATTAAAACCTACCTGGATAATATTGCTGCCGTCCGCGTCCATTACATGCACGTTATGTCCCCACTCGTTTTTTATCAGCCAGGCGATCTTGGTGCCGTCTGGTGACCAGGTTGGACTGAGATCCTCTACTTCACTGTTGGTCAAGTTTATCGATTTTCCGCTGCCATCAGCTTTGATAATGTAAATTTCTCCTTTGTCGGAGTAGGTGATCATCGTTCCGTCATGCGACCAATCCGGGCTTTCGCAGTCATCTTCATGGGTGAGTTGGCGCACCCCGCTGCCATCTGCATTCATCACATAGATGAACTTGCCTGGTTCATCGCCATTCTCGCGGTTTGAGACGAAGGCGATTTGATCACCATCTGGCGAATAGGCTGGGCCGTAATCGACACCCGGGTTGTTGGTCAGATTTACCGTCCCGCTCCCATCCAGGTTGGTTTTGTAGACTTCCCAATTGCCATCACGATCAGTTTCAAAGGCAACTGTGCAGGGGATTGGCTCAGGCGTTGGCGTGGCGGTTGGTGTCGAAGTTGATTTTTCAACCGTTTCAATGACGACTGTTTCTGTGCTCACTAAGGCCGGGGTTTCGGTTGGCGATTCAGTTGAGCAGCTTGTGATGATTAACGATAAAACCGCCAGGAGACTAATAGTAAACAATCCACATTTTTTCATAAGTATCCTCTGAAAATGAATAATTGAAGGTGGATGGAGCGGGTTTTGTGTTTAGGTCTGCCAGATTTACGAAATTGTGATGCTCTTCCCACCAGTATTGGATAAATTAATTATAGATCAATTAGTAAAAATTTTACATTCTTATCCCCTGACAAGTTAGAATATTAGTTCTAATACACCATATATCTATCGGTGTCGTTCTTTTACAACTGAATACGCCTCAGTAAAGTGCAAGACCACTCAATCAACTGCGATTTGTTTCGACAAAACGAATATTTCTTTACATGAAAAATCTATTTTTCAATTTCAAAATCATTCGTTTTACCTGTGCCCGAGAGCCGCGAACTTCCCTGGCACTTGCAGCCTCATCGTCCCGATGTCCTTCGGGAGGGCAAGTGTGCGCCCCCGAGCGAAGCGAGTGGGGTTTCTTGAAACAAAAACGAATCAAGTCATATTCAACCTGAGTGCCTGATTACTATTTCCTAATTCCTAATTCCTAATTCCTAATTCTTAATTCCTAATTACTGGTTTTGACCATTCACGACTCACGGTTTACGAATCACTAATCACTAATCCCAGCTCTGTTACTGTATCAAATTCCCCTAGAAAGGGAAAAGAGAGATTAGCGATCATGTATGTACCGGTGAAATAACCTAACCCAAGGTTTGTTTCGATCCGGTCCGCTGAAGATTGGCATCGACTTTTGTAAGGCTTCTGAATATT
>CAKMKJ010000055.1 GCA_927443345.1 uncultured Anaerolineaceae bacterium | reverse complement strand
ACTTACTTGATAAGGGAAAGGTTAAGAAGGTCGCGATTGTGGCTTGTATGCATAAAATGCTCATTTATCTGAACTCAATTATTCGAAATTCTCTTACTCCTGAGCCTGTTTCTCCTTGACTTTCAACACAGTTGCTTTGCGAGAGGTTTTTTAGGTAATCGATTTTAGGTAGGGTAAAATGTTTTCAACAATGAACCAAAGTAGGATGTGAATGAGATTTCGAATTTTCAAAATCGTGGCCACGACCTTGATTGTTTTAGCGGGGATCACCTGTCTTGGGGTTGCGCTTTTTGCTTATCAACTTGGTTTGGATAATAATGTAACACTTGGAACTTCACGGAAAATCCTGGCAGGGTTTGGCGTTTTACTGCTACTGGCACCCTTATTGGTGCTTGGCTTAAGTTGTGTGAACCGCCACTTTCATTTTTCAATCTTTTTTGACAAAATCGCAAAAGTTTGGGGGCATTACAACAAACCATCAGCGGATTCAAAAAAAGCAGTCGATTCTGATAAAAAATCTCTCTTTTCACAACCGATGTTTTGTAGTGCTATCTCATTAGCGATTGTGTTTTTGTGCTCGGTTTGGTACATAACCAGCGGGAACATGTTCCATTTTCGCGGATATTCAAATTATTTTGATTTGCAGGCAGACGGGTTTCTGGCAGGTCAAACTTCTCTCACCATCAAACCACCGGCGGAGCTGGCGAAACTGGCGGATCCATACGATTGGAGAGCCAGAACAGGAATTAAATTCATTTGGGATGCTTCGTATTACCAGGGAAATTATTACCTCTATTGGGGGGCGGTTCCTGCGCTGATAGCAGCGCTAGTCAAAATTATTCATCCCGTAGTGGTGGAGGATCAACACCTGTTGTTATTTTTTGTAATCGGCATCACGATTTTTATCGCATTGATATTGGCTTTTCTTCGGAAGAAATATTTTCCATCCGTCCCAGCCTGGACGATGGGCATTTTTACACTGTTGGGAGGTTTGGCAACGCCGCTCTTTTGGCTGGTGAATCGCCCCAATGTATATGAGACGGCGATCGCCTCTTGCCAGTTTTTCCTGATCATGGGGTTTTATGCCTTAATCCGTGGATTGGATTCCGCAACCCCTCAAAGGGGATGGTTTCTTCTGGCCGGTTTTTCGTTTGGTGCGGCAGTGGGTTCGAGAACCAGTATCGTGTTTACCGTAATTTTTGTGGTTTTTATTGCGCTTGTTTTGATGATTAAAAAAGCTATTCGCCAAAAAACTTATTGGCTGGATATCATGATGTTTTTATTTCCGCTGGTGGTTTTTGCAGCAGGGATAGCCTGGTTCAATTTCACCCGTTTTGGCAGCATCTTTGAAACTGGATTGCGATATCAATTAACCGGTGATGCGCTGCCTGAGGATCTCAGTCAGTTATTTGCCTTCAGATACATCCTCCCAAATCTCTATCTCAATCTCTTGCAACCCTTCGCGTTTACGCCCGGCAGCTTTCCATTTTTTATCGCTACAGCCGATAACAGTTGGACCAGGTTTATTCGCTACCCCAAGGATTATTTCTTTGGTGAGCAAATAACCGGAATTCTTTATTGTGTTCCGTTTTTGTGGTTGTTGATTGTGCCGGCCTGGGCGCTGCTGCGAAAGGGCTGGCGTTGGGTGAAAGAGACGCCTATCACTCAACAAGATAATCCGCGGCCAGGTATGCCAATTTGGATGTGGGTAACCCTCATCGGTGGATTTCTGACCACCTTTCTCATTAATATGATGTATTTGTTTTCAACCATGCGCTATCTGGCGGATTATTATCCTATATTGTTGATTATCACTTGTGTGTTGTTGATGGGGGTGATTGAACGGTCGCGATATTCAAGATTGAACCGTGGGCTGCTTCTGATTGCCATCTGCTTGTTATCCGCAGCGACGATTGTGATTTCGTTGTTTATTAATTTCACCTGCGGCGATCGACGCATGCTGAATGAAAACCCGGCTTTATATACCAAACTTGAGCAGTTTTTTAATAAGCAATAAGATGGAAAGTTAGCTTAATAATTCTTCCAAAATATTTTTCGCCATAGCCGCGTCAGCCTTGCCGCGCATCTTTTTCATCACGCCGCCCACGAACCAGCCGATGAGAGTGACTTTGCCGCCTTTGAAGGCAGCCACTTCGTTGGGGCTTTCGGCCAACACTTCTTCGCACACGGCGCGGATGGCGGAATCGTCGCTCACCAATCCCAAGCCTTCTTCAGAGACAATCGCATCAGGCGATTTGCCCGTTTGCTGCACTTTTTGCAGCAGGCTCTTGCCGGTATTGATGTTGATGGTGCCGGCATCCACCAGCTTGAGGATGGAAGCCAGCGCGGCGGGGGTCAGCTCCATTTCGGCAGGGTTGAGACCCTGGTCGTTGATCATTCGCAGTACTTCGTTCATCAGCCAGTTGGAGACTTTCTTTGCATCGCCGCCATAAGCCTTGACCGTGGTTTCGTAGTAATCGGAGAGTTTGCGTTCAGAGGTGAGAATTTCGGCGTCGTACTCGGGCAGGCCATATTGTTCGATGAAGCGCGCTCGGCGCTCCAGCGGCAGTTCGGGGAAGTCAGTAAGGATGGCTTGCTTCCACTCGTCTTCGAGACGGATGGGAAGCAGATCCGGTTCGCGGAAGTAGCGGTAATCAGCCTCGGTCTCTTTGGATCGCATCTTTTTAAGGGTGTTGGTATCTTCGTCCCATTCAAGCGTCCAGGCTTCAATACGGTTGCCGGCCTCCGTTTCGCGGATCTGGCGCTCGACCTCTTTGAGGATGGCTTCGCGTACTGCGTCAATGGAGTTGACGTTCTTGATCTCGGTCTTGGGGTTGAGCAGTGTCTCGCCCTTTTTGCGGATGGAGACGTTGGCGTCACAGCGCAGGTGGCCTTTTTCCATGTCTGCCTCGGAGATGCCGATCCAGCGCAGCAATTGACGCAGACGGGTGAGGTATTGGGCGGCTTCATCCGCGGTGCGCAGGTCGGGGGCGGTAACCATCTCGACCAGCGGTACGCCGCAGCGGTTAAAGTCAATCAGACGGCGATTGCCCGCGGTCTTGGTTTTGCCGGCGTCCTCTTCGATGTGCATCTTCCAGATGCCTACGCGGCGAATGTATGCCTGTTTGTCAGGCGAGGCGTTGGCCGGGACGGGCAGGTCAAGGAATCCGCCCTTGCCGATTGATTCGTCAAATTGAGAAATCTGATATCCCTTGGGCAGGTCGGGGTAGAAGTAATTCTTGCGATCGAAGTATGAGATCGGACGAATCTCGGAATGCATGGCATTGGCCAGCAGGGTAGCTTTTTCGACCACTGCCTTGTTGAGCACCGGCAGCACCCCAGGCAAGCCGCAGCACACCGGGCAGATGTTGGTATTAGGCCCGTCGTACCATGAGTCCGCTTTGCAAGAGCAAAACACCTTGGTAGTGGTATTAAGTTGAATGTGTGTTTCAAGTCCGATCACTGCTTCGTATTCTGTCATTGTGCCTCTGTAGTTTTTTATCATATTTATGGACAAAAACTCTTCAGGCAACCTTGACAAGGTTTCAAACCTTGTCAAGGTTGGCATTAAAACTTTTGGTATTCAAAGTTAATCAACTCTTCATAATCTTTTGTACTTCCAAATATGTTATCACGTTCAACAGAAATATTTCTTATTGTTTCGTCAAGCCCAATCCATTCTCGATAATCAGAATATTCCCAATTTTCCGGTTTATCACAAAGACCTGCTTTTACAGGGTTGAGATGAATATATTTGATAGTTTCTGCCAAGTAATCATCATCTTCGATAAAGCGTTTTTTTACATTGCCCTGGAACAATGTTCCAACTCTTGAATACCTTTTGTTGATGGCTTGTGTGTAACTATTGAAAAGTCGTTGAATTAATTTTGACCCATCATTTTGATTCTCATGTTTGAGGAGAATGTGATAGTGATTGGGCATCAGGCAAAAAGCTATTAATTCAATTTGATATTCCTTAATATATTCTGTTAACTTTCTAATTAAAAGCAAATAGTTATCAGAAGTGAAAAAGATAATTTCTTTATTCACGCCCCGGTTGTAATAATGGACGTAAGGTGAAGCAGGTTCTTCCATCTTTCAGTCTCTAGGTCGAAATTATTACTATTTTGCAAAATCCACGGTGAAATAGCCTTCATACTGGCTGTTGGGTGCGCACCAGTAACCAACGCCCATCTGGGTATACATTGAACTCAACATTTGGTCGCGATGGCTTGAACTGGCAAGCCAGGAAAAGATCGCAGAAGAGGCATTGTTATAAGGGCCGGGTCCGGCATAGAGGATCTCGCCGACTGCGGTATAGGCGCCTGAAGCATTAACGCGGCTCCAGATGTCACCATGACTAAAGAATCCATTTTCTGCCATTGACTTACTGTAGCTGCGGGCGATGCTGGTCAGTGTGGATGAACTTTGCAGAGATCCCAGCCCGGCGCCGGAGCGTTGGCTGTTAATCATGCTAAACACGGCTGATTCCATGGAACTGTTCGCGCCGTTGCATCCGCCTCCGCTATCCCCACCGGATTCTCCACCACCTTCGCCGCCTTCAGACGAGGATGTGGTATTGGTGGGTTTGGGTGCTGCTTTTGTTAAGGTTCTGGTCGGACGCGGCGTCTCGGTCTGGGTGGCCGTGGCTGTGGGTGTTTCTGTGGCTGTTGCAGTGGCCGTCAGCGTCACCGTGGGTGTAGATGTACTTGTGGTGGTAGCTGTGTTCGTGGCGGTGCTGGTAAAGGTGGGTGTATCAGACGCAATGATTTGGCTGATAGTGTTAGTAAACGCACACGCAGAACCAAACCCTACCAACAGAACCAATACAACAACCGCTAAAAATCGTTTTATCAACAAATAAATCCATACTCCAAATTGAGCACTACCTTAATACTTGTGGTTTGATTTTGCGCCATTCTGCGCTTTCGGTGGCTTGTTCGTAGGCACGGCCGATGCGGAACAACTTGTCTTCGCAGAAATCAGCACCCAACAGTTGGATGCCAATGGGCAATCCGCTTTCATCGAGACCACCAGGGAGGGAAATGCCTGGCACACCGGCGTGGTTGGCAGCAACGGTTAGTTGGTCGGCGTACTGCATCAAGACCGAATTGCCATAAATGGCTTCCATGGCAAACGCGGTGGTGGGGGTGGTGGGTGTCAGGAGCGCATCCAAGCGATATTTGCCATTGGGGTCATATACAGCTTCAAAATCACAGCGGATCAAGGTGCGCACGCGCAGCGCACGTTTGTAGTATTCCTCGCTGTATTGCGCCGCGCTGACATACATGCCCATCAAAATGCGCAGCTTGGGTTGCAGGCCGAAGCCTTCGTTGCGAGACTGACGGTACATCTGAGTTAAATCTGCAGTAGGCGCAGTGGTGCGAAGGCCGTATTTAACGCCGTCAAAGCGGTGCAGGTTGGATGCAGTTTCAACCCGGCTGATGACGAAATAAGCGGGGATGCCAAAACGCGTGTTTGGCATGGGCACGTCTTCAACAATTTCAGCCCCCAAAGCAGCCAGTTTTTCGGCTGCTTCGCGCACGGATTTTTCAATTTCGGCCGGCAGCGGCTGGATTAAGAGTTCACCGGTTTGCGGGTCTGGATAAGTGATTTTGAAATAGTCGGGTGAAAGGCCGATGCGCATGCCTTTGACGCCGTTTTCGATGGTTGAAAGATAATCCTGCGCTGGGGTGGGGGCGCTTGTGGCGTCATGTTCATCCGCACCACTGATGACCTGCAGCATGGCCGCTGCATCGCTGACCGTGCGCGCCACCGGGCCGGGACAATCCAGCGAGGAGGCGAAAGCGATCAAGCCGTAGCGAGAGACGCGTCCGTAGGTGGGTTTGACGCCCACCACGCCGCAGAAAGCCGCGGGCTGGCGGATCGAGCCGGCGGTATCCGTGCCAAGGGAAAGGGGTACTTCACCGGCCGCCACGGATGCCGCGCTGCCGCCGGAAGAACCTCCCGGCACACGCGAGGTGTCCCAAGGGTTGCGCGGGCTGGGTTGAAATGCGGAGGACTCGTTTGAAGAGCCGTGAGTAAATTCATCCAGGTTGACCTTGCCGACCATCAGTGCGCCGGCGGCTTCCATGCGGGCGACGGCTGTGGCGGTGTATGGCGATTTGAAATTGGCCAGAATGCGCGAAGCAGCCGTTGAAGGTGTGCCACTGACGCAAAAGATGTCTTTGACCGAGAAGGGCACACCCGCTAGCGGACCGGGGTCTTCACCCCTGGCCAACTGTTGATCAATTTTTTGTGCATGTTCCAAAGCGCGGTCATCGGTGAGGGTGATGAAGGCGTGAACTTTTTGTTTGTCTTCTTCGCTGAGGGCACCGGCATCCAGGACGCCGCTGCGTCCGTCCACACTGCCGATGCGTTCAAGGGTTGATTCTAGAATTTCGACCGCAGAGGTTTTTTTCTGGCGCAGCAGTTGGGTTAATTCAAGAGCAGAAAGATCGCAGAGGTCCATGTGCGCCTACTTCAATGTGGTGTGGGGAATATCAGGCACGATAATGTAGCCGTCATCCACCTGTGGGGATTGAGCCAGAATGGATCTGGGGTCAGGGAAGGGTTTGTGGATATCTTCGCGAGGCAGCGCACTGGAGGCTTTCTCGTAGGGCACGCCGTGCAAATTGATGGGCACATTTTCATCCAGGGGGATGGCTTTCAACTCATCAATAACTTTCAGTTGATGGTTGAGTTGAGTGCGTAGATAATCCGCTTGATCTGGAGCCAGTTCAAGTGCGGCCAGCCCTACCAGATGATTGAAAACATCCACAGTGATTGATTCGCTCATAGTCACTCTCGTAGATAAAATGGTTTACAGTTTGGATTGTAACACGTCACGCCATTGGGTTGAAACAGTTTATGACAGTGCTCGAGCACTTGGTTTGGATATGTACGACGATGAAATGCCCATGCTATAATTTTAATAGTGGGATCATCTCATGGATAAATCAGACCCCGACCATCCCCTTCCGACAGAAAACAGCAGCCCTGCAGCGCAGGGTGAGCAGTTCATTAATCTTGAAGCCAAATCAAGCCTTAAGACGACCGTTACTATTACGCTTGAGGCCGGTGCATCGCTTGACCTGATCGTCAGCCAGGTGGACGCAGACGGCAAGCCGGTCTCTCTTCAGCGAAAAAGTTTCACCAATGCTCTAGAACCGCATGCCGTGTTGGAACCTGAACCACCAATGCAGGCTGAACCGACCATGCCAAACCCTGTTGAGAAACAAGCAACAGCCAGAAAATTAACCTGGCAGGTATGGCTGATCGGGTTGGCTTTGCTGGTCTACCTGGTGACGCGCTTCATTGGGCTGGATGCCTACCCAATTTACTTCTTTACTGATGAAGCCGTGCAGACAGTGCTCGCTGCGGATATGGTACGCGACGGGTTTCGTAATTATCAGGGTGAGCTGCTGCCTACATATCTGGTGAATGGCGGGCAATACAACCTGAGCACATCTGTTTACGCACAGGTGCTGCCGTGGTTAATGTTTGGTAAATCGATCTGGGTCACGCGCGGCACATCGGTAGTGATCTCACTGCTGGCCGCGTTGGCCATCGGATTGATGCTAAAGAACAATTTGAAATCCAGATGTGCATTTGCCGGGATATTGATCTTGTGCATCACGCCAGCCTGGTTTTTGCATTCTCGCACGGCCTTTGAAGTGGTGATGGCGGTTTCATTTTATGCAGCTTTTCTGTATTGCTATCTGCAGTACCGTCAGGGGAAACTAAAATACCTTTTTGCAGCAGTAGTTTTTGGCGCATTAAGTTTTTACAGCTACAGCCCTGCACAATTGGTGATGGCAGTAACTGCCCTGGCTTTGTTGCTCACCGATAGCCGCTGCCATATCAAAAACTGGAAGACAGTCTTAATCAGCCTGGGGATCGCTGCCTTGCTGGCGGTGCCATATGTGCGTTTTATCATTCTGCATCCAGAAGAGAACCTGCGTCACCTGCAAATTTTGGATTCCTACTGGATTCAAGCCATCCCATTCAGCGAAAAATTGGGCATCTACTTCAAGGAATATCTCAAGATGCTCAATCCGCTGTATTGGTTTATACCCAACCAGGTTGATCTTGAGCGCCACATTATGAAGGACTACGGCCATCTACTGCTCTGGACCCTGCCTTTTTATGTGCTCGGGTTTGGGGTGATGCTGCGCAAGATCGCCAAACCGGAATACCGCCTCTTTTTGATTGCCACCCTTGCAGCGCCTGCCGGTGCGGCCATGGCTGGTATCGCCGTGACACGCTCGCTCTTTATGGTCATCCCCGCAGTGATGCTGACCGCCATTGGTTTGGATCAGCTCATGCAGTGGATTGAGAAAGTCAAAGTCCCCAGAAAAGTACTGATTGGCATCATTTTTGTTGGCTTATCCATTTATAGTGGGTTTATGCTGAGGGATGCGCTGGTCAACGGGCCGTTGTGGTATGACAATTACGGATTGGGCGGGCAGCAATACGGAGCCAAACAAGTCTTCGGTCAAATTAAAACCATGCTCGAAGAGAATCCGAAGCAGGAGATTTTCATCTCACCTTCCTGGGCTAACGGCACGGATGTGACGGCACGCTTCTTCTTTGATGGCCCGCTGCCTTTTGAAATGGGCAGTATTGATGCCTACTTGTTTGAAATGAAAGAAATAAATCAAGACAAGATTTTCATTTTAATCCCGGAGGAATTGGCTAAGGCTCAAGCAAGCAACAAATTCAAAGCTATAGAACCCTTTAAAACCCTGGATTTTCCTAATGGAGAGCCGGGATTCTATTTCGCGCATCTGCAATATGTTGATCATATAAATGATATTTTTGCAGAAGAACAGAAAGTGCGGTTAACACTTTCTGAAGCCGATGTTGTTGATCCACAAGGGCGGGCACTCAAAGTCAGCATGCCAAACCTCGATATGGGCGAGGCGAAAAATGTTTTTGACGGCGACGGTAGCAGTCTGGTCCGCACGCTCGATACGAATCCGATGCGGTTGGAAATCAGACCGGATGAAGCACTTGCTCTAAACCAGGTCAGCATTCGCATCGGCGGAACGGCATCTACTGTTACAATTCGACTGATACCAGCAGACGGATCAGCAGAGCAGGTACTTGTGAAACAAGCGCCTGAATCCAGCGATATTCGGGATATCGTCTTCACGCTTGATCAGTCGGTGATGGTGGAAAAAATACACATTGAAATATTGAACCTTCATGATGGAGAGCGGGCGCATGTGCACCTATGGGAAGTGAGTCTGAATTGACAAGCAAGCCGATGGCGAAACGGCCATTTTTACTTTACCTTTTGGCTTTCATCTTTTTGATGGCCGGGATGTTCTCATTGGTTGGTACACTCGGAATTTTTCAGAGTTGGAGCTGGTGGTTGTCTTTTGTTTCAGTCAACTCAATTGTGTTGCAGGTGTTTGTTGGCGTTTTGATCACCTTTGCCTGGGTATCTGCCGCTGTCATTCTGTGGCTGCGTTTTTCGTGGGCAGTCATATACAGCAGCTTTGTAATCATCCTTGTTACTGTGTGGTTTTGGGTTGAGCGCCTCTTGCTGACACAGAATCCAATGCCGTTCAGCCGGCATGCGCTTGTTTTGGTGATCATGTGCATATTTTTAATTTTTGTGTTCAGTTCTCTCTATCTTGTTACCCCAGCCATGAGGACTTACCAGAATTTGAAATTTAGCGGTGACAACTCTTCCGTTCAGACCTCAGGTGATAAAAATGAATAATACGCCTCTCGAAGTTGAAATCAAGTTTTATCTGACCGATATGCCATCCTTTGAGAAAAGGGTGCGCAGTATTGGCGCTTCATTAATTCGTCCGCGCACGCGAGAAGTGAATTACCGCTTTGACACTCAGGATATGTCGTTGGCACGTGAACACAAAGTACTGCGGCTGCGGCAGGATAATTCCATTTTGTTGACCTACAAGGGACCATCAAAAATTAAAGACGGCGTCAGTGTGCGCCCTGAAGTGGAACTTGAAGTCAATGATTTTTCGGCAGCCACCAACCTGCTTGAATCGCTGGGATTCTGCATGAGTTTGAAGTATGAGAAGTGGCGTACCATTTATCAACTGGGAGAACTTGAAATTGCGCTGGATGAAATGCCCTATGGCAATTTCACCGAGCTTGAATGTGCTGATAGTGCCCTGATCCGCAAGACGGCCAGCTTGCTGGCAGTGGATTGGTCCACGGGCATCACCGACAGCTATCTGCTGCTGTTTGACCGCATGAAAAGCAGTAAGAAGATCGAGATCAATGACCTCACTTTTGAGGCACTCAGAAACATGGCTGTCACACCCAAAGAGTTGGGGGTAAAGCCGTCTGATTTACCAAAGTATCTGTAACTACTAGATGGTTGCAAATATTTCTACCAATAGCCATTCATTTGCAAGGAAAGAAAGGGGCATCTTATGGACTCTTTTGCTTTAGGTTTTGGTTATCTATCTGCCTTAATTCTTTACATATTGATCCCGGTGGTTTGGGTTTCGCTGATTGTCGCTTCCTTAAATAGACTAATTAAGCAGAATTTGAATTCCACTGCTAAGGCAATATGGGTATTGATCATACTGGCCATACCAATCGTTGGGGCCATAGTTTATTTAGCATTTAAACCTCATGATTAATTGATAACTCACTTAGTAAGTTCAATAATAATCAAACTTATTAATGTGTTAATCCAGTTTTTGCCTCCACGTATGGGGACATTTTAACTTTGGTAAAAGGGGACTTTTCTATTTTGGTTTAATAATTTTTTCTCTGTGGATTGACGAACATAAAGCCGCATGCTATTATGAAAGCGCTTTCATTAAAGCTAACAAGAAGTGACTTATGAATATTGGAAAAAAGGTACCGACAATTTTTGATGTTGCAGCGGACTCTGGTGTTAGTATTTCTACTATCTCCCGTGTGATTAACACCCCTGAAAAAGTAAACATGAACACTCGTCAAAGAGTCTATGAAGCCATCGATAAATTAGGCTTTGTGCCGCAGGCTGAAGCGCGGGCTAGAGCATTGCGCCTGAAGGGCAGAATTGGTGTCATTACTCCATTTTTTACCGCCCCATCCTTTGTCCAGAGGTTGCGCGGAATCGCCGCTTCTTTATCCAAAGAGAACTATGATTTGGTGATTTACACGGTTGATTCAAATAATCGCTTGCAAAGTTATCTTTCATCACTTCCCCTTACTGGCAACCTAAATGGTTTGGTAATTATGTCTTTGCCGGTAGCCGAAACTGATGTCAATCGGCTGGTTGAGCATCAACTTCCAACTGTGTTAATTGAATTCCCTCATTCCCAATTAAATAGTGTTGAAATTAATGATGTTGAGGGCGGTAAAATGGCCGCGGACTATTTGTTAAGAAAAGGGCATAAACGGATTGCCTTTCTTGGCGATACAGATTTGCCGGAGTACTCTATCCATCCTGTTAACTTAAGATTAAAAGGTTTTCGTCAAGCACTTAAAGCTGCGAATATTGAAATTCCAAAAGAATTTGTTCGGTTGGCCCCCTACGACCAGGATCAAGCTCGAATAGTCGCAAAAGAATTGCTTGATATGCCAAATCCACCGACAGCATTTTTTGCCGCAACTGATTACCAAGCTCTTGGTGTTTTAAAAGCGGCTCGCCAGCTTGGTGTGAAAGTCCCCGAACAACTGGCTGTTATTGGGTTTGATGATTTGGATATGGCAGACTACGAGGATCTTACAACTATTCGCCAGCATCTTGACGAGTCAGGAAGAATCGCCATTGAAATTCTTCTTTTACATATTGCTAACCATTCACGACCAGTCCAGCATATTACTCTCCCTTTGACTGTAATAGAAAGATTGACAGCGTAAATTAATCTGCTTATTGCTTTTTGATTTGGATTGTGTTATTCTGTTTATGAAAGTGTTTTCATGCAAACATTTTTCTGAATTCTTCCCTATAGACATTGAGTTAAGTAAACACAATTCTTAGTTAGTAATTTGAGGAGGTGAACTACTTCACAAATCTACCAAAAATACCCAACTCTCTATTGAACAAAAATCCAAAAGGAGAAGAAAATGAACAATAAGTTAATGAAAGTGGTTGGTTTGTTACTCATCAGTGTTATGCTTTTAGCTGCATGTCAGCCCGCAGCAACTGCCACCCCTGCTGTTGAAGCCCCTGCAGCTGCAACTGAAGCACCTAGCACAGATGCTACAGAGGTCGCAACTGAAGTCGCAGCGACGACTCCTTCTTGTGGTACAGAACCTGTCGTACTCAAGGCTACCTTTGAAACCGGTTTTGATATTCCCTTCAAACTTGCTGAAGAGTTTACAAAGCAATTCCCGAATGTTACATGGGATATCAGCCAGGACCAATTCGCAAATTTGATCACTTCAACACCGCTTGTGCTTGCTAGTGACAATGCACCAGACCTCCTCCGGTTGCCGACGATGGTTTCCTTCGCCAAGGATGGTTTGCTGATGAACCTTGATTCTTATGCTGAAGCTTTTGGTTGGAATGACTGGCCGGTGCCTCAGCTCAATCAGAACCGCATTGATGCCGATGGTGTTCGCGGATCTGGTACACTCTATGCAATGGGTCTTAATTACAGCCTGACAGGTGTCTTTTACAATAAAGAGCTTGCAGCGCAGATCGGCATGACCGAAGCGCCCAAGACTGTTGCTGAGTTTGAAGGTTTACTCGCCGCCGCAAAGACTGCCGGACTTCAACCAATCATGATCTGGGGAAGCGCTAAAAGTGGTATGGGTCTTGCTTTCCCGCTTCAGCAATTGATGGCTGCTTATGGCCCTGTCGATCCTATCAATGAATGGATTTTCGGAAAAGCTGGCGCAACAATTGATACACCATCGAACCTTGTTGCTGCTCAAAAACTCGAAGAATGGATCAAGGCGGGTTACTTCCCGGTTGACGTTAATGCAATCGAATATACTGATGCCGCTGCCAGATTTGGTGCAGGCGAAGGAGTCTTTACTTTCAACGGTGATTGGCAGAATACTGGATATGATACTGCAATGCCTGGTAATGTTGGATTCTTCCTGATGCCCCCTGCTGAAGACGGTGGTCCTTATGCAGCTATGTCTGCTCCACTGACCTTTGGTATTGCAGCCAAGGCCAAAAATCCTGATTGCGCTGCTTTCTTCCTCAATTGGGTCGCGACTAACGATGCAGCCCGCGAAATTGATGTTGCTATTGGCGGTTCAAACCCTGGCGGACCAGCTGGCGCTACGATGCCTGAAGTTGCCGCAGGCTCTGTTACAGCCGAAACGCTTGCTGCCGGACCTGTGATGGGTGCAGATGGTGGTGCGATGGACTTCATCGCCAATGCGACCAGCTCGATCTTCGCTCAAGGTTGGACACCTGAACTCCAGAAGATGGTCGGCGGCCAGCAAGATGCTGCCGGACTCCTCAAAGCCGTTCAAGCAGAGTATGAGCGCGAACTGGCTCAATAACAATCAATAACGGTAGAGGCGCAGGGGTAAAACCCTGCGCCTTCCAGATCGCGACTTAAATGATGACATTAGATAAACAACCTGCGACACTCTCAGCCTCGAAGAGACCCCGTGCAAGTAAGCGAGTTCTCCGAGAATCTTTTATTGGTTGGCTGTACGTCTTACCTGCACTGCTTATGTACGCTGTCTTCGTACTCGTGCCTTTTGTGTTAACCATCGTCTACTCATTTCATAAGTGGAACGGTGTTGGTCTGATGACTTGGGTCGGTTTGAAAAACTATATTACTGTTTTCGAGGTACCCAACTTAATTGGTACTATCTTCAACGCCTTCTGGTTGGTTGTGTGGTTCAGTTTTATACCGGTGGGTCTCGGTCTTGTAGTTGCAAGTGTGATCAACCGTGTAGCGACAGGGCGGTTCGGAGAGATGGCCCGGACTGTTTTATTCTTGCCTTATATTATTGCACTTGTAGCGGCAGGTATCATTTGGGGTTGGTTGTTATCTCTTTCGGGCTTGGTCAACCAGATACTCAGTGCTATCGGTCTTGGTTCGATCACTCGCGCTTGGTTGGGTGATTTTGACTGGGCGCTTTCGGCTGTAGGTATTATTGGTATCTGGGTACTGCTTGGTTTCTGTACAGTCCTTCTTTCAACTGCCATGTCAAAGGTTGATCCTTCGCTTTATGAGGCAGCGAGAATAGACGGCTCAAACTGGATCAGAGAATTTTTCGCAATCACCGTACCTCTTCTCAAACAAGAGATCGGGGTATGCCTGACAGTAACTGTAATCTTCGCACTTGCCACGTTTGATATTGTTTACGTCGCGACGGCAGGCGGACCGGGTAACGCAACTTCTGTCCCCGGACTACAGATTTACATTCTTGCTTTTGCTCAACGAAATATTGGCTTGGCTTCTGCTTTGGCAGTCATGCTCATGTTCCTTGTCGTTGTGATCATTCTCCCGATCCAGCGCTTGAACAAGGAGACTTATTAATGAAAATTGGACGTGGTGAAATTTTTGCAGGACGAACGTTGCTCATGTCTTTAATGGTGTTCACGATACTCCCCTTCATCAGTATCTTTCTGACTGCACTTCATCCATCTGGAACTGTTCCCGGCGGTCTCGATTGGCCGGCGGATCCACAGTGGATCAACTTCGTTGAAGCTTTCAAAGTGGCGAATATGAATACGCTTATTGTATCCAGTTTGCGGATTGTCTTGATGGTCGTACCATTGGCACTTGTCATTTCAACAATGGCCGGGTTTGCCATCGGTCTCTTGCGTATCCCTGGCTCGGGTTTCCTATTGACATTATTTGTGTTCGGGTTGACGCTTCCGTTCCAGGGGATCATCATCCCTATTTATGTTCTGGAGCGGGCGATAGGGATCTATAATACTAAGTTTGCAATTGCGCTACCGTTGATTGCCTTGTATATGCCCTTTGCCGTTTTCTGGATGCGTGCGCACTTTGTCAACATGCCTGTCGAGATCTCGGAAGCAGCCCGGGTTGATGGTGCCACCACCTGGGATCTTTTCCGGAGAATCCAACTTCCGCTTGCGCAAGCACCAATCGCATCACTCGGAATCCTCATGGCCATCTGGACATGGAATCAGTTCCTGCTTGCGCTGGTGCTCGTCGAAGACCCGACGCAACGAACGATGGCCGGTGCGCTGGGAGCGTTCCAAGGCCACTACTCGACCAATGTTCCTTTGTTGTGTGCCGGTACAATCATTATCCTGGTGCCAACGCTCCTGGTTTTTGTGCTGTTCCAGCGACAGATAATTAAGGCATTACTCCAGGGTGCAGTCAAGGGATGATATTGTAATTCATTTGTTTGTTCATTCAAAACATAAAGAAAAATTCTATAAAAATTGTGAGAGACCGATATGAAGGGTGACATCGTTTTAATTCAAGAGCACCATAAAAATGCTGCAAAAGGTATAGTTGCACAAATTATTGATCAAATAAAGGCCAAACCGACAAGGTTTGTCATTACAGTTGCCGGCGAGTCTGGTAGTGGTAAGTCTGAAACTGGTGTTGCAATAGCCAATGAACTAAAAGACTACGGAATTGAGTCTATTGTGTTAGGGCAGGATGATTATTTTTATCTTCCACCCAAATCAAACAGTGCAAAGAGACATGAGGATCCTGATTGGCTTGGCCCTCACGCTGAAATTAACTTTGCGGTATTTGAACAGAACTTGATTGATGCAATTGAAAATAAGTCTTGTATTGAAAAACCATTGGTCGATTACAACGCCAACACCATAGAACCCCAAATAATTAATTTAGAAAATGTAAAAGTTATTATTGCTGAGGGGACGTATACCTCTTTACTCAAGCATGTTGATATTAAAGTGTTTATTTTACGAAATTGGTTAAAAACATTGGAAGATCGGCGCAAAAGAAATCGCGGCAATGAAGTAAACGAACCCTTCACCGAACAAATTTTAGCTACTGAACACAAGATCATCGCTGGTCACAAACAGCTTGCAGATTTTATAATTTCTGATGAGTTTGAAGTTACAAAGATCAAGTAGGAGTTTTGTATGGTAAAAAATCAGGTTCAGTTAATTACGTATCCAGATTCTTTGGGTGGTGATCTAAAACAACTTGACATTGTCCTTGAAAAGTTTTTCCCCGACCTCTTTACTGGCGGCATTCACATTCTACCTCCATTTCCGTCGTCTGGAGACCGTGGTTTTGCACCTTTAACCTATCTTGAGATTGAGCCACAGTTCGGTACATGGGATGATATCAAGCGAATTGGTGATAAACATGCCATCATTTTGGATTTAATGGTCAACCATATTTCTGCGAAATCCACGTATTTTCAAGATTTTCTTAAAAATGGGTTCGAGTCAGATTACGCTGATCTATTTATTCCTATAAAGAAATTGTGGCCTGATGGCACCCCTCGCCAAGAAGATATTGACATGATGTTTCTTCGAAGAGACAAACCGTTTTCTGACTTCAAAATTGAGAAAACCGGTGAATCAGAAAAAGTCTGGACTACTTTTGGAAAAACAAATCCATCAGAACAAATAGATATGGATATTCACTCTCCAATTGCAGATGAATTATTGACAAAATTCTTAACAAATTTCAGTAAGAATAATGTTAAGATCGTACGCCTGGATGCAGTGGGATATGTGATTAAAAAACTTGGGACATCATGTTTTTTTGTGGAACCGGAAATCTATGATTATCTGAAATGGATTTATAAATTAGCTGATTCGTTAAACATTGAAATCCTGCCCGAAATCCACGCTGAGTATCAAACCCAGTTTAAATTAGCCAAAGCGGGATATTGGATTTATGATTTCATTCTTCCATATACAATTCTTGAAACGTTGATTACTAAATCAAGCAAGAAACTTAAATCATATTTAAAAGTACGACCTCACAATCAATTTACGATGCTTGATTGCCATGATGGTGTACCCATAAAACCAGATATGGATGGTTTATACCAAAGTGACGACGCACGGAAAGTTGTTGGTCTATGCCTTGAACGCGAGGCAAATTTAAGCTTGATTCTTTCACCGGCGCACAAAGACCCAGACGGATTTGATGTACATCAAATCAGAGGCACTTATTACTCATTATTAGATTGTAATGATGCGGCTTATCTGGCTGCGAGAGCGATTCAATTCTTCACACCTGGCATCCCTCAAGTGTATTATGTGGGTTTGCTTGCCGGGAAAAATGATATTGAAGCAGTAAATCAGACAGGTGAAGGAAGAGAAATCAACCGACATAATTTTTCAATAAAAGAAATAGGCCAGGAAGTACAACGTGATGTTGTTAAGAAAATGGTTGAATTGATTAAGTTTAGAAATATGCACCCAGCATTTGAGGGGGTGTTTGATGTGGGTATTAGTGACGATGAAACCATAATACTGTCTTGGAGTAATAAAGATGTTTATGCAAGGCTTACTGTCGACTTAAAGAAGATTACAGGCGAAATCATCTACAGTGATACACAATCCAACGAGATTAAGAAATTATCATTATGAGTAAAAATGAGTGGATGATTAGCAGTCAAAAAACAATAATAATAACCTTGTTCGACACGGGCAGAATTATTAGGAGTAATGGTCATGCCGCTCACTTTTGATTTTCCATTAGCTCAATTAAAAACATACAATGGCATCAATCCGTGCCCTAAAGATTTTGATGAATATTGGGAAAACGGGCTGAAAGAAATGAGGTTAATCGATTCCAAGGTGGAATTAATCCCGGCTGATTTTCAAGCTCCGGGAGTTGAATGTTTTCATTTATATTTTACCGGTGTGGGTGGGGCAAGAGTGCACGCAAAATTATTACGACCAGCAAAGGCTGATCAACCCCATCCGGCGGTCTTGATGTTTCATGGCTATACCGGTAACGCGGGGGATTGGTCAGATAAACTTGCCTATGTAGCACAAGGGTTTACCGTCGCCGCGCTGGATTGCCGCGGGCAGGGTGGGTTGTCAGAAGATAAAGGTAACGTTACTGGCAACACCTACCACGGACAAATCATCCGCGGCCTGGATGATGCTTTAAATGGAAAACCCGAGAAACTTCTCTTTCGCCAAATATTCCTCGACACAGCGCAACTAGCAAAAATCGTGATGGAAATGCCGGATGTTGACCCTGATCGGGTTGGTGCAACGGGTGGCAGTCAGGGGGGCGCATTAACGGTCGCCTGTATTGCTCTGGAACCACGCATCAAACTCGCCGCACCTTTCTATCCGTTTTTAAGTGATTACAAACGGGTTTGGGAAATGGATCAAGCCAAAGATGCGTACAAAGAGTTGCAGGAGTATTTCCGCTTTTTTGATCCAAATCATGAAAATGAGGACAAAGTATTTGAGTGCCTTGGTTATATAGATATTCAAAATTTGGCACCGCGAATTCAATCAAACATTCTTTGGGCAATTGGGTTAATGGATACAATCTGCCCTCCCTCTTCTCAATTTGCAGTCTATAACAAAATCAATTCCAAAAAAAACATGCTTTTGTACCCCGATTATGCTCATGAGCCCTTGCCAGGTTTGTCGGATAAAATCTTCCAGTTCTTTATGGAGTTATAGATATTATTAACAGGACATGATTGGACGACCTGATGGCAAGAGGATCTCTCGGCTGGGTTGTTACAGATGGCTGTTAGCAGATGGCTTGTCTGGCAGGCTCAACCATGATAAAATTTCAGTTCGATTAGGCTAAGATGGAAGGGTGGCCGAGCGGTTTAAGGCGCTTGTCTTGAAAACAAGTTTGGTGAAAGCCAACGTGGGTTCGAATCCCTCCCCTTCCGCCAGACCTGTCAAGTAAAAAATTGAATACCCGGGGAGGTGCCGGAGTGGCCGAACGGGATCGCCTGCTAAGTGATTGTCGGGTTTAACCTCGACCGAGAGTTCGAATCTCTCCCTCCCCGCCTGAAAAAAGACCGCAAACGCGGTCTTTTTTATTGAAATGCGGTGGGTAACGACCGAGCTGCAAGCTGTTTAAGGTATAATCTATCCAGATTAACGGAGGTTGCATGGAAATTACGTGGTATGGACATTCTTGCTTCAGATTGACGGAGCGCGGGCTGGCGACGGTTGTGACAGACCCTTATGATCATAAACAGGTGGGCTATGAGCCTTTGAAGCTCAAAGCCGATATCGTCACCATAAGTCACAACACCCCCGGGCACAATAACCTTTCTGCAGTCAAGGGTGATCCACATCTCATTGACGGACCCGGCGAGTTTGAAATTGGCAGTGTGTTTATCACAGGCATTTTTTCAAACGGACACACCAAGAAGACCGCTAACGAGCCTCGTAATACCCTCTTCCTTTTTGATTACAACGGCATTAATGTTCTGCATCTCGGCGACCTGAACCGGGTGCCCACGCAAACTGAAGTTGAAGATTTCGGCCCGATTCATGTGGCGTTGGTGCCAGTGGGATCTGGCGGCAGTTTGAATGCCATCAAGGCAGTCGAAGTGATCAGTATGCTTGAACCCAGCATAGTCATCCCTATGCATTACAAAACAGACGCTTCAACCGAAACCGCTGAACCCATGGAACCTTTAACAAAATTCTTAAAGGAAATGGGACTCACCAGTGTTGAAAGCGTACCTTCCTTGAAAATTCAAAACACCAATTCACTGCCTGATGAAACAAAGGTGGTGGTGCTCGATTATCAAAAGAACAATGGTGCATAATGACAGACGCTCAACAGGTTAAGCTTCTAATGACTTGGGATATCATTCCCGAACACGAACAGGACTATTTTGAGTTCGTGATTCGGGATTTCATCCCCGGGGTGCAGCGGCTTGGCTGTGAGTTGTCTGATGCGTGGGCTACGGTCTATGGCGACCAGCCCCAGATTCTGGTGGGTGCGGTGATTTCCAGCCTCAACAAAGCCAGACAATTAATCAGTTCACAAGCCTGGATTGACCTGAACTTGAAACTGATGGAATACGTCCAAAATTACGAACAAAAGATCATCCCCGCCAAAACCGGTTTTCAACTTTAACTCCCTCATGAACGCTGAATTCGGCAGGCTGCTATTAAACTGGTATGCCATACATGCACGTCAGATGCCCTGGCGAGGCAAAACGGATGCCTATTCGATTTGGGTCTCAGAGATTATGCTGCAGCAAACCCAGGTCAACACCGTAATTCCCTATTACGATAAATGGATGCAGAAATTCCCGACTGTACAGGCGCTGGCGGCTGCCGAAGAGCACGACGTGTTGAATGTCTGGGAAGGGCTTGGCTATTATTCTCGGGCACGAAACATGCTTAAGGCAGCGCGACTGGTGAGTGATAACTATCAAGGCCAATTCCCATCCACAGCGGTTGAATTATGCAAATTGCCAGGGATAGGTCGCTACACTGCCGCGGCCATCAGTTCCATCGCATTTGGTGCAGATGAAGCCGTGCTGGATGGCAATGTCAAACGAGTGCTGGCGCGTCTTTTTGAGTTTTCAGAAGCGGTGAATATTCCCGAAGGCGAAAAGAAGTTGTGGTTGCTGGCTGCGGATCTACTGCCGAAAGGCGAGGCATCTGCATATAACCAGGCGGTGATGGATTTGGGGGCGACCATTTGCACACCGAAATCACCCGATTGCATAATTTGCCCGGTCAATTCTATTTGCATCAGCCTTAAGAGTAATTCGCAAGAAAAATATCCCTTGATGCGCGAAAAACAACCTGTACCGCATATCGACGTAGTCGCGGCGATCATCCGTCAGAATGATTTGGTGTTGATCGCCAGGCGCCCATCAAAAGGGCTGCTGGGCGGATTGTGGGAGTTCCCTGGCGGCAAACTGGAAGCTGGAGAGAACCATGCCGAGGCGCTAGTCAGGGAGATTCGCGAAGAACTCGGCAGTGAAGTCATCGCCACACACAAGTTTGGTGTATATCGCCATGCTTACACTCATTTTAAAGTGACGCTGCAAGCCTGGTTTGCCGAGCTGCAAGGTGAACCGCCCAATGCGCTTGAAGCCAGCGAGATCCGTTGGGTCAAAATTGAAGAACTGGGCGACTATCCTATGGGGAAGATAGATCGATCTATTTCAAATGATTTGTTAAGAATGTAAATTTGTAAAACCATTACAAGCCATAAGTCAGAATTTTGAATGATAGCGCGACACAACCAATTTGAATATAATTAGCTTAATTAAGGGCAAGTCACCGAATTCTTTTACCAGAATTCGGTGACCGACTTAAAACCCCCGCGGATATCCGCGGGGGTCTGTTAGTTAAGAGAAATGAAAAATTTTTCAGATTCCTGATTCTTGCATTGACACAATTATTGCATGTTCCCGAAGTCAGAGCAAAGACTTCGGGAACTAGATAAGATTGTTTAATTTTTTACGATGTTGACAAACACCATCGGACGACGGTGGGTTTCACTGTAGAGATAGTTGCCGACGGCCTGTTCTACATCTTTTTGGATGTTGCCATTGGCCTTGGCAGCGGTGTCAAACACTTTGGCACGCAACTTGTTAAAGATTTCTCCCGCATCATCCATTGTAATGAATCCACGGCTGATGATCTCGGGCATCTTCAAGGGTTTTCCGGTCAATTTATCCATGACGATATTGACCACCATAACACCTTCTTGAGCGAGGATTTCACGGTCTTTCATGACATCTTTGCCGACGTCACCTACACCTGAACCATCCACATAGACATATGACGCGGGAACTCGCTCACCTTTGCGCATCTTGCCATTGGCGAATTCGACACTTTGTCCGTTGAGAATGACCGCGATGTTGTCTTCTGGAAGTCCCAGTTCTTTTGCCAGCTTGGCATGCTGTTTCAATTGTCGCAATTCGCCGTGGATGGGAATGAAGTAATCTGGCTGAGTCAGATGCATCATCAGCTTCATTTCTTCCTGGCTGGCGTGACCAGAAACATGCACCGGTGCGATAGTATCGTAAACAACATTTGCGCCGCGTTCAAGCAGGCGGTTGATGGTGTGTGAAACGCTTTCTTCGTTGCCAGGGATGGGATGCGCGGAAAGGACAATGGTATCGCCTTCTTTGACATCAAAGGTACGGTGGCTGCCCATGGAGAGACGTCCAAGAATGGACGTAGGCTCGCCTTGTGACCCGGTACACATGATGACCACGCTTTTATCAGGCATTTTTAAGGCCTCTTCAAGACTGATGATCAGATTATCTTTGGGTTTAAGATAATTGAGTTTGATAGCAATCTTGGCATTATCTACCATGCTGGTGCCGGCGAAAGCCATCTTGCGGCCATGGCGTGCGGCAGCGTTGGCAACCTGCTGCATACGCGAGATCAAAGAGGCAAAACTAGCTATTACGACCCGACCTTTGGCTTCACGAAAGACATTGTCAAAACCTGCGTCGATGACCCGCTCTGAAGGCGTCCAACCGGGACGTTCTGCGTTGGTGGAATCGGCTAGCAAAGCCATGACGCCGCGCCGTTGAAACTCAGCCAGCTTGGCGTAATCGGTTGGCCAGCTATCCACGGGGGTGTGGTCGAATTTATAGTCGCCTGTGTGTACGACCAAACCGGCAGGGGTTTCAATACCCAGGCCGACAGCATCCGGGATGGAATGGCAGACATGGAAGAAATCCACCTTAAACGGACCTATCTTGCGCGTGTCGCCAGCATGGATGGTTTCGATCTTTGCTTTTGCAGCCATACCGTTTTTTGCCAGTTTGACTTCGAGCAATCCGCGGGTCAGGGGGGTGGCATAAATGGGTGCCTGAATTTCTTCAAGCACATGATGAATGGCGCCGGTATGGTCTTCATGACCGTGGGTGATGACAATGCCCCTCACCTTATTGCGGCGGGCACGAAGATAAGTGAGATCCGGGATGATGTAATCTATACCCAGCATATCATTTTCAGGGAACATCAATCCGGTATCTACCAATAAAATTTGGCCATCGTACTCATAAACCATCATGTTGGCGCCGACTTCTCCGAGTCCGCCCAATGGAATGATCTTGAGCACACCTGGCTGGGTGCTCTGTGTTGTATTTTTTTGTTTCATTTTAAACTTAAAACCTTTCTCGTTCCCCATTTAGAAGAACTTCAGTGCAAAATAATAAACTGCCTGCGGCAGCATTAAGTGCGTATTTTTAGAAAAATCCCTGGCAATATTTAAGGCCAGGGATCGTTGAATAATCAATGTTTTTTGTCACACTGCCCCAAAGAACACGGGGAAAATCCATCTACTACTGTCCAAACTGATTGTCTCATCAATATTAATAATATATCTTATGATTCAATTAGTATTTCAGAACCATTATACTCTATTATTTGGAGATTATTTATAAGAAATAGATAATAAATCAAAAGTCAAGATAAAAACTAGAAGATGGTGCGCTGACCATTAAGCTGTTCGCGGATCTGAACGATCTGACGGCGCAGCAGTTCGTCTTTTTCAATCATGTCAGCCACTTTTTCGCAGGCATACATAACGGTGGTATGGTCACGTCCGCCGAGCACCTGGCCGATCTGGGGAAGGGAAACATTGGCTTCCTGGCGCAGCAGATACATGGCCACCTGTCTGGGCAGAGCTGCTTCGCGGGTGCGGTCGCGTCCGAGCAGTTTTTCAGAGCTGATGCCAAAGACGGAGGCTACCACATCCACAACTCTGGAAGGTTCAAAGGTGTTGCGCTGCGGAATCAAATCGGTGAGCGCCACATTGACCAGGTCTTCAGTCAGCGGCTTGCCGCGAAGTTCTGCATAAGCCACCACCCTGGTGAGGGCACCTTCGAGTTCACGAATGTTGGAGGTGAACTGCCGGGCAATCTGTTCAAGGATGACCTGGGGCACCTTGTGACGGGATTTTTGTGCTTTTTCACCAAGGATGGCGATGCGCGTCTCAAGGTCTGGAGACTGAATATCCGCGGTGAGGCCCCATTCAAAGCGTGAGCGCAGCCGTTCTTCAAGCGTGCCCATAGCTTTTGGAGGACGGTCGGAGGAGATCACGATCTGTTTATCCTGACCGTGTAAAGTGTTAAAGGTGTGGAAGAATTCTTCCTGGGTGGATTCTTTGCCAGCAATGAACTGGATGTCGTCGATTAGCAGAATGTCGATGCGGCGATAACGTTCGCGGAATGCAGGGGTATTATGGGTGCGGATGGCGTTAATAAGGTCGTTGGTGAATTCTTCTGATGAAACATACAGCACCTGTTTGCCGGTTGTTCGGGCATGGTTACCGATGGCATGTAGCAGGTGGGTTTTTCCAAGACCGACCCCGCCGTAAAGGAAGAGCGGGTTATAAGCTTGAGCAGGGTTCTCGGCCACGGCCAGACAGGCCGCGTGTGCCAACCGATTTGATGACCCCACCACATAATTATCGAAACTGTATTTTGAGTTTATGGAGCAAGATACAACAGGTTGCGAAATTGAGACAACGGGTGTCTGCTGCAGAATTTCTTTGGGTTTTTCTTCAACCTGGGATTGGTACTCTTTATGCCAGACGATAAACTTAATTTCTTGGGGACCCTCCATCAAACCGGTCAAAATTCTGACGATGGTAGAAGTTAAACGAGATTCGAGCCAGTCACGGGCATAAGCATTAGGCACACCAATGGTAAATGCGTTATCTTCATAAGACACCATTTCGGTGCTGCGCACCCAGGTGTCAAAGGAAGCTTTCGACATTTCCATTTGCAGTTGGCCAACGGCCGCTTGCCATGCTTGCTGCGAATTCATTTAATAAGGGCCTCAAGTAAAGGGTTTTGTGAAACAGGTATAGCATTGCCAAGCCATCGGTAAAAATGGTAAATAATAATTGCTAACTATAATTTTTTTTGGTTTTCAACGCTCAATCCCGATTAGCGTTAACAAATCATTAATGACAATTTTAGCAGAAACCAACATCTCAGACAAGGCGATTACCCTACGCTGGGTTAAAAAAATTCCAATATTTAAGAAAACCAAAGCTTAAATAAACCAGGGTAAACAGATATTTCTGACAAAACATTCCGATTATTTTAAACACCACAAGCGCGTGAAACAAATTTTCGATAACCCTATATGTGGTGTTTTTGTGGGTAGAAAGGGCATAACTGCCAAATGTTGGACAACATTTCAAAAAAAACATCTTGCACACCAAAAATTTAAAAAGCCAATTCTCACACGAGATTTGGCTTTCGGTTTTCTTAATATTTTTAATCTTTACAGTAGCTTCAATTATTGAAGGCAAAGTCTATTTTTCGAGGGTGGATAATATTTTAGCCGCTGCCTTGCGGGCAATTTCCACCGCAAAGTTTGTGCCTCTATCCCACGGATAAACCTGAGACATGCTGGCGAAAAAGATACCGGGCAGCGGTGTTTGGATAGCGGGAATATTTTTGGAGTGATTGAGGAGCGGAACCGGTTGGGCATAATTGGATCGGGTCAGCCAGGTGCGGTTGACCCACTCAGGTTCGAATTCAGGGTTGACCTTTGATAAACTAGGTAAAAAGCGCTCAAGTAATTCTTCTTTGGTTAGCTTGAAATATTCGTGATCTGTTTCAAGATAGTCGCCGCAGTAGATCAGGTGTTCGCCGCCATATTTCTCTTTGGGCAGAAAGTTGGTGTGTTCCACCAGTGCCAGAAAGGGAAAACCCGCAGACTTGGGCAGGTTGTACCAGTAGTATCCTTCGCGCGAAAGCTGGTGTTTGAGTGAGATCAACAAAACCACCGCGCCAATGCTCTTCAGGTCAAGCAGCCCCTTGAGATAGTCCTGTGGCAGTTGAGGTGTCATAGCTGCCATCTGCCCCGGTGAAAGGGTCACCAGAATGCGGTCAAAGATTTCTTCGCCACTTTTGAGGCTCACTTTAATCGATTGGTCTTCTTCAGAGCTAATCTTTTCAACTGGGGTGTTATAACGGATTTTGACGCCCATCTCTTGTAGAATGGCAGCGAAATCATCCGCGAAAGCCTGAAAACCGCCCTCGTATGTCACCAGTTTAGTGCTGCGGCTGTGCAGACGCGCCCACATCCAGGCCATGTTGACTTTTTCGGCATAGTTCTCGCCAAACTTGCCCACGACCATGGGTTGCCACATTTCGGTGTAAACCTTGTCTCCGGCCCATTTGCGCATCCACTGCGATACTGTGGTTTGTTCCATTGGCTTCCAATGGTTGGTCAGGCGCAGGTAAACCCCAACTAATCCAAAGCGGATCTTGTTGATGCCGTAACCCAACCCGGGGTAGAGCAGAGCGCTGAGGATGGAGTCGAAGGGGTAAAACTTGCCTTTGGTATACATCACGGTCTTGGGGCTGCGCACCATCACTTTGGCGTCCAAGCCGAGTTCGTGAATAAGACCAAACATGTGTTTGTCAGAGGTGAACCAGTGGTGATAAAACTTTTCCACGGTCCAATCCCAGCCGGGTTCTTTGTAACCTGCGGCCAAACCACCGGGGGTGGCGGCGTTCTCAAAAACGGTCACTTGATGGCCGGCTTTGACCAAATCAAAAGCGGCTGAGAGGCCGCCGAATCCGGCACCAACGATCGCGATTTTCATTTTATCCATATTCCTCCAACCCACGCTAGGCAGTAATGGGTGTGATGCTATTCAGCTTGAAGTTCAGCGGTTTCAGTTTCTTTACGCAGTTTGTCGTTCCACTTGATGCCTTCGCGAGTCATGTAATAGGCACCCAGCAAGGTGATGGGCAGCCACAAAGCCACATGCAGCACAATGGCGTAACCTAAAGCTTCACCGCCTGGCACGTTATAAGCGACCAATATTGCCTTGGTTACGGCCTCCCAGGTGCCGATATAACCCGGCGCGGCTGGGATGATGGTGACCAGGTTGGCGATGCCGTTGAGCAGCATCAGGGCAAAGAAACTGACCGTAAAGGTAAATGCATGCATGACGAACCAGTATTTCACGGTTTCGAGCAGCCAGATGATGATGGAGGTAAAAAATACCATCAATACATTGGCGGGTGAACGCAGAGAGACCAGACCTTCAAGGAATTTCAAGGTGATGCCGATTGTTTTCTCGCGAAATTTCTTTGGAATGATGCGATTGATCAGCCAGAGACAAATTTTCTCAGTTGTTTTGGGAAACATGGCTGCCAACAAGAAGATGATCAATGCCCCAAGAAAGATACCCATCCCTACAAAGGCTAGCTGCTGAATGTTTCCTGCAAACCCTGAATCAAAATTGGCGACTTTGGCCAATTCAGGCAGGTTGACAAATACGAAGGCCAACATGACCACGGAATCAAAGACACGTTCGACGATGATGGTAGCCAGCGAGGCAGAAATGGCCACCCCCTCTTTGCGTTTGAGCACCACCGCACGCAGCACTTCACCAGCGCGGGCCGGGTAAATGTTGTTGCCCATGTATCCGATGCAGGTGATGGGGAACATCACGCTGGTTTTTATATTCTTGATCGGTTTTAACAGGTAATGCCAGCGCCAGGCACGCGCCCAGACACCGATAAAATAAACCGCAATACCGGGGAATACCCACCAATAGTTTGCGGATTTAATTGCACTCCAAAAATCCTCCAGGTTTAACCCGCGGAGGGCAAAATACAAGAAAATTGCACTGATTGCTATCCCCAGCCAAAACTGCCATTTTTTCATAAATGAAATTCTACCATGAGAGCCGTCTTCACTTGCAACCTGTTGCAGGATGACTATAATGCAGGTAGCGATGCTGGAGGTAGAATGACAGAAGAACCAAGACTTTATGACCTTATTTATGCTGTGATTAGACAGATACCGGCGGGAAGAGTGGCCAGATACGGCCAAATTTCGCGAATCGTCGGTCGCTGTTCGGCGCAGATGATTGGTTTTGCCCTGGCCGCACTTGGCAAGCAGCCCAATGCAGAGGATGTGCCCTGGCAGCGGGTGGTCAATGCCAAAGGGCACATCAGTCCGCATGGCTACGGATTTGGCACCAACATGCAGCGCGTTTTGCTCGAAGAGAAAGGCATTGAGTTTAGCCTTGAAGGTGAAATTGATTTTGACAAATTTGGCTGGGACGGTATCTCAGTTTCAAGTAGAAACCAGGATTAAACCTGCAAGGTGCAACATGAAGTACATCCCTTGGAAAGATAGATTTCAGGACACCTGTTAAAAATCAACCTTGCCAAGGTTTCAAACCTTGGCAAGGTTAGTATAAATTGGGGTGGACTTAAGGTTTTTTAATCCATGAAGCCATAATCAAAACAGGATATTTTTTCGCCATTTTTTAAGTAGTACCAACCCCGATCATTACTATCCACAATCTTGTATTTTAACAAGACAGACTTGTTGGTTTGCAACAGGTTCCAAGCCTGGACGGTGCTGATGTTAAACTCTTGCCAGGGTTGGGTGGAAGGGTCATCCATCAAGACGGAGCGGCAAGCCAGTGCGTATCCCAAATCTTCTTTGATGGCCTTGGGGGTGGCGGTATCGGTGAATTTCTCAAACAGGGTCGGCACGGCATCTGAAGAGAGCGAAACCAGGTAAGGCACATCCAGGTCTTCACCTGCAACTGCTCTGGCAATGTTTTTGTTGGCAATAAAACCGTTGACGTTCATCACAGCCAGGGTGGCGCCGAAACCGAGGGTCATCACCAGTAAAGCCAGGGCGAAAGAGCCGCGACGGCGGAAGAGTTCGAGGAAGACGGTGACCACGATCAGCGCAGCCAGCCAGTAGATGAAAACATGGGTGTAGGTGCGCAGTTGAGAAAACCCGTAGGCTTCTTCGTAAAGCAGGAGGCGGCTCATCGAGGAGGCCAGGATGATCAATACATTGGTCATGAGCAGGATGGTGAGGGCAGAAAACGCAATTTGTGAGCCCCGGCTTTCTCGCTTTGAAACAGTATGCAGCACCAGATAAAGACCCAGGCTGAGCACTGCTACTGCCACAAGTTCTCCAAAGCCGCGGCGGGCATAGTCGGCGTAGGTGAAGCCGGTTTCAGTAATGTTGGCTGTGCCGCCAAAAAGGTAGCGCATTTGAATGAATACGAAAGACAAGAAAAGCAGATCAACAGCCGCCAGAATCACGGCAGATTCAGTCCAACCCAGGAAGGGTTTCATCCAGGCCTTGTTAGGATCAGGGCGTTCTTCCATTTTGTTGGGATGGATGGCGTGCAGGTATATTCCCACCAATAATCCGCCGATGGCAACGATATAGAAGGCTCTGAAGAGGTATTCGGGCAGTTTTTCAAGATCAAGGATTTTTTTCAGCCAATCGCCAAACACCGGATCAGCCGCAGTCAGCAGAAGCGCCAGAATGGCCACGATGGGCAGGGCAATCAGCAATCCGCGCACGATGGCCCAGAATTTTTTGCCGCCTCGTGTTTTTTGAGACTCTTCAAGCGGTGGCGGCGTTGGGCTTTTTGAGCTTAACAGAATTGCGCGAGAAAGCGCTCCGCCGATGGCGGTGAATAAAGCCTTGAAATAATCGACCATTTTGTAGAACGGCCAGTTGCCGGTTAAAAAAGTGGCCGACAACAGCAGCAAACCGCCCATAGTGAGCATGGCGCTGAAAAAGCGGGTGAAGGGTTCACTGCGCCAGACAGGGATGAAGGCAAAGCCCAGGGTCAACAGGGTAATGATGATGCTGGCGGCGGAGGGTTTTTTACCTTCGCGCCAGGCTAACAAGTATCCAATGATGATCAGTGCTGCGATCCAGATCAAAAACGAGATTCCGAGATCTTTTTTCCAGAATAGAAAATCAAAGAAACAGGCTGCTGCGAATGCAGCGAGCCAAAACCAATTCTTATGTTTAGGCATTTTTTCCTCTAGTATTGAATCGCCAGTGCCAGCACCATGGTCAGAACCAAAATGATTGCCACGACTGCCATAAAAATTTGCTGGCGGCGCATTTTTCTCTGCACGAAAGAAGTCCGCGGTTTAGTCTCTCGGCTGTTTGTTTTTGAATTTTTTCTTGACATACCTTGCCTCACGTGATGGGTAGAGTGTATTTTTAAGATGCTATCAAAAGCTATCAACGGTCTAACAATAACTATCAGTAATCATAATACAAAAATACTCCCGGTCGCGCCGGGAGTGTTGAGGGTAGCAATTTTTTTAATCAGGATTTTTCGACGCTGGGTGCGGCTGCGGGTTTGGTGGTTTCAGCAGGTTTGGCTGCAGGTTTCTCAGCAACACTGGTTGTGCTGCTGGAACTGTCTGAACTTGTTGAGTCAGACTTGGATTCAGCGGCCTTCTCATCTTTTTTATCAGAAGCCCAACTATTCTGCCCTGAAGGAGAACGGTGGTCGGTTGCATAAAAGCCAGAACCCTTGAAGACGATGCCGACCGGCGTGTAGACCTTTTGCAGGGTGATCTTTCCGCATTCAGGGCACTTGGTCAATGCTTCATCTGTAAATTTTTGGGTCTGGTCAAACTGGACGCCGCAATTTCCGCACCGATAGGTATATACCGGCATACTAACACCTCTGTTTCATTGAGCAATAATCTTGCCCATTATAGTCTGATTAAAGGGCATGGTCAAGAAGGGTAGAATACCTTCTAATAAAACACTAATAGTGTTTCGATGTGAATTATCCCAATAAGTGACTTAATAACACGCGGATGCCGATACCGATCAGCACCAAGCCTCCGATTAGCTCCATGCGTTTGCCGAATTTGCAGCCCAATCTGCCGCCAATAAAGAGCCCCAGCACCGAGAGCAGTAAAGAAGTTGCACCAATTACCAGGCTTGACACCAAGATGGAGCCATTTACCATGGCCAGGCTCAGACCGACGGCCAGCGCGTCAATGCTGGTGGCGACAGAAAGCATGATCAAGGTCTTGCCGCGAGACGGATTGCAGGGGTCTTCTTCTTCGTTTTTCGATAGGCTCTCGCGAACCATGCGCAAGCCTACAAACACCAATAGACCAAACGCGATCCAGTGGTCGAAATCGGAGATCAAGTGAGCAATGGTGCTGCCGCCCAGCCAGCCTAAAAAGGTCATCCCGCCTTGAAAGAGGCCGAAATGAAACGCTATTCGGAAGTATGTGCGGAAATCTTTTGGGGTGGGAGAACAGCCGATGCCAAGCGCAACAGCGAAACAATCCATGGCCAGGCCAAGTGCAATGAGAAGTGTGGTGATTAAATCCAAGTCGAAGTCTCCTGTGGGCAAACCCAATGATTATAACGTGAGTTTTATGCTTTAATGTCATTTCATCTTGCCAGCATCCCTGCGATTTCGTATAATTCAAACAAATGTTCGATATCTGAAAGGCTGGCATGCCGGTAAATTTTCTCAACCTGAAACCTCAAATTCAAGCGCTGGCCGAAACGGCCGTTTCGCACCGTTCTGAAATGGCGCAAAAACTGGCTGCCTGTCAGGTTTTACTGTCTCAATACAGTGACCAGCAGAAAGAACTTCAAGAAATTGTTGAAAACCGGGTAAGTAAAAATAAAGGCTTGCGCTGTGCCGTGCCGGTAAGTGAAGCGCTTACTGCGCACAATTCCGCTGAGCTGCCAGCTCCGGCCTGCACCATCCTCGCCGCGGATGGGTCGCAGATCAACCCAGACCCGCACGGCTCGGCGCTCTATGGGTTGGTTAACGTTGGGGTGATTCGCATGCAGCCGGGCAGCGGTTTGGCGCCAGAGATCAAAACCTTTTCCAATTTACTTTATGACGAAGAATTGCATCCATCAGGTGGGTTGGCTTCAGAAGACCTGATCTCGCTGATGCGTGATGTGCATGAGCGCGAGATTTTGGCAGACCTGGCGCAAAACGAATCCGCGCCGTTGATCACGCTGACGGACGGTCCGCTTGAGCTGTATCATGAGCCTCGCCAGGAAAAAGCCTTCGAGCATTATTTCAAACAATACCTGGCTGCGCTGGATGACCAGGCGCTCAATCAAGTGATTACCGCTGGTTATGTAGACCGTCCGCGCGCGGATCTGGTGGTCAAGTTGCTAGAACTGGTGGCACCCGAAAACGATCCCAACGAAAGACCTTTCGCCGGGGTTACGGATCTGCAATTATTTGAAACCATACTCAACCCGGGCGAACGTTCGGCGGTCTTCAAACTGCAATCCAGTTCGGCAGACGCTTTCGCCAATAAGAAAGCGCTGCACTTCTTTTATATCAACGTGGGCAGTACTGGGCAACCCGCCCTGGCGCGAGTGGAAGTTCCGCTGTGGGTGGTTGAAGACCTACACGCCATGAGCCTCTTGCAGTCGGTGCTGGTCGAACAATCCCACCAGGCGGGGTCGCGGCCGTATCCTTATCCGCTGATCCGCGCGCACGAGATCGCCGTGGTCAAGATGGATGACCATAACCAGATCAGCGAGATGATAGAGAGTGAACTTTTGAACCGCGGATTGCCGCCCTCTTTCAATTCAAATAAACAATCACACAAACAGCACCAGGCAAGAGGAAGGATGTAAGATGAGCTCAATCGCAATCGGACGTTTACTCAGGGCCAATACTTCAGGCTGTGTGATCGGCTGCCAGGTTTCTCCGCTTGAGGCACCTGTATTCGGTCAGATGGTGCGCATTCCGCTCGAGGACGGCAGCCAGATATACGGACTCATACACGAAATCCATATTGACGATGATGGGTTGGTGCGCCAGTTGGTTACTTCCACCAACCTCTCTGATGAGGTCATCGAAGACAACCGCAAGAACCGCAACATGCCGGTTGAAATGAGCGTGGTCTTCATTGGTTGGCAGCAGGGAATTAGCATTTCGCAGACGCGTCCGCCCCGACCGCCGCTCTCGCTTGATAAAATCTTCCCCTGCACATTGGATGAAGTGGCGACCTTTTGCGCCAGCGGCAAATTCGGCTACTTCCGCGGGCTGCTGCGCAACATGGAGCTGCCCGCCGCGGATCTGCTGACCGCGCATCTCAGACAGGTGCTGCAAACCAGTGCCGCGGATCAGATTGAAGTGGCCTTGAGAGAAGTGATCGCGCTCCTCAAAGACGATTATCCGCAGTTGATGGACGTGCTCAGCGCGGTTTCTGAAGTAACGGCATAAGGGAAGGTGAGCGATGAGCAATTTGAATAAGTTTACTTTTGAAACATCAGGCGGTCAGCCTATTGGATACGTGGTGGGCGGCGGTCTTAAGGCCAACCTCTTCGTGCGCCTCACCGTTCCTTCAGACCAGGTGCAGGAGGGCGGTTTTGTGGTGCTCGAAAGCGGCAATTGGCAGTTCTACGGATTAGTGACTGATCTGCAGCTCGGGGCTTCCGATCCGCGTTATGCTGAGAAACCCGCCGAAAACAGACTCTCGCCTCTGGTCACCCGCCTGCTCAACGAGCAGACGTTATATACCAACCTTGAGGTGCTGCCCGCGCTGATGCTTGAGCGCGGCCCCGAACTGGATTCACCCGATTACGAAGCCTGGACGAAAGCGCACCAGAATGAGAACCTGCCCCGTCCGCTGCCGATCAAGACCGTGCCATCGCACCACTCATTAGCGAGGCTAGCCTCCGCCGGGGATGTGGCCGAAATCTTCGGCGAACCTGGGCAGAAGGGGTTCTTTGAGATCGGCAAGACACGCGAGCAGGATCACCCCGTGTGCATTAACCTGGATAAGTTTGTGCAGCGCAGTGCCGGCATCTTCGGAGCCACCGGATCGGGCAAATCTTTCTTGACGCGCATCATCCTGGCGGGGCTGATCGAACACAACGCCGCTTCGGTGCTGGTCTTTGACATGCACAACGAGTACGGCTTTGACGACATCGCCTCGGATACCGGTCAGCCGGTGGTAGGGCTGCGCAGCAAGTTCGCCTCACGCGTGCGCGTAGTCGGCTTGGGGCGCAAGAGTACCATTCGCGGCAAAACGCCTGACCTAACACTTGAGATCAACGAATCTGACATCCAACCCGCGGATATTGAACTGTTGGCGCGCGAACTCAATCTGCGCGACACCACCTCCACCACGCTGGACGCGCTGATCCACTCTTTTGGCATGACTAAATGGTTCAGCGAATTCAAAAAGATGGTAGTGGGGGCGATGGAAACGGACGGCGACGGCAAAAAGGTGCATGCGCCTGACAGCGTGGCTTTTTGGGCCAACCAGGTAGGGGTCAACGTTGCCGCTGCAGAAGGATTGCGCAGCAAACTGGGACGCGTCTTCACCTGTCCGTATATTGTTGAAGAAACCGCCGGCGCCGATCCGCTCAAGAATGTAATTGAAGCGCTGCAAGCCGGTCAGCATGTTATTTTATCTTTTGGCGATTACGAATCCGATCTGGATTATCTGCTGGTCTCGAACCTGCTGACGCGCAAAATCCGCGACGCGTGGGAGGAGAGCACCAACGATTTCCGCAGCCACGGCAAAGCGGAACCGCGTCCGCTGGTGATTGCAGTGGAAGAAGCGCACAAGCTGCTCAACCGTGAGATGGCTTCGCAGACTTCGTTCAGCACCATCGCCCGTGAAATGCGCAAGTATTATGTTACGCTGCTGATCATTGACCAGCGTCCGTCTCAAATCTATGACGAAGTCATGTCCCAATTGGGTACACGCGTCTCCGGCTGGCTCGGGGATGAAAGTGACGTGGCCGCGGTACTCTCCGGCCTGGCCGGGCGGGATGCCTTACGCGGCATGCTGGCTCGCCTGCAGCCCAAAGAAGAAGTCGTGCTATTGGGCTGGGGTGTGCCAATGCCTATTCTGGTTCGTTCACGCCGCTACGATCAAAAATTCTGGGATGAGTTGCTGCCTCGTGGTGGTTCGCGCAATGTGGATCAGAATCTGAAGGAGTTAGGGTTTTAAAAAAAACCTATTTTAACCACGAAGGGCACGAAAATTTTTAAAGGAAAGTGCAAACAAACCAAAAAATTCTGGTTCAAATTAAACCAAGGAAAAATTGGCAATACTTGTAACCGCGATAGCACTAACAATTTTAAAGGAAAGTGCAATCAAACCAAAAAAGGAATCTGTTTATATTAAACCAATGAAAATTGGCAATACTTGTAACCACGCAGCATAAACATTTTAAAGGAAAATTCAAACAAACTAAAAAGTACAAAAACAAAAAGCTTATTTATATATCAATAACCCGAGTAATTGAGTTTTATTTATAGGAGGGAATTATGGGTTCTGACTTAAGTACGAAAATCCTATATAAAGAGGAATGTTTTTTGATTCAAGGAGCAATCTTTGAGGTATATAGAGAATTAGGATGTGGATTCACTGAAGGGGTCTATCAAGGGGCTCTTACAAAAGAGTTTGAACTACGAGAAATTCCTTATAAATCACAATCTGAAATGACAATTGAGTACAAAGGTTTTGTGCTAAATCAAGTGTTTCGTCCAGATTTTCTTTGTTTTGGAAAAATTATTCTGGAATTAAAAGCAACTAAAGATACATGTGAAGAGCACAAAGCCCAACTCCTCAACTACTTGAAGGTGTCAAAACTTCGCCTCGGACTTTTAGTGAACTTCGGACATTATCCAAGAGCAACAGTTGAGAGAGTGATATTATGAACATTGGTTGTGGAAAAGATTCTATTTTTGATCTTTGAAATTCTTTTTAGACAATTTCGTGTTATTAGTGGTTGATTTTTTTTTGTTCTTGTTTTCGTTATTTGAACTTCTTTTAGATATTTATGCAATTATTGTAGTTAAGAATGTTTTTGTTCTTGATTTTCGTATTTTTGAACTTCTTTTTATAAATTTCTGTGAGTTTCGTGGTTAAGAATGTTTTTGTTCTTGGTTTTCGTATTTTTGAACTTCATTTTATAAATTTCTGTGAGTTTCGTGGTTAAGAATGTTTTTGTTCTTGGTTTTCGTATTTTTGAACTTCTTTTTAAAAATTTCTGTGAATTTCGTGGTTAAGAAAAGGTTTTTACAATTTGCTATAATGAAACCATGAACACAAAACGAACCCTTAAAATTCTCTTATTCACGCTTTTAGCGTTGTCATTCATCCCCCTGGCACCGAAACCGGTTATTGCCCAGTCGGATGCCCCTGTAGTGGTCTCAATGAACTTCAACGGACCGCTGACCCCCGTTTGGCGGACGTATCTGCAGCGCGGCGTTGACCAGGCTGTCAATCTCGACGCGGACCTGATCGTGATTGAGGTCAACACGCCCGGCGGTTCAGTTGAAATAATGAACAATCTCATCCAGCAGATTTTAGCCAGCCCCGTACCTGTAGCCGTGTATGTTGCGCCGCGGGGTGCGATGGCAGCGTCGGCCGGGACGTTAATCGTCCTTGCTGGGGACTATGCTGCCATGAGCCCTGGTTCGGTAATAGGCGCGGCCAGCCCGGTTGGGGCTCAAGGCGAAGATATTGACGCCACCATGGAGGCGAAAACCAAGGAAATTCTCAAAGCCAGTGCGCGCGCCTTGGCAGAGCGTCGTGGTGCAGATGCCGTTGCCCTGGCTGAATCATCCATACAGGATGCCAAAGCTGCCAGCGCCAATGAGGCTCTGGCTGTAAACATGGTGGATTTTATTGCAAAAGATGTGAACGATCTGCTCGCCCAAATCGATGGGCAGACTTATGACATGGACGGCAACAAAGTGGTGATTCACACCGCCAATGCTCAAGTGGTTGTGGTGAAAGCCACGTTTATCGAAAACCTTTTAGGCGCGCTTGTAAACCCCAATATCGTTTTTGTGTTACTGTCATTGGGTGTGCAGGCCATCCTGATCGAACTTTCACAACCCGGAGGCTGGGTGGCTGGTTTCTTCGGTGCCATCCTGTTGGCGTTGGCTGGGTATGGACTGGGTATTCTGCCGGTCAACTGGTTTGGATTGGTTTTGATTGGTATTTCATTTATCTTGTTTATTTTGGATATTAAAGCACCTACGCATGGGGCGTTGACCGTAGCCGGGGTTGTGACCTTCATCATCGGTGCGTTGGTGTTGTTTAACTCTGCAGAAATGCCTGTATTTGGCCGCGTCTCTGTGCCGTTGGTGATAGGCATGGGCGTGTTCACCGGTGCTACCTTCTTTACACTTGTGATGATCGCCGTCCGCGCAATGAAGACACCGGTTATTACGGGTCAATCCGCGCTGGTGGGGCGCAGCGGTCTGGCCGTGACCGAGATCAACCCGACCGGTATCGTGCAGGTGGCGGGTGAGCGCTGGTCCGCGAAACTGGTGGAGGGTGAACATGCGATCAAGGCGAATGATCTGGTGGAAGTGGTGAGGACAGAAGGGTTGAAGGTGGTGGTTAAGAGGGTGTAAGGTTGTGATAAAAATTTAAGGATCATTGTTTCATTTCCTTCACTCTGCATGCCGTAATGCGGAAAAAATTGGTTCGATTACATATGTAGAAGGAAATTACGAGTATTTATTCACTTATTCGGCTGACAGTGTTTGTCGGTGTGGTGCTCAGCATGCTGAGCGCACCCATGTGGTACAACCCAAAACCTTCTTCCTGATTGGTGGAAGGGCATCGGCAAAGGGATGTGACACCCGGGGGTGGCATCAATATGGGGCTGATCTGGTTATTTCCTATCCTCACCTCGGTCTTTCTCGTGGTAGCGCTGGCGGTGATCCTCAATGTGGTTGAAAATGGTTTTCGGCCATATGATTATCGCCACCGGTACCCTACTCGGATTATGACGTTAGAAAGACAAAGCGCTAACTTTTTCTATTCTTATCAACCTCGCAGGAACGGTAATGTTTTGCCGATATCTGTATAGTGTTGGCGCTACTCAACTGATGGCCTGTTTGCTGGGTGAATCCACTTAGTGGTTTTGGGTTCGGGTAGTTGATGTTTAGCCAAACCGCATCAATGTGATAATGATATAATTTTTCTCATAAACAGATTGGCTATAGCATATTATTGCCAAACAACTTGCTTCTAAATTAATAATGGTCAGCGACCATTAGAATCTCTTGTTTGCATAGTTCCGCAGATAAATAAGAGAAAATTAATAAAGCACCAAATAAATTATTCTTTAGTAAAATAATAGTCACGGTTTTGTAATTTATTTATTGGTAAAAAAAATCAATCTTCTATTATCTGTATACATTGGCGTACTATCCTCCTTTTTTGGGGGATTATCTTTACTAGTAGAGAGATTGACATAATGAACAATACTGAATCATGGATTATGATCATAGATGACGACATCAGTGATTTAGAGCTGATTGAGCGCGCATTTAGTCTCGTTGTTGGCAAGAATAAACTTATATGCATGAACAGCAGCCGAGAAGCCCTTGCTTATTTGCAGGGTGAAGGTGAGTTTTCAGATCGAGCAACTAATCCTTATCCCTCAATGTTGATTACGGATATCAAAATGCCCGGGGAGGATGGTTTTGAAATACTTGAAAACCTGCAAAACAACCCATCCAGAGCGATCATACCTGCAATGGTGCTCTCATCTTCTGAAGACCCTGATGATATTCAAACCGCTTACCGATTGGGGGCTTATTCTTATTTTGTTAAGCCTTATCGCTATGAAGATATGTGCAATTTGGCCAACATTCTCATCCAGTATTGGAAAAGTAATAAAGCACCGCTAAAAGATGAAAATGGAAAGCAGATGATGACAGACTCAAAAGGGAAGTTGGGCGCCAGGTATTCGGTAAATAATTAATGGGTCTAAAAATGCTTCAAATAGTTTAACTCAAAAGTGCCTGAGTAATTTACCAGGCACTATTAGTTTGATTAATTAGCGTTTACAACTTTCCGAATGCAACGCCTTTATAAACCCAGCCGCAGGCAAGTGCGGCATCTTGAATGGGCTTTTTCAGCTCATTGCTGTTGAATTTGTACTTATAAATCTCACCGATGGCCAGGGTTTCGGTGAACCCGATTGCCTGACCGAACTCTACCGAAGTGGATTGCCCCTTGAAAGCACTAACCGCCAAACTGAGATTGGGGATGCCGGCAGACCACTCCACGCTGTATTCGCGGTCCATGGCGCGCAGTTCATGAGAGGCTTCGACCAGTTTCATGTAGATGCGGAAGACCTTCTTAAGACCGGCTTTGGCAAAAATCTCGAACCATTGCGCGTCAACAATTCTCCACTCTGCAATCAAATCCACTTTTTCAGCAGCGCCGTCAATGATCTGCCAGGGAGCCGTAGGGCGGTTCAATCTCAGCAGTCGTTCACGCACATCCAGGGCGGGCAGCACCGGGGTGCCTGCCGCAGGTCTTTTTGTCCCTGTTAAAAAATCAAATCCAGCCATAAGTAATCTCCAATTTGTCGAACAAGTTGTTTTATTTATATTAGCACAAAGGAGAGCATTTAAGTCTGAATAACAAAAAAGATCTTTCCTGATTATTTGGTCAGGAAAGATCCCTTCTAAATTGGATTACAAATTTGACTTAATTATTTAATTTGAATCGTGCCACAATCTGGTCGAGAGCGTTGGCCATATTGGAGAGTGAGACAGCCGCTTCGGTGACTTCAACAATCTGTGCGCTCATTTCTTCAGTACTGCCGCTAACCTCTTCAACTTCGGCGTTGTTCTGTTGGGTCGACGTTGAAATGTGCTCAATGGCTTGTGCAACTTCATTGGAGGTGGCAGCCATCTCTTCAGTGGCGGCGGTGTTCTGTTCCACAATCTGCGAGACGGCATCCACGGCGGTGACCAATTCTTGAGAAGCTTGTTCGATACGGCCTGTAGCTTCTGAAGCAAGAGCGGCTTGTTTATTCACGGCTTCTGTCGCAGAAAGGATGTCAGTCAAGGCTTTGCCAGCCTGGTTTGCGTTTTCAACACCCTGATTGACTTCGGATGAGCTTTCTTCCATGGCCTGGACGGCTTCGGATACAGTAGTTTGAATGCCCTTGATCAGTGAGCCTATTTCTTTGGTAGCTAATGAAGAACGCTCAGCTAACTTACGCACTTCATCTGCAACAACTGCGAAACCTTTGCCTTGTTCACCGGCGCGGGCTGCTTCGATGGCAGCATTGAGTGCCAGCAGGTTGGTTTGAGAGGCGATGTCTTCAATGGTTTCAACGATGGCACCGATTTCTTGTGAACGTTGGCCCATCTCTTCTATCTTTGTTGAGGCAGCCCCCACCTTGGTTTTGATGGTTTGCATGCCTGAAAGGGTAATTTCGACGGTCTGCTATCCTTTTTTGGCAGCTTCGGCTGCAGAAGCCGAACCGGTTGAAACGGCATTGGCATTCTGGGCTACCTGGCGGATGGCGGAGCTAATCTGGTCAGTGATCTCGGTGGCTTTAGATACAGATTGACTCTGTTCCTGGGCACCCAAGGCCACACCTTCGATGGCTTTGGCCATCTGTTCAACTGAATTGGATGTAGTGGCAACGACTGATGTTTGTTCTTGAGAGCTTGCAGCCAACTGTTGCATGGAATTGGTGATCTGGTCTGTGGCAGCTCTGGCTTGAAGGGATGCATCAGAGAGTTCAGAAGCAGATTGATTGAGTTCGGCGGCGTTAAGTGCCACGCTTGAGACAGTCTCTTTCAGGCTGGCAATCATTTTTTTAAAAGCGTTGCCTAAATCATCATTTGCAGATTTCGGTCTAACATCCACGGTCAAATTGCCTGAGGATATCTCTTCAGCAACTTGTGCCATATCATTCAGGGACCCAATCAATTGGTTGAACGATTCAGACATCAAGCCGACTTCATCCTGGTAACGGGTGACGGAGCGTTGTGACAAATCCCCTTCGCGAGCGATCTTGTCTGCAACGTTCACGATTTCAAGCAGGGGGTTGGTAATTAAGCGTGCCAACCATAAAGCGGCAACAGCAGCGATGATTACTGAAAGTTGAGACCCCAATAAGTACCAATGCGCAAAAAGCGTAATAGTCATGACCCCTGAGGTGGCCTGACTTTCTAAAGCACTTGCAAGAATAATCCCTAAAATATTGAACAGGTAAACAGACATGGATGTAATTGCCAACACCAGCTTGGCAGTGACAGGATATTTGGTAAACCTGGTGAACAACATAATCGTTAATCCAATTGAAATACCGAACAACAGAAAGACCTGTGGATCGCCAAGATTAACCTTGTAATGGGCTGTATTCGGGAAGAAATCGGTAAGTGCTATTATTGCGCCGCCGATAAATGCGATAAAAATTCCCTTACCCATCCAATTTGCAGGCATTAATTGGATGACAATCAAAGATAAAAGCAAACTGACAATCAGCCCCAATAACCAGCCTATATTGATAGGGCGAACCAGACACATCGTAAATAATGCAATAATCGCGACGATTATTGTGGTCAAGGTAGCCGGAATTGGCTTTCTCTTTCGCATGAAAGATTCGCCAAAAATAAGAATGATCAAAGCAGCCACTAATCGGATTGCCATGCTGATGTATTCAGCAAAGAGTGTCTTTGTTGAAAAGGATAGGACTATATCAAGGATGCTGCTTGCCAATAATGCAAAATAGGTAAGACGGATTAGCCAAATACCAGTTTTCCACTGGCGTGATGATGTATTGCCGTCAACACTGATAGTTGACACAACTTTCTGAAAATTCACATATACCTGCCTAAACAATTAGATTTTGTACAGTTAAATTGATACAACAGTTGTAAATGAAATAGAATAAATACTACATAAATTATAGAAATTAAACCTGTAAAAACGCTATACCATAATTCTTATTCGCGGGTTAATTTGAAACCCAAAACGATTTGATCAAGTGCTTTTGCCATGCTTGATAATGAAGCTGCTGCGTCTGTCACTTCAGCGATCTGTGCGCTCATTTCTTCTGTACTGGCACTTACTTGTTCAACTTCTGCGCTGTTTTCTTCACTGGCGCTGGCAATGTGTTCTATTGACTGAGATACCTCTGATGAAGTTGCGGCCATCTCTTCAGTTGCGGCGGTGTTCTGTTCTACGATCTCGGATACTGCATCCACGGCTATGACCAACTCTTGAGAGGCTTGTTCCATACGCGCCGTGGCTTCTGAGGCTAGCGCTGCCTGTTTGTTCGCAGCGGTGGTAGCACCTAAAATATCCGCCAGGGCTTTACCTGCAAGGTTGGCATTGGTTACGCCATCTTCAACTTCACTGGAACTTTCTGCCATAGCCTGGACTGCATCTGAGACGGTGGATTGAATTCCGTTAATCAAGGCGTCGATCTCTTTTGTGGCCAAAGAGGAGCGTTCTGCCAACTTGCGTACTTCGTCCGCGACGACAGCAAAGCCTTTACCGTGTTCACCTGCTCGGGCGGCTTCAATGGCAGCATTCAATGCCAGCAAATTGGTTTGAGAGGCTATTTCTTCGATGGTTTCAACGATAGCGCCGATTTCAAGCGAACGCTTGCCCATTTCTTCGATTTTTTCTGAGGCTGCATCCACTTTGGTTTTGATGGTATGCATTCCTGTCAGGGTTCCCTCAACAATCTGAGACCCATTTTTAGCGGTTTCTGCAGCAGAGGCTGAATCCGTTGCTACTGCATTTGCATTTAGGGCAACTTGACGGATGGCGGTGTTGATCTGATCGGTGATTTCAGTGGCTTTGGAAACTGATTGGCTTTGTTCCTGCGACCCGCGAGCGACACCTTCAATGGCTTTAGACATCTGCTCAACTGAATTGGAAGTGGCGGCAATAGCGGAAGTTTGATCTTGCGAACTGGAAGCCATCTGCTGCATGGAATTGGTGATTTGATCTGTGGCAGCCCTGGCTTGCAAAGAGGCTTCTGATAATTCGGCTGCCGACTGATTTAATTCTGCGGCATTGGCTGCCACACTGGCAACCGTCACCCGCAAGCTGGAAACCATTTTCTTAAAGGCGTTGCCGAGGTCATCATGATCTGATTTCGGTGTGACTTCCATGGTCAGGTCGCCATTTGAAATCTGTTCTGCGATGTTGGCCATTTCATATAATGAAGCGATTAGTTGATTGAAAGAATCTGACATCAATCCCACTTCATCTTGATAGTGGGTAATGGAGCGCTGAGAAAGATCTCCTTCACGAGAAATTTTGTCTGCCACCTCCACGATTTCGAGAAGCGGTTTGGTTATGAAACGCGCCAGCCATAAAGCAGCCACAGCCGAAAAAATGATAAAAATTTGTGATCCAAACAAGAACCACGATGAAATGGTGCTGATGGTTTCGGTAGCCATATTTTCAGATCGGAGCAGTACACTTGAAATAATGACCCCCAAGATGTTGACACCAAAGACGACCAATGTAGAAATAGCCAGAACCAATTTAGCGGTAACGGGATATTTCGAGTATCTGGCAAACAGCAGAACACTTAATCCAATGGCCATGGCAGTCAACAATAATGCTTGCGGATCACTAACATTGATCTGATAACTTACAGTTTTTGGCAAAAAGTCGGTCAAAGCGACCACTGCGCCACCCACAAAAGAAATGAAAATGCCTTTACCCATCCAGGAGGGAGGCATCAATTGAATTACCAGCAATGAAAGCAGCAGGCTGATGATGATGCCTAACAGCCAGGCAATCATCAATGGACTGACGACACACATGAAAAACAGAGCAATTTCAGAAACCAGGATGGTGGTCAAAACAGCCGGGATGGGATTGTTCTTCTTGAGGGATGGCTCTGCGAAAATGACGATGATGGCAACAGCAGTCAGGCGGATTAACAAGCTGGTCCAATCTACCCAATCAAATTTTTCGGTGAACCCGATGATAATGTCAATGACGCAGCTTATCGACAGGGCAATATAAGTCACGCGGATTAACCAAACGCCAATCAGCCATTGTCTTGATTTTTTGGGATTCAAAACCTTATCAGTCGAATTACTCGAAGAAACTGCCATTTTTTCCATCCTTGAATCAGTAAATTTGTTCAGAGTAAACCATATAATTATTTCTTCCAAAAATCAATAAATACTGATGAAAGATATCGTTAAACATACATAAAAAAACAGCAAAAGAATATTGGCAAACATCCTTTCGCTGTTCAACTAAAAAACAACCTGTTTCTTTAGTTTAATTTAAACCATCTCTATTGTGTGAGTATTTCTGTTGTTTTAGTGTTCTTAAACGTGACTCTTATCCAAATGAAAAACGCTAACATGGCGATTATGATGGCAGTTTCGAAAATCACAAAGGTTAATGGGGGGTATTTTTCGAGAATTATTCCCGCCATCCAGGGTAAAGTCAACCCACCGATGCTGCCGAATGTTGAAACCAACCCGACAGCTTTGCCTTGATTGTTGATGAAAGCGTCTGAAGTAAAGGCGATGGTAGTTGGATAAACGGTGCCAAAACATAACCCAATGACCATGATACTGACGATCGCGGCGGAGGTTGTTCCGGTAAATATGATTAACGCGATGACCCCGATCAACGAACCTATTGTGGCCACGCCTAGCAATTGAAGTGATTTTAACTTCTTACTCAAGACCAGACCGGCTAATCTGCCCAAGGTGATGAAACCCCAATAGGCCGAGGTCACCAGGGCACCTTGTTGAATTGGAAGCCGGGCTGAAACCTCCATGAAAGTGGTTGCCCAACTTCCAAGGCCAAATTCGACGCCTACATAAGTCAAAAGCATAATGCCGGTAAACCATAGCAGCGGAGAGCGATAGACACTGACGCGAGTTGCTTTGTTCTCAGAGAGGGGCATAGATGCGCTTTTTGGTTTGTTCATATACAAGATGATATATAAGACTGCGAGAACAACAAAAAACCCGGATGCGAACCATAAAACAATTTTGCCCGATACGTCATTTGAAATAGCAAGGCTGATGAATGCCGGACCTATAAAAGCACCAAAGCCGTAAAAGAAATGCAGCAAATTCAAAATTCCGGTATTATTTTTGGGGTAGGCCTCAGCCACCACTAAATTTCCGCTGACCTCCATGCCCCCTTGACCAAGACCCGTAAAAAAGAAAAAGAAGAACATCAAGGGTAAAGATCGGGTGAGACACAGCCCGACGAGACCGGCTGATAAAAATAACAATGAAATGACCATCACAATTTTTTTGCCAAAACGGTCAGTCAGCGGCCCCGCCACAAACATGGAGATGAGGGCACCCGTAAACAAAAATGTGAGCACTCCGCCGATGGCGCCTAGTGTTGAATTGGTCTGATGAGATAATTCCTTGACGATTGGACCGATTGAGCCGTTAAATAATCCAAACACCAAAAACACAAGACAAGTTATTGCCACGATAATTTTAGGAGACGCTTTCGTCATTTGACTGTCCTTCATGTCAATTCTTTTTTGGTAATTATTAGTACAGATTACTTGATGAAATAGATTAATGCAACCACCAACCCGATGCCCACCACCAACCAGCGCAGCACTGAGGCATTGATTTTGTTTGCCAGTTTTCCGCCAGCGGCTCCCCCTGCCAGGGCACTGACCATCATAAACAGGGCCACACTCCAATACACCTGATTAGAAAAGAGGAAGACCACCGCCGCCGCCGTATTCGAAGCAAAAGCGACGGTTTGTTTTAATGCGTTCAATCGTGTGAGTGAATCGCTGTAGAAAATGCCAAGCACGGCCAGTACGATCACGCTAAGCCCGGCGCCAAAATAACCGCCATAGACAGCAGACAGACCAACCGGCAATATGGCAATCAGTTTGTCTTGCCTATTGACTTCGCTTTCGGCAGATTTTTTCTTGAGCCATGATTTAATCGGCTCACCAACGGCCAGCAATAAACTGGCCAACAGAATCAACCAGGGTACCAATCCTTTGAACAGACGTTCACCAGTATTCAAGAGCAAGAAAGCGCCGCCCAATCCGCCCAGCAAAGCAGCAGGCAGCAGCAACCACAAGCGTTTGGCCTGTTGCTTGAGCAACTCGCGTTGGGCGAAGGTAGCGCCAAAATAACCGGGGCAGAGTGCCACTGTATTGGTAACATTGGCAACCACAGCCGGCAGACCAAAAGCGGTCAGCAGCGGAAAAGTGATCAGAGTGCCACCGCCAGCCAGGGCATTCACCATGCCTGCCGCAAATGCACCTAAGCCAGCCAAAAGGTATTGGAGTATCGTTAAATCGTCTATGCTATTCTCGCCTTGTCAAATTATTCAAAAGCCGTGACCAATTATGCCACGGCTTTAAGTTCATCCTGGGTTGAGTTTATCCGTTCAAATTCTTTTTGTAAGTGGAAAGGATTTCGTCAATGCGATTCATGACGTCAGGGGTCAATTTATCGACCACATCCATGGCTTTCATGTTCTCATGCATCTGTTCCACGCGGCTGGCGCCGGTAATCACCGTGCTCACGTTGGGGTTCTTCAGACACCAGGCAATGGCCATTTTAGGAAGGGTTATGCCGATGTCTTCGGCCAGTTTACCCAATTGTTTTACTTTTTCGAGGGCTTCTTGATCAGTGAATTTGTCTCGCAGCCATTCATATCCAGAAAGCGCACCGCGTGAATCTGCGGGTATGCCGTTGTTATATTTGCCGGTCAACAAGCCTGCACCAAGCGGACTGAAAATGGTAGTGCCATAGCCATAATCCTTAAACAGGCGGGCATATTCTATTTCCATACGGTCGCGCCATAAAAGATTATATTGGGGTTGTTCCATCACAGGTTTGTGAAGATGATGTCGTTCGGCAATTTCAATGGCCGAAACGATCTCTGAGGCAGACCATTCGGAGGTGCCCCAATAGAGTGCCTTGCCCCATTCGATCAGATTGTGCATGGCCCAAACGGTTTCTTCAATGGGGGTCGCTGCATCTGGACGGTGGCAGAAGAGTAGATCAACGTGTTCCAGATCCAAGCGTTTCAATGATCCATTCATGGCTTCAATCAGATACTTGCGATTGAGGGTATTCTTTTCGTTGACGCCTTCATTGAGACCCCAGAATAATTTGGTAGAGACAAGATAACTTCCGCGTCTCCAGCCCAATTTTTTAAGTGCGGCCCCCATTACTTCTTCGGATTTCCCTGCTGCGTAGACTTCAGCATTATCAAAAAAGTTGACACCAGCCTCGTAGGCAATTGACATGGATTCGACTGCAGCATCAATGCCCACCTGAGTGTGGAAGGTGACCCACGATCCATAAGACAGGGCGCTCACACGCAAACCTGTTTTACCTAAATGACGATATTCCATTTTTACTTCTCCTTAATCCTATACACTATTTTCTTAATTCTACACGATCACCGATCATTTATTATTGTTAACTCAATAATGTAGATGCTTTTGCTTAAAAGTGCATTTTTTGTATTTTGTTAATGCGCCTGGCTTGCGAGGGTGTCATATGCGGCAGCCTTTCTTACAGGATGGTGAGAAATTCATGCCGATTGGATTCGTTAACACACGGCACAATAAATTCAGCATGCCTGGGCAAATCTGAAATTCGGCAGGTGCGTAAAAAGTTCATCAAAAACGGATTTAATTCATCCAGATATACCTGGTCTACAGCAGCAACCTGCGCCAGGGTTTTGATGCCGCCATCCTGGGTGATGACAGAACCCTGTGAAATGGCTTTGATGAGTAGATCGCGTTTCTCAAAGAGATCCACTGCAGCCAGCGGGGCAATGGTAGAAAGCGCAATCATGGCTCCCCATATCAGGCGGTTTTGTTTGCTATGCAAAAGTTTTATGAAATCTTGTGCATAAGGCGCGATTAAATCCGGCGCGATATAGCCAGTTTCATATAACACTTTAATACAATCGCTGCTCACATTGGGATTTTTATCCCACAGGTGTTCGGCAATTTCTTTAACCCCCTCCGCGTTTTTGGCAGACGCCAGTTCGCGCGCCAGTTCCTGATTAGGAATTTCGTCGCGGATTCCTTGATAGAATGCGATCTTCATTAAAACAGACATACTGACTCCCCGTTCAAGTTATGCTTCTAATGCATATTGTACTGCGGCTTGAGCGTGGAGGAGCGTGGTATCAAAGAGAGGCAAGCTGCAGTCAGTTTGTTTGACCAGCAAGCCGATTTCAGTGCAGCCCAAAATGACACCTTCTGCGCCTAGATCTGCTAAATTGAGCATAATCTTTTGATAGGCAGCTTTAGAAGAAGGCAATATCTTGCCCAAGACCAGCTCTTCATAAATGATGTTATGTACAATGTCTTGATCTGCTGCCACGGGAGTGTACACCTTAAGCCCAAACTTGTCAGCCAGGCGTCTTTTGTAGAAATCTCCCTGCATGGTGAAACGAGTGCCCAGCAGGCCTACGGTGTGGATACCCCGTTCAAGCACAGCGGCAGCAGCCGCGTCGGCAATGTGTAATAGGGGAATCTGGATGGCTGCCTGAACTTCATCTGCCATTTTGTGCATGGTATTGGTGCAGATGATTAAAAAGTCAGCACCGGCTGCTTCAACCTGGCGAGCTGCAGTGACCATCATTTGAGTGGCTTCTTCCCACCGTCTGTTTTTTTGCAGCACTTCGATTTCAGCAAAGTCTACTGAAACCATGACGCTTTTGGCGGAATGCACACCTCCCAAGGCTTGATGAATACCTTCATTCACCAATTTATAATACTCAACAGAAGATTCCCAACTCATACCGCCGATCATGCCAATGGTTTTCATATAAAACCCCTTTTTTGTGATATCAGGCTGCTGCATCTAAAGTTAAAGGTGCAGACACAACCAGGTCAGCAATTTGACTCATTTCAGTGAAAATGTGTTCGGGTGAATGTGGAGCCATGGCTTCCATTGATGAAAAACCCCATGAGACCGCGCCAAACGGAATATTGACTTTCTTGGCGGCTTCAACATCTCTGATTTCGTCGCCAATGGCCAACATCTCTGAACGATCCAATCCACTCTTGCGAATAATTCGTTTCAAAGCCGCCGGCTTGCCGAACAATGAGACATTGTCTTCGAAGTGGTGAAAAAGGTTGTAAAGGTCATCACCCAAAACCTTACGAACCGTTTCGCATGTGTTGGTGGTTACCAAAGCCATGCGGATGTCGTTTTCCTTCAGCTTTTGCAACATGGATTCAACACCCTCAAAACAGCGGATGCTCTCGCTGTTAGTCTTCATTCGTGAGCGGGTAAACCTGAGAATGGCTGGCAGCTTCCAGATCGAGACGTTATGCATTTTCATGATCTTCCGCGGTGGATAGTTTTTTAATTCTTCTAACCTGGAATGATCAACCGGTTTTGCGTTGAATTTTTCTGCCAGTTCGTCCAGAATGGCTACCACCCAGGGGAAGGAATTTGCCAGCGTACCGTCAAAGTCAAAGATAAACAATTTATAAGCCACAATAATTACATCCTGATGAAATCGAGATAACGATAATTTTACCCAATTACTAGCAATAAATACTTATTCATGACATCACAATTTAATAATGTATTTCAACCAAATCTACACAATTTATTCACAAGTTTCCTTTATCCTATGAGTATCAATCATATTATCGGCTTACAGGTTAAAAAGAATATGAAAAAACAAAAATCTAATTGGCTCCTCGACTTGATCATCCTTTTGGGGTTTCTAGCCGCCTTTTTTCTCAATCTGACCGGGCTTGCAGTGCATCAATGGCTTGGCGTTGCGGTATTCGTGGGCATCACTTTCCACCTGGTCAACCATTGGGATTGGGTTAAATGTGTTTTATCAAAATTTTTCAACAAGACTTCAGGCCGGGCAAGGGTTTATGCCCTGATTGATGGACTTTTGCTTTATGGGTTTGTTTTGATCATTGAAACCGGATTGGTCATCTCAACCTGGTTTAACCTAAACCTCACCAATTATGAGGTCTGGTTGGATATTCACATTTATTCATCTATAACAACATTATCATTGGTTGTTCTCAAGATAGGGCTGCACTGGCGCTGGATAGTGAAAACCGCGGTAAAAATCTTCAAACCCGCACCCATGCCAGGACTTGCGCCACAGGTGCTGACCGCTTTGCCTCAAACCTCAGCCGTCAGCCGCAGAGATTTTTTGGTGACCATGGGTGTGGTTGGTTTGGGGTCTGCCCTTGCAATCAGCAATGTGCTGCCTTCGCTCAAGAAGGTTGAAGCCTCTTCAGCAGTTACACAAAACGCAGAATCAACAACCAACATGGAGACATCACAGACTCAGCCGACGGCCGCCGCCGCGCAGACTCAGGCAGCCACCACGGCATCCACTGAAGGGCAAACTTCCGTCCAGACCGAGACGACCCAACCCACAGTCTTCCCAACTGCGACCAGTGCGCCGGTTGCACAAAACAGCCTGGTTTGTTACGCTACCTGCCCGAAACGAAAACATTGTTCTTTCCCCGGCGATTGCGGCAGATATTCTGATACTGACGGCAATGGGTTATGTGATTTGGGTGAGTGCAGCTAAGGAGAGACATCGAAATAACTACGCCTATTCTTGATAAATCCTTCATAATCCATTTTTAAACAAAAACACATCTTCTCCTCATTAGCAACAACACGGATCCCCAAGTGCCGCTTGGGGATCCGGCGAATTAAGACTATTTCACGCCAAGCAGGAATATAATGAAATTGACTTTCTATTAAATGAGGTGAATTTTTATGCGCGGTCACATGATGAAGAGTTTGGCAAATGCGCCAGATGAACTCCCGCACGTTTCTTGGGAATTGTTGAAACGGGTGTTTCAATATGCAAAACCTTATATGGGAACATTACTGGGTATGTTGGCGCTGATATTGATCAGCACGGCTCTTTCATTGCTATCGCCGATTGTGGTCAGGCAATTGATCGATAAAACCATCCCGGCCGGGGATTTAAAAGGGTTGATTTGGCTGGCTTTGGCCTTATTTATGATTCCGGTGATGAACAGCGCTTTCAATGTCATTCAAAGACGGATGAGTGCGGCTGTGGGAGAGGGTGTGATCTACGATCTGCGTATGACACTCTATTCTGGCCTTCAACGCATGTCTTTGCGTTTCTTCACCAACACCAAGGTCGGCGAATTAATGAGCCGTCTAAATAATGATGTTGTTGGCGCACAAAATGCCATCAGCAGCACCTTCGTGAATATCTTAACGAATATCATCCAGATGATTGCAACCCTTGTCGTGATGTTCACCTTTGAATGGCGTCTAACCCTGATCAGTATCATCATTGCACCGCTTTTCATTTTGGCAGTAAGAAAACTTGCCAACCGTATGCGTGATATTGTACGTGCACAAATGGAAGCCAACGCGCAGATGAATGCCATGATGCATGAAACCCTCAACATCGGCGGCGCATTATTGGTGAAGCTTTTTGGCAGACGGATGCTGGAAGTGGATCGATTTGGTGAAAGGGCAAAACAGGTCAGAAATCAGGGCATTGAACGGGCTTATGTTGGCTCCATTTTTATGGCCATTATCGGATTACTCAGTGCGGTGGGCACGGCTTTGGTTTACGGTTTTGGCGGCTATTTTGTGATCAGTGGATTATTCACCGTGGGCACCATTGTGGCGTTTGGGTCATATCTTGGCAGCCTTTACGGTGCATTGTTCAGTCTGGCAAATGCTCCGATGGATTTTGCTACTTCAGTGGTCAGTTTTGAGCGTGTATTTGAAGTGGTTGATATGCCGCTGGATATTGAAGAGAAACCTGATGCCACAACACCACAGTCTGTGAAAGGGCAGATAGATTTTGATGATGTCACTTTCACCTACCAGGCTGGTGATGAACATTTGTTGAGCGACGTGCGCCGATATGACAGCACAGAATCCATCACAACAGCACTTTCTGGAACCAGCCCGGTTGGGAACGCGGAAGAAGGTCATCACAGCCAGGCACGCGGCAACGCGCTGGAACATGTTAGTTTTTGTGTGGAACCCGGCAGCCTGGTGGCGCTGGTCGGCCCCAGCGGGGCAGGCAAGACTACACTGACCTATCTCATCCCACGATTGTACGATCCCACATCAGGCAGCATCCGCCTAGACGGGGTCGACTTGCGCGACCTCAAGCTGGATGCTCTCGCTGATCAAATTGGCATGGTCACCCAGGAGACTTATCTTTTTCATGACACCATCCGCACCAACCTGCTGTATTCAAAGCTGGATGCCCGTCAGGATGAAATTGAAGCGGCCTGCAAGACAGCTAATATTCACGATTTTATAAACGACTTGCCTGATGGGTATGATACAGTGGTGGTTGAACGCGGCTATCGGCTCAGCGGCGGTGAAAAACAGCGCATTGCCCTGGCGCGTGTGATTCTGAAGAACCCGCGCATTCTGGTATTGGATGAAGCCACAAGCAGCCTGGATAGTGAATCTGAGGCACTTATTCAAGAAGCGCTCAATCGGGTGATGGCAGAACGAACCAGCATCGTCATTGCGCACCGCCTGAGTACTATATTAGCCGCCGATCAGATTTTGGTGATTGACCGCGGACAGGTGCTTGAAAAAGGCACCCACTCCGAATTGCTGACCCAAAAAGGCTTATACGCTCAGCTTTATAAAACCCAGTTTCGCAAACACGGCACCGATTTGGGATAATCAAAATGTGACAAAAAACCTCCGCGGATTGTTGTCTGCGGAGGTTTTATTAATTTTTAGGTCTGATAACGCGTTTGGACTAAGGCAAAACCTTGATTTCTTTATTCATACAAATGCCTTTGAGTCCTTCTTCTGAGCATAACTTGACCCGGATGAAGAATGTGCCGCCCTTGGGGTTGTAGTCAAAGTGACCGGGATTAAAAGGACTGATAAAGGCATGTTCACCCTCAGTGAGGTCATCTTGATACCAATCCACGTGGCAATTGCTCCAACCTTCAAAATGATCGCTTGAGTATTTGGTGGCGATCTTGGTGTTGGCATCCACGATGTAGATGCTGATGGATTCCCATATCTGTTCGTTTGTGTTCGCTACTACCATATTGAAAGAGTAATCGCCGCCAACACATTGCTGGATGCCTGAATAGGTTACGCTAAAGTTAGCCTTTGTGTCAGGGGTGGGTGAGGGCAGCGGTTTGATGATCTTCAAATCCGTTTGCTTGCCTAGAATAGTTGCCCCTTCGCTGAAGACCCAGCAATAACTGCCTGCTACTGAGGGGTTTTCAATATAAGTATAGCTGGTGCTGTTTTCTAGCTTTCCAATCGCGTTAACTTGCTGGCCGGCGGGGATGGATGCCACGGATGGGTAGTTGGTGGAGGGTCCGGTGCGGCAGATCGTGTTTTTGGCCAGAGAGATGACCACGTTTCCGGCAGCAGTAACCATATCTGTTGTTGGTGTTGCGTCTGCAACTTCGGCGGTGGCAGTGGCTTCCACAATTGCGGTGGCAGTAGGTTCAAGTGTGGCTGTGGGTGCGATGGTTGCTGTGGGTTCAACGGCTGCAACTGCTTCGGTGGCAGCTTCTGTGGCAACGATTTCTGGAATAGCCGTGGCTTGTGCCGTTGGTTGAGCGGCAGGCGGTGTCGTGCAAGCTGACAATGCAATCACTAT
>CAKMKJ010000054.1 GCA_927443345.1 uncultured Anaerolineaceae bacterium | reverse complement strand
CTTGCGGTTTGTACATTAAAACCCAACTATATTTTCTTATTATTCCTACTCTTCGTATTCCCATATAAAGGTTTTCTAATTAGAAGAGATGTTGTCATTTTGCTATTTGCCTGCCTAGTTGGGTTAGGTTATTTCACCGGTACATACATGATCGCTAATCTCTCTTTTCCCTTTCTAGGGGAATTTGATACAGTAACCCTAAAGACCTAATAAAAATCAGGGGCTCAGAAAACAGAGACCAGAATTGCGTCGTGGAATCACTCGCCAAGTCTAACTGACTGATTACAATCCGCGATGCCAGATAATTCCACCCCAGGGAAATCCCTATCCCAACTAGGCAGGCAAATAGCAAAATGACAACATCTCTTCTAATTAGAAAACCTTTATATGGGAATACGAAGAGTAGGAATAATAAGAAAATATAGTTGGGTTTTAATGTACAAACCGCAAGGATAAGCCCGCAGGTTATAACGAGTTGCTTTGTGGATAAATGAATAGCCTGTTGATTTGTCAAGAACAAAATCCAGGCTATGAACAGAAAACAAATCCCAAAAATAATCGGGTCAGGAGAGATGGAAGATGCAGTTATAAGGCTTATAGGTGCAACAGCAATCGCTCCGAGCAGCCATTTGCCAAAAGGAATTATTCTTAAAGCGAGATAAACCAACAAAATATAAATGAGTAGATATGAAAATCGAATTGCATAATAAATAAAGACAACAGGAATATCAAGTCGAGGTCCCATTATACGCATGACAGGAGCTTGAAATAGAAATAAGGTTGGAAAGTACACCGCTCTTGTTTTATAATTTATCAGGCTGTCAAAATCCCGATTATTCCAATTGATCCTTACCTTAGCTTGTTCAACCCACGTAGCCACGTCGATAGGCCATAAATTGACATCTTGTCGATAGGAATTTGAAATTAGTGCTGTTGGATAGTTGCGGCCTTCGCCAAGAAATGAATTGGGCATCAGATTGCCTAGCGACATTTCAAAGATCCTAGCAGTATAGGTCTCTTCATCATTATTTGCCCCCATAGGTGTGATAACAATCAGGATAAAACCCGTAACCAAGATAATGAGTGTGAAAAAGATTTCAGGATAAAAAAATGTTGTTTTATTTGTTGGTTTCATGACTAATTACTTTCGATTCAATATATTTTCATAGATCCAACATGAAATTTCAGCATGAATTTTGTGAATAAACAATTGAACTGGGGTGCAATACCAAGATGCCACCCTTAATTCATCATCATACTGTGCCCGAGAATTTGAGCTGGTAATAGACGATGGGTAAATCCGAAATTTGGACAGGTATTGATCAATATACTTTAGCTTGTATTTTTGTGAAACCCTCAGCCAATAATCATAATCCATTGCATTGTGGAATTGTTCATCAAAGAAACCAATCGAATGAATTAACTCAGTTCGCCAAAAGGTTGAGGGTTGCGACACATAATCCATAACCGTCAGACAACTATCAATTCCCAACTTGAGCCAAAAATTCTTGTAAAACTTGATCAAAGAACGCGTTTCTACCCCGTTTTGATCAATATTTATGCATTTCCCGGTTACAATATTAGCCTGTGGATGATCAGAAAAATACTTGCCCACAGTCATTAATGTAGTTGGCGTATAGAGATCATCAGAATTCAAAAAAGCAACCACATCACCAGTTACCATCCTCAAACCTTTGTTAATCGCATCCACTTGACCCTTATCAGGTTCACTGATCCAGGTTAGCGAGTCATCATATTTTTGTAGTATTTCCAGCGTGCCATCTGTTGAGCCGCCATCCAATACGATAAGTTCTAAATTTGGATAGTTTTGGTCTAGTACGCTACGTATCGTTTCTTCGATAAATTTTGCCTGGTTCAACGTCGGAATAATGATTGAGATTTTTGGTAACATACACGCTCGATAGTAAAGGATGATTAAATTATAAGTGATATTCTTCCATCAGGATTTTAAATTTATAAATTGTTATAACTGACACTCCCCATGCCTAAAGCAGGGAAATGTCAGTTATAGTATCTACCCCCTAACTCGGTTTATTTTGATTTTTATTGACATTGGAATATTCCAATTATTATGCTGTTATTGATAAATTATTATTTGACTTAGCCTACTGCTTAGTCTATAATTATGAATGAGGTAAAAATGACAATTTATAATATCCATGAAGCAAAAACCCATTTTTCAAATCTGCTTGACCGCGTTTTAAAAGGCGAAGATATTGTGATTGCCAAAGCAGGAAAACCCGTGGCACGTATTTTGCCGTTTGTAGCAGAAGATCTATCCCCTCGTGTTCCGGGGATTGACAAGGGCAAAGTAATCATACTGCCCGATTTCGATGAACCACTCCCCGAGTTTGATTTATGAAAGTACTCATAGATACCCATACCTTTCTTTGGTGGAACACCGATGATGCTCAATTGTCGTTACGCGCCAGAGAGGTCATCTCTGATGGGCAAAATGAGGTCTTTCTTTCCGCAGCTAGCGTATGGGAAATAGTCATTAAGACTACGAAAGGAAAACTTGTTTTGCCGGAGGCACCAGCGCAATATATTACGCATCGTCTGAGTCTGTATCGTTTTCGTCATTTGCCAATTCAAACTAGCCATGCTCTGCGCGTCTATGAATTATTCCCATACCATAATGATCCATTTGACCACATGTTAATAGCACAAAGCCAAGCGGAATGCATGCCTATCGTGACACGAGATGAATCATTTCAACAATATGAAATTGAAATTATCTGGTAGTTCTGCCTCAATCAATCCATAAAGGAATGGAGAAATAACTTAAAGTTATAATGACCTCAAAACGCTCATTACAATTTTAATTTCCACAATTCCACAGAAGCATCACCCACCAAACGAACTCGCATAGCTTGCGGCTTTGAGACATAGAAACGCGCAGAAATGGGCAACTGATCTTCAACAAAGACTTCAATCACTGATCCATCGACAAATACATGCAGCAGTTGGTCTTGAAAACCAGAACTCTTTATTGGCATGGCACTGATCACGCCACCCGCATGCCGGCAATCCACAACCACTGCGCTGTTGATACAATCATATCCAATTAAGATACCTTCGACTTCATCCTGTCCACCAGGCAGAGCCAAATGTACACCACTCCATTTTTCAGTATCCGGTGGAATGCGAATAACGATTTCCATACTCGCTCCGCGCACCACTTCAGAAAGCTGATTCGGCTTTAAAAGCATCTCATGCTGGTCTCGCAGCGATTCCGTTTCAATCATCGGGGTACTGCACAATTCACCGTTTTTCGACAAAAACAATAAACGAGGCAGTGACATGGCGCCGCTCCACCCGGCATTAACCTGGTCTGCGACGCTGCGAGCTTCTCGCAGCCAGCCAATCAATACACGCCTGCTTTTCCGATCCACAAATGTTTGTGGTGCATAGAGACACCCCCCTTCACCATTATCCAACAAGCGTGGTGGTCCATCTGGAATGAAACGATCAACGAGATACTGACCTGTGTAATATATCGTATACATGGGGCCTTGCAGACCACAAACCGAAATGATCAATACCCATTTATCTCCCAAAGGAAAGAAAGATGGACATTCCCACATCGTACCCGTTGACAACCCTTCACGCTGGTGCATGTTGCCATTATAAAGAATGCCCATATACTGCCAATCAATGAGATCTTTAGAGCGATAAAGCAGCACTGCCCCACCGACACCAGTCACCCCGGTGCCCAGCACCATGCTCCATTCTCCGCCGGTACCCTGCCAAACACAGGGATCACGAAAACCCTCCAACTGTAAATCTGATGGAGGTGCATCGATCACTGGTTGTGGTCGTTTTTGCCAATACAACAGATCATCTGCCGGACTGGTGGCTAAACATTGCATTTCAGGAAAAACCCCCGTGTATATGATGGTGGGGGTTCCATTATTATTTACCATACAGCCAGAGTAACAACCGCCGGCATCTGCTCCTTTTGCATCCGGCCATAAAGCAATCGGCAGATGCTTCCAATGCAGCATATCTTTGGATACAGCATGCCCCCAGTGGATGTTGCCCCACTCTGCTTCAAAGGGATTGTACTGATAAAAAAGGTGCACATTGCCCTTCCAGAAAATCAGTCCATTGGGATCGTTCATCCAATTGGCAGGAGGCGCAAAATGATATTGAGGGTGTTGTGCATCTTGTTGAACATGAAAAACATGATTCACATACTTAACTTTGCGATTTAAACGAGTAAATAGACTTGCTTTTTTTTGTTTATTGTCCAAAACAGCTGATTCGGTGTGTTTAGGCGCGATAGCAAATTGAAGGGTACCGGCTTCACGAGTGTCAACCCTGATGACCATTTGTATTCGAGGCGCCTGGCAGGCTACATGCACTTTTACAACCACATTAACCGCCAGATTGAACGGATGATCGTCACTGATTCCACCCACCGCAATTTCAGCATGTCCGGGGATAGAAATTGAGATCAACCCTGTATTACACAAGATTTCATCCAAAGTCAGAGATAAACCCGTTAGTGTCACAGGAGCAAAAGTATTGTTTAGCTCAAATGTGAATCCACCATCAGTACTTGTTAAACTATCAGGCACATAAAGTTTGCGCAAAACAAATTCAGGGATCGCAGGCATCCAGTCACCTCACTGACTTTTCTTAGTTTTAATCGTGACACTCTCCACGCCCTAAAGGGCGGGAGCTTCTTGGGAAACGCACGGCGCAACCGCCCACGTTAACTCCCAACGGGTCTGTCCGACCCGGTTTTGTAATGCTCTTTTTAAAATATTGACTGCGGCGTTCACGTCCCTGTTCATCGACAACCCGCAATCACAATCAATCCGACGAACCGACAAATCCATATTTTCAAAAATTGTGCCACAACCAGAACAGGTTTTAGATGTGTAGGCAGGGTTTACCCGCACGACATCCCGACCAGCTTCTACCGCTTTGTCGAAAAGTCTTTTTGCAAAGTAGCCCCAACCACCATCCAAGATGCTCTTGGAAAGGCAGTGATTTTTGACCATATTTGTGATTTGTAAATCTTCGATGGCGATAAGGTCGTTATTCACGACCAGTTCGTTAGCCAACTTGTTCAAAAAGTCGTTGCGCTGATTGGCGATGCGTTCATGGTAGACTTGGAGTGCATGGACGGCTTGTCTGCGGTTGCTTCCGCCTTTCTTTCTACGGGAAACGGTTCGCTGTAAAACACGCAGTTTCGCCTGTCCATCCCTATACCACTTTGGATTTTCAACAAGCTCACCATCGCTGGTGGCAATCAAAGAACTGATTCCAACATCAATACCAACTGCACACCCTGTTGGTGGCAAAGGCTTTTCAGCGATTTCGCAAGAGAATGAAGCGTACCACTTACCCGCTTTTCGGGCGATTCGTAGTGTTTTAATTTCACCTTCAAGTGGTCTGTGCCAGCGAATCGCAACCCGCCCGATACCCGACAGCTTTAGTCGCCTGCCATCCACCTTGAATCCGTTGCCATATTCCTTGAATCCAAAAGAATCAAAACGGTCTTTCCCCTTGAATCTTGGATAACCCGCTTTTTCACCAGCTTTTGCCCTTCGGAAGAAAGCCTGAAAAGCCTTATCCAAATCGGCAACAGCAACCTGCAAAACATGAGAATGGATTTTTGTGGCGTATGGGTTGGTTTCTTTTAACGTTTTGACTTTGCGGAGTTGGGAGAACTTTCCAATGCTTTCGCCACGTTCATAATACGCTTCTTTGCGCTCGGCAAGGCAGTCGTTATAGAAACGCCTGCAAGTCTCGATGGTGGATTCCATCGTTTTGCGCTGTGAAGTGAACGGGTAAATGCGGTACTGAAAGGTTTTTATCATTTTTGCCTAATTTTACACTCTTTAGACGAACAAACGTTCTCTTTAACAAAATTGAACAATTCGGCTAAAGCCAAAACCGATAAACCCGCCTTTTCACCCGCACTGAAGGGCGGTGACTTGCGGACGGGTTTTAATCGTCAATATCGGTATGATCGCCATCAGCACCATCAGCCCGGCAACCTGAAAAAGCAGCGGGGGAGGAACAAAACCAGCTTTGCCATCCAGCATGATAGGGTTGCCAAAAGTGGAAGCCAGCCAACCACCAAGCAAAGGGCCAGGGATCATCGTGAACGCCACATTGAATAAAACATAATAACCGGCAAATTGTCCACGTTTTTCTTCAGGAAAGAGATCCCGCGCCCAGGTGGAGGTTGCAATAGTCCAGGCGGCAAATGGTGCCAGCCAAAGTATGCCGCCAACGATCAACATGGGTACGGTTTGAGAAACTGAAAATACTGTTAAACCGATTGCCTCCAACACGACTGAAAGCAGCGCCACCGGCTTTCGCCCCCAGCGGTCCACCAACAAACCGATTGGATAAGCTGCACCTATGCCGCCTACCAGGATGCAGACGCCGACTACCAAAGAGGAATTCATGATTGAAAGCTGAATGTGATGCTGCAAGTAGATCATCAAATAAGGAAAGAATACATTAATCCCGATCATGAACAAGGTCAATGAAATCATTAATTTAAAGAAGTCTTTATTCTGGCGCAGACTGGAGAGTTGAAAAGTATCGGCAATTTTCTGCCAGAACCTTCCTTCTGGTTTATTGGGCAGGATACTTTCTTTCAGCATAGGCGTACAGATCAAACCAATCAGCGCAGCAATACCGCCGATGATATAGAAGAACCAGTAATATCCCACAGCCTGGATGATAATGCCGGCGCCCCCGTAGATCACCAAAAAAGCAACCCACTTCATTATTTCCAAAGCGCCCACTACCCTGCCTCGATTGGTTTCAGTGGTTACATCTGTGATATAGGCGCTTAATGCCCCGTCAGAAGCGCTGGCTGCAAAAAACGAAAGTACGCTGTCAAATAAAATAGCAATGAAAACTCCCACCGCAACAGGTTCAAATTTGGCGGCCAACGGGAATGCTGCAGTTAGCAGACCCCAAACAATATAACCGATAAAGATATAGGGTCTGCGCCTTCCCCAGCGCGTGCGGGTGCGGTCACTTAAAGTTCCCATCGTGATGGTTGCAACGGTTGAAACAATTGCAGTTATTGCCACCATCCACGAAACTGCCTGCGGATCAGGTGTGATATTGTCATACATAAAAGTATTAAAGTATTGGTTTTCAACAGCCCAGGCCAGTTGACCTGCCAGACCTAATAGTAATAAACTTACCCAAACTGAACGTGTTAGCAACGGTTTATTGGATTGAAGCTCAGGGGTCGTCAAAATGAACTCCTCAAAAAAGGATGATTTGGTTAAGTATAACTTATCAACCGACTTGAATGTACTCGTACTGGATATAATTATGTTAACACACTTGAAAGGATGCTTTTATGGTAACTAACAACAGCCTCAACCTGATTGAAGCCCTGCGCGGAAAAAGTGAGAAAATCAGCATCTTGTTAGGGTTAATGGCTGTTGGATTTTTGGGACTTTCCATTTATATATTTGGTACTCAAGCAAAATTCTCCTGGGTGTGTTATCCAGCATTTGTTATTTTTACGGGTCTTTTTAATTTTTTGAGTCAAAAACCTTTGAAGGTTAATGCCTGGTTTTATCGTCTCTTTATGTTCCTACATGGCATTCAGATACTATTGTCTCTGGCGGGTTGGATCTGGGTGCTCTACCTCGCCCAAGAAAACCCGGAAGGACGGTATACCGCTCTCGTCAACCTGCCCTTTTACATCTTCATTCTCTTCTTTCTTTTAACTTTCCTCACTACTTTTTTTAGCTTTATGTTCAACCTTGTCGGATTGCATAAAAAACGGAAACCTAAAAATTGAAACATTTCATTCTTCTAGCATGTATCCTGATTTTTTCACTCTCTTTGGTAGGTTGTTCATTTAATACCATCCAAAATAATCAAACTATCATTGTTACTCCTGCGTTAAAAAATGACCTATGGATTCCGCTTCCCGGTATGAGCTTTCAAATTCAATTTAGCGGCGAGTTAGACCTTGATGTTGAAGCGGATGTCTTTGAACTGGATGCTTTTGATACCGAGTCTGCCGTTGTTCAACAACTGCATCAAAAAGGTAAATATGTGATTTGTTACATCAATGCTGGTGCCGTTGAAGATTGGCGCCTGGATGTTGATTTATATCCACCTGATATCGTTGGCAAAGCATATCAGGGATGGCCAGGCGAAAACTGGTTGGATATCCGCGATCTGGAAGCGCTTGCCCCCATCCTGGAAGCCCGGCTTGACCTGTGTCAATCAAAAGGGTTTAACGGTGTTGAGTTTGACAATGTGGATGGCTATCAGAATGAAACAGGTTTTGATTTGACAGCCTCAGATCAATTGAAATTCAACCGATGGCTGGCGGATGCCGCCCATAAAAGAAGTCTGGCTGCTGGGCTCAAGAATAATCCTGATCAAATTGGCGAGCTTGAACCCTGGTATGATTTTTTGATCCTTGAAAGTTGTTTCAACCAGGGATGGTGCAATCAAGCCAAGCCTTTTATAGAAGCCAAGAAAACTGTTTTTGTGATTGAATATACGAGGATTGAGGATTATTGTTCCACTGCCAGAGATTCTTCAATGACACTGCTGCAAAAGAACCTTGAGCTGGATGCATGGCGCAAAACATGTTCCAAACAATAATATTAGCCAATAAAGTATCTTTAACCTTTTAACGTTTTTCTCGATAACAAGTAGTCTGGGTTTTACGCCAGTGCAGGAACATCGGTTACTTCAAATAATATGTACCCACAGAATCAGAATATTTGCAATCAATTTCTCTTTGGACCAATATTCAATATTTTTATACTCTTCAATTTATTCAATTCATAAAAGCTATTGACATATTATAATCTCATGGTAATATATCTATTGTGTTATATATAACTATGAGGATATTGATATGTCGCTTGAGCATGCAATACTTGGCTTGTTAAATTATGAACCAATGACTGGATATGAATTAAAAAAAATGATCGATATTTCAATCAATCATTTCTGGCCAGCGGTTCAATCTCAAATATATAAAACACTATTTCGCATGGAAGCTGATGGCTGGCTGTCCGTTGAGACCATTTCTCAGGAAACTCGACCGCCAAGGAAGGTTTATACCATTACCGTAAAAGGTCAAAATGAATTCTTGGGGTGGTTGGAAACCCCTCAACCCCATAGTGAAACAAGAATAGCATGGTTGATTCAACTATTTTTTGCTGGACAAATGACGGATGAAAAAATACTGACCAACTTGAGAACCCTTCTTGCTGGTTACCAGCAGCGCCTGCAGGCATTTACAGAAATCCCAGATGATAATCGCGAAAAAATGAAAGAAGATGACCCACGCGATCAATTTTTTTGGATGTTGACTGCTGATTTTGGGGTCGCCCAAACCATCGGCCAGGTTCAATGGCTGACAAAAGTTATTCATGCCATAGAAAATCACAATTACACACTTCCTACTTTAGGGGACTCCTCTAAGTAAACAAATTCAATTTAAAATTGATGGAGAAAAAATGAAAAATGTTAATTCTGTTAAGCTAACAACCCCGCTTCGAATTTTTATTGGTTTAGTATTGAGCATCTTGAGCGGCTTGGCTTTTGTTTTAGCTTTTCCCCCCTATGAAATCTGGCCATTAATTTTCTTTGGCTGGATTCCCTTGCAGGTGGCACAATTTCGCATCATGCCAAAACGACTCTCGTCGTTAGCTTCCGCAGTGGCGATATTTGTCTGGCTGCAAGGCTACCTTGGCCCCGTCTTTGCACCAACAGGCAGCTTTATGGTCTGGCTGCCTTTGGCGGTTGGAATTCTTAGCTTCTTAACAGAATCCAGCTTGCGAAAATTTCACAACAACACGGGTTTTCGTTGGTTTGTTCCATCTGGAATCGTCAGTTGGGCAGGCAGTGAAATGATTCGTCTCTTTATCCCGATTGCGGGAACCTGGGCTTTTGCTGCATACCCACTTTATCGACAACTATGGCTTATTCAGCCAGTCAGCATTTTTGGGATAATCGGTCTAGGGATGTTGATTATGCTCATCAATTTGTCACTTGCCATGCTCGTGATTGCGCTTCTCGATAAGAAGTGGTCATTTTCAATTGATGAAGTATCCATGTCTTTCCCACTTGCAAAACGATGGGTGCTGTCTGCCGCTGCAATCTTTAGTGTTTGGATAGCGGTCAGCCTGGTGCAATACAATCTGCCTAATACTACATCAACAATTAAAGTAGCTGCCATTCAACCGGCTGTGTCACCCATTATCACTGCGAATCAGAGCCTGGTTGAAAAAGCTGCCTCCATTCGCAGCAGAATGGTGGAACAGACTCAATCTGCCGCAAATGATGGCGCAAAGGTCATCGTTTGGCCAGAAGGTGCTTTATTGTGGGATCCGCAGGTCGATTCTTCCCAGATTGATTTTGCCATGTTGGCTCAGGAGACTAACACTTATTTAGCCATCGGGTATGTTGTAATTATGGACAATGGTTTCCGCAATGAAGCCACGGTGATAGATCCGCAAGGCAATTTCCTGGGAGTGTTTGGAAAAGATCACCCTGTAACGTTTGGCGGAGAAACCAGCTTGAGCCGCGGAACCTATCCGGTTTACGATACTACTATTGGCAAACTTGCAACCATCATCTGCTACGACTTGGATTACACTGACACCACCCGAAAAATGGTACGACAAGGTGCCCAACTGATTGCTGTTCCTTCCAATGATTGGGGCTCAATCGCTGACAAACACTACAGCCACGTTGTTTTTCGTGCCATCGAAAATCGTGTTGCCATGATCAAAGCCGATGGCGGTTATAACTCAGCCATCATTGATCCATTTGGGCACATTCTGGCATTGTCCAGTTTTCCAGAAGGCGGCGAGGCAACCCTGGTTGCAGAAGTGCAATTAGGAAATGGGTTGGGAACACTCAATTCTCGTCTTGGTGATTGGACTGGTTGGATCGGTTTGGCAGGGATGATCTTCTTTACCTTTGGAAGCGGATGGTTGGAGAAGAAAGCCCGGAAGCTACAAAAAATGGATAATGTGGAAAAATAACCATCCCATTTAAAATTGCTAATTTTTCGATCAAAAACAGCCTTCAATACGGCGAAGGCTGTTTGATTTTATTAGATCAAATGCATTACGTTTCCTATCTCAAATTAATACTTCATCCACAGGCCTGCGCAGCGAATAAGGCACTGCATCGGCAATGCCATATCGCAGAAGAAGCTGCGGGTGATTTTCACCCAAACCCATTGCCGTCTGGAACTCAGCTCTCAGTTCAGGGATTTCGATGGGTTGATTGAGCAGGGCAGACTTAAGATCAAGGCTTGTCAGTTGAAGCGACAAGCGTTCATAGGCCTGTCCGCAGCGAACCCATGCTTCTGAAGAGTCATTTTCGGTTGCAAAAATAATTGAGCCTGAAGAACTGCGAAGCTTTTTGGCATCCGCTTTTGCCTGACTTTGGGGTTTGGTGCCTGAAACGAACATCTCTCCCAAAAAGCGCGGTACAGACGGATTTCCAGAACATTTAGAATACAATCCATCTCTGGTTGCATCGGCTTCTTTCTTATTAAACCGCAACCAGGCGATTAATTCATCAATATATGCTTTGTCTGAATATTGCGTTAAGTTTCCGGCATTGAGATAATCAATAACACGTTCTGTCTCTGCAATATCTTCAATGAATTTAAGCTTAACACCTTGTTCTGTTGATGCAGAATGTATCTGGTCAATTAGATCACTGGATAATTGCACTTGGCGATACTCAGAACGCGTACTCTGGCGCACTTGAATGGCATCAAACAAGGGTGAAATTGCAGCTATGTCAGGTAATAAGTTGACGGTGATAAAATTCTGTTTATCATCGGGATATCTTATTTCACTGAAAAATCCTGTAGCCCTGGCCGCGATGACCAAATTTTCCAACGCGCAACCCAGGCTAATCCACTGTTCTCTATCTTGAGGGTCCACCACAGCCAGATGCCGAGAAGTATCAGGATATATTTCTATCGTTTCGCCAATGATCTTGAACTTCCAGGGTTGGGTATTGTGTCCATTTGCAGCGAGCGTTGCAAGTCGAACCAGCTCGACCATTTTTGAATTGGACGCATCAAAGCTGCGAAGTTGAGAAGTGCTAAAATCCATGTTTACTGCTTTCTGACAGCCAGAGAGTAAGACTGCCCCGCCTGCAACCAGGCCTAATTTCAATAAATCTCGACGTGCAATTACTTTGTGTAACATTTTTCTCCTAACCTTTTTTCATCCAAACAGAAATTAATCCACAAAGAATTGATCAACAATCAACCTGAACTCAATTTCAAATAGTTGGCTGCCACTTGGAGAGATCGGCGGCAAATTATTCGTAATCTCTACTAAAACCAGCCCATGCACTCGCGTCCAGATCAATACAGCAATGGTCTGATCGTCGAGATTAGCGACCTTTAATCTTCCTGCAAGGTGGAAACTTTCGACTACACTGATCAATGCGTGAAGCGACCTTGCAGCGATTGGCGCGATAGTTTCCAACGGAGCGACATAGCCAGGGATGGGTGTGCCAAAAATCAGCAGATAGCGCTGTGGATAAGTCACCGCCCAATCGCGATAAGCATTGCCAATTGAAACCAGACGGGCGTGCAGGTCTTGAACTGGCAACGCATCATTTGCCATTTTCTGGTGTAAAGCAAGCGATTCGTAGGCTTCCAGGATCAATGCTGTAACCAGTGCATCCCGGTCGACAAAGTAGTTATAGATGGAGGGAGCGGCAATGTCTAAATCTCGCGCGATTGCACGCAGTGAGAGTGCCGGTGCACCCTCTCGCGAAATCTGTTCCCAGGCAGCCTCAATAATCCGTTCGCGTAAATCAGACTTGATGGTGCGTCCTTTTGGTCTTGGTGACATATTTCCTCTTAATTACTGGTGTTAGCTTACAGTATTAGTATAAATCAAAATGGCGGATTGTCAAGAGATTTTTTTGGCTAAAATGTCACTTCTGGAGTATAATTATTCTGCATTTCCGATTTTCGGATAAGGAGAATATCAGATGGCAAATATTCAAATTCGCAGCAAGGGAAGCATTACCCTGCCGGTTAATCTTCGCAACAAATATGATCTCAACGAGGGAGATGTTTTTTCTTTGATTGACATGGGAGATGGCTCCTTCTTGTTGACACCGAAACGTTCTGAAATCAAGCGTCTTGGTGATAAATTAACCACGGTTCTCGATGCAGAAAACATCTCACTTGACGAACTGCTTAATGGGTTGGATGAGGAACGTGAACGCTATTACCAGGACCGCTATGCCCATCCCTGAACTATTTCTCGATAGCAGTGTCCTCATGGCAGGTATTATCCCGTCACAAGGCTCTTCAAGGGTACTTTTACTTTTGTCAGAGGATAAAAAAATCAGGATCACCATTTCAGAACAGGTCATCATTGAAATTGAGCGCAACATCGCTCGAAAAATTCCTAAAATCTTGAATTATGCCCGAGAGATGATCCTGCAATCCCAAATCAAAATTGTGCGCGACCCATCAAAAATGGATGTCTTGCAACACCTTGATTGGATTTCTCATCCTGCCGATGTTCCCATTCTCGTCGCAGCAGCGAATGCCAAAACCGAATTTCTGGTCACTCTGAACACGAAACATTTTCTAGACAACCCTCAAGTCGCCCTTCGGGCCGGATTGCGAATCGGCACCCCTGGAGATGCCTTGAAATGGCTCCGCGAAAGGTTTCAAGAAGATATTTAAGAAAATCGGACATATTGATAAGTATTGTATAATTGTCCAATTCGGAATCCTGGAGGACGCACATGCCCGGTTTTACCCCCGCCAGACGCTGGCAGCAGGCGTATTACCCATTCAAGAATCGCACCGTCGGCCAAAAAATTGAAGAGACCCTCGAACGGACGATAAAGGGAGCCCTCTTTGGCTGCCGCATGTGTGGAAACTGCCTCCTTCAAGAAACCGCCCTGATCTGCCCCATGGAATGCCCCAAAGGGCTGCGCAACGGACCCTGCGGCGGCTCAACCCCCGAACACTGTTATGTGGACGAGACCCGACCCTGCGTATGGTACAAGATCTACGAACGCGCCGAAAAGTACGGGCGCCTCGATGAATTAATGGAAGTACTCCCTCCCCTCGATTGGGATAAGGTAGGCACCTCCCCACAGCCTGATGGGTGGAACAATCTGCGCAAACACGGTGGCATCAAGGCCATTAGCCGCTACATGCGCAGCACTCCCGAAATCCGCAAACAGAAATGGCATGATTTTTTCAAGGAAATCCGCCAGCCTGATTGGTGGCAGGGTGATTCTCTGCCCCACCCTGCGCCGCTGCACGTGCCTGTATCCCATCTTGAGCAGCTTTTGAGTGACGGCAAATTCGCCATCACAGCAGAGATTGCACCACCCCTTTCTGCCAGCCCGGATGATCTGGTCAAGAAGATCCTGATGCTCAAAGAGTGTGTGGATGCAGTCAATTTCACCGACAACCCCTCCTCCACCCCGCGCATGTCGTCACTGGCTTGTTCTCTTATTGCGCTGCAAAATGGCGTCGAACCGGTGCTGCAGATCGCGGCCCGCGACCGAACACGTATGGGGCTGCAAGGCGAAGTGCTGGGCGCGAGCGCACTGGGCATCCGCAATATATTGTGCTTGACCGGTGACCATCCCCGGCTCGGCCCCGGCCCCAACGGACGCATGGACATTTGGGACATAGACGCCATCCAGGCGATGTGGATCATCCGCCGCATGCGCGATGAAGCCCAATTTTTAGATTGCCGCGAGATCAAGTGCGCGCCGCAGGTCTTTATCGGTGCGGCAGGCAGCCCTTACGCCTCCACCCCGCTCATCCAGGCGATGCGCGAAGAGAAAAAAGTCAATGCGGGTGCACAGTTCATGCAGACCAATTTGATCTATGATTATGATGGATTTCAACAGTATCTTGAAGCGCTTGAACGCCGCGAGGTCACCCGGCGAGTACCCATCCTGGCAGGTATTTCACCTATACGCAGCATCAAAGCAGCTTATGCCATGCGCCAGGTGCCTGGCGTCAAGATTCCCGATTGGCTCATCCAACGTATGGAAGCATCCGCCGACCCCAAAGAGGAATCCGTGCAGATCACACTTGAGCTGATTGATAAAGTCAAAGCCCTGCCCGGCGTGCGCGGTATCCACTTCATGGCGGTCGGCTGGGAATCCATCGTTCCGCGGTTGATCAAAGACAGCGGATTGAGATAGTTACAAGCAGAGCCCTGCGGATTTCAAAATCTGCGGGGCTCTGCTTGTCATTTATGGGTAGTTTTCAACAGACATAAGAAATACAAATGATTAATCAAAAAGTGCGTTTACCAGCTCAATAGTTAAACAAGATAAATCCTTGACGATTAAATCCGCCAGAGTCAGGGAACTAGCCGGGTTGGTGGTCAGCACCGCCACACACTGACAGCTGGCGCTTTTGGCCGCCTGCACCCCGGCGATGGAATCTTCGATCACCAGGCAGTTGATTGGGTCCACGCCCAGCAGTTTGGCTGCCAGCAGAAAGACCGCGGGGTCAGGCTTGCCTTTGAGCGTCGCGCCTTCTGCTTCTGCCTGAAAATAATCTCTGATTTTTAGCTCAGTCAGTAATGCATCAATATTGGCTTGCGGTGCTGAGGATGCCACAGCCTGCTTCAAGTTCATATCTTTGAATTGGTCAAGCCATTGGGGCACACCGGGCAGCATTTGAACCTTGCCCTTGATATCCCGCCTGAAAATCTCTTCTTTGCGATCACTCACCTTCTGGATTAAATCTTCTTCAAGCTCACGGCCAAACACAGTAGCCATGATCAAACGATTGTTCATGCCAAAGGTATGTCGAAAGGTATCTTCATCATAAGATTGCCCCACTTCATCCAAAGCTTGTTTCCATGAAACAAAATGTCCTTCATAAGTATCCACGATCACACCGTCCATATCCCATAAAACCGCTTGTAATGTTCTCTTTTGTGTCATCCTTCAAACCCGGCTTTCATAATATTTTTGCACCAAAGATGGAATTATAGTGGAATATTTGATAACAACACCTAATTTAGACAATCAATAATGTTTTACTTTCAGTTATTTTTTAAGGAAAACCCTTGCAAGAATATAATTTTTATGATTTAATATGAACTTGAGGTTCATATTTTATGAATATAATATTCACTAATTTATCATCTTTTATACAGGAAGCCGAAGAAAAAGGCTGTATCACACGCACTTTCCGCCGGTTGGATCTGGAAAAGCAGCAAACCATCATCCTTGCCATTCTGGATGAAGCCGCCGAAAACGGGCCAGCAGATGTGAACATCAAACAAGTAGCTTCACGCAGCAATGTTGCCGTTGGCTCACTTTATCAGTATTTTGGCAGCCGCGAAAACCTGCTCGAATTTACCCTGGAACTGGTGGTCAGCCAAACCGTTGCCCTCTTCGAAAGTTACACTGCTGAACTCGCATCCATTCCGCTGCGTGAAGGGCTGGCTGCCTACCTGGGCGGCGGTATCGAATGGGGACAGGAACAACTAAGCATGGTGCGTCTGTTCGGGCAAGCTGCCTACCAAAATGCTCCAGGCCTAAGCGAAAAAGTGGTGCGCCCAATCGCCACAGCCCTGACAGGAATGATGCGTGCGATTCTGCTGGCCGCTCGTGAGCGAGGAGAGATTCATCCAGAAGTAGATTTAGAAGCTGCAACACGCTTACTTAATACGCTCATGATCGCACTTGGTGATGCCGTCCTTTTTCCAAATTTGAATGAATACTACCAACTCCATGATGTAACAATGAGCAGAGAACGCATCCTGAACTGCTTTTTCGATTTTCTTGAAAACGGTTTTTTTTGTTCGAGGTAATTAATGAAAACATTGATTTTTATTCGAAAAACCCTGCTTGAATTATGGCGCAGCCCGCAGCTCATTCTGATCTACTTGTTGTTTCCCTCAATGATGGTTCTAATGTATTCTTTTGCATATGGACAAAGCAGCGGCATGGCCAGCTATCTGACCGTTTTGGTCGTCAATCAGGATGAAGGTCAACTCGGTGCAGGGTTTATTGAAGCCATGCGAGAAGCAGAATTTGACGGCAAAGCTGCTTTTACAGTCATGGAGGGGTTTTCTCCAAGACAGGCTGAAATAATGCTGAATGAGGGCAAGGCGGCTATGCTGGTGACACTGCCATCTAAATTCAGTTCTGCCATTCTGAAAAATCAGCCTGAGCCAGTGCAAATTGAAATGTTGGGTGACCCATTAAATGACACCTATGCCTTTGCGCAGAGTTTTTTACGAGGACTCCTGCAAATCTACTCCGACAAACTCACCGGATGGCAGCAAGAACTCCCCACAAAAATTGAGTTTCTTCCAAATACAGGTACGTTGAATGATTTTCAGGTTGGAATGCCAGGAATCGTGATCTTCGGCGTCTTATTCGGAGTCATCACAAACGCATTGCTGCTTACCCATGAACGCAGTGACGGCACAATAAAGCGCATTCGATTGAGCAAAGCCCGTGCAGCCCATTATTTAGGTGGAATTACCCTGGCTGGATTGATCCTTTCTTTGGTGCAAATGGCGATAACCTTCGGGGTGGCAGCCTTGGTCGGTTTTAAACCTGTCGGCAGCCTGCCACTTGCAATAGGCATTGGTGTTTTGGCCGGGTTAAGCGCCACCGGCGCTGGATTCATAGCTGCTGCCTTTTCAAAAAATGAAGGCGAAGCCACTGGATATGGCACTGCCCTTATGGTTCCTTTAGTATTTCTTTCAGGCTCTATATTTCCCATGCCCATCGCTGAATGGTTTAGCATATTCGGACAATCGGTTCAACCCTACGACATTATGCCATCCACTCACGCTGCCCGAGCCATGAGCAAAGTAGTCCTTTATGGACAAGGAATCAACAGCCTGGGGTATGAACTGATAATGATGATACTGCTGTCTTTAGTAATAATCGTGATCGGAATATGGCTTTATCAACGAAATGTGTTAAGTGAAACTCGTTAAATGATAACAACAATGAAGGAACTATTATGACAAACATCGTTCTGGAAGCACAAAATCTTTCTAAATCATATAACGGTCTTCAAGCTGTAAAAGACCTTTCGCTAAAGGTGGAAGAAGGCGAAGTCTTTGGTTTTCTTGGCCCCAATGGGGCCGGCAAAACAACCACCATCAATATGCTGTGCGGCTTATTGCGGCCTGATTCAGGTTTGGTATTGTTGCATGGAAAAGCAGTTGCAAATGGCAGTACGGAAACCAAGGCGATGGTTGGTGTCTGCCCACAAAATATTGTTCTCTGGTCTAAGTTAACTTGTCTTGAGCAGTTAATTTTTGTTGCTCAAATGTACAACCTGCCCGAACGCAAAGCCCGCGAAAATGCTAAACGACTGTTGCAAGAGCTTAACCTTGAAGAAAAAAGCCACAAACGCGCCGGCACACTCTCGGGTGGGATGCAGCGCCGTTTAAATATCGCCATGGCACTGGTACATGATCCACAAATAATTGTTCTGGATGAACCTGAAGCCGGACTTGACCCACAAAGCAGAGTCTCAGTCCGCGAATATATTCAATCGCTGTCGCGCAAGAAAACAGTAATCCTCACAACCCACAATATGGATGAAGCTGATCGGATGGCTGACAGGGTTGCAATAATTGACCACGGCCAATTGTTAGTCTTGGATACCACCCAGGCGCTCAAAGCTCAGACGGGTGATGGTGATATTCTAGAAATCAGCTTGACCAACGGCCTCGCGGATGCTGAAACTGCCAATCGTGCATTGATTGGGTTTGCAGATAAAGTCACATATGAAGAAAACAGCCATAGTCTGCATATACGTGCATTGAATTCAATTGCTCATCTGCCTTCCATTTTAGAAAGATTGATAAATGCCGGTTTTGCCCCCGGAGAAGTAAAAATCCGCCAGAACACACTTGAAGATGTCTTTATCCAACTGACCGGAAGGCGGTTACGCGAATGAACCTCAAACGCATTCTACTGGTTGCAAAGAAGACCCTGGTAGAAACTATGCGAGACCCGATTCTGTTGGTTTTTGTTTTAGGACTACCCGCCTTCTTTATGCTGATATGCTATATAGGTTATGGGCACACACCAAAAACTGCCACGTATCCTGTCATAGTACTTTCTCATACCAATAAAGCGGATGGTCTTCTGGCGGAAGTATCTACTGCCGTCTATAGTGATGGCCGCCCTAATTTCGAAGTAATCACCATTAACAGCCGTGAAGAAGCCGAAAATGCATTGAAAGATCGCAGAGCGGCCGCCTTATTGATTTTGGAAGAAGAATCTGATGGGTTGGTGCACTACACCATTCGCGGTGACGCTTTGTACATGAATTTCATTAAAGCCAGCACACAATTGGAAGCGGTAATTCTCCCCTGGTTGGAAAGGGAACAAGGTAAACCCGATCGTTTTATCCTTCAGGTGAAACCTTTGACACACCCTCGTCCGATGAGCGAATTTGAGGCCTACGTGCCCGGCATGATGGTCTTCGCCATTCTGCTGATCATCCCACAAACTGCCATGTTAATTGGACGTGAGCGTCGTTGGGGTACACTGCGCCGCCTGGATCTGAGTCTGCTGCGTCCTGCCGAGTTTCTGGGCGGTCTTTGCCTATCCCAATTAGTCGTTGCTGCAATCCAGGTTTTGTTGATGTTTGGTGCTGCGCTGGCGCTGGGTTTTCAAAATCGTGGTTCCTTACTTCTGGCCTTGGGTATCGGCATCATTTTGGCTTTCAGTTCGGTGGGCATGGGATTGCTGCTGGGTTGTTTTATGCGTACAGACACCGATGCCCTCAACACAGGAAGTGCTGTTTCAATGATTCAGGTTTTTCTTTCTGGGGCATTCTTTGCCATGCCTACCCCGGTATTATTCACGTTGCTAGACCATCCAATCAACTTGTTTGACTTCATTCCCGCATCACACAGCATGCTCGCGCTTCAACAAGTGCTTTCAGGTGGAGCCAATCTGGCTGAAGTTGGCTTTCGCACTGGAACATCCCTGCTGCTTTCGCTGCTTTATTTTGTCATTGGCGTACTGGTTTATCGGCGTTTAAATGATAAACAAATTTTTTATAGATAAAAGATGCCAATCAAACCTGTTATCAAATTGACAAAAACTCCTCCTGCAAGTGGCACAGGAGGAGTTTTTGTGATCAATTTTTTATTTTACATCTACCAATTCAGCCCTGACCACCTGCCGATAGAGATAGCTGTCACTCTCTTCATCATAACCCTGGCAAGTGACAAGCGTGATCCAACTCGAAGACTCACTTTTCAGTACAGTAAGATCATCTGGTTTAACCAGCTTGGCTTGCCGAACACGATAGTTGAATTCCTTGTCACCGACATGAATGGTAATGATGTCATTCCAACCCAATTTTTTAAGATCAATAAATGGGCCTGGCTTGCCATTTGGGAGATAAACATGGCCAGTGATAACCGAGTTGCCAGAACTCGTTGGATAAGCCGTTTCATCCAACCAGCCTGCCTTATCCCCCAACCATGAAACGTCCCAGAAATTTTCTTCCATTGGCACACCAACAATGGGCATTTTCAGACCCAATTTCGGAACTTCAAGCCAAATATTCCCTAACCCATTATAAAGTGAGGTTTGCTTTGGCAAAAGACTAACCTGATTTGGAGCGAACCCTGTAGCAGGCAAATTGGCAGGGGTTATGTCCCAGACGTAACTAGCAAGAGCAACAGACCTTTCACCCGCATCATCGACATCTCCATCTCCATTGAGATCACTGTCAATAAAGGCATTATTACTTACCACTAAACTATCGTTTACTCTAACCCCAAAAGTAATCGAAATGGCGTTTCTGGCGTCTTTTGGATCAACCACTCCAAGGTCAGGCCCAAGTATGCCCTGCCAAATGATCTGTCCCCGTGGATACGTGTCCGTTGGGCCTTCGTAATAGCATAAGGTAGTGGTCGTGGCAGTTGAACCCGCAGTAGCTGTACACGAGACGCCTAGAGAAGTTGAACCTGCAGGAGCGCCACTTGGAACACCATAACCGCTGTCTATTAGTCCTGGTACATATTCAGTAAAAATCGGAATTGGGTCGTGCACAACCGCATGAACACCAACAATGTTGGTGTCATTAATCCAAACCATGGTCCATTGTAAATACGGTTGTAGATTTGCATCCAGTGTTTTGATTCCAAAAGGAGGATCAAAGATGCGAGCACCAAAATTAACACCCGTAGCTTCATTATTATTCGTTGGATCGTAGTCGTGTGGAGCGGGATCTGGATCTAACCCGGATTGCGATAAATCATTGACGACTTGATTAGCGGGACTTGTACCATAAGCAATCGCTGAATTCAAATACGGTCCACTAGAGGTTGGAATTACCCTGACAACCAGCGTGAACGACTTACTCTGCCCAACCTCAAGAGTATTACCAACTCCCAAAAGGTTAATATTCGAACTTCCATTAAAGATTGGTGTTCCATCAGAATTGTTATTTAACACCAAGGTGGTATCTGTACTAGTAATAGACTGAACCGAAAAAGTAGTTGGCGTCGGAAATGTATTCGCCAAATTATCGGTGACCAAAACGTTATGGAGGGTAACATTTCCATAGTTTTTGATCAAAATAGTCATAGTCACATCGTGTGTGCCTGCACTTACTTTTTCAATCTTGGTGACTTCTTTGGCAATCCCAATTAACGGCCCTTGATTTGCGCTGACCGTTTTAGTTGCCGTATTTGAAGTTACAGTATCACCATCACCATCTTTTGCAGTGGCGGTTACATTGTTCGTAATAAAATTCGAATCCAGGTCAGATTGTGTAACAGTATGGGTTGCCGAACAAGTAAAGAAACCTGCCGGTGCTAAAGTTGTTGGAACCGAAGCACACACCACTTCTCCATTTGCAGCATCAACATTATCATCAACAACTATGAATGGAGCGACTAAAGTTGATGTACCAGAATTGGTGACCTTATAAGCATAGTGAACTAACTCTCCAACCTCTTCAAAAAAATAACCTTCGTCCTCATCGATCGTTTTCGCAATGGTTAATCCGTTTAATCCATTTACGTCTACACTAGAATTATTCCCTTCATTTAAATCTACCAAACCAGATGGAGGAACCACCGAAGCAGTATTTTTTACATCCGTGGTTGCATTGGCAGCAATGCTGGTCGTGACTGTATAGGTAACTTTTTTCCCGGCAGGCAAATTGACCACATCCAGAATATTGCCGCTTCCACTGGCGGCACATGTGGCACCAGTATCCGCCACACATGTCCAGGTGGGAGAAATTAAAGACGATGGAAAAGTGTCATAAACCGTCGCACCATTTGCAGCACTTGGCCCTGCATTTAATACTTCAATTGTATAAATAACTGCTTGCCCTTTGTTCTTGGCAACTTTTCCATCAGTTTTGGTGATTGAAAGATCCACTGCTTCGCTGACAGTTAATGTCGCCACATTGGATGGGACACCCGTGCCACCATTGGTAGAGGTTACTGCCTGAGTGTTGTTGTTATAAACCCCAAAAGGTGCCGTCACATCTACAGAAACCACACATGTGCCACCAGAAGCAATCGTGCCGCCGCTAAAAGTTAGTGAAACATCGTTGGCAACAGGTGAAAAAGTAGGTGATCCACAACCGGCAGAAAAGACAATATTTGGGGGGTCTTTAACCTTCAATCCGGTGGGGAAACTGTCTGTGAAACCAACACCAGTTAAAGTGCCTGTGTTTCCAGTTGGATTGGAAATGGTGATAGTAAGCGTGCTTGTTCCATTTTCAATAATGGCGTCTGGTGTAAATGATTTAGAAATCGTTGGTGCATCCAGTACAGTTAAGGTAGCAGATGCAGTGTTACCATTGCCTCCATTGGTCGAGGAGACTGTACCACTCACATTAGGATATTGTTTTGGTACATCCGCTGACACCAGAATAGTCACCGTACATGATCCGCTGGGGATGATGAAACCATTGGCAAGCGTAATTGAATTGGCTGTACTGGTGACAGAGCCGCCACATTGCGCTCCAGAAGGGTCAGAAACTTTCGTCATTCCTTCCGGGAAGGTATCAGTAAAAGCTACTCCTGTTAACGAAGACACTGAATTTGGATTAGTAATAGTAAATGTTAACAAAGAAGTTCCGCCAACCGCGACAGGATTGGGCGAAAAAGATTTTGATATTACCGGACCGATGATTGCATAGACCGTAACTGAATCAGAATTTGAATTGATTGTGCCAGTGCTGCCATCATTAGCTGTGGCGGTTGCAATATTTATAACAGACCCTGCGGTCACATCGCCTGCTGTCACGGTGTATCGGCTTGTACCGGTTTTTGAACATGAGGTTACAGCACTCGGCGGTAAAACGGTCGCACTACCACAAGAAAAAGATGCAAAATGATCATCAAAAATGGTAAAGGGGGAATACAAGGTTGTGTTACCGGTGTTGGTCAGGGTATAGGTGTAATCAATCCGATCACCGACAGCACGATAACCCGTTGTTGCAGTTGTTTTATCAAGGGTTAGTCGTGAAAAAGGGACTGTCACGCTGCTGCTGTTTGAAGAAACATCTCCACCCCCTGTTTCGGCATCTTTGGCCGTTGCTGTTGCTGTATTAGTCACTGATTTTGTCGTAATATCGCCTGAAACAACGGCATAGTTCGCTGAACAGGTTGTGGTGGCCGCAGGGGCAAGCGAAGTTACTGTGCCACCATTGCCGCAATCGATAGTACCTGTTATTTTGTTATCACTGACCGTAAATGGAGCATATAAAACCGCTGTGCCCGTGTTGGTTAAAAGATAATTATATACAATCGTATTTCCAATGGCTGTATAGTACGAAGTTGAGGTTGATTTTAATAGTGAAAGTCCAACACCATTCGCAGTGAGTGTGGCAGCCGCCGTGCTCCCTTGACCGCCATTGGTTGAATTCACTTTTCCAGTAATGTTGTTATAGACACCACCATTTACTGCTGTCACATCAACCTGAACAGTACAAACATTGTTACCAGTAGATTCCGGTTGAATAGTTCCATTGGTAAAACTCAAAGTGGTGTCGTTTGCAGCGGGTGCAAATGTTGGGCTTCCGCAGTTAGGAGAAATAACCACATTTGGGGGTTCAATTACCTTAACCCCTGCAGGAAAAGTATCGGTAAAACTGACACCTGTTAATGCAACCGTGTTTTCAGCAGGATTTGTAACGGTAAAGGTTAACGTGCTGGTAGCACCTCTAGTAATTGTTGATAAATTAAACACCTTAGAAATTAATGGTGGAGCAATAACTGTAAGGTTATCAGAGGCGATATTCCCCGATCCCCCCTCAGTTGACGTGACATTACCGGTCACGTTTGCGTACACACCGCCGATAGCAGCTTTAGTGCCAACCGTCACGGTGCAAGAACTATTGGCCGCGATGCTGCCACCCGTCAGGGTTATTAAATGTCGTGATGTATCCACATCAACAGTGGCAGTCAAAGTGCCATTACATTGTGTAGCGTTTGGCGGTGAGGCAACCACCAAACCAACCGGCAGCAGATCTGAAAAGCCGATACCGGTTAAAGTGGTTGAATTGGGATTGGTAATTGTAAACTCTAGAGGTGAAGTTGTACCAATAATTACGGGATCGGTTAAAAAGGATTTTGAAATGGTTGGAGGATTTACCGTATTTGCAACTGTTAAGGTGTCACATGTAAGGTCATTGGTTGCCCCTTCAGTGTTGGTCAAAGCCCCTGCTTGAATGCAGTTTTGATAAGACCCGGCACTTGAAGAAGTCACTGCGATCTGGATAGTACAAGTAGATGCAGCGCCTAATGCGCCTCCTGTAAGAGTCAGCCTACGAGTGTCTACATCATAAGCCATTATGCCGCCGCATTGCGATTGCTCACCAAGGCTTAAAGGAATATTCACCGGCACCAATCCTAAGGGCAGAATATCAAGTAAACCAACCTGGGTAAGCGCGAAATTCGCTACATTTTGAATTGATATTTGCATCGTGGTTTGAGAACCGGTACCCATCGGATTCGTCAGGAATTTTTTTAACACTACCGCGCCTGGGATGTTATTTAATGTTGCAACAGCAGATAAAGGATTTGAGGCACCATTGGTTGAAGTCACCGCGTTAGCCGGGATTGTGTTGGTTAACCCATCCCTCACATTGGAGGTGATGTCAATGGAAAGCGAACAAGTAGAATTTGCGGCCAGACTTCCGCCGCTAAAAGTGAAAGAAAATCGGTCAGGTGCAATTGATAAAGCACCACCACAATTGCCCGTTGAAGCATTTGCCGGATCTGCCACTAATAAGCGGCCAACGGTAGGTTCGGAAATGGTTGGTAGGTTGTCTGTGAAACCAATTCCAACCAATTGAGCATTATTTGGATTAGTCAAAGTCACTGTCATTTTTGACGAAGAACCCATGTTGACTTGGCCAGGCACAGCAAACTCTTTGACCACTCCTATGGTAAGATCAGCCACTGTGATTGGTGCTGTTGCGGCTGATGGGTTGCTGACGACTACCTCAGGTGAAGTTCCGTGAATCGTGCCAGTGACAGCCCCTGAAGCAATAGTATTTGTCATTGCTCCAATTGTCACCCCCTTTACATCCACATCAATTCTGCATACTCCTGGCACACTGCCCACCTGTGCTGGAATTATCCCTCCACTTAAGCTGACACTAGTCCCACTGGAAACATCAACGCCCAAACCACATGTAGAACGAACATTGGGGGTCGAAGCAACTACGATATTAGTTGGTAATGTATCAAGAAAACTTACATTTTCAAGATAATTACTATTCGTGTTTGTTAGAGTTACAGTAAAAGTGGATATACCATTGATATCAACGGTTGGTGGAAAAAACGCCTTACTAACTGACAAACCGCTTACTGTCAGGTTTGCAGAAAAACTACTGGTAATATTCCTGCCTTGATCATTTGAGATATTTGCCGGTGAAATTGTGTTGGTAAAAACACCTTTAGTACTTGAAGTCACATTAACCGTCAGTACACATTCCTGCCCAGCCGGAATAGTACCTCCAGAATACGTTAAAAGTATGTCTCCAGCCGAGGGACTAAAAACTCCTCCCTGGCAGTTGGTCCCCTTTGATGCTGCGGGAACATCTGCGACTCGCACCCCAATTGGTAAAGAATCACTTATTGAAAAACCAGTCAATTGAGTATCTGCAGGTGCTCTTACTCTAATAGTTAATGTAGAAATTCCATCGACTTTAATGGTCGCTGGACTAAAAGCCTTTGATCGGCTTGTTATTCCAGCACCAGGATTATATATTGTGATGTTTGATGAAACATCAGTCACGTTAGTCACACCTGATGTGTCTGTCGTAATCGAATTAGCCGGAATCGTGTTGGTGAAAGACCCTGCAATGGAGCCTGTTACAGTGGCGGTGATGGTACACGCCCCAGGAGTTGTAGTACTTCCGGCTGGAATTGTTCCTCCACTAAAAGATAGTGACTGTCCACCGGAACCAATTGTTACTGTTCCACCGCATTGTGAAGAATCTGAAGAAACAACGGTTAGTCCACTAGGCATTGTGTCTGTAAAAGTAACTGAAGTATAAGGTGAGGAGGTGGGGTTCTGCATTAAAATGCTCATGGTTGTTGTGCCCCCCACAACCATATTAGCAACTGCAAATGATTTTGTCATTCCGATGGATTGAAAATTTATCGGTGCAGAGGCAGCCGAACTATTTGTAACACCCTGTTGCGTCGTGATCGCTCTTGCGGGAATCGAATTTAAATAAACACCGGCTGTATCAGAAGTAACATTGACACCAATATCACAAAAAGTGTTCTTGGGGATTGTTGCGTTACTAACCGTAATGAATGAACTTCCTGCAGAAGCAGTAATGGTTGGCGCTCCGCAATTTGCAGAAATTGTAACAGTTGGTGTGCCAGCAATTTTCACGTTTGTCGGCAAGTTATCTGTAAGACTCACTTGAGTCAAGTCATAATTAAGATCATTATTTCGAATTCGGATGGTTAACGTGGAATTCTGACCCACCCAACGTGTGTTACTGGAAAAACTTTTGCTGAGGCTTGGAGGTGTAATCGCACTCACTACCAAATTTGATGAAGAGGGCGTTTGATTGGTAATACTTATTGTGCCAGTCGGATCAGTGGCTTTTAATGCAAGTGCGTCTATCGTATTGTAATAAGTGTTTGGGGTCGTTGATGTAACATTTACTGTTATTGAACAAATACCGAAACCAGTGCCAGCCGCTGGAACTGTTCCGCCAATTAATGAAATGGTGTTTCCAAAAGTACTAACAGAACCACCAACACAAGTTGTTGCCGCATTCGCCGGGCTGGCAAATGTTACACCGGATGGTAATGTATTAGAAATCCCTGCTGGAATCGTAGAAAGTGTTAATGGAAAACCATTAGGATTGGTAATAGTAATTGTAAAAACAGAGGTACCACCCGAACCAATGGTTGTAGGTGTGAAGAAATTATTTACCTGAGCAGGAAAGGAGGTGTCTTGGGCTTTTACGATTGAAATAGATGTTTGAGCCAAAAGGCCAAATATGAAACCAATCGCCAATAATACTTTCAAGACCCAAACAAAGTTGATTTTCATGCATTTCTCCACAACCAATATTTTTTACTCTTCCTTTATAAACAAAAAACGGCTAACCAATCAATTAATTGTACCTTCAAAAATAGAATATACTGTAAAAAAGTAATAACTTTTCCCATATTACCTCTATTGATCAATAGCAGTCAGGTAACGAATGCTATTTATCACCCTTCCATCATGAACTTGCCATTCTCATAAAACAATTCATCATCCACCCAGATCTGGCCGTCGCGCATGTCGCAGATCATATCCCAGTGGATGGCTGAATTGGCCTTGCTGCCCGATTCAGGATAGCCCTTGCCGAGCGCCATGTGGAAGGAGCCGCCAATTTTTTCGTCAAAGAGGATCTGACGGGTAAATTTTTGAATACCTTCGTTTGTGCCAATAGCAAATTCACCCACATAGCGGCTGCCTTCATCAGTATCGAGCGTCTTGAGTAAAAACTCTTCATTTTTCGAGGCGGATGCTTTAACGACTTTGCCCTTGATAAAATCAAGCTGCACGCCGGTGACTTCACGAGTGCTATAAATGGTGGGATAAGAAAAGCTGACATGACCTTCCATGCTATCTTCCACCGGACCAGTAAAGATTTCGCCGTCAGGCACATTCATCCTGCCATCACAATTAATGAAAGTTCGCCCTTCAATACTTAAGCGTAAGTCAGTATCCTTGCTGATCAGATGGACATTTTTCTTACCCTTCAACCAGTTGACCAACCGAGCTTGTTTCTCAGAGAAACGTTTCCAATAGCCTACCGGGTCGTTTTGATCGGGCATACAGGCACCGTAGACAAAATCTTCGTACTCTTCCAGACTCATGTCGGCATCCTGTGCAAATGCCTTGGTCGGAAAAGCCGTTAACACCCAACGCAAATCGCCCCGCGCAGCACGATCCATGTAGGTTTTCATAAGTGGACCGCGCGCCTTGGCATATTGGGTCATCTTGTCAGCATCCACATTGGCCAAAGCACGGGTGTTGTCATCTGCAATAATGCGGATAAGGCAGTCATATGTGCCATAAAGCACTTTCATCGGTTCATGAATATATTCGATCTGGTCATCATTACCAAATCTTACCAGATCGCCTTCAATACCCGGGAATTCCAACAGTATAAAAGGGTGCCCCCCGGCTTTGAGGATTTTTTTATTGATTTCTTTGATTAATGGTTCAGCAACAGTATGTGCACGAATCAAAACTTTCTCATTCTGTTTGACACCCAATGAGTAATTAACCATTAAATCAGCCAGTTTTTCAACACGTTGATCGGCCATGAAGTTTTATCTCCCAGTTTGGAATAAGTTATGTCATAATTATAAGAGCTTCCCTAAAGTCACGCAAATGATTAGAATAACCGTTAAAGAAAAATATCGAGTTTGTTTGCTTTCATTAAAAATAAATTCATTTTTTTACCAGGTCCCAAGTTGAGAAGGAGTAAAAAATGTACAAATTAGAATGGAAAGAGGAGTATTCTGTTGGCGTGAAATTATTTGACGATCAACATAAGAATTTATTATCTAACCTGAACAGGATAATTGGAATATTTAATGACTCTGGATCAAAAGAAGAGGTCGAGAAACTACTAGAAGATCTTGAACAATACGCCTTGATCCATTTCAAGTCAGAAGAAGAAATATTTACAAAATTTAAGTACTACGGCTCAGAAATCCATAATCAAGAACATCGATTATATGAGAAAAAAATTAACGATTTTCGAACAAAATTCCATGCCTCAGATGAAAAAGTTAATACTGAGGTTTTAGAGTTCCTTGCTGACTGGTTAATGGGACACATTCAGGGTACGGACAAAGAGTACAAGCGCTTTTTAAACAATAATGGTGTTTTTTAATAATTACTCAATTATTGCTATTGAAGATGAATTTCCACATTTGTGAAATAATCCGCAAAATTGCTCCGGATATCCCAGAGCAAACTTTTTGATATTAACTATTCGTTAATTACAACTATGGCATTAGAAAACTACCATTTAATCTAATTGAACTTGTTTTCTTCGACTTTTAGTGATGTATAACTCTTTATCAGCTCGCGAAATGACATCATCAATATCATGATCACCATCAAACTCAAACTCAGCGACACCGGCAGAAAACGCTACTGGAATTTCAAAATCTTTGAAGGTATACATGGATGTATCTCCAGCAGCCATAATACGATCTGCCACTTTTTGTCCCCCAACCAGCCCGGTTTCGGGTAACATGACGATAAACTCATCACCACCGTAACGAGCAAAAGTATCAATTTCACGTAAATTGGATTTGATAATTTTTACTGCTTCCTTGAGCACTGCATCTCCTGCAGGATGTCCGTAGGTATCGTTTATCTGTTTGAGATGATCTAGATCAATCATCAAGATTGAGAATGGATTATGGTACCGGATTGAACGGACAATTTCACGGTTGGCTACATCAAAAAATATTCTGCGATTGAAAATTTCGGTTAATGGATCCATGATGGCTAATTTTTGAACTTGCTCTAATAACCTGGCGTTTTCTTTTTCAAGGGAAATATCTTGAACGGAAAAAATCACAAAATTTTGATCACTCAATTCCACTGGTGTTGTCCACACTCGAAGATTTAGAGGTGATTGTCCGTTTCCGCGTTCGATATGGCATTCTTGAACATCTTTTTTGCCGTTGATACTTGAAAGAATTGCGTTAACCGCGCCGCAAGTCGCACAAAAACGAGTAGTACCACACCCAAGATCATTTTCAAAAGCATGACCACATTTTACAAGTTCACCAGGTCTTAACCCAAGGTAATCTTCATAAGTGGAATAATTTCCGAGCTGGGTAAATTGATCGTTGGAAAAAACAATTTGTCTTTGCTCATTTAAAATTAATATTAAACCAGGGATTGAATTACTGATGAGCAAGGTCGGAAGTTGTTCAGCCCAAAGATGATACTGGTGAAGCAGGCCTTCCCGATCTAACCTTTCAGCCGAAGCAAATTCTGTTTTAGCTTCTTTACTTTTATAGATACTCATACAAAGCAGCCTTATTGAGATATTTTCATCACAACAATTGTGATGGAATAATCCCCGATTAAATAAACCTATAATTTCATCAGTCTAGTCAATTATAGAGGACTTTATTGGTTTACATATAAAGGTGTCGTAAATTATTATTGAAAAATCCCCAAAAAACATGCTAGAAATTCATTAATGTGGTAATTTCAATGAAACCTGAGAGTAAAATTTACAAAAATTCAAACAAATTAAACTTTTGCCTGAATATCTTCAATAATCAATTGATGACTCTTAATTAGAAGTCTCACTGAGATATTTCTCTTTATTAGCCGTGCGGGCATTCTTGCCGCTGCTGGTTTTGATCAGCCATTTCGAATCCACAAGGTAGACGTGCCGCAGCGCCACCGCGGATCCTCGCGTTACAGTCTGACGGATGGCATCGCCAATCGCATCACGTTCATCCTGATCTTCGGTATCCACCTCAGCCACAAGGATGACGTCTTCAGTACCCGTGGTCTCATTAAAAATACCAAACGCCACCACCCTGCCGGCATGAACCCCCGTCACTTCCATGGCCAGTTCTTCCAGGTCCATCGGATACACATTCTTTCCAGCCACGATGATCATTTCTTTTTTGCGCCCGGCGACAAACACTTCTTCGCCCACCATGTAGCCGTAATCGCCGGTGAAATACCAACCACCCTTGAGCGCATTCTCAGTGGCATCGGGGCGGTGATAGTACTCTGTCAGCATACTGTCAGATTGCAAGACAACCTCACCAATATGACGGTCAGGCAAGTCGAGGCCGCTTTCATCCACTATCTTGACTTTCACATTTCGGATGGGGCGTCCAGCAGAAACCATTTTAATAGAAGGCGCATCGACGCTGGCAGGCACAGCCAGTTTTTTGCTCTGCATGGCGTCGCGGTTAATATCATCAATCATAACTTCAGCTTCAATGCCGCCCTGAGTGACTGCAAAAACGTTTTCCGCCATGGCATAACAGGTACATAAAGCGGATTCATGCAAACCGTAAGGCTGAAATCGGTCAAGAAAAACACGATGGCTTTCGTAGCGCATCGGCTCAGAACAGTTCGAAATCGCCCGCCAGGAGGATAAATCAATCCCCTCAAGGTCGCGGTCTCGGGTCTTCATGGCGCAGAAGTTATAAGCAAAATTCGGCAGCCATGAGAGTGTACCCTTGTATTTACTGACCGCCTGCATCAACTTCGCCGGGGATCGCACCCACTCAAAGGGAGAGAGCAGCACCAGCGGAATACGTTTGAGGATGGGTAATAAAAAGCCCGCTATCAGCCCCATGTCATGATAGAGCGGCAGCCAGCTTACGATCACATCTTTGTCGTTGATTCGCAGCGCGTGAGCGTAACTATCCAACTGGTTCAGCACCGCGCCGTGCGCCAGTGCCACACCCTTTTGCAAACCGGTGGTGCCCGAGGAATGCTGCAGCAGCACGATATCTTTTTCGGTTCGCTGCAACCCTTTGAAGGTTTGTGTATCTATCTTGGCAGGCTGCACCAGTTCATCTGAAACAATCAGTTTGCGCACGGATGAAGCCTCGGGCAATGCAGCCTTCACTTCCGCTTCAAACTCACGGTAGGTGACAATGCACTCTGGCCGGGTGATGCCCACCAGTGCGGAAAGATCCGCACGGTAGCGGTCAGGCTGCAGCTTTTCGGTCAGGAAGGGCATGATGGAGGGGATGGCACCGTGCAGAATGGCGCCCCAATAGGCAAAGATCAATTCGAGTCCGTGCTGCAGGATGAGCACCACCACTTCGCCGGGTTGAACCCCTTGCTGCTCATAGGTGTTTGCACAAACCGCAGCACCTTCCACCAATTGGCGATAGGTCACCTGTAGGTCTTCGTGGCCGGTCAACAGAACGGTCATCGAAACCTTATCAGGGCAGTCACGGTAAGCGTCAAGCAGCAGATCAGAAAAAGTGGACATGTTATTAGGCAGCGCGGGAGGCGACCAGTTCGGCCAGTTGTTCAAGCGTATCGAAAACGTCTTTGTTCAATTCAGAATCATCCAAATGGACGTTGAAGGTGTCTTCCACGAAAAGCGCCAGGTCCACCAAACTGAACGAGTCGATCAATCCGCTAGAGATGAGCAATTGGTCCGCTTTAATCACACGGTTGGGTTGTTTGAGAACAGTTGAGGCGATATAAGCACCGGTTTTTTGAATGATTTCGTCTTTCATGGAGGCTCCAAGTGATAAGAATGTGAGCAAATTATACCAAACCTGAAAGTTCCTCTGGCAATGGCTGCCCGCTCAGCCAGTTGCGGATTGTATCCGCAAAAGCCTGTGGAGCGGTCATGGCCCAGTTGTGCTCGCTTGCCAGACTGGAACCCTTGCCCAGGTTGATCTGATAAACCTGACTGCCGCTTAGCTTTGTAGCAAGGGCTTGGGCGCTGTCTTTCATGGCTTTGTATTCATGGCTGCCGCAGAGGATCAGCGCAGGCACTTTGGCGTTTTCAATCCCTTCAGGCATGCGGAAGGTCTGATTCGCCACCATCAGGTTTACGAATTGGCTTTCTGTCATCTCTTGAAAACCTTCTTTGAACTGCGGATAGAACGCGTCGGGGATACCCGCCGCGTATTTCATGTTCAGCTTGATCCACCAGTCGCTGTTGCGAAAAGGTGGTACGGACATTTTGAAGAGCCCCGAGATCAACCCGCGTGAGGAGTACATCTTCGCTCCCGGCATGGGCAGCAACAATGCTGAGGAAATAATGGCTTTCTCCATTACCTCAGGGCAAGTTGCCAACATCTGCACGGCCACCTGGGCTCCTTCTGACAGCCCAATTACCACGGCTTTGCCGCCGTGCGCTTGCTCGCGGATCAACTCGGCAGCTTTATTAGCAGCGAGTTCCATCGAAAACGGTTTGATCTGCATGCTGCCGCCGTGTTCGGGCAGATCAGGCACCAGACAGTGGAATTCGGATAAGCGCTCCACCACTGGCTGCCACATCCAGCCTGCCGCGCCGCCGCCATGCAGAAACAGTAATGTGATCCTGGCGTCAATATGATATGCCTTGAAAAACAAACCGCAATTTGCAGACATGGATTAATTCCTTTTTTAAATAGGCGACATTGAAGAATAATATTGATTGATCGATTTATAAAATCCTTTAATTGAAATGAAAGATGTCATGCCTATCTACAAATTTCTTCAAGTTTTACAGATAACCACAAATAAATCAAATGATTTGAAATTTTTCCAAAACGAATTAATCTTTTTGAGTTTATCAACTTGTAATGGATGCTCGCCCCTGACATCAATTATTGAGTTTAAAGTTGCCCCTTTTTAATTCGTTCCTGCAATAACTTGTAGACCTGCTCATCTGCACGAATAGAAATAATAACAACTCTCATAATTTCATTATCATATACAATTCGATAACAAATACGGATACCCTGTTTCTTCAACTTGATTTTTAGAAAGCCAGTCAGATTATTTCCGAGCGACTTTCCGTACCCACCCTTTGTACTTGGAAGTGGATTAATTGACACCTTCAAAATTGCTTTTAATACCTGTGTCTTTTGAGAATTATCAAGTTCATATAAATCTGTATCGGCTTGTTTGGTGTACTCAATAGTCCAAGCCATTATTCTAATTCCACATTTTCTGCTTTATCAATGTCAGATTGAGTAATATTATGATTTTTCATAACTTGTTCCTGGGTTAAAAACCCTTCTTTTTCAGCCGTTTTCATTCGTTCTTCAGCTTCAAAGAGCAAGGCATAATCTTCCAATAATTCGACCATTTCATCATATTGGTTGGGTTCTACCAGCATCATCACCCTAACATTGTTTTTTAAAACGGCTTTTACACCCGTTTCTTTTACTTCTTCGCAAATTTTACTGGCTTCACCCTTATTAAAACGAGAAATGGGAACGATTTGATTCATTATATTTTTCATTGATATATTATTAAGTCCCATTTTGCACCTCTTTATTATGTGGAAAATATTTTTTATTTGGAATTATTATTGTAACATATAGCATCATATTTGTTAGTATATTAACTAATTATTTTATTGTTATATATGTTGTTATGTCTACATTTTGTAATCTAATAACTTATCAATACTCTCTTTGCAGCCACTAAATAACTTGTTGGATTCTCTTGTTGATCATCCCACAAGTTATTATAAATCCGGTTTATTGCTAGTTTACCCCAATGCCACATCCAAAAAGGTCATCAAGGCAAAACCGATCATGACGCCTATGGTGGCAATATCCGTGCTTTCACCGCGCTGGGCTTCGGGGATGAGCTCTTCAACCACCACATAGATCATGGCGCCAGCAGCGAAACTCAATGCATATGGCAAAATCGGACGCATGGCGATCACCGCCAGGGCACCCAAAACACCCGCAATAGGCTCGACAACCCCCGAAAGCTGCCCCATGAAGAAGGCCTTACCTTTTGATAAACCTTCACCCCTTAATGGCAAAGAAACAGCCATCCCTTCAGGGAAGTTTTGCAACCCGATTCCCAGAGCCAGAGCGAGAGCACTGGTTAACGAAGCAGATGGAACCCCGGCAGCGACTGCACCAAAAGCCACGCCTACAGCCAGCCCTTCAGGAATATTGTGAAGGGTGATGGCTAAAACTAATAACACAGACCGCTGCCATTTTGTTTTGATGCCTTCCGCCTGGTTCATTGCCAGCCCTTGATGCAGGTGAGGTAATAATTTATCCACTCCCCACAAAAAAGCGCCGCCAGCCAGAAAACCGACCACCGCTGGCAGCCATCCAGGAACACCTGAAGCTTCTGCCATATCGATGGCTGGAAGCAGTAAAGAGAAAAAGCTGGCAGCGATCATCACGCCGGCTGCAAAACCAAGCATTGCGACCAATAGTTTGCGTGTTACGGTTTTTCCGAAAAACACAAATGCCGACCCCAGGGCAGTCACTGCCCAGGTGAAAAGTGTAGCAAACAAAGCCTGAATAACAGGAGAAAACTGTTGAAAAAATGCAATCATTAAAAATTCCTTTACTGAATTAGCATATGCTAATTAGCATTATACACAATAATTACAATCCGTGTTGCCGAGATTCTGCACGGTAGGCGCAAAACCCACAACTCTCAGGCGCGGATGGCGGCTCAGGCAGTGAAAGCAAAGTCAGCACGCCGTGCAGGAATGCCAGAAAACCGGCTTCGTCTTTGGGGATCTCCTGCCAGGTGACCTCTCCGCCGTAGGTGATGCGCTTGTAATCTTCGCCATGAGCGATATCCACCGGGTCGAGATAGAGTAACCCCAATTTGCTGATGGGACTGATACGCAGCCCTTTCTCACTCGGATGCTCCAGCGCGTAGGCGTATGCGCTCAACTGGCGTCCGTAAAAAGCTACATGCGCCGCGCTTGGAGAGGATGTCTTGAAGTCGATTACCGCGTGCGTGCCATCTTTAAAATCCAGCACGGAATCGAAAGCGCCCTTGAGGTAGCAAGAGGCGTCAAGACCGTCAAAGGTGATCGGCGCGGAGTTGATCCACTTGCCCTGCGGCCCCACCCTGCCAGGCGGCAAGTCTAGCGACAGCGCAGAGGTAGGTTTTTCGGCAAAAAGATGCTTCATCAGGCTGTCGATACGGCTGAACACTTTGGGGAAAGCCATTGAAGGGCGCTTGATGCCGAGCACTACATCCAGATAGAAGCAGCGCGGACATTCATCCCAGGCGAAAGTAAGTTGTGACGGGCTGAGCTTGTAGAGGGGCATAATTTTGGTCTCCTTTTAGAAATTGCCCATTTACACTCGATTTAATAAGTGCTAATGTAATCATACACATTAATCTTTAGAAAGCTAATGGGAGGCAATATGCGCTCATCCTCTGAAAAAACCAGCGGAACCGGATGCTTTGTTCTTATTGGTATCGTGATAATTGTTATCCTGGGATATAGTCTTATCCGCTATTTCATTGATAAACCACTCTATAATGAAGCACATTCAGCATTTTTGCAGGGGGATTGCGTCACAGCCGAGCCTATCTATGACAAAATTATCCATAAGGTCCATTTTTTTGATTATGGAAAGTTCAAGGCTAATTCAAAACTCGAAAATGATTTTTGCTATGATTTTACCTTCGCGATAAACGGAGGGTTGAATCCACTCTATCTATTGACAATTGAACACCCCGAAAATCCACTGGTTGAATTTGTTGATGAAAAAACAGCCCAGATGTTGGAGAATCTCGCCAAAACCAAGGATTATGCTGCAATTTTGTCTGCTGAAGAATGCAGCAAAGAGAGTGAATATGTGAACGCAGGTTTGTTGGTTGCAGATAGTACTCAACCTTTGTTTAAGTTAAATTGTGGCAAGTATCTACTTGAGCTGGATGAGCCTGAAGCCGCATTTGAACATCTGGCAGGCATACTCGAAAATTTTCCAAATCATCCAGTTGCTGACCAATTGAGGAAATCAATTACGTGGGAAACTAGCTTTTGTTCTTTGACCCAACAAATGAGTGAATCTTCACTTTTTAACAAGGATATGAATAATCTGGCAAATATATTTTTGGATTGTGCCGAAAATTATACAAACCAAAACGAGTTTGCTTTGGCTGCCGACATATATACTGCTTTCCTGGTTACCTTTCCAGAACATCCCGATGTCGAAAATGTAAATCTTCTTCTTCCAGATTTACTGATTAAAGCGGCTCGAGCATCAGGTTCAGGCACAATTGAACGTCCGAATGAAACTGGTTGGGCACCTGAGGGGATTGCCAGAGTGGTCATTCAAAATGATTCGCCCCACGATTTACGAATTGTGTTTTCAGGTCCAGATTCACGAATTGAAAACTTACCGGCGTGTGAAACATGTATGGATTATTATGCTGTTGGTCCGATATATTGCCCAGAACAAGGACCCATTGGCACTTACGATCTCACCCCCGGTGAATTTGAAGTTCTGGTGGAAACAAGAAACGAAGAGAATGTAACCCCCTTTACTGGCACCTGGGCTTTTCCAGGTGGAAAATCGTTTTATTCCTGCTTTTTCATTGTGACAACCACCGTGTACTAATACCTGAATAATAAACAAAAATAGAGGGCAACTGGCAAGTCGTCCTAACAAGTAAGGTACTATGAAAATTTCTTGATTTTTTGATTAATTTTATTATGCTGTAAATGTCGATCGTAGTGAATAAAAAAATTTTAACCGATTAAAAACGCAGGCACCCAAAACTTGCCGAAGCCCAGCAGCGACAACGCCACCGAGACGAGCAAGATCACAACACCGAACCCGATCAGCATGTAGTCGCGCTTGCGGTAAGTCAACTTCTCCAGCCACGTGCGCGGACCGACGCCAAAGGCACGTAAATCCATGGCGTCAATGATGTCTTCACTGCCCGCAATGGCATGGATGGTAACCGGCACGATCAAAGGTGCCAGTTTTCTCACCTGTGCAAAAAGGCCGCCGCCCAGTTTTTCGATCTCATACCCACGCGCTTTTTGGGCATCCATGGTCAGACTAAAGTCGCGTCCAAAGGTGGGGATAAAGCGCATGGTCAGATCCATACCGTAGGCCACTTTGTCTGGCAGCCCGAGTCCGCGGAAGATGATGCCGTAATGTGCCGGGTTGAATGAATAGGGGATCAAAATGGTCATACTGGCGATGCTGAACACGCGGATCAACATACTGACAGCATACATGGTTTTTTCCGCGGTGATGTTGAGCGTGGGCGTCCAACCAAAGATTTGAAAAGTGGCCACCAGCTTGGTCAGCGTGTGTTCCGTCGTATAAAGTTCCATGCCGCCGCGACCTGTAAAAAAGGTTAAAACAGAAAAAAATAGAATAAAGCCAATGATAAAGAGCCAGGCGCGCGACATATCCTTCCATGGGATGCGGGAGGTAAACACGAAGAGCAGCGCGATAGCGAAAAAGAAAAGCAGGTAGCGAAAATCCCAAAAGACCACTGTTCCAGCCAGAAAACAGCTAAAAAAGATGATCCAGGCTCTTGGGTCAAAACTCTGCAGCAATGAATTGCGTTGTTTATAGCGCCAGGCAACCAGCATGGTTTCTCTCTCTAAACTATCAAATCTCAAAAATCATTTAATAATATTAAACTCTTTAACTCCGACCTCTCCCCTGCCCCTCTCCATCCATGGATGGAGAGGGGGTTGGGGGTGAGGCAAAATTTACTAGCTTTTCAGTACTAGCTACGAAAAAGGTCCACTTTTTACTAAATCTAGCGTCCGGTTTGTTTCTGAACTGCAGCATAAGCTGCCACAAGGATGGGAACCAGGATAGCAGCAAAGATCAAGTTCGGGCCGGCAGCAGGCAGAAACTCACCCACCAGAGCGACCACTGGGGGATAGCCATTGATCCAGATATCTGAAATGGCGGCAAAGCCAATGCCTACCAGGTTACCAAGCATAGCCCAGGTGACTGCAGCAGCGACATCAATGTTCTTGCCAAACACAAAGCGCACGATCAAGACGATGGCCAGACCGATTAAGACAGAAACGCCGGCAAACATCGAAATTTGGGCGTCGCCGAAAATGCCATTATCAACATCAAAGAACATGGCGTTGGAGGTTGACGGGTTCAAGAAGTAATATACGGTTATTGCAGCGGCCAAAACAGCGCTGACTAATAACACAACATTGATGCTTTTCTTCTTGTCTGCGAAGAGCCAGACCATACCACTGATGAGACCCACAAGACCATTACCCACACTCCACTGCGGAGAGAGGCCGAAACCGGTGAGGGCATCGCCGAACATATTGCCGACTGCACCGGTGAAAAAGCCCACCACAGGCCCAAAGGCATAGCCAAAGAACATGGGGATGGCGATGGCGGGGCGCAATGCAACCTGGCTTACGGAAGGCACAACGAAGACTGTTCCATTAAACAGGTAGGAGAAAATAGCGAAGAGTGCAGCGCCAATGGCCATGTAAACGACCTGTCGGGTGCCGACTTCCCACATTTTATTCTTGCTGGTCAACAGGTAAACCACCAGCACGATGAGCAAGCCAATGCCCACGAACACAAAGCGCAGCAGTGCGGTTTCATCCAGGTTGAGGTTGGGGTTGATCATACGTCCGATCAGCCAAACACCCAGGAAGAAGGCCAATACGGCCAGCAACGAAAGTACAACTTTTAACCACTTTTGCATACTATCCTCCTTTAGAAATTATGACGGTTGGAACCAATTTAAAACCTTAATAAAGGTTGTGTTGCCAATTATTAATGTACCACATGCGCCAACTCTTCGGCGCTGTAAAACCGACCGGTTTTAGGTAACAGGTCAAGATTGGTTTTGAGCAGCGATGTAGGCACCAGCCGATTCTTGCGCAGAAAATCAAATTTTTTGAGCGCTTCAGGAGGTGCAGCATCACAAACCAGGGTGCCGTCGTTGACCATGATCACGCGGTTGGCGTAGATCACAGCCATATCAATATCATGTGTGATAAACAGGATGGCATCAAAACCGGGCATTTGCAAAATGGAATCCATAAAGCCCAGGTAATTCTTGTAGTCCTGACCGGCAGTGGGCTCATCCATCACCAGAATCCTGGATTGCATCGCCAGAATAGCCGCAATACTGACCCGTTTTTGCTGACCGAACGAGAGCGCCAGAGGTGGATATTTTTCGTGTCCACTCAAGTTTACAATCTCAAGTGCATTGGCCACTTCTTGCGGAATCACTTCTTTGGAATGCTTCAGGTTGGTCGGCCCAAAAGCCAGCTCCTCTTCGACGGTGGGAGCGAAGAGCATATGGCTGGGGCTTTGAAAAACATAGCCGAGCGTCTGGGCGATCTGCGCCACGCTGGTTTGGCTGCTGTCTTTGCCATCAATGGTCATGCGCCCCGATTTAGGTTTGAGCAGGCCGATAGCGTGCTTCACCAAAGTAGTTTTGCCTGCGCCGTTCGGTCCGAGGACGGCAATCACATCGCCGCGGTTGATGGTGAAATTGACATTGTGAAGCACCGGGCGGCCTTCTTCGTACCAAAAGGCAATGTCTTCAAACATCACCAACGGTTCGCCCATCTGTTTGCCCCTGCCAACCACTGTTTCTTTGCGCAGTGTTGTCAGGCGTTGTGGGGCTGGGTCAACTTTGGCGCGTTCGATGATCATCTCGGCGGGCAGTTTAACTTCGTGATAATCGACCGTTTTATCAAATCCACTGGTGGGGCCGTAATACTTGATTTCGCCGTCCATCATAAAAATGGCGTTTTCGGGGTGGATTCTCAACACATCTTCAACGCGGTGCTCAACCATGAGCACAGTCATGCCCTCATCCGCCAGACTGCGGATGATATCCAGCGCATCTTGGGCAGAGGCAGGGTCAAGTGAAGCCAGCGGTTCATCGAGCAGCAAAATGGAGGGGCGCATGGCAAGCACGCCAGCCAGGGCAACCTTTTGTTTTTCGCCGCCCGAGAGATGAAAGGTCTCGCGGTTCAAGAGTTGGGGAATTTTGAGATGGTCAAGCGCTTCGGCCACCCGTTCGATGATCTCTTCGCGCGGCAGGCTCAGGTTTTCAAGCCCGAATGCCACTTCATTGGCTACCTTGGTGCCGAGGATCTGACGTTCTGGGTCTTGCAGCACGGTGCCTACAATTTGTGAGACCTGCGCTAGACTGAGCTTGGTCACATCCTTGCCGTTGAGCAGTATCTCGCCGGTGAGTTCGCCCTTGTAACTGCGCGGAATGAGTCCGTTGATGCAGCGCGCCAGGGTGGTCTTGCCGCAGCCGCTGGCACCGGCAATCAGCAGCACCTGGCCGGCATCCACGCTAAGGGAGATATTTTTAATTGCCAACGTCTCACGGCTGTGATAGCGAAAGTTAAGGTTATCAATTAACAGTGGTTTTACGCTGGTCATGAGGCTTGCTCCGATGATAGTGTGAGGCGCACAATCTCATCAGCTCGCACGCAGAGCTGTTCTGCTGCGCTGCCATTGACTACTGAAATGGCCAGATATCCACTTGAATCAAACATCGCGATCAGTTCGCCAGCCGGTTTGCTGCCAAAAGTAGCCACCACTTCATTAATCGTCGTATTTTTCACAGAAATAGTAACCCCGGTATCGGGTTTGAGTTGTTCGCGGGTGATGTTGGTCACCAGGTTGCCAAAATGGTCCACCTGCATCACCTGACCGAGCCAGCCGTCTTCATTTTTTTGCGGCACGGGGATGGTGATTAAGACAGGGTTGTTAAACGGATCGCCCAACTCTTCTAGTTTCACACCATTTGCCAAATGAGCCGCCACGGGTGCAAAAATATCGCGTCCGTGAAAGCTGTTCGAAACCTGCGGCAGCCAATAATGAGTCTTGTTGAGCGCAATATACACGGGCGGAATGGTCAGATCTTCAGCCTTTTTAATGAGCAGGCTGAACAGCCCGTTATCGGGTCCTATAAAATATTGATCGCCAATCGCCGCCAGCATGGGGCGGCGGGCGGTTCCCACGCCGGGGTCAACCACACAGACATGAATCGTACCAGCCGGGAAGTAAGGCGCTGCACCGGCAATGGCAAGTGCGCCATCCACCACGCGCTGAGCCGGAATCTCATGCGTTAAGTCAACGATATGTTTATTAGGTGAAATTGACCAGATGACACCCTTCATCACACCGATGAAGGTATCGCGTAAACCGAAATCAGTTAATAAAGTAATGATAGGCATTACAACCCTTTAATGTGAAATGGTGAAAAGTGAATTATAGATCAGCCGAAAGGATCAGTCAAGAAAGAAGATGTATAGACAAGTTTGCGAAAATAATGAGCCCCGAATTCTCTAAATCTAACGCTGTATCATTGAATCCCGCCCAGAAAATCAAAAGAAATTCTTTTTTGAAGAATTGAAATGAGTGCGAGGGTTTCACGCAGCCGGGTTTGATGAAGGTCAGCCATTTTGCCAAACTGAACACTATTATCAGCTTGTTGGCCTGAATCAATTTGCCAAATTTGATTTTTTACTCGCATCAGCATCACATACTCATACGTTGTTGACAATTCTTCATAAGTAGTGGCAGAGATGATTCCCCGATTGGCAAGCATGTTCAACCGTTCAATGGTGTTGGTCTGAAAAATATTATACTTTAAAGAATAAAGGCGTGCAAAATTGACAATCGGCATGGTTAAGTCTTTCAAGTTTATTTCACGTTCACTTGATTCACCCGAACCCATGCCTAATAAACCACTGCTGAATCCACGCGAAGGCGGTTTGTATTTTTGGGCTTGTTTGGCGAACAAATGGAAGAAATCACTCCGGTCTTGCAGTGAAGCACTAACGTGATTTCGCAGCGCCTGAACTAATTGTGTTTCGCCGTATACCAACCTGAAATCAAAAAATATCGAAAGGTCAAGCATTTCTTGAGACGCAGGGGTGGTGATCCAACGGTTAAAGTCCTTTTTCCAACTTTCAAGTGGTTTGCACCAGGCAGGGTTGCTCGACATCACCTTGCCCTCACAATAATTAATGCCAATCGCGTTTAATCCCTGTGAGACTTTTTGACCTAATTCAAGAAAATAGGATTGATTTTCACCTTTGTCAAAATAAATAATGCCGTTATCTTGATCGGTAACCAAGGTCGGCTCCTGCCTGCCCTGACTGCCCATACCAATAAACGCAAATGCAGTGGGTGGAGGGCCTATTTCATCGATCACCAATTGAATGATCCGTTCAGTTGAAGAATCAAAAATGGATGAAAGCAACCTGGTGGCATGGCTGACATTGTGACTGCTTTCTAATAACACCTTCACCACTTTTTGTTTGCGCTGGTTGGTGCTGGCTAATTCTTCTATGGTTGTGGTTTTTGCGATTTCTTGTGTCAGAATGTAAGCGCCATACCGGGGGAATTGAGCAAGCATCTTTGAGTCCACAAGGTTTACAACCTGCCCGCTGTCATCCTCTACTGCCAGATGACGAACACCTTTTTCCTCCATTTTTATCATGGCTTCATAGATCATCGCACTCTCATTAATACTCACAATTGGCGAAGTCATTACAGAATATGCAGGCTTGTTAAAATCCAATTTTTGAGAAATGACACGTTCACGCAAATCGTGGTCGGTGATGATGCCCAGGGTATCACCATTGTCCGCGGTGATCAAAGCCGCCGACATGTTTTTCTTACTCATCAGACTTGAAACCTGATGAATAGTCGTATTAATTTCGCAAGTTACAATGGCTCTTTCAAGTTTCGACAAGGGTTCATGGAAAAACAAAAGCGAAGCCTGCAGTTTATTGATTAACCCTTCTCGATCTGTTAGCAGTTTCTGGGTTTGAGTAACATCTTTGAGCAGCCCGGTAATTATATAGGGTTGGCCGGCTTCATCCAGCTCAAGGTTTGCCGAAAGCGCAACGTTCAAACTTTCAAAATTTCCGGGGTCCAGTTTCAGAATCAAGTCATTTACTTGCCCGTTTTGACGTAGGTTATTAATGAACTGATCATACTCTACCGCATCATGAAAAAGATCCGCCAAAGCCGGCTGTGCGCCATCGGTTTTACATTCATCAGGCAGCAGCGAATAACCAGCAGGGTTAATCTCCAAAAAGACGCCTCTCCGCACTGCCCTGGCCCTGAACACACCGACATCAATACTATTCACTGCTTTAGATAACCCATCGCTGGCGAGCAAAATTGATTGGTGGGCTATATCTCTGGCGAGAAGAATGAAACCATTTTGATTGATATATTGGATGGGATTGAGCATCAGGATGCAATCGACAAGCTGTCCATCTTTATTCTGCAAAAAGCCATCCACAGCTTTACCAAAGGTAATTTTCTTTGGGTCTGTTTGGGTGACATTTTCCCAAATTCCCTGATTTTCAACAGACCGGGGCAATATGTCTTCCAAATCCAAAAACGGAAGTTGAGATTCAGAATATCCGATCATATTGATAAAAGTAGAATTCGCATACCGGCATCTGTTATCAATCACCAATAAGGTTCCCTCGGTCATTGTTTCAATTACGGAATGATAACGTTCAGTCGATTCTTTTAATTCATCCAACACGTCTTGACGGCCTTTTTCTATCTGCAAAGATTGTTGAAGCACATAAAGCAGTAGCAAGATGATGATGACAGAAACAATAACAGAGGTTGTTGTGATATTTTTTTCGATTTTGGCAATTTCCAGGTTTACATCATCAATGTAGAGTCCCGTGCCAATGATCCATCCCCAGGGTTCAAAAAGTTTTACAAAAGATTCTTTGGGTTCCAAACGGTCAGGATCATCCTTCCACTGCCACACATAGTCGATGTAACCTTCACTCTGGCGCTGAACCAGGTTAGAAAACTCAACAAAAATTCTCACGCCCCGGGCATCTTTGAAATCCAGCAAGTCTTCGCCATTCAATTCTGGCCGATATGGATGCATAATCATAGTGGGCTTGAGATCCTGAATCCAAAAATAATCTTTATCTTCAACACCATAACGCAATGATTGAACCCGGTCTATGGCAAAGGCTTGAGCATCTGCACGAGACATGCTGCCAGACAGCTCTTCTTTATGGTAAGAAGTGAGAATACTGATGGCTGAATTCGTTAATTCACGAATAAGTTCCCGCTTTCGATCAAGCAGCGTGTTTTCAAATGATGGAATGACAAAAACCCATATGGCAGCCAGAAAAAGCGCAATGGCAAAAAATGTAGGCAAAAATATTCTTAAGATGAAGGTTCGTTTTTGAAAATGGTGATGCCGCTCTGGCGGTTTGAAGGGTGCAGATTGTTGTCCAGGCTGATTGGCTGAATTTAATTTTGTGGCTCCAAAAAATCCCTGACTCGAAAATATCTTTGAGCGCAGTTTCACCCACCGCTCACGCTCTATCTCAATTGAGGGGTTGTGCATTTTAGAGTGAAAGTCTGTGCCTGAACACACCAGCATTTCTTCATCGTCGGCACAAGCCAGCATCATATTTTGATCGGCCTGTGAGTGTTCAGCATAGATTGCTTCAATGCCATCCAGACCCAGGGCTTTGAGTTTCTTGATTAACGGAATTAGTTTTTCAGGTTGATTATCAAGTGTTAAAGGGTGTGCCAGAAAGACACAACCACCCGCATTGTGGATGAGTCTGATGCCATCACTGGTTTCGATTGTCCCCGATTGGACGCTGTTGCGATGGCTGAGTTTGTCTGCGTCAATTTGATTGGTGCTTCTTTTGCGCATTGATCCGGCGATGCTCACATTATCAAGCACCTTGTGCTGGCGGATGGAGAGCATGGTACTGTTCAAATCAGGGTCATCAACATTAAATCCATATCCCAGAAGATGGACTTCCTGTCCTTCGAGGAAGGTGGTAAGTTCAACGCCTGGAATATACTCGACCCCCACTTTTTTTAGTGCAGCTTGGAATCTTTGCTGGCCTTCAATGGTGTCATGGTCTGTGAGCGAGGCATAACGCACATTATTAGCAGCCAACATTTCAGCCAAAGCCTCAGGCGTGAACTCGCCATCGCTAAACATTGAGTGACAATGCAAATTGACCAGAATATTTTGCGTCATGGGTTAAGTTTACAACTCTTTTGTGAGATAAACAGCAATAAGGCAAAAACTAAGCGCAGCATATATCATATAAAAAAAGAGACTGAATGTTCCTGTTCACGAACATTCAGTCTCAATTAATAATTATTCGATTTCTTTTTTCTTCTGTGTTAACAGTGAGACAACAACAAGGGTGATGAAGCTCAACGGGATGGATATAATGCCCGGATTGTTGAGGGGCACAGGTGCATCCAACGGATTTCTTCCATAGAGTGTATAGAGTTCCGGTGATAATGCAATCAGGATCAGTGAGGACAAGATACCAATCGTGATTGAAGCCGCGATACCCTTTGCAGTAGTCTTCTTCCAAAACAACAGCATGATAATGGCCGGCAAGTTGGCTGAAGCTGCAACCGCGAAGGCCAATCCAACCAGGAATGAAACATTAATTCCCTTGAAAAGGATACCCAGCAAGATTGCAATTCCACCAATCACAAAAGCGGTAATTTTACCTGCCCGCACTTTTTGTTGATCGGTCATTTTTATCTTCAAGTAGCGATCAAAAAGGTCGTGGGCAACTGCGCCAGAAGCAGCCACAATTAATCCACTGACAGTACCGAGGACGGTGGCAAAGGCAATGGCAGATATAATCGCAAACAAGATCTCACTGAATGACCTGGCCAGTAAGGGCGCAGACATATTGCTGTCTGCCGGATTTATACTGCCATTAATTGCTGCGCCAAGACCCATAAACAAGGTAAGGATATAGAAAAATCCAATGGCCGCAATGGCAATGATGGTCGATTTTCTGGCACTGGCAGGGTTGGGTACCGTATAGTAGCGGATCAGAATATGGGGTAACGCTGCCGTTCCAAGGAAGAGGGCGATCATAAGTGATAGAAAATCAAGCTTTTCGAGACCGGTTCCTTCAACCTTAAACTTGAGCCCGGGCCGCATAAACTGGTCTCCGGTCACAAGTTGGGGATAGTAGACCGTTACTTTTTGGTTTGCACTATCGACAAAATTAGCGGTTTTCCATGTTCTAAAAATAGTATCTTTATCACTTAACTTGGCCAGAAAACTGAATACGTTGAGTTTTCCGGTTTCTACGTTTCCTTCTCCATCGATTTTCTCGAGGTTTCCAACCATTCTCAGCGTATTGGAATCAGATTCGATGGCGCCGTTAATCCACTTGCCATCAGCCTTAAGGACGGTTGATTGCGTTTCGTGAAGGACGATTCCTGATCCAGTTTCTGAAACGTACCACCAGGTCTCCAGGCCTTCAGAAGAGAGGTTAACAAATTTATAGCCTCCCTTGATCTCTTGTTGGTCTAAAACAGTATATTTAGGATCATCAACCACTATTTGATCACCGCTGATTTGTGCTGAAAGATCTGCATAGCGATGAAACTCTACCGTTCCGCCCTGGTCGGGTTGTGTCGATAAACCTCTAACGACCACAGCCCCTACAAGGATTGATGAGAAAACTATTAAAAGCAATCCCTTAATAAATTGCACGTAAGTTGTAGATGCCATGCCTGCGGTGGCAACGATCGTAATCACAATCGCACCCACCATGATTACTCCCCATGCGTGAGGCAAACCTAATAGCGGCTGCACCAAGACACCAGCACCAACCATTTGTGGGATGAGGTAGCATATCGAGACCACGAGGGTGCTGATCGCGGCAGTAAGTTTGATTCCGCGGGAGTTGTAATTTGCATCCACGGCATCGGTAAAGGTATATTTACCGAGACGTTTTAGTGGTTCAGCCACTACAAACAAAGCCACGATCCAGCCTGCCAGGTAACCGATTGAATAAAGAAAGCCGTCAAACCCCAGGGTGGCAATCATTCCACAGATACCGAGGAAGGATGCAGCAGATAAATAATCACCCGCAAAGGCAATACCATTCACGCCCCAATGGATGTTTCCACCAGCAGCGTAATATGCCTTTGAGGTTTTGGTTTTATTACCCAAAAACAGAGAAAGACCGATAACAAAAAATACAAAAACAAGGAAAATCGTGATCGCCATGGGTTATGCCTCTCCGGTGGATTCTTCTTGTTTCTTATAGAAAGTTTCTTTTTTATGACATAAGAAATCGTAAATTAAGGCTTCAATCAGGGCAAAAATAATGAGGGCAAAACCATACACTGTAACCAGGTTTAATCCTGCAAAGACGATCATTCCCATGGCTTTTGGGAAAATCAGATTTATTGCCACAAATATTGCATAAAAAACCATGTAAACAATGAACATTCTTACCCCCAATTTGATCTTATAGGGGCCGGATGGATCTTTTGCTGCGGGTGTGGCTGGTTCATGAAGCATTGGGCATCTCCTGTTTAAATGAATTATTTTGGGTGTTATGTCCAAGGTGCAATTTCAGTCAACTTCCGCGTAAACCTCCTGATGATATTCACTATTCAACATGTATTATGAATGATGAAATCAATTTTTTAATATTCTCATTTATCTGAACCAATGCTTAGATAACACTAAATAAGTGTCAGAGAATCGCGTATTGAAATAGTATACATAATTTGGAATCGATTTGTTCCTACCAAATCCTATTCTTTCACCAACAATTTCTGCCCAAAAAGGTAGTTTACCTATAAACGAAAATCCCCAATATTGATTTTACTAACTAATATTGAGGAAAATAATCACTGAAGTTTGATTTAGATGTGCTTATAGCACTTTACTTAGGAAGATCTTTGTGCGTTCTTCCTTGGGTTGTGTGAACAGAATTTCGGGCGGAGCTTCTTCGATAATCAACCCTTCATCCATGAGTATCACTCGATCAGCAGCCGCTTTGGCAAAACCAATTTCGTGAGAAACCACAACCATGGTCATTCCTTCTTTTGCCAAATTCATCATGACGTCCAGTACCTCCTGGATCATTTCTGGGTCCAGCGCGGAGGTTGGTTCATCAAACAGCATGATCTTTGGATTCATTGCAAGCGCCCGTGCTATGGCTACACGCTGTTGCTGCCCGCCTGATAATTGACCCGGAAAATAATCTGCCTTTTCAGGGATACCCACCTTTTCCAAGAGCTCGCGTGCAACTTTAACAGCTTCAGAATAACTTCGTTTGCGAACTATTTTTTGAGCCAGAGTAATGTTATCAATTACCGATAAATGCGGAAACAGATTGAACTGTTGGAAGACCATGCCAACTTCAGTTCGAACGGTATTAATGTTTTCGGCAGTGTCGAGTGGAATTCCATCCACCACAATCTGGCCATCATTAAACTCTTCGAGCCGGTTGATGCAGCGAAGCAAAGTCGATTTGCCCGATCCTGATGGGCCAATGATGACAACCACTTCCCCACGATTTATGTCCAGACTGACGCCTTTAAGGGCATGTACGGCGCCAAAACGTTTATGCACATCATTAATGTGAATGATTGGCGTCATGAAGATTTCTCCATTTGTAATTTTCTTTCCAACCAGGTGACCGCCCTGGCTGCCAACAGCGTTAAGACCAAATAAAGAAGCGCCACCATAACCCATGTTTGGATGGGAATAAAATTAGCTGCCATGAACTCCCTTCCTCGGCGAGTCATATCCGCAACAGCCACAACTGATACAAGAGAGGAATCTTTTAGCAATGTGATGAATTCGTTCCCTACAGGCGGAAGAATCACCCTGATAGCCTGTGGCAAAATAACATAACGCATTGCCTGGAAGTAAGTCATTCCCAAACTTCGGGCAGCCTCCATTTGACCTTTGGATATACTTTGAATTCCGGCACGATAGACTTCACTCAAATAAGCACTGTAGCCAAAAGTCAAACCTAAAATGGCCATCGAGAGTGCATCCGCACGATAATTAATCATGGATTGTATATTAAAATAATGTCCTAATTGCTGCATGACCGATGGAAATGCAAAGTACCAAAAAATTAATTGAACCAGCATGGGAATGCCGCGGATTACTTCAACATAAACAGTGGCCAATCCCCTTATGAAAGCAACTTTGGATAACCTTCCCAAAGCCACAAATAATCCAAAAACCAAAACCAGCAAAAAAGAGATGCAGGTTATGTATACTGTGGTCCAAATGCCTTCTCGGACAAATAAAAATATGCGTTTGTATGGATCAGGTTGTGTAAAAATAAGAAGTAAAATAAGGCCAACAACGGCCAAAACCATAATCCACCAGCGGTCAAAATATTTGCCGCCAAAGACCTTGTTTCTTTTGTCTTCTACCTTTTCCATGTGTAATCCCTAGAGTGATAAATTAATCGAGTAGGGAGCGGCGATTAACCGCCCCCTCTCACACCACCGGACATGCGGGTCCGCATCCGGCGGTTCATCAAGCAATACGCAGTTCTTGATACCGACTTCTAATACTTTTC
>CAKMKJ010000053.1 GCA_927443345.1 uncultured Anaerolineaceae bacterium | reverse complement strand
CTAGCAGAATTCGGGCTCTATGGCCCACACAACTGTTCGGGCAATACACAGACAGACCCAGCGACCCATGCTTTGCGACGGTCTTTGAGACCACTACGCCAATCGGTCTGCTGGGTCTCATTTATTATCATACTAGTACGCTAAGAAAAGACACGCAAAGGCCGCAAAGTTTTTTTATTCATTAAGATCGTTTGCAATTCTGGTAATCCCGTCTTTAATCAATGGAACACCGAAATTTATCAATAAGCCTAAACGAAGGCTTGATATCTTCAGATAAGTTAATAATTGTTTTTTGTGTATATCAATAACTTTCTCAATTGATTTTAGCTCAACAACTACAGATTTTTCAATCAACAAATCCGCCCGGTAACCAACATCCACTCTTACCCCATCATATTGGACAGGCATTGGCACTTCTGATTCAACCAATAAACCTCGCTTCTTTAGCTCAAAAACCATAAAAGCTTGGTATGCTGATTCCAATAACCCGGGTCCAATCTGGGTATGGATTGTAAATGCAGCATCTACCACAATCTTCGCAATTTCATTTTCATTCATTGTTCCTCCCTAAAAATGGTTTTCTATGCTTCCTTTGTGCTCGTCTCTCTGCGTATTTTACGAGGCAAAGGTTTTCTGTGCGCTCTCGCTAAACTCATTCCCATACAAGTTGCGCTATAAGCCGCGAGATAATAAAAATTTGATCTTCTTTGCGAGCCTTGCGTGTTCTTCTTTGCGAACTTTGCGAGAAAGCTTTTTATTGAGAAAGTAAATACTCCTCAAACTTCTCCAGCGCCACCCCAAACGCGGATCGTCCCAGCCCCAGTCTGAAATGCTTATCATCCCAGCCGAGTGTGGTGGCGGGTTGGATGAGCACACCAGCCTCACGCGCCATCTTCTCGGCAAACGCGTCCACGGAGGGCACATTCATCTCCACCAGCGCCGTGGACCCCGCCGACGGACGCCGCCAGGTAAAGAGATTCGGCCAGCGCGCGAAAAAGGCATCCGCGAGTTTCAGGTTAGCCTCGATCTGCGCCAGACTGCGATCTCTGAGTTGATTTTTTACCTTGAGCGCAGCATATGTCAAAAACTCTGTTGGGGCAGGTGGACAGATGCTGGTGTAGAACTTCCAGTTAATGATCTCTTCGCGCAGGGCTTTATCTTGCACGATCAACCAACCGCTGCGCAAGCCCGGCAGCCCATAGGTCTTCGACAGCCCCGAGAGCACCACCGTCCGTGGGTTCAACTCCGCCACTGATGGAATGGAGGGTGTGCCCTGGTGCGCCAGGTCAAAATACATTTCGTCGCAAAACAAGAACAAATTGTGTAAATATACACTGTTTACTAACTGATCCAACTGCGCTCTTGTGGGTAGAAACCCGGTTGGGTTATGCGGAAAGTTCACCACGATCAGCCTGGTTCTATCGTTGATCAGCGCTTCTAACTCATCGAAATCCAGTTCCCATTGGCTGGCGCCGGGTTTGAAGCACCACTTGCGCACACGTTCCGCACCGACCACATGCTCGAACATATTCACCAGCGCGTCGTATGCCGGGCTGAGCGCAATCACCTCATCACCAGCCTCGAGGATTGCGCGCGCCGCCAGGTAAATGCCTTCGATCGGTGAACCTAAAAAGACCACATCCTCGGCTGAGATGTATTTGTACCCCGCCGCAATGCACTCACGTAATGGCCGGTTGCCCAGCGATTCGGTGTAGCCCAGCGAGAGCTTGCCAAAATCCTCGAGCGGCACGTTGGCCAGTTTAAGCAGTTCATCCACCGACAGCGTCTCGCAATCGGAATTGCACAGTTGGTAGGGCGTGGTGAACTCATATTTGGCAAAGAAATGTTCCGTGGCAAAATTGGCGATTTTCATAGTTGCTTCTTTCAGGTTGTCTGTATTTGTCTTTTAAGATGAAGTAATCTAAATAATTCCGCCAGGCCGATGGCTGCGATCAGGATGATGAATGAAAGCTGGCTGTCTTTGCCGATCAACGGATAGTCCATCACACCGTGGATTAAACCCACCAGCAGGATGTTGCCGCTGCGAATAAACAGCCATGCAAAACCAGCCCCCAATAAAAAGAGCATCACCAGGCTGATCAAGATCAAGCCAATGCTCATCTCGCCGTTGATCAAAGAAAAAACTCTCACCGGCAGATGCCACATCGAAAAGAAAACGCTTGAAACGATCACGGCTAATAATGTTGCATTTTTGGCATTTTTACCTTCATAAAAAGCCATTAATTTTTTCAAGAAATAACCCCTGAAAAGCACTTCCTCGCCGATGCCCACAAACAGCCAGGTGCTGCCGATTTGCGCCCACACCTTCCAAGTTTCAACGGAGCGCAGCGCGGCGGCATCATCCGCCAGACGGATGATGCCCGTGCCGGATATGATCACCATAAAAATCAGCCAGCTTGCCAGCGTCAACGCAAGCGCCAGAAGTGTTTTTCGACCGCTGAAGCTCAACCTGATCTGGCTCTGCTTGATCCCCAAAAAGGCTAACCCAAAAAAGAGAGCATAAAGCCCTAATTGTGCAAAGTAAAGCGGCAATCCGCTCAGGTTAAAAACTTTGATGGCGGTAAAAAAGAGAACGGGCAGTAGGAGGGCAGTAACAGTAATAACAGGCGTAACAATTTTATTTTGCTTTGAAATTTGCGATTCCATTGGGGGAAGTTATCCTTTTCAGTTGAATAAAAAACTTCAATGTGCAAGATTTAAAGACTTAATCTCTAATTGTGGTGACATCAAACACTTTGACCAACAAACATAGTGCGGATTTATCCACAAAGTAGTGCCGACTGTATAGTACCGCGGCAGGTTGCAGTTTTACATATCGCTAAGGGTGTTGAGCAATTAGGAGTCAATGGTCAATAATTATGAATCCTTAAAACTAATTGTGTCAATTAAAAATCATAACTATAATTGAATCAACAATATTTTCTTTATTAAGATTTAATAAAACGTTCTCATTTTCTATTATAGTTTTTTCTTCTTTTTATTGTTTTTATTAATAACTTCAGAAATTACTCGAATTGATACGAAAGTAAAGATTGCAATTAGTAACACATAAAACATAGTACTTTTTATAAATGGTATTTCATCTTTCGATTGTGAAGTAAAAAAGGAGGGCAAAACGGATAGCCCAATTCCAGTGAAGGCAGCCAAATAAGGTAAAATAAATTCAAAGATTTTCTTTAATGAGTATTTTTTATTATTGATTTTTGTTCCAATTATCCTTCCTTGAATTACCGGAAAATCTACAGTTAATTGATCAATTAGAAACCTCAAAGTAAACCTTTCCCCTTTGTTAATTAACGTTGGTTCAATATAAACAACCATTTCTTGAACAACTATATCTGGATGAAAATCACTAGGTTTTGTCGTTACAATCTCACAACTAAGTATCTTTCCTTTTCCTGTGAAATCAATCAATAAAGGGGTTTCGAAATCTTCTCTTAATATGGGTGAATTTCCAGAATTACATAATTCAATTTCATAGAAACAAATATTCTCTATATTTTTGCCGTCAAAACTAATTTTTAATTTTTCAGAAACGCCAATTTCTTTTCTAATGCTAATAATTTTTAAACTAGTTATCGTTTCATATGAAATGGTTTTTCTTTTAATAGTTAAAAAAGTAAATACAAGCGTTGGAACCCCAATAAGAATAGTTACAATTAACGTCACTAATTGCCAGGAAATAGTATCAAAGCTGTTCATTAATCCTCCCTAAATTCTAATCTATTCACTACTTCCACTCTCTCGCAATTCGCTCGTAGGTCACCCGCAAGTCCTCGGGGATGACGCGCGTCTCACCCGTGGTGGACATAAAGTTGGTATCGCCCGCCCAGCGCGGAACAATGTGCACATGCGCATGCTCGGCAATCCCCGCCCCTGCCGCGGACCCCATGTTGATGCCCACATTGAACCCCTCTGGCTGGTAAACCCTCCGCAGCACACCCAGCGTCTCGTTGACCATTTCCATGATTTCTGCCCGCACTTCAGGCGTCAGTTCTTCAATCGAGGCCGCGTGCTGATAAGGCACCACCATGACATGACCGGAGGTATAAGGATAGCGGTTGAGAATCACAAACGCGGATTCTCCGCGGTGTACGATCAGGTTTTCGACGCTGTCATCCATCTTTGGATAGCAGCAAAAAATGCACTCGCCGGGTTTTTCATTGTCAGTCACATACTTCATGCGCCAGGGGGACCAAAGGTTTTCCATCGATAAATCCTTCCACGTTAATGGCTTAATTCTACATGAATTTAACAAAGCTGGGAAATTGTTACTTTAGAAAATATTTACTTGCGCTTGCCTAGGCTGACATGAGCAAAACACGATCAAAACACGATCAAAACTTGGTCTTGACATCACGCACTTGTGTGGTAATATAAATGTAATTATTTTATAAATATAAAGTTTTCGGCGGCGAAGAATCTGACACCTAGTTTGGTCGCAGGTCCATTGAAAAGTGGACGGGGGTCAGGGGAGCCAATTGCGAAACCGGCCTTATTGGTCGGTTTTTTTTATTTGGCATAACAAATTCTTTAGGAGTATTGGATGAAAACTTTAGGTAAACAATTGTTATTTGCAAGCATTATCATTATCCTCGTATTTGGCTCAATTACGCCATCACAAGTTTTCGCACAAGATGAACAACCCATCAGCACTGAAACCATAGTGATTGAAACCGTGACCGAAGAACCTGAGAGCACTGAAGCAGTGACAACTGAAATAGTTGCCGAATCAACACCATCCCCTGAATCTGAAACGATACTGCAATCAGAAGAAATTTCTGAGATTGTTGAGTTGATGGCAGACGAAGGCATGACTCTTGTTGACGAAACTGGATCACCCCTTCCCATGGCCAGTACAGAAACCAGCCAGATCCTTGAAAATAGCGATCCTTTCTTCTGGGATGGGACAAAATGGGTAGGATACACAGTCTCTGGGATAGGTTGTCCGACCAATGTAACTTGCATCGCTTCTGCCACTCCATTCCAGGCAGCTGTAACTGCTGCATCAGCACTCACCGTTGACACCACCATTTATGTGGCAACAGGCACTTACAATGAAGATGTGGTTATCAGCAGCACAAAACTATTATCATTTGCTGCATTCAATTCCGTAACTGTAGATGGAACAAATGTATCCATCACCAACCCGGGTTTTGCAAAAGTAAACAAAATCACATTAAATTCCAATTTTGGTTCAACTAATGGCGTTTATGCTGACTCAGTGATTGTCGGCACAAATGGTGAAGTTAGTGATGCTTTGAATCTTGTTAATCCCGCGAATGTTGAAGCAACCATTACAGCGCAAATGAAATTGGTAAGCGCTAACGGTTACTACAATATTCAGGACTCAAACACCCCTGCTGATAGTTTTGAATGGGAGTGTGCAGATCCTGATCCAACGATCGGTTGGAATCCATACACCATGGTACTAAAGAATCCATACAGTAAAGATGTCCTCAATTACTTCACAACGAATTCTGATGATGAACGTCCTAATTTTTCTGCTATGAGTTCAAGTGCTTACATAAACCAACCCTATGATGCAACTAATGCCACCTTGAAATTATCAGCGGAACAACGAATAGCTGATGTTATTTCTGCTGCAAGCGCATCAGAATTAGAATCCTGGTCAAACATGGTCGAACAAAGAGTCTTTTGGAATTTACTTGGACATATGCGTGGCAATGTAAACAGTAATAATCAACATGGCGGAAACGACCCGAATTTAATTGAAAATGCGGATCAATTCAATCTTGCGCAAAAATTTACTTTCACTATAAATGCTAGTTTACCTGCTATTACTCAAAAATTATGGTTTTTGTTCCCTACAGGAACAGGCATAAACACATCAAATACCCAACTATCCTTCATGAAACTACCTATTCCCTCAACAGGCTGTACTGATCCTACAAAATGCACGGCCTGCCCGATTGGTCAGGAGTTTATCCCCAATTTGGGATGCCAGCCCATCGTTTGTCAGACTGGATCCCAGTTGGTGGGCAATAAATGTGAACCCATTGTCTGTGAGACAGGTACCCAGTTGGTTGGCAATGCATGTGAACCCATAGTTTGTGAAGCTGACGAGACTCTGGTTGGCAACGATTGTATTGCAAACCCTCCCCCACCGGTAGTTGAAGCTGCAATTAATTTGGTAATTCCCTTAACAGGCGGTCTGCCAATCCCCGTAACAGGCACTCGAATCATTGTCGCGGGCCTCGGTCACACCTGTATGACCGCCGGGAATAACGAAGTCTTATGCTGGGGTTTGAATGCCTCTGGTCAAGTTGGTGATGGAACAAACGATAACCAATTAAAACCCGTGTTCGTTGAAGACCTCGACGAAGTTGTTGACCTCACCGCAGGCAGCCTTCATACCTGCGCCTTGAAATCAAACGGCGAAGTCTGGTGCTGGGGAGAGAACGAATCTGGACAGATCGGTAATGGCACGACCACAGACACCAATCTTCCTGTTTTTGTGGATGGTCTTCCCGACAAAGCCATTGATGTTACTGGTGGAGAAGAATTTACCTGTGCTCTTTTGAAAAACCTGGAGGTTTGGTGCTGGGGAGAGAACGGCCTTGGTCAACTCAATGACGGCACAACCACAAACAGCAGCAAACCGGTGAAATCACTGCTCAACAAACTTCAGAACGCCATTGCTGCCGGGCAAGAAGCACTGCTCGGCGATGCTGCTGGCGGTGTCGATAAATGGAGTGCCGAACAGGCCACCTTGATTCAAGAAATGGGCAATTCTCTCTTCCTCTTTGGTGATCGCTGGAATAAAGGCGGATGCGCGGTTGATTTCAATGGCCAGGTAAAATGCTGGGGTGATGACCCCTTATCCACTTTCGTTCAAGGCTCAAAACCGGCCTATATGGTTGAAACAGGTATTCTGCACGGTTGTTCACTAAATGCCGATGGCACTACCTCTTGCTGGGGCAACAATCAATATGGTCAACTAGGCAATGGCACCAATCAAGAATCCGCCAGTGCAGTGTTAACAACTGGAATTTCTGAAGCGAAAGAAATTGGCATTGGCAGAAATCACAGTTGTGTATT
>CAKMKJ010000052.1 GCA_927443345.1 uncultured Anaerolineaceae bacterium | reverse complement strand
TACTACCAATGGAGGTGATTTGTGCAGCCATGAGAAAATTATTGCATCTTGTTTATGGAGTTTTAAAAACCGGCCGTCCCTTTGACCCTAATTATCTCAACAAAATGCAAGCTTCCTCTTGACTTTCAAGACAGCATCTACAAGGCTAATTCAATTAGTTCTGTATTTTTTTTGTAAAAAAATCCACCAAAAACTTGTGATTTTTTTTATCTTTATAGTGTTCAACAAAAAAAGTAATATTTCTTACTTGACTCGTTTGAACTTCGTCTGCATCCAACACAACAAGAATATCTGTTAGTCCACTGGCCCATGGAACTATTAATTCACTACTTGTATCAGAATCAATAGATAAACCATCATCTCCGACGACTATTAATCCAGAAGATAAAAATTGCCTAGGAGAAAACTCTGTATACTCCGGTATACCTTTGTAAACAATTATGCTTATGTCTTCTGTTTCATCAAAATCAATGGTTTTTACATTGACTCCTCCTGGAGAAAATTCCACCGTTGCTAAACCGATATACGGATTTTTATAAAACATCAGTTTTCCAAATCCCGATATACCAACTATGGGATAGATTACTTTTACTTTTTTTGAGAAAAGAAGTTGTAAATTATCTTCGGTCATATCGCATACTCCTTTTATTATTGTATCCAAAATCGCCATGTAGGTGGGTTTTTAATTGAAATTACCTACCTCATTCAAAATCCAGGCGATCAAGTTTTCCAATATCTCCCCCGCACCATTGATTATCATAGATACCCTCTTTCACATAGCGGCGAAAAGTGGACCATTGCCACGCAGATGGATTATCAACATATTCATGTTTGACGGGGTTGTAGTGAATGTAATCAAAGTGGGCATCAAAATCATCTTCATCCTCGAGGGTGTGCTCCCAAAAACGCCTTTGCCAGATGGCGGCTTCTTTTTGTTTTAGATGAGAAGAATTGCGTTCCTCACCAGGCCCGATTTGTTTCGAATAATCCAACGTGAAATGGCGTTTGATTTCTTTCCATCGCGTTGAATAATCCACATCACCATCAGGTAATTTCCAAATGCAATGGATGTGATCAGGAAGCAAACATATGGCGAGGGTTTGGAAAGGATGGCGTTCGTTGGTTAACTCCCAGGCTTGGTGCAATATTTTCCGCGCGGTTGGATGGGTCAATATGTGACGTCGTTGGTAGGTCACAACCGTGAAGAAGTATGTTCCGCCCTCGACCAAATTGCGATGGTAATTTGGCATGGGATTATTGTATATCAAAGTTGGAAAAGGATGGGAAGATTTAATGGTTAATTAATGCTGGGTTTGGTGTACGACCCATCGACGATTTCGTTGGGGATTGCTTCATCCTGACAGGATATACATATCTGTCAGATGTGAGCCCGTGATTAAAATGGCGCTTTATAAAGGTATTTCTACAGATTTCGCAATGACATATTTCATATAGGTGGGTTCAACGAACGAACCCACCCTACGAGAAATTGGATAATTCAATAAATTCGGTGGGTTCACAACCCCACATGGACGCAAAAAACGCGTTCTCGGGGGCGCAAAGGTCGCGTACCCGAACACACCGAGTGATTGGCTTATGTATGGATGGTGGGTTCACAGAACGAACCAACCCGAGGGATTGTGATTTATTTAGGCGATGGGTTCACCCCTCTCGCAAAAATCGCTCGGGGGCGCACAAATCGCGCAAAACGAACCCACCAGAAAATTGATATTTTTTTTGCCAGAGTTACGAATTCGGATTTTCTTTTAGGCAATTCTTCAACGACAATTGTGCTGGCTCGGAGAAACCCGGCAAGGCGCGGCGGATGAAGCGGGGCAGGTCATCGTTGCTGGAGTCTTTGATGATTTGCTTGAGTAAATAGACGGTTTCTGATTCTGATTTTTGGGCTAATATTTCGATGATTGACAGCAGGGTGAAAACCAGCCGCGGATCGGTTTCGGCAATCACGGGCTGCAGAAAATCAAAGATGATCGGCAAGTTGTCGTTGTCAGGGTCGTTAAGCATGGGGATCAAGCCCAAAACGCCAAATTTTTGCAAGGTCGGGTCATCGGCGTGCACCCAGTTGCGCAGGGTGTTGATCCATAGTTCGGGGGATTCGCGCCGGATGGATTCGGTGGCTTTTATGTGCAGTATGTCGAGCAATTCGGTTTTTTCGCCTGATTGCGACCAATTTTGAATACGTTCGAACACGGCACCGGCAGATTCGAGCGGCAACGATCCCAATAAGCCGGCAGCAAGCTGGCAAGGCTCAAGAATTTTGGTTTGCCACAACACATCAATGATTTTGAGGGTGTCTTCGGGTTCGGCCAACGCACGCGGACGCAGCAGTCTTTCGAGTTCGCGGTTGATGATCAGCGGTGTGCGGTAGGTTTGCAGTGCGTTGACGTTGCCAGCGTTTGGTTTACCCGACTGGAAGGTGAGGTCGGAATAGAAAAAGTAAAGGTCTTCCAAATCCTTGAGGAACTGCCCGGGCTGGTGATACACCTTGCCGAGCAGTTCAATTTTTGTGCGTAAACGGCTAAATTCAATGGCAGGCATGCCAGGTTCTCTCTAATATGCCTTTGAGAAGTAAACCTTTTCGTGAGCTTCTTTGCCGCAGACGATGCAATTTCCTTTGCCGCCGGGCTGATCGAGCGGGATGCAGCGCGTGGTGGCCTTGGTGTCTTCTTTGACCTTGGCTTCGCAGGCTGCGTCGCCGCACCACCATGAGAACGCCCATCCTTTTTCGATGGTGGCTTTCAGTTCTTCATAATCTTTGGGGTCAAAGATGTGTGAATCTCTGAAGGCTTTGGCTTTTTCATAAATGCTGGTGTGGATTTCTTGCAGCAAATTTGATATTTCGCCGCTGAGGCCTTCAAGCGAGAGGATCTTCTTGCCATCACGGCCGGGGATGTCTCGGCGGGCAGACATGACCGAGTTCTTTTCAACATCACGCGGGCCGACTTCGAGGCGTACGGGCACGCCGCGCATTTCCCAATCGTTGTATTTGAAACCGGGCGTGACCTCGGTACGGTCATCCACTTTAATGCGGAAGCTGCTCAACTCACCTTTGAGGTTTTCAATAAATGGCAACACCTTGCCGCGTTCTTCGTCATTCTTATAGATGGGCACGATCACAATCTGGATGGGCGCCAACTTGGGAGGCAGCACCAGACCCTGGTCGTCGCCATGAGTCATGATGATTGCGCCAATGAACCGGGTTGAAAGACCCCATGAGGTGGTCCAACAATACTGCTGGGTGTTGTTTTCGTCCAGGTATTGGATCTCGAAGGCTTTGGCGAAGTTCTGTCCGAGCAGGTGAGAGGTGCCGGATTGCAGGGCCTTGGTGTCACCCATCATGGCTTCAATGGAGAAGGTGCGCACGGCGCCGGCGAATCTTTCGGTGTCGCTCTTGCGGCCCGGGATGACTGGCACGGCGGCTTCATCCACGGCAAAGCGGGTGTAAACCTCAAGCATGCGCATGGTTTCTTCATCGGCTTCTTTTTCAGTGGCGTGGGCGGTGTGGCCCTCCTGCCAGTAGAATTCAAGCGTGCGCAAGAAGGGGCGGGTGCGCATTTCCCAGCGAACGACGTTGCCCCACTGGTTGATCAGCACAGGCAGGTCGCGGTAAGACTTGATCCATTTGGAGTACATGTATCCAATGATGGTTTCCGAGGTGGGGCGCACGACGAGGGGTTCTTCAAGTTCCTGTCCGCCGCCATGTGTAACCACAGCCAATTCGGGTGAGAATCCTTTTACGTGTTCTTTTTCTTTTTGCAAAAAAGACATCGGGATGAGCAGCGGAAAAGCCGCATTGACGTGACCGGTTTCTTTGAAGCGCTTGTCAAGCGCGCCTTGAATGTTTTCCCATAAAGCCCAACCGTAAGGGCGAACGACCATGCATCCGCGCACGGGGGCGTTATCGGCCAATTCGGCGCGTTGGATGAGCTGGTTATACCATTCTGAGAAGTTTTCGCTGCGTGGGGTTAATTTTTCATTGTCCATTAGAGTTTTCCTGATAATCTATGATTTCTGAGTTTCTACTTCAAATTGGTTGATTAGCTCAACTGCCGCATGGATATCTTCGGCAAAGTAAACACGTTTTTGGTCTTGAAGGTGCAAATAATCACCCAGTTCAGCAATAAAAACTTCAATTGTTTTTTGCCAGCCTTTGCCTACCAACACCATCCTTCGCGCTGGTTTCATCGAGATGATTTCTTCGTTCCACATGACGGCTAGTTCAGCAAGGGTACCGACGCCGCCGGGCATCATCACCGCGGCATCGCATTTTTCCACAAGGGCATACAAGCGGTCACGCAGGGTTTCATGCTTCCACTCTTCTTTGACCCATTGGTTGGCTTTGGTGCCGCGCCATGCTTCGAGTTGGGTACAGGTTGAGCCGATCACATGCGCCCCGGCTTCGCTGGCCCCTCTTGAAGCGGCTTCCATCACGCCGATGTACCCTCCGGTCATCACAGTGTGGCCTGATTGACCAAGTAAAAATCCCAATTGACGGGCATCTTCATAGGCCGGTTCACCGGGTTTGGGTGCTGCGCCACCGTAGACCGCTACTTTCATTGAATATCCTCTTTGGTTGCTGGTTGATCCCACTCACGATGATAGTTGGTTTGCAACTTTTCAAGGACGGCTTGCTCAAGATCCACACCTGTGATGCTGGCAAGCTGCAGCAGGTAGAGCGCTACATCCGCGAGTTCACCGCGAAATTCTTTTGGGTCTTTGATCTCTTCACTCCATTGAAAGTGTTCCAACACTTCAGCAGATTCAAGTGAGAGCGAAACTGCCAGGTTGCGCGGCGTTTGCGGCCGGTGGGTGTCTTTTTGGTACCAGCCCTTGGCGGTGACAAAACGGTTCATTTCTTCGGTCAGTTCGCGTATATCCACGGTCTATAATTCCAGTTTCATGATTGTTTCAAGTGCTTTTTGAGCAGAAATGACCTGCTCTGCATGCCAACCCTCATCAATAATCATAAGGTTAAGGTGTTCAATGACCACCTTCTGGCTATTTGCATCCAGTGACTTAAACCGTGCTTCGATTTGTTTTGGTTCTCGAGAGAGAAGATCATCCCAGGCTTTTTCGAGTAAGGTTTCTTCCATTGGTTTCATCCTGTGTTTGATTCTCCTAGATTACCAGACATAAAGTTCAACGTCAAGCTGGGGTGAAATAAAAAGCTGGACGGGTTACCCGTCCAGCTTTTGCGAGAAGTTGGGCAACTACTCTTCTTTTCTGTTTTCCATTTCTTTGGTACGGGCATCAATGATGGGTTGTGCAATGTGAGCAGGCACAACATCCGTATGATCGAATTCCATTCTGAAGACACCGCGTCCGCCAGTGATGGAGCGTAAGGTGGTGGTGTAGCGCAGCATCTCTTGAAGCGGTACGGTGGCTGAGACAACGGAGTGACCTTTTTCGGTTTCCATACCCTGGATGCGGGCACGGCGGGTATTGAGGTCGCCCATCACATCACCCATGTTGTTTTCAGGGACAGTGATGTGTACCAGCATAATCGGTTCGCGAAGCACAGGTCCGGCTTCGCGTACGGCTTCTTCAAAAGCTTTACGTCCGGCAACTTCAAAAGCAACCGGTTTTGAATCCACGGGATGTTCCTTGCCATCAAAGACAGAAACGTGCACACCGGAGACAGGATAGCCTGCAATGACACCTTCTTTCATTACGGTGGCAATGCCTTTTTGGATGGATGAGGAGTAGGATTGTGAAACGGCGCCGCCAAAGACATCCCAGGTATATTCAAACTCTTTGTCGGTGAGCGGTGAAACCTTCAAATGAACTTCACCAAATTGGCCTGATCCACCGGTTTGTTTCTTGTGGCGGTGCATGGCGGATGCAGATTTGGTAATGGTTTCTTGATACGAAACCTTCGGCTCATGAAGGATGATTCCGACCTGGAATTTGCTTTCGGCGCGACGGATGGCGACATCTATGTGCTGGTCGCCCAGCCCTTTAAGAATGGTCTGCATGGTGGTGCCGTCGTTGTACCATTTCAAGGTCATGTCTTCTTCAACCAAGCGGTGCAGGGTGGATGTGATCTTGGTGGAATCTCCCTGGGTCTTGGGGAAGAGGGCAACTGAGAACAAGGCGGTCGGGTATTCGGGGATGGGCAGCGTCAAGGGGTGAGCCTTGTCGCAGAGCGTGTTGGAGGTGGAGGTTTCTGTCAGTTTCGGAACGATGCAGATATCACCGGCGTGAGCGACTTTGATGCCAAGGGCTTCTTTGCCGCGGGGAACGCCAATAGTGCCAATACGTTCTTCCATCTGTTTGGTCTGATTCCAAATGCGGGAATCACCTGCAACCGTACCGGAATAAATTCTAAAATAAGTTTGTTTTCCAACAAACGGATCGGCGGTGGTTTTCCAAACATAGACGGCTAAAGGACCGTTGTCTTTGGCTTCCAATTTCTCTTCACCGGCTTTGCCTTCAGCAACGGCAGGTTCTGCAGCGGCAGGAGAGGGGAACAGGTCAAGGATGGCATCTAATAGTTTAAGAACCCCAACACCAGTATGGCCGGCGCTGACCAGCACGGGCACATAACTGCATGAACGAACCACTTCAGCCAGACCCTTGATGACTTCTTCTTCAGAAAGTTCACCTGAATCGAGGTACTTCTCGAGTAAGGTATCGTCGCCTTCTGCAGCAGCTTCAACCAGTTTGGCGCGAGCTTCATCTGCTTCTGCTTTGAACTCAGCCGGGATTTCTTCGGCCGTTTTACCATCACCTTTATACGCTTTCATTGAAAGCAGATCAATGACGCCTTTGAACTCCTGTTTCTCTCCCCAAGGGAGTTGCACCGGAATGAGGCGAACATCGGAATGTTCCTGAACGGAAGTGAGTGATTTTTGGAAGCTGGCATTCTCGCGTTCCATCTTGTTAATCAACAAGAAGCGAGGCATGTTCATTTTGGAACAGTAATTTAGGGCGATTTCAGTACCGACCTCCAGACCGTTGACGGCGTCAACCATTACAACCACGCCTTCTGCAACGCGCATGGAAGAAATGACTTCGCCAATAAAATCTGTGTATCCGGGGGTGTCTAAAATGTTGATCTTTGACTCACGATATTCAACCGGAATTACGGATGTATAAAGTGAAATTTTGCGCCTGATTTCTTCTTCATCAAAATCTGAGGCGGTGGTGCCGTCCTCAATTTTCCCCATGCGAGTGGTAGCGCCAGTGAAATGAAGTAAAGCCTCGCACAGAATTGTTTTGCCTGCACCGGAGTGAGATGCCAGTACAACATTACGGATCTTGTCGGTCGAGTACTCTTTCATGAAATTTGGCCCTTCTCTTTACTTGAGATGACTTCAATCTTCCCATTTTAAGTGAATAGTAGATTCTTGTCAAAGCAAAGCCACTACTTGTTATTATCATTTTTAGGGGTTGTTAACTATTGGTTATATTTATCGTTTTTTGGTTAATAATTATCAAGCAAACGAAGTAAACGATGATTAATGGTTGTACAATGAGATATAGCAAGTTGCAAAGTAGTTGCAAAATGAAACTGCGATTAATATTGATTTCTTTTATTGTAATGATCACCCTCTCTCCAAAGCCGCTTTGGCTTTGGAGTCTGTCGGAAGAGTCTCTCATCCCTGAATCAATACCATATTCCAATTTGCAGACGATCGACGTAAGTCCGCTTTCAAGTTTTGATTTTGGCAGTGAAGCGGATTGTCTCGAATATTATCGTTATGCAATCAAGATCGTTGATTGTATGACCAAGAAGTTGATTAGTTGGCAAACCCCCGCAACCTGGAAGGTGACCGAAGCAATTTCTGCTGACCTGAATCGCGACGGTAAAAATGAACTGGTGATGGTGGTGTGGCGTGCGCACAAGGTTTGGCCGATTGATACTTTTCAGCCCTCAGGCGGACGCATCGCTGATTTTCACGACAACCATGGATTGAGTTGCCATTTGATACTTGTGGGGTGGGACGGCAGCAAATACCGTGAGTTGTGGGCGGGCTCTTCATTAGCAGCTCCGGTATTCAATATCCGTGCTGAGGATCTGGATGGAGACAGCAACCAGGAACTGATCGCGATTGAAGGTCAATATGATATTGAGCAAAAGACAGGAGATTTAACGGTTTGGGATTGGAGCGGTTTCGTTTTTCGTTTGAGAGACCGCCTTCAGGGAGATTTTTCAGAATTTGGGATCGTTTCAGCAGATCAGAACGTCATGATTGTGACTGATTAGGGAATGGAGGAAAAATGAAAAAGAATCGATTTTGGGTCTGGGCAAGTGGAATAATTGTTTTAACATTGATGCTTTCAGCATGTAATTTAACCAATCTTATTTCTCAAAAGATAAACGAAGAAACCCTGATTACTGGTGAGCCGATCGTTGCTACAGAGGGTAAACCTGACGGCGATCTAAATGCTGAAAGTGTGTATGGCAGCGCGTTTGCCAGCTACGAAATTCAGCAGGTAAATTTGCCTGATGTGTTTGAGGGTGGTTACACTTTGCCTTTATCAGGCGATCAAGTCATTGGTCTGGATAATGAGGACCTGCCTTTATCAGATGCACAACGGCAGGCTATTTTGACTAATGGATTTGTCGTGTTGCCGCCAGCCAGCGACCCTAACAAAATCTATTCAGAGTTTTATCAGCTTTATGAGAGCTTTCGATATTCGTCTTTGCCAGTTTTTGTAACCACGGATTCGGTTTTCCATGTTTACCATTTGATCTTTGACAAGATGCTGCGCGATCTTGAAAAGACTTCATTTTTACCAATCTTAAATGAACTGACCACAGTCATGCTGGAATCCAGCATGACACAATATGAGTCCTTAAAGGGCACCGATCTGGAAGAAGCCGCCCTGCGCAATGTGGCTTACTTTGCAGTTGCGGCAAAAGCGCTAGGCCTGACGGTAAATATTCCCAAAGAAGCTGACGTGCTTGCCAGCGAGGAAATCGCGCTGATGGAATCCAAATCACCCATGGAAATCAGCCCGATCTGGGCAATGGGCGATGAGGCTAACGAAGATCTGCTGCTTGAGGATTATTCTCAATACACACCGAGAGGGCATTACACATTAAGCCCGGCGCTTGAAAAGTATTTTAAGGCTATGATGTGGTATGGAAGACTAACATTCCGTTTGAAGAGCACGGTAGAAACCCAGCGGGCATTGTTGATGATCCAGGCGATGCGCACAGCTCAAACAAGTTCGGGCAAATCGGCGACTGAGCTTTGGCAGAATATTTATGACCCAACAGTGTTCATTGTGGGCAAGGCTGATGATCTTTCTTTCAAAGAATATGGAGTACTCTCTGATCAGATTTTTGGGGCAACCCCAGACTTGATCAGTTTTGCAGATAATGAAAGGATGGACACATTCTTTGAGGCTGCCAAAAATTTACCGCCACCCCAGGTAAATTCCATGTGGGTCTACATTGATCAAGATCGTGATGATGCCACCCAGGGCTTTAGATTCATGGGGCAGCGCTTTACCCTCGATCAATATGTCTTTGGTCAATTGATCTTCAGAAACGTAGGCACGCTTGATGAGCCCCGCGCTCTGCCGAAAGGACTGGACTTGCTGGCTGCCATGGGATCAGACGAAGCCTATAATCTTTTAGAACAAATGGGTGAAACGAAATATGAAAATTTTGACACTCAATTTACCAAAGTAAAAGCGGAAGTCGCCAGCTTTGGCCTGGATTCATGGACGCAGAATTTGTATTGGGGTTGGTTATATTCAATGCAGCCTATCTTTGCGGTTAAGGGGCTACAGTACCCGGCCTTTATGCAGAATCAGGCCTGGCTGCGTAAAGATATGGCGACTGCACTCAGCACCTGGACGGAACTCAAACACGACACCATCCTGTATTCTAAACAAGTGATGGCAGAAATGGGCGGCGGGAGTGAAGACGAACCACCTCAAGGTTATGTGGAACCCAACCCTGAAGCTTTTGCTCGTTTGTTGGCGCTGGCCCAGATGACGCACAGTGGTTTGGAAGACCGTGGTTTGCTCGATGATACCACCCGGGGAAACCTGGATAACCTGATTGATGAGCTGCAGTTCCTGCTGGAGATTTCTCTAAAAGAGCTCAATGGCACTACCATCAGTGATGAAGACTACTGGCGCATTCAGTATTTCGGTGGTTGGTTGGAAGCCATGACCATTGCAGCAGCGGACCCTCCTGCTGATGATGTAGGGCACAACTATCTCGAAGATCAAAAATCTGCGTTGGTGGCAGATGTGGCATCAGGATACGGATATGCTCTGGAAGAAGGTGTCGGTTATCCCACTCCGATTTTAGTGGTTTCACCTCTGGCGCCGTACCATCTGACATTGGGAGCTGTTTTCACTTATTATGAATTCATCGTCCCGGCTAATGAACGACTGACCGATGAAGCGTGGCGTGAGATGCTTGAAACTGGAAACGCCCCTGACATGCCCGAATGGACCAAATCGTATATCATCCCTTGAAACTCATTCATCTTTTACTAACAGGAGCGCTGGCAGCAGCGCTCCTCACTCTAAATGCTTGCAAACCCCCGACAGCAGATTTCACGCTGACCCTGGGCGGCGATGTCATGCTGGCCCGGCAGGGTGCCGCTATTTTTGAAGCAAAAGGTGTGACAATCAACCCGTGGCAGGAGCTTCAAAAGCATGGCTTTTTAAAGGAAACCAATTCTGAAGTGTCTGATTATTTCTTTGCCAATCTTGAATCCCCGTTGGGTGAAAACTCGGCTGCACTGACGGATATGAATTTGTGCAGTGACCCCGGCCAAATGAGGGTGTTGGTTGAGGGCGGCGTGGATTTGGTAAGCCTGGCTAACAACCACCGGGACGATTGCGGAGAAAATGGAACAGCCTCAACGAAGATTTTTCTAGATGAAGTCAATGTTCAATCCGTTATCATGGGGGCTGAGGCGACATATCTTCACATTCCAGGGGGCAGGTTGGCGGTCATCGCTGCGGAAGATATTACCGGCTCACTGGATGTTGAAAATTTACTCACAACGATAAAGGATGCTGATCAACAGGCTCAAGTGGTGGTGGTTTCAATGCATTGGGGCAACGAGTACCAAGCCGGCGCGGATGAACGTCAGCAAGCTCTGGCGCAGCAGATCGCAGATGCCGGAGCGGATGTGATTTGGGGGCACCATCCGCATGTGCTGCAGAAGATGGAGTGGCTGCAATCCGCGGATGGCAGAAAAGTGCTGGTGATTTACAGCCTGGGTAACCTGCTGGCTGACCAATGGATGCTAGAGGATGCAAAGCAGTCCGCATTGGTGAGAGTGTCGTTTAAAGACTCAACCGTAATTGGAATTGAGGTTATGCCATTGGCTATGAATCGAAGCAGTAAAATGCTCCAAATTGCAGAATCAATTTCAAAAAGAGAAAAGATTTTTGACCGTCTTGGGGTTCGTGCTTTGCCGACTGATATCGTACAAATTAAATTGTTTCCCGAAACGACATAGTTACAACCTCTTTTCCATGCGCCATGAAGGCTCAGTAACCGTGCGCCAAACACCCTCATGATCGGGGTATGACCAGACCCCCGGCTCTTCAGCAACAATTTGATAACCAAGCCGTGAATACAGCCTGATAGCGCCTTGATTGTCGCGGGCAACGTTTAATGTCACCCGGGTAAAACCTATTTTGCGCAGATCATCTTCCACCACGTCCATCAGCCTGGAGCCAACACGCTGGTTTTGCCAGGATTGGCGCACACGCAATGAATAAAGGTATCCGCGGTTCCAGCCATCAGCAAGTTCGCGGCGTTCGCTCGAGAGTTGCAAAAAAACCTGGCCGATCATGCGCCCGTCTTGCGAAACAGCCACCCAGGCTTTGACCGTCCCTTTTTCAACTTTTTTGTAGACGTCTGCAAAAACATTCCTAAAATGGAGGTATTCGCCATCCCATTCGAGGGCAGGCAAATCTGTATTTAGCAGCGGCCGAATAATGATCGACTCTGCGATTTCTGAATCAGTCTCATTTAGGATGGACTCTACCATTAGCTCTATCGACCTTTACAGCTCCTGGATTAATTGATCAAGGTATTTTAGCTCTTGCTGTTGGGATGAAATTTTGCCATCCAGTTTTGCATGTTTGAGTTCTTTCAAAATGGCAGTGTAACGCGGACCAGGCGGGATACCTTTTGCCTTCAGGGTTTCTCCAGTGGTAAAGGGTTCAACTCCGCGCCATGTCGTCAGGTAATTATGAATTTGCTGCTTAATCAGTTGATTTTCCTGCAGGCAATCCAAAGTGTAAAGTGCAATCTCGGGTAAGTTTTGAACGCTTTCTGTAAATTGGCTAGGCGGCATGGAACCAAGGTCATCAATATTTTTTACCAATGAAAGCGATGCTTTTAAAGAAGCGACCATGGGATTTGAGAAATGTAATCGGTTGGCGATGGCAAGTGCGGATTCAACCGAAAGGTTTGATAACCATACCAGGTAAGCTGAAGCAATCTTCAAATCACCAAGGCCAGCCTGCGTGGTGAGGTTCCAGGGGATTGCAGGCGAACCGGTCAGCGCTTTTTGTAATGCAACTGACCAATCTTCTTTCCACTCAAGGGTGGGGTGCACTGCAGTAAGCAGGTTGAGATCCATCAAACGTTTCAATACCTTGCAGGCATCTGCTTCTAGAAATATCAGGTTGAATTCGTGTCTGATGCGGTCGCCGCTGATTTGTTTCAGATTTTCACGTGCTTCTTGCATCAATTGCAGGGTGCGCACTTCAATGTTAAAACCAAAACGCTGTTCAAAGCGGACTGCTCTTAACATGCGGGTGGGATCATCCACAAAAGAGAGGGAGTGCAACACTTTGACCTGTTTCTTTTTCAGGTCGTCCAATCCGCCCCAATAATCTTGCAGTTCACCAAAATGAGAGCCGTCAAGACGCAAGGCAAGGGTGTTGATGGTGAAATCGCGGCGATGCAAGTCTTGCTTAATGCTGGAATTAACGACGATGGGTAAAGCCGTGGGGTGGTCATAAAATTCGGTGCGTGCACTGATCAGATCCAGGGCTTCAGGAAGGTCAGAAGAATCTTCTGGTGTACAGCCGAGATGTGTTTTTAGCGAAGCGTGTAAATCTTTGATCTGCCATTTGGCGGTGCCAAAACGACGATGTGCGGTTACTTTGCCTCCAAATTTATCTGAAAGCAAACGGGCTAAACGGATGGCATCACCTTCGACTACGATATCAAAATCTTGCGAAGGAATGTTCAATAGCAGGTCGCGCACAAACCCGCCAACGATATATAGCGCTTGGCGATCTTGTTGAGAGAGTTCAATGATCTGTCGCAGCAGGGCCAGGCGGCATGCGGGAAGTGCTTTTTCAATCAGATCGGCATATTTGATGGCAGACAGATTGTTTGAGTCTTTATAGGTCAAATTCTTTAGCAGGTCGGTGCGGGTGACGATGCCGAGGATTTTGTTTGTTTCAGGGTCCAGCACGGGGATTTGACCCCAACCGGTGGAGGCCATCATTTCTTGCACCTGGTCGAGAGATTGATTCGGTGAAAGCGAAAATGAGCCGGACTCCATCAGACTGCCGACCGAAATTTTCAATTTATGATTGCGGGCACGATCTACGGCACGGCGGGTTAACAAGCCAACTACTTTATCCTCTTGCACCACCGGGTAACCTTCGTAACCGTAGCGCTGCATAAGCAGGTCTGCTTCGGCAATCGTGGTTTCAGGTGTCAAGAGCAGCGGTTTTTTTGACATGATCTTATGAACCGTCAATGGCGGTCGAATATTCTTTTTGATCTCTTCAGTCAGTTTATTCGTTATTACTTGAAGCGTATTTTCGTGCGCCAGGTTACTCCTGGTCAATAGAGCGGATGCAGCACGTTCGTGACCTCCACCGCCAAAGGGGATCAGGATGCGCGAAACATTAATTTCGTCGCTGGTTGATCGGGCGATGATGCGTGTTCCTTCTTTTGTTTGCACAATTAGGAACAGTGCGTCGGGGTCAAGCAGGTCGCGCAGTTTATGCGCTACACTGGATATTTCTTCATCCATGGTGGCAGCGTCTGCACTGGAAAGTAATATATTTTTACCCAGGATGGGGAGTGTGGTGGCGTTCTGCATCAAGTCTTCTGCCAGCGCGCGTTGATTAACGGTCAAAGCTGGGTTGAGATATTCCGCAGCGATGCGCAGGCTGGCACCTTTTTCAAGCAGAAAGACAACGGCCTTGACGTCTCTGACGGTTGTACCAGCGTAGGTAAGCGATCCGGTGTCTTCGTAAATGCCGAGCAATAACAAAGTTGCCTGAATATTTGTGAGTTGAACATCACGATCCATTAACATCTCCACCAAAATGGTGGTAGTGGCCCCTAATTTTTCAAGCTTGCAGATCCAATCCGCAGAAAGATCCGGTTTGGCCTGGTGGTGATCGACGACATGAATTTGTGTGTTTTTGTGAATGCCCTTCAAGGTGACCAGAGATTGGGTATCCACAAGTGTGACCTGTTGAATGTTTTCAGCAGGCAGATCGCGTGCATCCACGAAAGGTAATTCAGCGCCGTAAAGGTTGATAAATTTGCGCACATTGCGATTAACACGATTAGGCAGTACTGGTTGCGACTCCTCGGCGAGCAGGGAGGCTGCCAGCATGGCTGCCAGTGCATCGAAATCTGCCTGTTCGTGCGTGAGGATAATTTCCATTTTTTTATTGTAACATTAAGCGACTTTTTGGATTTCGTCTGATTTAACTGTCAGAATTTCATTAGAAATCAAATCCATACACATCTGACAAAGCGTTTAGCTTATAATTATGAAAAATATCTAGTAAATTATTAAGGTCGCTTATGTCTATTGAAAATAGAAAATTACTGGTTGTGATGGCCCATCCTGATGATGAAACCTTTGGCACAGGCGGAACGCTGGCTTATTATGCCAGTAAGGGTGTGGAAGTGCATTTAATCTGCGCCACTCGCGGAGAAGTGGGGGATGTTGAACCTGAATTGCTTGAAGGTTTTGACAGCATCGCTGACCTGCGCGAAAATGAATTGCGTTGTGCAGCAGAAACACTTGGTCTAACTCAGGTTCATATGTTGGATTATCGCGATTCTGGCATGGCCGGATCGATTGACAATTTACATCCCAAGGCATTGGTGGCTGCACCACCAGACCAGGTTGCCGCGGAAATTGTCCGCTTTATCCGTGAACTGAAACCTGACGTGGTGATTACTTTTGATCCCATCGGGGGCTATCTTCATCCGGACCATATCGCAATCCATAACGCAACGGTCAAGGCTTTTTTTGCTGCGGCTGACGCTGCTCAATATCAAGATGGACTCGCGCCCTTTCAATCACGAAAGCTTTACTATCATACATTCCCCAAAGGTTTTATGAAGATGGCTATGTTTTTGTTGCGGGTGTTTGGTAAGGATCCAACAAAATTTGGAAAGAATGGCGACATCAACCTGGTGCCAATTGCACAGGCGAGATTTGCGATCAATGCTACCGTGGATTATCGTAATGTGCTTGCAAAACGCGACAAGGCAACAGCCTGTCATGCAAGCCAGGGCGGTGCAAAAATGACCAGCGGCGCAATGAGTGTGATGCGTAAAATTTTTGGCGTTAGCGACCAATTCATGCGTGCTTATCCACCACCTACGAAACACGTTGAACGTGATTTGTTTGAGGGGATATAAAAAACGAGACCGTCACTGTAGTAGGGGCGTATAGCCATACGCCCCTACAAATAATTATAAACGGATGACGTTGCCGCAGAAATCGCAGGTGATGGTATCCATGCCACGCAGCACGGGTTTGGTTATAGCACCGCCGCAATTGGGGCATTGGGTGGGCGCAGTTTTAGCTTTCTCGACAGCAGCTTGATCGAGGGCGATCGCTCGGTCCGCGTCGATCTCTTTGGTTTTTACCCGATTGATCAATTTTTGCCAATCGGCGCTGTCTTGCCCGTCAAGGTGAAGAGAAACTTCACGGCTAAAGGAACCGGTGGCAAGAACCAATTCAATCCAATCTTCGTTCTTGAACAAGCCTTGTTTTGTGGCTTTTACTGATTCAATTGTGACTACCGGTGTTTCAAATTGCAGTTTTTGCACCAGTTCACGTTCTGTGGTGACGAAAAGCACTTTCTTGGTGGCTATTTCTTCTTTTTGCTCAAAGATAAAGCGTTGATCGGTCAGGAACAAGATACCCTTGGGATCATCTTTTTTCTCTTTGCCGTCTCTTGCCCAAACAGCTTTGACACCCATTACTACACTTTCACCGGGAAGAAAGCCGAAGCTGGCAGCATCGCTGTTATCAAGTGTATACTCCACCAGGTCAAGCTGCTGATCCAATTTGTCAACTTCAGCTTTCAGGTCATCGTAAAGATTTCGCAGCATGCTTTCTGATGCATCGATTCTGGTTTTGTAATTGTCAAGTTCATTCTTGGCCATTTTAACCAATGACGCGGAGCCCATGTTTACCTGAAGCGCACCGATTCGGGCTTCTAACGGATGCAGCCCCAGCCTTAGGTTGTTTGATTCAATTGTCGTCTGGCTTTGTACTATTCCCTTTTTGGAAGCCCATTGTTTTTTGTATTCAACACCCTGCTGCTCTGTGATTTTGTTGAAGGCGTATTTGCGGTCGCGGATTTTGGTTATGCGTAAACCCATGTTTGCGATGTTAGTATCCAATGCAGATACTTCATTTGTTATGGTTGATAGTCTGCACTCACTAATTACTCTCGAAAGATCACTTCTTACCGAATTGATCTCCTGTCGAATCTCTTCAATTGGGTTTACCTGGTCTGCAGCCATTAATATTCTCCTGTTGATAATTTTTCTATCGGTACTATCCGTTGAAATATTTAATTAGTATATTATCTCTAAATATTAGAAAAGATGCAAATTATCGACAGTTAAAGTTTTATTTCTTTCTTTTTTGATTCAATTTCAACCAGTTCACCTGTGGTCACGAATATGGTTCGTTCGCAAATATTGCTGACCCGGTCGCCCATGCGTTCAAGATTGTGAGCAACCCACATTAATAAATTGGCATGATCAATGTTCTGAGGCTTTTCTATCATCAGATTGACAAGCAGACGCTGAACTTTATTGTACATTTCATCCACTTTGTCATCTTCAGCGGGGATGGATTTGGCCGTCTCGCCATCTTCAATGATAAATGCACCCAGGGCTCTATGCAGCATACTTAATGCCAGAGTTGCCATTTGGTCTATTTCTTTTATGGGAACAGGGATGTCGAAATCACCAAGATTTACCACCACTTTGGCAATACCCTTGGCATAATCACCCATGCGCTCAATTTCAGCAGAAACCTCAAGTAGTGCAGCCAATAAACGCAAATCATGTGCCAGAGGCTGTTGTGTGGCTATCAAGATTAATACCGAGTTTTCGATTGCATAACGTTTTTCGTTAATCTTTCGGTCTGCATTGTAAACTTCAACCGCCATCTTCTTGTCGCGTTTTTTTAATGATTCAATCGACTTCATGGTGGCTTGTTCAACAAGGCTACCCATAACCAGCATTTCGTCTTGAATTTGATGAATTTGGAGCATCAAGTTTTCTCTTGACATGATAACCTCTTTATTTGAATTAGCCGAATCTTCCAGAAATATAATCTTCGGTGGATTTGTGGGTCGGGTTGGTAAACACCTGACTGGTCACACCATATTCAATCATTGAGCCTGCGCGGTCGGTATCCATTGTAAAGTACGCAGTAAAATCAGAAGCCCGACCTGCTTGTTGCATATTGTGAGTCACTATGATAATTGTATATTGAGCGGATAATTCTCGCATCAAATCTTCGATTTTCAATGTGGCGATTGGGTCAAGAGCAGAACAGGGTTCATCCATCAGGATGATTTCAGGTTTGACTGCCAAAGCGCGGGCAATGCAAAGTCGCTGCTGTTGTCCACCTGATAGTGACAAGGCTGGTCTCTGAAGCAGGTCTTTTACTTCACCCCATAGTGCTGATTTGACCAGGCACTCTTCAACCAAATCGTTCAGGTTTTCTTTGTAGTTGTTAATTCTGGCGCCCCAGGCGACATTTTCATAGATCGACTTAGGGAACGGATTGGGTTTTTGAAAAACCATGCCGATCCGTTGGCGTACCTGAACGGGATCAATTCGCGGGTCATATATGTTTTGGCCTTGAAAAAAGATGCCACCGGTAACCCTTGACCCTGGAATGAAATCATTCATGCGATTAAAGCTGCGTAAGACAGTACTTTTTCCGCATCCTGAGGGGCCGATGATGGAAGTAATTTTCTTCGGCTCAATTTTTAGGCTAACATTCTTTACTGCCCGAAAATCACTATAATAAATATCAAGATCTTGTGTTTCAATTGCCCATTGTTTGTCTGTTTGATTTGTCATTTTCTACCTTACCGTTTATTCTGAATCTTGTTGCGCCATAGAATGGCAACAGCGTTCATAGATAATAGCATAAACATCAAAACTAAAATAGCCACAGCTGCAATGTTGCGGAACTCTTGTTGAGGCCGCGTGGTCCAATTATAAATTTGAATTGGAATTGCGGTGAAGTTTGAGAACAATCCGCTTGGATCTTTTGTGATGTAGGTGGCCGCGCCGACAATGATCAGAGGCGCTGTTTCACCCAATGCACGAGAAATGGCAAGAATCGTGCCGGTTAAAATGCCGGGCAAAGCGTAAGGCAAGACATGGTACCAGATGGTTTGCCACTGGGTTGCACCCAAACCATAGCTTGCCTGCCTGAGTGAATTAGGCACGGCCCTGATGGCTTCTTGCGCATTGGTAATTAAGATTGGCAGTATCAGCAATGCCATGGTTAAACCCGCAGCAAGAATAGTGCGCCCATTAGCACCTTCATAACCAAAGAGCCGACCGCTGGTAATTGGTTCAAAAGCCCTGACAAATATGGTTAAACCGAGAATGCCGTAGATGATGGAGGGTACACCAGCCAGGTTATCAATGTTGGTTTGGATGACACGGCTGAGCCAAGTGTTTTGTCTGGCATATTCTTCAAGGTAAATGGCTGCACTTACACCTAATGGAAACGCAACAGAAATTGTAATTAAGATCAAAAACAAAGAACCGAATAGGGCAGTTCTAATACCAGCCAATTCTGGCGTTTTAGACATACTTTCTTGAAGAAATTGAGGGGTGAACCATGACTTAAATTCGACAATGGCTTCGGGATGTTTTTTAGCAACCTGGTCGCGGAAGGTATTGGGAGTGAATATGGAACCAAAGAGTGAATAACTGTCTACGATTCGCTGCTTAAATACTTCAGTCTCTACCAATGCCATGAGGTCGTGGCGCGAACGCTCGACGAGTGGTTCTTCGCGATCCAAAGTGCGAACCCGGTTCGTTGATAAATTCGTTTCGATTAGCTGAATCAATTCAGTTTTAGTAACTTCCTTAATGGATGTAGAAATAAAATCATTTCGATCGTTTGTATCTTCAATCGCAACAAGGCCAAAAGCCTGGTTTACAATCGAGATGATCAAGATTGCCAACGCGACCACGCCTACCAATGTTGAGAGCCGGAAAAGCGCTTTCCAGATTGTGGCTTTCTTTTGGCGTTGTTCAAGATTCAGATCCCTGCCATATGTAGTTGTGCTGACGAGATTTAAAGGATTTTTCATTCATATACCTCGCGGTATTTTCTTGATATATGTCGGCTGATCATGTTCAATACGAGTGTGACGAGGAAAAGAAGCAGGCCGATGGCAAAGATGCTGTTGTAATCAGGCGTGTCATATGAGAGGTCTCCGCCGCTGATGCGGGCAATGTAACCGGTCATTGTTTCGGCCGCTTTGAGTGGGTTAAAGGTGAAATTTGGACCCGAACCCGCGGCAATAGCTACGATCATGGTTTCGCCCACTGCTCTTGAGATGCCGAGAATGACAGCAGAAATGATACCTGAAAGTGCTGCAGGAAAAACAACCTGGATGGAAGTCTCTAACTTGGTCGCGCCGAGCCCGAGCGCTGCATCACGTAAAGATCGTGGCACTGCATGTAAGGCATCTTCGCTCATTGAACTGATCAGAGGCAGAATCATGATGCCCATCACCAGACCAGCAGAGAGCATATTATAGATTTCAACGTTTTCCTGCCCAAATATTCCACGTAAAAGGGGCGTCATAAATGTAAGCGCAAAATAGCCATACACTACAGTAGGAATACCAGCCAAAATCTCAAGGATTGGCTTCAGCACTTTTCTGGTTTTATCAGCGGCATATTCACTAAGAAAGATGGCAGCACCTAATCCCAATGGGATGGCAACTAACATTGCAAACAGGCTTGTAATCATTGTGGATGTAACAAGGGGGAGGACTCCGAATTTTCCAATTACAGGTTGCCAGACGGTGCCGGTGAGGAACTCTTTGAGTGTGACTCCTGGAAGACTAAAAAACAGCAAAGATTCTTTGCCCAGTTCGTATACAATTCCTATAGTTGTAAAAATCGAAACGATACCTGCCAGGGTAAGCACAGCTTTTATTATGGTCTCTGACCATCGTTTGTTATTGCGGAAGAGATTATTTTGGGTGATTCCCAATGATTCTGATGTTACTTTGTCTACGGCTACGCTTTTATGCATGGATGTTTCTCCATTTTTGAAGATGGAAATTGGCCGAGGTTGTTCCCCAGCCAATTTCCGGTGAAGAGAGTAACGAGATTACTTCAAAATTTCAGCTAATTTCATTTTGGCTTCATCAAGTGCAGCTTCGCTGGCGGGGAAATAACCAACTTCGCCGATAACTTCGTTGACACGGGTCAGGTAGAAGTTGATGAAAGCGCCGATCTGGGGTTTTGCAGCGATGATACCAGCATCAGAGTAGATGAAGAGAGGGCGAGAAAGTTTGTAGCTGCCGTCTTCAGCGGTTTCGAAGGAGGGTGCAATATCATTGACAGAAACAGCGGTCAATTTATCGGCCTGGTCATTGAAGTAAGCATAACCGAAGTAACCGATGGCATAGGGGCTGCCTTCAACTCCTTGGACGAGGGTGTTGTCGTCTTCGCTGGTCTGCAGGTTGCTGGCAGCCAGAACAAGGGCTTTAGCGTCGTCAAGTTCTTTGATTTCTTGAGGTTTCTGAACCACAACTTCGGTGAAGAAATCAAAGGTACCGCTGTCGGTGCCGGGGGTGAAGCGCAGAATGTCTTCAGCAGGCCATTCGGGGTTCACATCAGACCACTTGGTTGCGGTGGTGAAGATAACAGCCAATTCTTCGAGGGTGACATTGGTGAGGAAGGTATTCTCTTTGCTGACCACAACTGCGATGGCGTCGGTTCCAACACGGAATTCAACGGGGGTGCGGGCAGGGGAGAGGGCAGCGCAGGATTCAACTTCTGAATCTTTGATGCCGCGGCTGGCGTTGGCGATATCGATCTCACCGGTGGAGCAGAAACGTTCGAAACCACCACCACTACCGATTGAAGAGAGGGTGTGCTGTGCGGCATAGCCTTCTTGTTCGAAGAGGGCCTGGACGGCTTCACTCAGGGGGTAGACGGTGGAGCTGCCTGCGGAGATGATGTCGCCGGTAACAGTTGAGGGATCAACTTCTGGAAGCATACCAGGTTCTACAGCAACTTCAGTAGCAACTTCGGCTGTCGCAACAGGGGCCTCAGTAGCCTCAGCAACGGGTGCTGTGGTGGGGGCTGCAGTGGGGGCGGCACAAGCCGACAATGCAAAAGCAGCAATCAATAAGACACTAATAACAAATAAAACTGATTTTGAACGCATTTTTTTCTCCTTATAGTAGATAGGTTAATACTACCGTCTTGAGGTTAAGGAGAAAAAAATGTTTTGTTAACGATTGGTTAAACCTTCTGACTATTTAAGATTTATTTTGCGAGATGGGAATACAAAAAGTGAAGGTGCTGCCAAACCCCATGGTGCTTTCAACCCAGAGGGTTCCATCATGTGCTTCGACAATATGTTTTGAAATCGACAATCCCAGACCTGTTCCGCTGCTTGAGCGTGAGGGATCAGTTTTGTAGAAGCGTTCAAAAATTCGCTTGAGATCTGCGGGAGGAATGCCAATGCCATTATCTGCGATACTGAAATGAATTGACTGGTCTTTCAAAAACGCACTTACCTTGATGGTGCCACCGGGAGAGGTGAACTTGATGGCATTGTGAATCAGGTTAACAAAAACTTGTTGAATTCTCACGATATCCACATCGATTTTCGGCAATCCTTCAGCAAAAACAGCGTCAAGCATAATACCGGCGCGTTCTGCTTGCATGCGCATGCGTTCAACGGGGCGAGTGACTAAATCATTGACTGTACACAGTTTTTTTGACAAAGGCACTTTACCGGATTCTATTTTGGATAGTTCGAGAATTTCGGTCACAATTTGGGTGAGGTTATCTATCTCTTCATCCATTTGGCTTAAGAAATGGTTAGAAACTTTAGGGTCGTTAATCGCGCCATTTTGAAGGGTTTCGGTTAAGGCTTTTAGAGATGCAAGCGGCGTACGCAATTCGTGGGATATATTGCTGATAAAGTCTTTTCTGACTGTTTCAAGTTTGCGCAGCAGGGTGAGATCTTGAAATAACAGTAATACCTCGCCAGGAAGAATCGGACCAAGCAATGAGCCAATGACCTGCACATTATCTTTTTCCATCGATGTTTGAATCGTGGTGTTCTGCGTTTTACCAGATTTCAGCGTCAGTTGCCAAAGGTCTACGATTTGATGTTGGCGAACAACTTCTATCAAAGTATTATCTTTGTCCGCTTGAAAATTGGTTTGGAACAGCCTTTGCGCTGAAGGATTGATCATGGTCACAAACCCTTGGGCATTGACCAAAATCACACCATCCGTCATGTTGAAGAGGATCGCCGAGAGTTTTGTCCGTTCGTTACGCAAGTTTTGGATTTGCAGGTTGATTCGTTCTGCCTGAGCGTTGTGAGAAGAGATCAGCAATCCGATCTCATCATTGCGGCTTTTTCCTGAAATGGTTTTTAACTCACCTTCGGATGAGGAAAAAATGGCTTCACTGATCTTGCGCAGCGGATTAAACCTTTTGGAGGTCTGTAAAAACATAAAGATCAGGGCAATCAGCAGACTAATGCTGGCGGTAATAATCAGCACTGCCCGGAATTTCGCAATTGTTGCGTCAAAGCTTTCGAGCGATCTCGCCAGGCGTACCACCCCGATAATTGTCTGTTTGTTGTAGATGGGAGCAGCTACGTAAATGTAGCGCTGATGCATGCTAAAACTGGTGCGAATGAAAGGTTCAGGTTTTCCATTTATGGCTGCTTGAACTTCAGGACGAAGCAGGTGGTTATCCATACCTAATGCGTTCCGATCTGATTCACCGATCACGGTGCCATCAGCCAGAATTATGGTGACACGGTTACTGGTTATTTCAGCGATGTGTTTTGCTTCGTCATCGATTTCAGTTAGAAATGGATTATCTTCAAGGGATTCTGCTGCAAGGGTGGTTTCAGAGATTAATTCCTTTTGTATATTGGAAAGGACGAATTGGTCAAAAAAAACAGTGGTTGTTACAGATATGCTTGCCAGTGAAAGTGCCAGCAAAATCAAATATGGAATTGCAGTTTTTTGAACGTACGAAAGACCTTTCATGGCTTATCCTTCAAAGCGATATCCGGCTCCTCTTACGGTAACCAGGCGGTTTGGCTGACCAGGATCCACCTCAATTTTTTGCCTCAGCCAACGCATATGCACATCCACTGTGCGGCTTTCGCCCATATAGTCCCAGCCCCAAACATCTTCAAGGATTTTGTCACGCGACAATGCTCTACCGCGGTTAGTTGCCAAATAATGCAGTAATTCAAATTCTTTAGGTTTTAATTCAAGATTTACATTGTTGATGCGCACTTCTCTGCGAATCGAATCTATCACCAGGTCACCAAAAGATAACACTTCTTTGGAGATGGTTTCTACTGGTGCCGGGGCTGATTCTTCTTGCATTAAACGCACGCGCCTCAACATGGCTTTTACCCGGGCGAGCAACTCGCGCATCGAAAAGGGTTTGCTCATGTAGTCATCCGCGCCAACTTCAAGACCAACAATGCGGTCAATTTCGTCATCGCGGGCGGTGAGCATCAAAATGGGTGTGTTCTTCTCAGCTCTTATTTTGCGGCAAATTTCAAAACCATCCATGCCAGGCAGCATGATATCCAAAAGGATCAAGTTGTAGTTACCTTCATGGGCTTTCTTATAAGCATCTAGGCCGTCTGCACTGGTATCAACCTCGTAACCTTCATTGGTTAAATTGTATTCAAGCGTTTCGCGTAAAGCTTTTTCGTCTTCTACGACCAGGATGCTATTTTTCATTTGACCTCAACAAGTGAGTAGAGTACTTTTTCCATTTTGGCAGCCAGGACTTTACGATAAAAATTCTGTTCCACATACTCACGTCCGTTTTTGCCCATTTGTTTTGTGTTAACACCGTTATTGTGCATGATTTTTATCTGATCTGCAAGGGCTTGAGGGTCACCTGGTTCTACGAATTTGCCGCATTGCGCCTCTTCAACCACCTGGCGGATGACGCCGTCAATCAACAATAACACAGGTTTGGCAGCAGCCATGTAATCAAAAACCTTATTGGGATAGGTAGTCTTGTACATCTCAATAGGCTTGAGAATGGCGATGCAGGCATCCGCGGCTGCCAGCACTGCGTACATTTCTGATTTCGGCACTGAAGGCACAAAGAGCACATTGTCAAGTTGTTTTGCTTTTGCTTCTTGAATCAAATTGGCTTTTTCTTTTCCATCGCCAACAAAAACATACGCAATTTGCGGGTCATCACGGGTGATGGCTGCCGATTCCAGGATGACGCCAAGATTATTTGAAATTCCATGCGCGCCGGCATACAGGGCGATGAATTTATTTTCAAGGTGATGGGTTTTTCTGAAGGCAGCGCCGTTTTCAGTCAAATCAAACATACTAACGTCTACGCCGTTTTCAACCAGCGTGAGATTTTTAGCGCCGCGTTGACTGACATGGTCTATAAAGCCCGGTGAATTGACCACCATTGCATCCGCGTGACGGTAGAGAAAGCATTCAAGCCATTCAGACATGCGGATAAGGATTTTGTTTTTCAACACACCTACCGCAATGGCAAAGGCTGGCCAAAGGTCGCGTACTTCAAACATAAAAGGGACGCGCTTCAATCGCGACAATAGCCATGCCGTCCAACCCTGAAAAATGGGAGGGGTCGTGCCCCAGACCACAGACACTTGCTTAACACCAAGCCCGATGAAAAAGGATGAGAACATGAAGCTGAAAAAGCTTAGTAAGCGGTGAAAAAAACTGCGGTGCAGCGCGGCGTAGGTGTATGCCCGAAGGATGGTGATGCCGGGTTCGGAGTTCTCACGCGTGACCCAACGGGCTTTGCCCCTGGAATTTTCTCCAGTCAAATAGCTTACCGGGCTGGTGATGATGGTCACGTGGTGGCCTTGCTTAACCAGGTAGCGGGCAATCTCGTGGTGCCGGGTGCCGCCGGGTTCATTGATGGCCGCGAAAGCTTGATGAATGAGAAGAATATGCATACCTATCCTTGCGGTTTAGAACCGTTTGTTGAAAACTCAAAGCGGGTGACAATTTGTAGGTCATTATTCGTTCGAGTTTGAATCGAAAGTGATAGCGCGGGATGTTTTTCACCATAGGTGTCTGAGGCCCATCCCAAAATTGGTTCCTGGCGATTGCCCGCAAGCGTCTCACCAGCGCGGATCAGCGAAACATCCAGCGGGGAGGTTGAAGCGCCGTCGTTGAGGGCGGTGGCATTGAAGCTGATCTTTATCTTTCGTTCAACCGAATTGAGGGTAAACAGGTTTTCATCTAACTGCCAGTGCCAATCAGCCAACAGCCAGTGCAGGGTGATGTGTTTTGCATCCGTTTTGCGGATGAAATGAACCTGGTCAATCACATCCAGTTGATTCGGATTGACGAAGGTGACAATTCGTTGATGGATTGCACCCATCCATCGGTAGCCGTCATGACTGGCCATTAAGATATCATTCGAAGGGGCAGTCTGCCATTTTGCCTGGGCCTGTCGCAGCCACAGGAATTTAGAGGCTTTCAACATCTGGTCTTGCCCATCAATGGATATGGTGTTGTGTACCAGCGTGGAAGAAAACGGATTTTGCCAGGGCGGCGCATTGTTATAAGCATAAGTACCTGCATCCTGGGCGATGTTCAGACCATCCCACCACAGATCAAGGTGAAGCTGGTCGGCATGCGCCGGCCTTCCGTGGAAGGTCACGCCGCGCAGCGAGGCTGTTTTGTTTTCTGAGTGTAGAGCGTGTACCGCAGTGGATGCGGGACTTAATGTGAATTGAACCTGGGGACTAACTGGAAGTCCAAGCCAGAGGGCGAGTTCATCCCACGCGCCTGAAGGCAGGCAATTGTGATCTGAAAAGGCTAAACCGGCAGCCTGAAGTGTGGGGCGGTAGTCGCGATACTCTGCCGTGCCGAGTGGCAAGAGCAGTGAGCCGTCGTTGTGTCCGAGGTTGGGCAGGCGCCCGCTGAGCGGATCCAGTTGGGCAGCCAGCCAACGCACGGCGGCGTCCAGGCGATCTTTAACATTGAGAGGAATTTCAATCTTAAGATGCTTCGCATAGCCACGATAGATTAATGCCAACTGCAGCATCAAGCGGTGATAATTGGTGCTGTGCTGTGAATACGTGCCGTCTTTATCAACTTGTTTCAAAATGGCTTGATTGAAGGTTTTGACACCAAGCTTCAGCCAGTTGCGCGCCAGCGGGGATTTATCTGAAAAGAGAGAGCCGGCAATCACCAACCCCAGGGCTTCACTGAGTAAATGGTTGTTATTCTGAGAGCGAGCGTATCCAAGCGTGGGAGGGATGCGCGCGGCGTGCTGCCAGATTGCCGTGACCAATTGTGAAGTATGATCCGCGCTGGTGGCCGGGGATGCTTTGAAAACTTGATAAGCCATCAGCCAGGCAATGATGCGCATGGCGGCTTCCTGTGCGGAGGTGAAGTTGGGTGCGCTGTTAACCGGATTGAACTTGATAAATTCTGAAAACATCTGCCAGAAGAAACTCGGGTAGCGGTCATCTTTGGTGATCAACCAGGCTTTGGCAAGATCATAGACCCAGCTAATACGGGCAGGTTCCCACAGCCATTTGATATCCAGGCTGTTGACCTGGTCGCCGACTGATGACCAGTGATTTGTAGGGTCAACGCCGGTAGCGAAAGTCAAAGGTGCTTTTTCGCCGCCAAAAGGGTGATAAAAGCCGCTCAAGACTTCATCCGCGGCGCGTAGAACGCGCTTACGGTCTTTTTCGATAAGCTCCAATAGTTTTGGATTGAAGGGATCAAATGGAACTTTGATTTCAATTTCCTGCGGATAGAAATCCAGCGGAAATCCGCCCAGGGGCGTTTTTTTGATGAGGCGGCCAGATTTTTTTTGAACAATATAGACGGCATAATCCACCATTTGCGGAATGCCAATCTCTTTGCAGGAATACCAGAGTTTTTGCAGCTTATTCAAAGTGGCTCTCAAAACGCCGTGAAGCGCGTCACAACTTTATGGTTTCGCTGTTGTTGATGGATTTTACAGCGGCATAGCAGGCTTTATGCACAGCGATCAACTGGTCGTAGGGGATGGGTGCGCTGGCGCCGCTGATAATTGCCTTGGTGAAAGCTTGCCAGGCAGCTTGATGGCCTTTATCCTGTTTCAACCTTGAACGAATTATCTGCCGTTTGCCTTCACTCACCAACTCAAGTGATCGAAAATCATCCAAAACGCCGATTTTGCCAGCGCCAAAAACCTCTGCTCTCTCTTTGGCGAAATTCTTGTTGCCATTGGCCAGGTAGGTCACTGCGGCCATTGACCCGTTGGCAAAACGCAGATTGATGACACAGTTGTCCTGATGATACTTGCCGCCATCCGGCAGTGCCTGGGCGTTGACTTCAACCGGCAGAGAGTCGGCCATCCAGACCACGAAATCAATAAAATGACAGCCTTCGCCGATGATACGTCCGCCGCCTTGCTGGGCATCGTGCAGCCAATGATTGGAAGGTAAAAAGCCGGCATTGACCCGGTAGTTAATCATCAAGGGTTCTGATTGATCCTTGAAGTATTCTTTGAGCTGTACCGCCAAAGGAGCAAAGCGGCGGTTGAATCCCACGGTCAGCAGGGGAGCGTCTTTTTGTTGCAGTTGTGCTTCGACGGCTGCAAGTTCTTCTACATTGAGCGCCAATGGTTTTTCGCAGTAAACGTGTTTGTTGTTTTTGAGTGCAGTGGCCGCTTGCCGGGCATGCTGTTGATGTCGGGTGAGCAAGAGTACTGTATTGATCTGGTCACTTTCCAAAACATCCGCTTCGGTGGATGAGGCAAACTGGTAGCCAAATTTTTTGGCTGCATGGCTGGCCGTCAGGCCTGAAGCAGTGCAGATACCCACAGGGGTTATGCCGCCATTTTTGTGGACGATGGGTAGAAAGACAGCCTGGGCATAATTGCCTGCACCCAGAACGCCCAACCGAATGCCGGCAGTGGGCTGCGCGGATGAGGTAAATTCCACTTTGCGTACAGGGTTGGTTGATGTTTTTAGTGGATAGGTGATCAAAACGCCCAGGAAAGCCTCGCCAGTCTTGCCGGTAATGAGTTCATAGGCTTGCGGCGCTTCTTCAATGGGATAGCGGTGTGAAATGAGGGGTTTGAGGTTGATCTTGCCTTGTGCCAGCAGGTCCACGAAGGCCTGCATGTTGCGGCCTTCCGTCCAGCGCACATAACCAAAGGGGTAGTCTTGCCCGCCTTCTTCATAGGAGGGATCGTAGCGTCCTGGTCCATACGAGCGAGAGATTCTGAAATCAAGTTCTTTTTCGTAATAAAGTTTTCGGGTGAGATTGAGCCCGACAGCGCCAACCGCAATCACGGTGCCTTTTTCACGGGCAAGCAGCCCGGCAAGGTTAACGGGATCATCGGAGGCTGTGTCAGCGCAAATTAATACATGATCAAAACCGCGGTTGTGGGTGAAGGCCATTGCAGTTTCTTCACATTCGGCGCGCAGCACACAACTCACATTCATACTTTCAGCCAGTTTAATGCGGTCAGCCGAGAGGTCGATGCCGAAAACCTGGCAGCCGGCAGCCTTTGCTATTTCTGCTGAGAGCAAGCCAAGCAAGCCGAGGCCGATAATGCAAACGGTTTCGCCGAGCTGAGGCTGGGCCAATCTGAAACCTTGCAAGGCGATGGCGCCAAGGGTGGTGAAAGCTGCTGATTCAAAATCAACATTGTCGGGTAGGTGAACCAATAAATTTTGGGGAACCACGCCGTATTCTGCATGTACGGCAAATCCGCCACCGCCGCAAGCCACGCGGTCGCCAGGATTGAAGCCTTGCAAACCCTCTCCGACTTCTACAATAATGCCAGCGGATGAATATCCCAGTGCCATGGGCTGATCCAATTTATTGAAAGCCGCTTCAATGGTGGGGATCAAACCCTCACGGCGAGCTTTGCTGAGCACCTGTTTTACAAGGTCGGGTCTTGATGAGGCTTTGCCGATCAAGCTTTTTTCGGCGAACTCCACCAGCATCCGCTCGGTGCCGGCAGAGACCAGTGAATTGCAGGTTTGTACCAGGGCGGTTTTTTGTTTTACTGAAGGAACAGGAAGGTCAATAACAGAGGTTTTACCGTCTCGCATGTTTTGCAGAATTTGCTTCATATTTTCACCTTTCCCAAATTATATTCCATAAATGGATGCGGCGTTTTAAATTCATCGAAGTAAATTATGTGAATAACAGATATGGTGCGGCGCATCCAAATCTGTTTTGTTGGCATGAAAAATGCACCTTATTGAATAGAACTTATGGTTTCTGGAGGACGTGATGGTTAAACGATTTGTGATGTTGGTAATATTGCTCGCTGGAACTGCGCTCACCGTATTATTTGGTGAGGGTTTCAATTTTCTCACCCCTGATCCAACAACAACGGTTGCAATAACAAATACGGTTGCAGCGACCCTCCCAGTTGGCGAAACCGAAACAGTTGTGGTAACTGAAACAGAAGCGCCGACTGCCACCGAAGAGATGACTGCAACTGTTGCCTTAACGGCTACAGCCACGGCCACCGCAACCAATACACCAACATCTACAGCCACCGCCACGCCCACACCCAATACTGATCTATTTGAAGTTCAGGCCGGAAGCCCGGTCTATACTGTAAATTTCGCACACCCGGAGGCAGCCTGCAAATGGCAGGGTGTCGCAGGTCAGGTTTTGAGCAAAACCGGTGCTCCTTTAACCCACTATATTTTGAAAATTACCGGCACCTATAACGGGGCGTCAGTCAATCAGATTGGTTTATCTGGCTTGGTGACCAATACGCCTTATGGTCCTGGCAGCTTTGAGTTCGTGCTGGGCACAACTCCCGTAGACTCAGACGACTTACTCACCATTCAGGTATTCAGTCCCACTGGAACGGAAGTTTTGGGGCCGGTATCCATCGATACCTTCGCTTCATGTTCAAAGAATTTACAGATTATTAACTTCCAAGGAAAATAACTTCAGAAATTGCTTAGAATATTTAAACCCGGCCTACACGCCGGGTTTTTTGTACGGGTATAATTAATCAATGCTGGAGGAGCGAATTATGGAAGATGTAATCCCTTCTGAAATACTTAAACGTGTGATTCGTTGGTGGTGGCTGGTTGTGTTGATAATGATCGCTGGCGGTGTCGCCGGGATGTTAGTAGTCAAACTTCAAAAGCCGATTTATGAATCACAGGCTTCCATAACAACCTCCATTGATTTTGCGTATGCGGGCAGAATTAACGAATCCCAAGAAGATGCAGTAATTTCAGTAGTCGGCGACAAAATAAGCTCCACCTTAGTTATGAAAGAGGTTAAAGATAAAGCCGAAGCGTTGGGCATATCCGTCACAGACGAGATGCTCAAGGATAGATTTACAAAAGCCAGGCAGGGCTACCGGTGGGAATTGACCGTTCGTGACAACGATCCACAAACCGCGCAAAAATTAACTCAAATTTGGGTGGAGGCTGCTGATGAGGGGCTTAATACGTTCCAGGCCAAATCACAAGAAACGCTGGCGTTGCTTTCAGCCCAATTGGCGCTGCAAAATTGTTTCAGCCAAACCGTGATTGTCGAACCAGCGTCTGGATATTGTTCCAACGAGAACCTGGCCAGCATTCGCTTTGCGCTGACTGAAACATCGAGTTCAGCAGAAACCTCAGATTTGCAAGATGCGATCTTGCTCTCAAATCTCAGCACTGAAAAAACTGAAGATGCTTATCTTCCTGCCAGCCCGGTGTTGCTAAAAATGAACCTTTCGACGCTGGCAGGCAGCTTGTGCGGATTATTGGTGGGGCTGGGTCTTCTTATGTTTGGGAAGAACAAATAATGATCACACAACAATTACAGAAGCTTGAGCCAATCTGGCAAAAAGGTGTCTGGTTTTTGTGGTTGTGTATGGTTGCCGCTTTGCCCATCACCAGCTTTCCGCTTTTTGCTAAAGTGCTTCAAACCACAGCAGTAGCGCCTGCTTCCGGAATTTTTGTAATATTGCTGGCCTTACTCTGGCTGCCGGTGTATCTCATTAGAAATGGACGCTTTCCATTTCAACTCAAACCAGCCCTGTTATTCTTCATGTTTGCCATGTTTACCATCGGGCTGGGTTTCTTAAGGTATGTTCCTGATTATAAAAATGCTTCAATGGTTAAGGCGGCTTTAGAAGGTATGGCCACCTTGGGACTGGGTCTGTTGTTTTATACCATCACCACCGCCATGCCGAATTCTGAAGTCAAAATCAAACAGACTCTTAGAATCGTCAATTGGGGAGGTCTGGCAATCATCATTTGGTCATTGATCCAGGCAGCGGTGTCATTTATCTATAATGATTTTACAGATGGCATGCGCGCTTTCCAGCATCTGTTTTCGACCACGGTTCTCTTTGACGGACGCGCCACCGGGTTTGCATCAGAACCTTCCTGGCTGGCGCATCAACTCAATCTTGTTTACCTGATGTATTGGATGGCCGCCACCAAGAATAAATTCAGCGCGCACAGCTTCCGCATCTGGAAATTCACTTTTGAAAATCTGTTGCTGGCTGCCGGGTTTGTGGTGTTATTTTTGACTTTATCGCGCGGTGGACTGGTGGCATTTATGCTGGTGTTGGCTTTTTTATTTCTGCTGGCCAATATCCGTTTCGCGAAGTGGATGGTCAAAAAATGGAATGCTCGCAACACGGTTCTGGTGGGGATTTTGACAGGCCTGACCATGGTCATCCTCTACCTTGGCATTTTAGTCGGCGGATTGTTTGTCTTGAGCAAACTTGATCCGCGCATGGAGAAAGTGTTTCAATTCTCGTCAGAGGTTGAAAACCCCCTCTTGAATTATGCAGACAATCTTCAGTTTGGTGAGCGGGTGGTTTATTGGCAGACAGGTTGGAATATTTTTAATGACTATCCTGTTTCAGGGGTTGGTGTTGGGTTTTCAGGGTATTACTTCCCGCAATACCTGCCTGATTACGCCTGGCAGTTGCCAGAGGTCAACAAGCTGACAGGTTGGAGCAGCGGCCTGTTAAACGTAAAAAATCTTTGGACGCGTTTGATGGCAGAAACCGGGATTATCGGTTTCTCCTTATTCGTGATTTTTTTGGTTGTGATTGCCTTTACTGCCAAAGACCTTTCCAACCGCAAAGATCAACTCAGCAAGACCATTGGTTGGATGGGTATTTTTATGCTGATTACCTTCATCCTCGAAGAATTCAGCGTGGATAGTTTTGCCCTGCCTTATTATTGGTTCACCCTGGGGTTGGTTGTCGCCGCTTCAAGATGGATCAGATCGACTGAATTGGACTCTAATGGATAAATCTGAAAAAACTATTCTATTTATTGTGCTCGGTGTTGTGGTTGGCTGCCTCCTCATATCAGGCCTTTGTGCTGCCATTTTCCTTGTCTCGGACAAGTTTTCTTCGATTACGCTCATTCCGGAAGTGGCCACCCCGGCCATGCCAACGGAGGCAGTCTGCAGTGTGGGCTTGCAGGAATCAGACCCACAGCTAACCAATGGCAAAGATCAAAATTCGCTGCAATCGGCTCTGCAGTCACAAGCCGAACTGGAAGATACGGTGCTGCCTACTGCCGATCTTAACCGGATTGATCAAAGAATAAACGGGGGAGCGGCTCATCCAACTCAATTGACCACACCTCCTGTTCAATATCAGATCGGTGATCAGAAATATTTTTATATACTGGATGCCGACGACAATATGATTCGGACTGAGGCGACCTTAAGATATGCAACTGAAAACACCTATTTTTGGGCTGAAAACGATATTGTTCTAAATTTAGACGATCTCAAAATCCTGATAGATATTTTTTCTGAACAAATTTATCCCACCAATCATGCCATGTTTGGAACCGAGTGGATTCCCGGAGTCGATAACGACCCTCATCTGTATATCTTGTATGCCAGAGATTTGGGCGATTCACTGGCTGGATATGCCCTCTCTACAGATTACGTATTGCCTGAGGTGTATGAGTACTCCAATGTGCATGAGATGTTTACTATTAACGCTGACGGTCAGTCGATCACTGACCCTTATACACTCAGTACCATGGCACACGAACATCAGCATGTGATTCAAGGATATCGAGACCCGGATGAAGAGTTATGGCTGAATGAAGGGTTTTCAGAATTGTCTACCCTGGTCAATGGTTTTGAAGCCGGTGGGTTTGATTATTACTTTACGCTAGACCCTGATTTACAACTCAATAATTGGTCTTCAGATGCAGATCTAAACGACCTTAATTATGGCGCCAGCTACATGTTTACCACCTATTTTTATGGGCGGTTTGGCGAAAACATGACCCGGGAGTGGGCATCCAATCCATTCAATGGTTTTGACAGCCTCGATAATGTCTTTCAGACTGCTCAAGTGATGGATCCGGTCACCGAAAGTCTGTTGACCGCGGATGGGTTTTTTCAAGATTGGACGATCACCAATTATCTTAATGACCGATCTATTGAGGGTGGAAGGTATTTCTACTCTCAATATCTTGATGTACCTTTAGTCACTGAAACTGAATGGTTAAACGAATGTGATGGAACTTCTGTTGTGGGCAGCGTTCATCAATTTGGCACTGATTACTTTCAAATAGCCTGTAATAATCCGGTCAACCTTCATTTTGTAGGAAATTCCACCATCAATATACTGCCTGATAATGGTGAAAACCAGGGGGCATTTATGTGGTCTAACAGAGGGGATTCAGTGAATACAATGGTAACCAGATTGTTTGATTTCACGGGCCATACTGGCGAACTCAACTTGTCATTTGATGCCTGGTACGATCTCGAAGAAGATTACGATTACGCCTATCTCATGGCCAGCCTGGATGGCGAAACGTGGAGCGTGTTGACTACCGATGACTGCACAACCCAGGATGGCATCGGAAGCAGTTTGGGCTGTGCCTTCAGCGGTTGGACTGATGGCTGGGAAAATCATCATGCCTCTCTTTCGCAATTTGCAGGGAGCATGGTTTGGCTGCGGTTTGAAATGATCAGCGACGGCGCTTTAAGCAATGAGGGTTTCGCAGTAGATAATATTCGCATCGCTGAAGTTGGTTATGAAGAAACCTTTGAAATCGGGGATGGGGGTTGGTCGACTGACGGTTTTTCACGCCTTCAGAATTCGATTCCGCAACCATTTTTGGTCTCTATCATCACCACTTACGGCGAAAAAGTGGTAAATAAATATACCGTTCTAGCAGGTGAAGAACTGAACTTGAGGTTGGATCCGAACTGTTTTGGTGAAGATCCGATCCTTGTGGTTAGCGGTGCCTCAAAATATACCCGGCAAAAAGCGCAATATTCCATTACGCTGACAGAGTAAAAAAAACCAGTTCAGAAATGAACTGGTGTGAGTGTTGATTAAACGTTGACAAGGTCGCAAATTTCGCGCGCCACATTTCCCTCGCTTTTTGAGGGCCAAGGCGGTACCTTGTCAACGTTAAGTTAAACTTCGAATCTTATTCTGTAACCTTGTTTTGCAACTTGGCTAACTGTTGATTAAGCTCATCTATTCGGCTTTGAGCAGCAGTTTTAACTTCATTTTGAACATGGACAAAAGAGTTACCGAGTCGGGCACGTACTTCAGTGCCTTTCATCGGGGTAAGCAATAAAACTAAAATACTACTGACCAAAGCACCACTGAATGCGCCGATTACAAAACTTACTAATTTGTTCATTTTTCCTCCTTCATACTATCAGGCTCTGCTTAAAATTATATGATTTTTTACTGTTAAAGTTTATTAATATTTTGTTATTTTTCCAGCTTAAGTTTCTTGAATATAAGTGGTGCAAAATATGTGACCCATAAGCCGATCAGTGTATAGCGAACAAATCTGAGGATGTAACCCAAAACAAGTGGTTCTTCAGGAAAGATCATCTTCAAGCCAAGATACAAAGCGATTACTCCAACTATACCTACGAGATATCTAGCAAAACGTTTCACAACAGAGCCAAGCGCTTTGGGTTGTCCGAATTTTTTCACCCATATGGCATAGCCAGACATGAAACCGAATGCCACGCCACCCAGGGTGATGATGCCTTCGATATTGAATGGGTCAGGAACCGCACCCCCCGTGAGAGCAGCATTATTGATCCACTCTGCTGGCATTTGCCATGAAGCGGAAATCGTTTGAAAGCCGAATCCGAGCAAGATTATAACAACCCCCAACACAAAGCTCAGCAGAATTTGAATTGTCAGACTTTTAGAAGTTAGCCATTGTGCGACGTTTTTTTCAAAGCGCATATACAGCCAGACTAGAATTCCGCCGAGGAGCCAGCCAGTAAGGACGTCTCGCAAGAAATGCATACCTAGAAATAATCTCGAGAGACCCACCAGAAAGATCACCACCAACATGGCGATAGTAAAACCCTTTTTTTGAACGGTAGCTGCCATAATGCCAAATTGGCTGGCCGCACTTTGTGAATGTCCGGAAGGTAAACCAAAGCTTGTTTCGTGGCTGTAAGATTTGACACTGGCGTCATACCAGAAAGGGCGAGGGCTGTGGAATATCATTTTTAGATAATAGTTAATGCTTCCGCTGATTACCAACATGAATGCCATGCGTAATCCGATCAAAGAATCAATGCTCCAAAATACGAGCGGCAAGATCAAGATAAAAAATTCTTCAGTGGCTAGAAGTGATATCGCCTGAAAAGGTCCTGCCAGCCATGCACCCAGGTTTTGCAAAAAAAGGGTAATGCCTATTTCAAAATTAAATAATGATTCCATTTGCGTTCTCCTCTTAAAAATTGATTATTAATTGATCTGACTATTGTGATTTTACAATAAGGTCTTATAAACTCAAAACAAGAAACTATGTCAGTAAAAAATTAGGGTTGGTAATTCCATAAGTGTTCAATAAAATAGAAAAGTTGGGATAGTCCTTTTGGTATGGAGAGGAGATCAATGGTTTCTTGCTGGGTGTGAACATTTCGGCCAGAGGTAATACCCAGGCATGTAGCCGGGTATCCAAGGCTGATCGGCAAAGAAGCGTCTGAAGAAGAGATAGCAAAAACCGGCGTGATGCCAGTATTGCGAAGGGCTGCCTGCGCTGTAACAATCACTGGCTTGTTTTCATTGATTCGGCCTGAAGGTCTCATGCCAATTTCTGAAATTGAAACCTCTATACCAGATGGATTTGTTTGAGTGGCAATTTTGTGAATTGTCCTGGCAAGAGATTCAAGTGTGGATTCATCTTCGGAACGGATTTCGATTTGCATTTCAGCGTGACTGGCAATCGAATTAATTGAACCGCCGCCTGAAATGGCACCGATATTGATCGAACTGCGCGGGTTGGCTGGCAGTTTAATCGCAAGCATCTTGGCTGAAAGGGCAATTAATTCGTGGATGGCAGATGGCTCACCGAAATTGCTCCAGGCATGACCGCCCTTCGAATTTACTATTATTTGGTAGCGGTAAATTCCAAGCGCAGCGGTTTGAATCATCCCCAGGCCAATTCCCTCGAGAACCAGATAAGCGATCACTTTTTCTTTGAATTTTTCTACTATTTGTTGCATACCTTTTAGATTTCCAAGACCTTCTTCACAAACGTCTCCGACCAGCCATATATCTCCGGGTGGAGTGGTTTTATGATCCATGAAGGTTCTTCCAATTTCCACCAGGGCAGCAACACCTGTTGCATTATCACCGATCCCCGGCCCGGTTATATGTCTTTCATTTTCGATTATGGGGTTGTTTTCGATTGGAGACAATACAGAATCGAGGTGCGCTGAAATTACAAGAGGGAGAGCGTTTCCCCCCTGGATTCTGGCATACACGTTTCCGATGGTATCAATGTGGACATCCAATAGAGAGAGTGCAGAAAATTGGGCAGCCAGAAATTCTCCACGTTTGAACTCATAGAAGGTTAAAGAGGGGATAGCTTGAATCGCTTTCGCATCCAATATGAATTGTGAATATTGACAATTATTCATATTTTTTTTACCAATTCCCTTACCAGTTTTAGCCGATTTTGATGCAATCCTGGAATCGCATCGGAACCAAAAAATGGATAACTGCCTTCGCAAGTAAATGAAGCCGATACAATCCCCAGAGTCAAGGCTTCAATGGCATCATAATTTCTTTTGTAGCCAGCCAGAAAACCACCGCAAAATGATGGCAACACTCCAGTGGGATCAATACATTCAACAGGATAAGCCGGTGACTGGATGCGGCGGTTCATTTTTCGGTCATACAAGTAAAACCCATTAACTGCATCATTAATGATTATATATTCACAACCCATACTGCAAAGTTGATCAGCCATCTCCCAAAGACCAGATGAACGGTTGCGAAAGAGATTCTGAATTTGATCAGTTGTGGTGACAAAAGCAGTGAGATCTTTAAGCAAAACAGGCATGGTTTCAAAATTGGATAGATTCATATATTGCGGGCTTGACTGAATCACAAGATTTTTAGTGGAAGCATTTAATAAAATTGTAGAAAGTTGGATTTGGGTAGCGATGCTGGTGGGACAAATCAATGAAGCGCTAACATCGCGGTAATGTCTTGGAAAATCTTCAGGGTAATATTTTGATTTTTTATTGATTTGCATCTCGGGATCATTTTTTACATAACCCAGCAGATTTTTTGGAAAACACAATTTTCTGCTTGAATAAAAGGCTACCGGATTTTCAATGATGACTTCATTCGGTGATATATAACCTAAAAATTGACGATCATCTTCAATGTCATTTTGAAATTGAACCCCTTGAAAATCAATTTTGTATAATTTTTTGATCCGGTCCAAAGCGTATCGATATTTTGATGATGTATGACTGAGGATGGCGATTCTATCGTTCCAGCAGCGCAATCCCCCGGCAGCATATAATAACGGCCCTCCCAAGACATTTGGATGCGACCGGTTGCGCAAATCGATGATAAATTCAGTCGCTATATCACCGACCACCAAAAAGTCAAAGAATTCATAATCAGGCATACCGGATTATATAATTAATTCAGTATTTGGATTTTCCCCAATATTTAAGACAAGAAGAATACTATTTTGTGATACTATCCGTGATCTGGCGTAAGAAAGTAACGATCCCCATGCCAAGTTTGACGCCCTGGCCAGAGGTTATCATGTGATCACCTTCTGAATTTTCACGTGAACGGATGAACAAAAAGGCCGCCGCCACACCAGTGGCCAGACCTAGTGCTCCGCCGATGAGGTAAGTTGTTGTTTTCCATTTAGAGTCTTCTTGCATTATTCCTCCAAAGCAGTGCATTATTTCTTGAAAATTGCCTTTATTCCGGCAAAAATAGATTTCATTTTTATCACGGGTTGTGCGGGTTTTTGCGCCAGCCCTTCAATGCTTTTTTCAAAATGGATGATTACCAGACGCACGTTGCGCAAGGCAGGGGGCCAGCTTTTATTCCATTTGCCTGCAAACACTCCCAAGAAAACCAACACTGTAAGGCAGATCAGTCCTAAAAACAGGGCAGGAATGACCAAAAACATGGTTGAAATTTGAGCCCACTGTTCGGTGGATTGGGGTTCGGCAGAGGTTGATAACAACAAAATAATGCAGACTACCAGACAGATAACACTGGTGGCAATAACAGGCAACAAGACCTGTAGAAAGGATTGTTTTTTATGAAGCTGCTCAGGTTCAAGTGTTACACGTTCTACCTTGGTTTTCATGTATTTATTGTAGCATGGTTCAATCGGTTTGAATAATGCCTTGTTTCTCCAATTAACCTATAAGCAATAAAGCAAAAATATAATGTATAATTGTATTAACTTGGAATGATTTGATTGAGAGGTAATCCAATAAGCCTCATTGCTGATCGATTCCGATATTGGCTGGAAAGTTTTTTCACTCCATTTGGAGTTTGGATGTTTTTGTCACTTGGTTTTCAGATTTCTTTTACGAATTGGGTCCACTGAGGCAAGCGTTAATGACGTTTAGAAGAGTAAATCCGAACTAGAATTTAACAAGGATCTCTTTGAATAAGTCTAGATATTGTGAACCCGTAATAGAATTGACTGATTAGTGTAAAAACAGTAATACTCCATTTGAACTGATTTTCGGTTAATTGAAGATCGACAGCCAAATCATTTATTGTGAATTTGGCTGTTTTTTGTTAATTGATTATGGAGCGTCAGATCACCGCAATTCACGTTCAGAAACACGATCCCAACCGGCTCAATATTGAACTGGATGGGGAATTCGCTTTTGGACTTTCAAGATTGGTGGCAGCCTGGCTAAAAGTGGGTGATCTTCTGGACGAAGATCGCATCAACACCTTGATCACATCGGATTCTTCAGAAGTGGCATATCAAAAGGCTACCCGTCTGTTGGATTATCGTCCGAGAACAGAAAAAGAAATTCGCCAAAGATTAACGCAAAAAGAATTTAGCACATTAGAAATCGATCAAGTTGTTTTACGACTGAAAAGGGCAAACCTGGTCCAAGACGAGAAATTTGCCAAAATGTGGATTGAGAATCGTAACGATTTCCATCCTCGCAGCCAACGCTTGATGCGATATGAACTAAGAATTAAAGGTGTAGCTGAACAAACGATTGAATCTGCTTTGGCAGACAGCGCGGATGACTTGGATTTGGCCACTCGGGCAGCAGCCCAATATGCACGGAAACTGAATTTTCAGGATCGTGTATTATTTCGAAAGAAGCTGAGTGCTTATTTGGCCAGGCGGGGTTTCTCATATGGCACAATTTCACCTGTAATCAGAGACCTGATCTGTGCGTTAGAACAAGACCAAAGCACTAAACTGGAAAACGAGGATGATAATGGAAAATATTGACCTGGGCACAATTCTCATTGCATTGGTAGTAGGGTTGGTAGTTGCCGGAGGAGTTTCATTTCTTCTGGTAAAAAGCTTTACCGAAAAATATAAAAAGAGTCAACAGAATGAAGCAGATGGTCTGGTTCGTTTGGCATCTGAAAAAGCCAAGAATCTTGAGATGGAAGCCAAAGATAAATCACTTAAGATTCTCCAAGATGCCGAAAGTGAAAATTCGAGGCGCAGAAGTGAAATTGTGCGTGAAGATGACCGCCTGCAAAAACGTCGTCTTGAATTGGATAATCGTATTGAACGACTTGAACTGCGCGAGCAGAACATCAATAAAAGACAAAGCGCTCTTGACAAGCGCGCCAACGAAATCGAAAAATTATACGCCACTGAATTGGAAGAACTTCAGCGCATCGGTCAGATGAGCATGGAAGAGGCCAAACAAGTTCTTCTTGGCGAAGCTGAGAAAGAAGGCCGAAATGATATGGCGCGAATCATCCGCCAGATCGAAGCTGAAGCGCGTAATGAAGGCGAAAAACGAGCCCGCGAGATCATCACTGATGCCATTCAACGGGTCGCCTCGGAGCATGTTTCCAGTGTGTCTACTTCGCTTGTGACTTTACCCAATGAAGAAATGAAAGGCCGCATCGTTGGCCGCAACGGACGCAATATCCGCGCATTTGAACAAGCCGCCGGTGTGGATGTAATCGTGGATGACACCCCTGAAGCTGTCACCATTTCATGCTTTGACTCGGTAAGACGTGAAATTGCCAGAAGATCTCTAGATCGGTTGATTGTGGATGGCAGAATTCATCCTGCTCACATTGAAAAGATTTTGGCTGAAGAAGAAAAAGAAGTTGAAAAAGCCATCATTGAAGCGGGTGAAGGTGCTGCCTTCGATGCAGGTGTGGCTGGCATTCACCCTGAAGTCTTGAAATTGCTCGGACGATTAAAATTCCGTACCTCATACGGCCAAAATCAGCTTTCTCATGCGGTTGAAGTTTCCAAACTGTCAGCCGTGTTGGCTGCTGAATTGGGTGCCAATGTAGAGGTTTCTCGTGCAGGCGGATTGCTGCATGATCTTGGAAAAGCCCTTGACCATAACACCGAAGGTACCCATGCTCAATTGGGTGCAGAATATGCCAAACGCTATGGTGTGCATCCCAAGGTGGTTAATGCCATGGCATCGCATCACCATGAAGTAGATCAGGAATCTCTGGAAGCAGTGATTGTTGAGGCTGCTGATGCCATCTCGGGTGCACGTCCGGGTGCCCGGCGTGAAGACCTGGAGCAGTACATCAAACGTCTGCGTGCGCTTGAAGAGATTGCCAATTCCTTTAAGGGCGTGCAGCAAAGTTACGCCATCCAGGCTGGACGAGAAGTGCGTATCATCGTCCGCCCGGAAGAGATAGACGACCTCTCATCCATCCGGTTGGCCCGCGATGTGGCCAAGAAGGTTGAAGAATCCATGCAATATCCTGGTCAGATCAAAGTGACTGTAATCCGCGAGACGCGGGCGATCGAATTCGCCAAGTAGGTTTTTTAGTGTGAAATATAATACGACCTGAAATGTTTCAGGTCGTATTTATTTTTGGATAAATTGCTCTATTCGGTGAGAATTTTCGTGGCCAGATAAGTGAGGTATGGAGAGGGTACTTTTTTCTGCCCGAAATCCCATCCTTTCCAGGCGGTCCAAATGGATTCAGGTGTATAACGACCATTAGCATCGGCTTTTTGAGAAATGACAGCTTTCATCTCCGCGAGACGGGGGTCGTCTTTGATCCAGGCCAATTGAGACAAGACAAATGAAACATGGATTATGTCAAACCAGATCAGGGGTGCTTTAAGTTTGCTGAAATCATTTCCCATATAGAAAATATAGGGGTGATAAGTCAGGCGTTCGGCCCAGCAATGCTGCAGCGATTCTGCGCCTTGGTGACAGGCTTCGCTGTTGATAAAATCAGGTGTTGCAGCCAGAAGTTTGACCATGATCAGGTTGGCGTAAGGGCAGGGATCAGATTTTTTACCAGGTCCGCGGAAGGTGCCTTGTTGGGTTGAACAGGCGCAAGGCCAGCCATTTTCTCTGACCAGCTGCATCAAGTATCCAATCCCATTTTTCACGCGTGGATCATCACCCAAACCGAATTTAACTAAAGCATAGAGAATAGAAGGGGCGTCACACAATGCCCATGCCCAAACATCTTCTCCCGTGCCTCCAAAATGGGTTGGAATATTTGTCATAATTTGAAATGGACCATCAGGATCTTGATGTTCCATTACTCTGTTGGTCAATTCATCCATTCCAGGGTCGCTAACCTTTAATCCAAGGTCAGCCAGAAAAACGAGTTTGTGGAGTGCGTGCCCTGCGCTTTTGTGACTAACCAAAATGTTTCCAGGCCAATTGGTTAACTCAATGATTAAATCTTTAATCATTGGGTTTTCAAGCATAGCCTTTCGCGCGGCAACAACGGATTGATCGGTCTCGGCGAGGTGAAGGATATCCAGGCGAGTGTGGTATTCAGCAAGAGGTGACGATGATAACAACCAATTTATTGTTTGTTCCACAAGTGTTCTCCTGAATTGAAAATTAAATTATATACAAAACCGGATTAAATAATAATAAGGTTTCAAATATTATCATTTTTATGAATTAATTTAAATTATATTAAAACCCATTGACTTTTGATTTCTGGTTTGCTATAAACATACCTATGATTTCAGTCTATACACCTAAGCATCATCGAAAGCCAATCGCCACTCTCAAGAAGGGTATCGGGCGCTGATTCGATTTAGGTAGACCAAGAAGCAGCATATTTTTTCAGGATTTCCCGCCTTCCCTTCATAGGGGAGGCTTTTTTTTTCAACCCCTATACTCTGGTAACCGCAATCTGCAATTGTGCTTCTCTTGCAGGTTGAAGATGCAATAAATATTTTTTTGAGGAGAAGGAATAAATGAAAAACACGAAAATTGTACTAGTTATTGTTTTGGCACTTCTTGTTGTTGTATTGAGTGCCTGCGCCGGAAGCAAACCCGCCTCTGGTTGTTTGGGAACTGCTGCTGACGCGATTGTTGACCTCGATTGCCGCGAGATCAAGATTGCTGTTGAAAACGCTTATCTTCCTTTCAACTACATTTCTGCCACCACGGGTGAAGCCGGCGGATGGGATTATGACGCATGGGATGATATCTGCACACGTCTGCACTGCACACCTGTCTATGTTGAATCCGCCTGGGATGGCATGATTCAAGCAGTTGCCGATGGTCAATTTGATGTTGGTGCTGATGGTGTCACCTATACTGAAGAGCGTGCGCAGCAAGTCGATTTCTCCATTGGATATCAGCAGATTCAACAACGTTTGCTCGTCCGTCTTGGTGAAACCAGATTCAGCAGTATCGAAGACATCGTTGCCAATTCTGAATTGAAATTGGGTACACAGGTGAGCACCACCAATTATGAAACCGCTACAAAATATCTTCCAGAAGATCGAATTCAGGCTTTTGAAACCTTCCCCTTTGCCGTTCAAGCTTTGCTGGCCGGTGATTTGGACGCCATCATTATTGATGAGGTTGTAGGTTTGGGATATCAAGGCACCAACGCTGACCAACTTGAGCTGATTGGACCTTCAATCTCCAGCGATGAATTGGGTTTCATTTATCCATTAGGCAGCGACCTAAAAGAACCTGTAGACCTTGCCCTTCAAGCAATGATTGATGACGGCACGCTTGCCACACTTCAAGAAAAATACTTTGGCCCAGATTTCAATATCACTTACGACGATATCCAATAAATTTTAAATACTATACTAAAAACGGGCTCCCTTGCAGACTTCAGGGAGCCCGTAGAAAGAACACTGATGGCACAATTAACGAATGCCAATGCAAAGCCTCCCAGACGAAATTCTCTCGAAAATCGCGAGTATTTGAAAGCAAAGCTCAGAGCTGCACCCTGGTGGTTATATGCCATAATTGCCATTGCCATATTTACTTTTGTAAACATTCTTACCAACATTCCCTTTCAAAAGGCATTTTTATTTATCAAGGCAGGGTTAAGTGTCACCATCACGACAACCCTTATTGCTTTTGTCTTTGCCCTGCTTATTGGTTTGTTGACCGGTTTAGGTAGAATCTCAGATAATACATTTTTTAAAAATTTGTCCACTTTATATGTTGAATTGATCCGAGGCATCCCCATGCTGGTGCTGATCTTTTTCATCGCATTTGTGGGGATTCCAGGTGTAGTAAACGGATTAAAAGCATTGGGGGTATGGTTAGTAGAGATTGGCGTTACAGACATCGGCGGTTGGTTATCTGCTATAAAAAATGAAGTGCCCATGAACACCAGGGCAGTCATTGCGCTTTCAACCACCTATGGTGCATTTTTAGCTGAAATATTTCGGGCAGGCATCCAGTCTATTGGTCGCGGACAAATGGAAGCTGCTCGTTCACAAGGTATGAGTTATTGGCAGGCCATGCGTTACATTATCTTACCCCAGGCCATTCGCAATGTTTTGCCGGCATTGGGCAATGATTTTATATCGATGTTGAAAGATTCGTCACTGGTTTCAGTATTGGCGGTGAGAGATATCACCCAGATCGCCAAACTTTATGCAGGTAGAACTTTTCAATACCAGGAGTCATATATTACGCTGGCTGTGTTATACCTCACTATGACGATATTACTTTCATTTTTGTTGAAATATATCGAGAAACGGATCCAAAAAAATGAGCGCTGATGACATGGTCGTTGTTCAAGATTTGAAGAAACACTTCACTGGCATTGAAGCCCTTGATGGTGTAAGTCTGACCGTGAAAAAGGGGCAGGTGATTGTGATCCTCGGACCCAGCGGCTCTGGTAAATCCACACTTCTGCGCTGCGTCAACCAACTAGAAGAAAAAACCAGCGGCGACATTTGGATTGATGGTGAAAAATTGACCCATAAATCGAAGCAGATCGATAAAATCCGCTCCGAAATTGGCATGGTTTTTCAACATTTCAATCTCTATCCGCATCTCACCGTGCTCGAAAACATCACCCTGGCGCAGCGGATAGTGAAAAAGGTGTCCAAAGAAAAGGCAATAGAAAATGCCATGTCGCAACTAACGAGAGTTGGAATCCCTGAAAAAGCCAGCCGTTACCCGACGCAATTATCAGGGGGGCAGCAGCAGCGTGTAGCCATTGCTCGCGCTCTGGCAATGAATCCAAAACTAATGTTGTTTGATGAACCGACCAGCGCGCTTGACCCTGAAATGATCAAGGAAGTACTCGAAGTCATGCTTGATCTTGCCAAAGCTGGCATAACGATGATCGTGGTCACCCATGAAATGGGTTTCGCCAAAGCAGCCGCGGATGAAGTGGTCTTTATGGATAAAGGCCAGATTGTTGAAAAGGCATCTCCCGCTGTTTTTTTCACCAACCCAACACATGAACGGACGAAACTTTTCCTTTCACAAATTTTGAACCACTAAAAGGTTCAAGACAAGCCATTTTTTGCATCACAGCCTACTTGGCGCTATAATCGACTCGGGAGAATTTTAATATGCTCAAGAGTCGATTATCGCGTTTGGATCAATTAATGGCGTCTAACAAAATTGACGCCATTGTACTTAACCCGGGTCCATCACTTGTTTATTTGACCGGTTTGCATTTTCATCTGATGGAAAGACCAACAATTTTTGTCTACCAGCGGGGCGAAACGCCATTGTTGATCTTGCCTGAACTTGAAAGCGCAAAATTAGCGGGCATTGCAACGCCTCTCAGCGTGCATACATTTGGTGATGATCCCTCCACCTGGCAGGGTGTGTTTGACCATGCGCTTTCAAAATGGAAGAGTAAACCCCTTAATGTGGGGGTTGAACCCAACCGTTTAAGGTTCCTTGAACTGGAATATTTACGAAAGGCAGCACCAGGCGCCAATTTCGTCTCTGGTGATTCAGTCGTGAGCGTTTTACGCAGTCAGAAAGACGCGCATGAGATAGAATGCATGCGAAAGGCAGTCCAGATCGCTCAAAAAGCACTATTGGCTACCTTACCTTATATTAAACCCGGTGTCACTGAACAAGACCTGGCTTCTGAGTTAATCATCCAGTTGTATAAAGCTGGTTCTTCTCCTGAACTGCCGTTTATGCCAATCATCGCCAGCGGACCGAACAGCGCTAATCCGCATGCGTTACCAACTTCACGCAAACTTCAGAAGGGCGATTTTTTGGTGATTGATTGGGGTGCCGCTTATGATGATTATTGCTCAGATCTGACACGCACTTTTGCCATGGGTGAACCGGTGCCAGAACTGGTCGAAATCTATAATGCCGTCCAGGCTGCTAATGCTGCAGGGAGGGCGGCAGGTAAACCAGGTTTGCCTGCTGGCGCTGTGGATAATGTGACACGAAGAGTGATTAACAAGGCAGGTTTCGGTGACTATTTTACTCACCGTACCGGCCACGGATTGGGTATGGAAGCTCACGAGCAGCCCTATATGTTTGCCGGCAACCCCTTGGAACTCGCAGCAGGCATGACCTATACAGTTGAACCAGGCATCTATTTGCCCGGCAAAGGCGGGGTGCGGATTGAGGACAACATCGCCGTCACTGAAACGGGATGTGAATCGCTCAGTGACATGCCGCGTGGTTTGAAAATCTTATGATCAGCACTTAATATTCTGGGAGATTAAGATGACCACCAATTTGACCATTCCGACGGCTGAACCCTTTTTTATCTCTGGCGGTAAAATTGGTTGTCTGTTAATTCATGGATTCACAGGCTCTCCTAAAGAAATGCGCATGCTGGCAGATTCTTTGACACAAGAAAAATATACCATCCTTGGCATCAGACTTGCCGGCCACGCCACTGATATCGAAGATATGCGCCATTCCACCTGGAGAGATTGGCTTGCATCCGTTGAAGACGGAATCAACCTGCTCAAGGGATGTACTGACCAACAGATCGTTATGGGGCTTTCGATGGGAGGCGTACTTTCGTTGTTGGCAGCCGCCCGTTATGACATAAAAGGTGTAGTCACTTTCTCAGCCCCGTGTGCACTACCACCAGATCCGCGTGCGAAGTTTCTTCCATTTATTACCTGGCTGGTGCCGCAAGTTGCAAAAGGCAAACCCGACTGGCGCAACTTTGAAGCCATGAAAGACCATGTTGATTATCCAACCTACCCCACACGCTCAGTAATACAGCTTCAGAAATTGATTGGTGTCATGGTGGATGAACTGCCAAAAGTAAAAGTGCCTGCCTTGATGGTGCAATCTCACGGCGACTACGGCATCCCCGCAGAAAGTATGGATACACTTTTTGAAAAGATCAATTCGACCGATAAATCCAGGCTGTGGGTCGATAACAGCGGACATGTCATCATTCGTGAACCAGAACGGGAAGTGATTTTCACCGAAGTCAAAAAATTCATTAAACGGATTACTCAATAATTATGGATCGCAATCTTTTACTGGTTACCCTTGCCATGGGCACATGGGGAGTGGGTGAGGGTTTCTTCATTTACTTTCAACCGCTTTATCTTCAGCAATGGGGCGCTGACCCCTTGTTGATTGGCGGAATCTATGGGGCGATGGGTATAGCCATGGCGCTGGCGCAAATACCGGCTGGTTATCTTTCTGACCGTCTCGGTTCAAGAAATATCATGTGGTTGTCATGGATTTTGGGAACTGTTTCTGCATGGACGATGGCACTTGCAAACTCACTGCCACTATTTGTGGTGGGAATTATTTTTTATGGTTTAGCCGGTTTTGTGTTGGCTCCCATGAACAGCTATATTACCAATGTACGTGGAAATCTATCCATTGGCAGGGCAATTGCCATTCCTGGCGGCGTCTATAGTCTGGGGACAGTTATCGGGCCAATCATCGGTGGGATTGTAGCTGACCAAATGGGATTTCAGGCAGTCTATGTTATTGCCAGTGTAATTTTTATCGTTTCAACAACCATAATTTTATTTGTTCAAAAGAAACCAGAAGTTCACCATATTGATCAGGAGTCAGTCAATCCAAAGGGCTTGTTGAAAAACACGCGCTTTATCGCCTTTTTGGCAGTGGTGCTGATTACCACCTTTGCATTGTACTTGCCGCAGCCATTTACACCCAACTTTTTACAGAACCAGCAGCAACTCACAAGCACTACCATCGGTATTCTGGGTGCTTTCGGCAGCCTTGGTTCCGCGCTATCTATGTTGTTCCTAAGCCAGCTAGGGTCGTTGACAGGCTTTTTTATTAGTCAGATTATGCTCGTGGTTTTTGCTCTGCTGTTCTTAAAAGGGAACAGTACCATTCTGTTTGGACTGGGGTACGTTTTCGTTGGCGGATATCGTTTATGCAGGGTTATGGTTCTTTCAATCGGGCGTTCATTAATTCATCCGGCTGAAACCGGGTTGGCTTATGGCTTAATAGAAACCATGAATGCAATCACCATGATCTTTGCTCCGATTCTGGCAGGGATTTTGTATCGAAATGAACCCTATTCCATTTATCGGGTTGGATTAATTTTGTTGACAGCGGTTTTGGTCATCAACATCGTTATTTTCACGCTCATAAACCTCAGAAAGGCAAAACAAAATGGCACTTAAAGTATGGGTGTTGTCAACCGGACAATTAAGTAACAATGTTGTTTTTCTCATTGATGAAGAGACAAACGAGACTTTTTTAATCGACCCCTCGTATGAACCAGAGATTATTCTTGATTACATAGATGATCAACATTTGAAGGTCACGATGATTCTATTGACCCACGGACATTTTGATCATTTTGCCGGGGTTAATTATTTGATGACCAAACTGCCAGAAAAACCACAGCTTGCCTTGCACCGCGACGATCTCAGATTACTCAGAGATGGCGGTGGTTCAAAAGAATTTCACATGCCTGTCTTGCCTCCTGATGACCCTGATATGTTTTTAGAAGATAAAATGGAACTGAAATTGGAAGACACAACCATTCAGGTGAGACTTGCACCCGGACATTCAGCAGGGTCTGTGATTTTCTATATCCCTGATGTACACACCGCTATATGCGGTGATGTGATTTTCTACCATAGTGTGGGGCGCACTGATCTGGTAGGAGGAAATCATGAAACACTTATCAATAGTATCCAAACACAGGTTTTGAGCCTGCCGCCAGAAACACGCTTGATTCCAGGTCACGGTCAGGAGACTACCGTTCGTGAAGAATTGCAGCACAACCCCTTTTTGGTTTCTTAAGCTTGAATTATCATTAATGAGGATGGATGACTGAATGAGACAAAATAAACCTTTGACCACTGGCCTGATCTTAATTCTGATGCTAGCTTTAACTGCCTGTCAAGGACAGTCGCCTTTGCCTTTCTTAAATCGAACAGAAACTCCTTTGCCGCCAACCGTAACTGCCACGATTTTACCGACGGCAACGATTACTACTACACCTACCATCACCCCCACAATAGCGCCTACCGCAACTGTAACACCCTCAAAGAATACCATTCCAGCCGGTTCAGTGACTGCGCCGATTCTTCTTTACCATCACGTTTCAACGAATTTCGAAACACAAAACAGTCGCTATAACATCCCCCCCGAAAAATTTGAAGAACAGATCAAATGGTTGTTTGACAACGGATATCAAACAATTACTATCAGTCAACTAACCCATTTGATTTATTACGGCGGTGAGATTCCGCAGCGGCCGGTAGTGATCACTTTTGATGACGGCAACATAGATAATTATGAATATGCTTTACCAATTCTCAAGAAGTATGGGTTTGTGGCAACTTTTTATGTTGTTGAAACATATGTAAATGGTGCAGACATGATTTCTACTGACCAGGTAAAAGAGTTGATTCAAGAAGGCTGGGAAATTGGTTCACACAGCAAAACTCACCCCCATCTACCAGCGATTAGTGAAGAGTTGCTTCCTGCTGAAATTCGTTTATCGAAGCTAAATCTTGAAGAAAAACTGGGTGTACCAATAAATTCTTTTGCATATCCTTTTGGTGAAATAAATGACAATATCATCAGACTAACCAGTTCTTATGGATATAAATCCGCTGTCGGTCTTGGAGAATCTGTAAAGCACAGCACGAATTCCATCTTTTATTTGTCGCGGATTGAGATTGAAAACGATTTTCCGATGGACAAGTTTATTTCGCTGCTCCCCTGGAGTGGACCACTCAATTAATTAAGACCAACATTAGAATTCTCTTAATTATCCACTTGCTGTATACTTATTTTTCAGTGTCAGTTTGGTTTCAAATTTCTGAATGGAGGCCAAAAGATGAGTAAGGCAACTGCAGATCTGATTAATGATCATTGCGCTATTTCATCAGCGTTGGATTTATTTGAAAATATCCTGGATACATTATCAAAAAAACAGAGTTTAGACCCTGAAGATTTGTTGAATTTCCTCGAATTTCTCAGGGAATTTGCAGATAAATGTCATCAAGGTAAAGAGGAAGGGATACTTTTCCCCGCCATGATCGCAGCAGGTGTAGCTGATCGTGGCGGCCCCATTGGCGTGATGATGGCGGAACATATACAGGGCAGGGGTTATATCCACAGTATGTTGGAATCTCTTGAAGAACCTGCAGATATGGTCAGGTTTGAAAAAGCATGTCGTGCGTATACAGAACTGCTGCGTGTGCACATCCAAAAAGAAAATAATGTGTTATTTCCCATGGCAGATAATAATATCTCGCCTGAACAACTTGAATCTATCAATTCGGCTTTTGAGGAACATACAGCTAAGGTGCTTGGAAAATCCAGACAAATAGAGCTGCAAACGCAGTTGAATGGTCTGAGGTTAAAATATCCGAAATAAAACATTGCAAATTGCTTTTATGCATCCTTTAGCAAAAATGCATAAAATCTACTAATTTGAATTTACCTTTTACCTGCTTTTTATGTTTTTCTTAATATAAGTTGTGTAGAGTTAACCCATATGGAAAATTCCACTGATCCAATTGACGGAACATGCTCAGTCGTCATTTCTGAAGATGGTATGAACGCCTGGATTACATTAAGCTCACCAAAAAATGGTGGAGCCGAGGTTAACCTTGAGAAGGTCAATAAAACGCTTCAAGATAATGGCGTTACAGTGAACATTAACCAATTGGTTGTTGAGCAAACGGTTTACTTGAAACTCTGGGACCATCCGCATTTGGTGGCAACGGGCACAGAACCTGAAGAAGGTAAAGATGGATTTATTGAGTATTTTTTTCCTACTGTCGTTGATTTAATGCCAGTTGTCGAATCTGATGACGGAAAAGTTGATTTCAGAAATTTAAATTTAATTCACAATGTCAAAAAGGGTGAACTTCTTGCACAACGCTTCCCGCCAGAAGAAGGCAAAACCGGTCAAACGGTAACCGGCAAAGTCATCTATCCGCCAAAGGTTAATACCCCAGTGCTTGTTGCTGGCCGAGATACTGTGTTTGACTCTTCAGGTGTGCGGCTTATGGCAGCTAAAGACGGACATGCCTGCATGTCTGAAAATAAACCTTCGATTATTTCACTTTATACCGTTCAACATGACGTCAATTTTGGGGTTGGCAATATTGATTTCGTAGGTAATGTACAGATCAAAGGCGATGTAAAAGCTGGTTTCAGTGTTCGAGCCGGCGGTGATGTAGAGATTTTGGGAATGGTGGAAGCCGCACAAGTATATGCCGAGGGCAACATCCTGATCAAAAACGGCATATTTGGTGCAGGCAAGTGCCATCTATATGCAGGCGGCAACATAGTCGCTAAATATGTAGAGAATGCCACGCTCAAAGCCTTAAAAGATGTCATCGTGAATGATAGTATCTCTCGCTCACACATCAAAGCGGGGGGTAAAATTAAAGTTAATAATTATAAAGGTGATATTATCGGCGGACACCTTGAAGCACTCGAAGAAATCACTGCCGGTGTGTTTGGTTCAGATTTGCATGTTCCAACCGAATTGGAATTGGGTATTGAACCCAAATTCAGGCAAGAGTATGTTGAATTATTAGCTAAGTTCGGTGAGAAGAAAAAATCGCTTTTAGCACTTGAAGGCTATATCAATGAGTATAAAAATTACCGTGAGAACAAGAAAGATATCTCTGAATCTTACCGGCGAACCATGAATGAACGCCTGCGCAGTTACTCTGGATTAAGAAACGACATTTTGGCCTTAGAGGAAAATCTTAAGGTTTTTGAAGATGAACTTGCAAAATTGGATCATGGCACCGTGAAAGCCACTCAGAAGGTTTACCCGGGTGTGAAAGTGACCATTGTAAAGAACACGTTTGAGGTTGAGGCTGAACTAGGGCGGACAATGTTTATCATCGATAAGGGTGAAGTCAAACCGGTGCCGCTGCGGGGATAAAAATTTGTCTCACCCGAAGCCGCTGAGATCGCGAAGACTATTGTTCTCACGCGGATCGCTGGAAAAATTGTAGAACAATAAGGAATCCATTGAAAAAATTAGTGTAATCAATACATGATCGCCAATGTTTGTTACGGATTCGTGGACACAAAACATGATGGCTAAAGTAGGGACACGGCGCGCACCCAAGGGTGTGCAAAAAACGCGACCGTGTCCCTACCAAACACTCAATACTGATTTCTTATCTGGATTGCCGAATGAAAAACCACAACCTCATCTCTCGCGACTACATGAACAATAAAACATAAGTAATAATTTTCAATAACCCATTTCCTTGACAATGCACCACCTCTCAGGTAAAATCCTGTCTGCAGTTTAGAACACGGGCCTGTAGCGCAGTTGGGAGCGCGCTTCAATCGCACTGAAGAGGCCGGGGGTTCGAATCCCCCCAGGTCCACAGGTAATACAGGCTCTCTAAAATAAGAACACATGGGCCCATAGCGCAGTTGGGAGCGCGCCTCAATGGCATTGAGGAGGCCGGGAGTTCGAACCTCCCTGGGTCCACTAAAGCAAAATCAGGAGTAGTAAGTCATCCGTCAGCGAGCCGATTAAAGATGTGTGAGATTGGCAAAGTGCCACGGAGCGCAAAAGACTGAACTCGCCTGGCCCCCTTAAGAGGGTAGCTTTCCGGTGAATAAATTAGCCGGCGACGGGTATGCCCGTTATAGCTTCTGAGCGGTCTGGTACTTTCAGACAAGCAGGGTGGTACCGCGGAGAATCTCTTCGTCCCTGATGGGAGAAGAGTTTTTTGTTTAAACCTACTGAATGGAGCAAGAATGACAAATCCACAAATCCCTTTATACAACCCGAACGAGATCGAAAGCAAATGGCAGAAGAAATGGGATGACGATCATCTTTACGAATCCAATATTGATGAGAACAAACCCAAGTTCTACGCGTTGACCATGCTTCCGTATCCCTCGGGTGATCTTCATATCGGGCACTGGTACGCCATCTCTCCATCAGACGCACGTGCACGCTACAAGCGCATGAACGGATACAACGTCATGTTCCCCATGGGGTTTGACGCCTTCGGTCTACCCGCCGAAAACGCGGCCATTAAGCGCAAGGTTCACCCCAAGACCTGGACGTATGCCAATATCGACAAGATGCGCAATCAGTTCAAGACCATGGGCGCAATGTTTGACTGGCGGCGTGAGATGGTTTCTTCTGATGAAAAATATTATCACTGGACGCAGTGGTTTTTCCTTCAGCTCTACAAGAAGGGGCTGGCTTATCGAAAACTGTCCCCGGTGGATTGGTGCCCAAACTGCAACACCACGCTGGCCCGCGAGCAGGTGTGGGGCGACGACCGCCATTGTGAACGCTGCGGCACCCCGGTGATTAAAAAAGACCTGACACAATGGTTTTTCCGCATCACTAACTATGCTGAAGAATTGTTACGCTACGACGGCATTGATTGGCCGGAGCGTGTCAAAACGTTGCAAACCAACTGGATCGGTAAATCAGAAGGCGCATTGGTAACCTTCAAAACTGAAGCTGGCGATCCGCTTGAGATTTTTACCACCCGGCCTGATACCTTGTGGGGTGCCACTTTTATGGTGTTAGCGCCTGAGCATCCGTTGGTACAGAAGCTGACTACCCCTGAGCATCAAGCTGAAGTGGAGCAGTACATCCTTGATGCGACTCGTCAAACGGATATCCAGCGCGAATCCAGTGACAAAGCCAAAACAGGTGTCTTTACCGGTGGATATGCTGTTAACCCGGTTTCGGGTGAAAAAATTCCCGTTTGGATTGCCGATTATGTTTTAATGACCTATGGCACCGGCGCCATCATGGCGGTTCCAGCTCATGATCAACGTGATTTTGAGTTTGCCCGTGCATTCAAACTGCCAATTAAAGTGGTGGTTCAACCTGCTGGTGTCTCTCTGATCGAAGCGGATGATATGACCGCTTCAATCCCCGCTGTTGGTACGCTGGTAAATTCGGGGGAACTAACAGGAACCCCAGGCGATCGATCCATTAGGAAAGCGGTGGAATATGTGCAGAAAATTGGCGCTGGTAAAGGGTCAACCAACTACCGCTTGCGCGATTGGTTAATCTCACGGCAGCGTTATTGGGGGGCACCCATCCCCATGGTCTACTGCCCGACCTGCGGAACTCAACCCGTCCCCGAAGATCAACTGCCAATCGTATTGCCTGAAGATGTGGAATGGAAGCCGACCGGCGAAAGCCCGTTGAAACTGCATCCCACCTGGCGATTCACCACATGCCCTAAATGCGGCGGCAAAGCTGAACGTGAAACCGACACCATGGATACCTTCATGTGCTCCTCATGGTATCCGATGCGCTACCTCAGCCCTGATTATGACAAGGGTCCGTTTGACCCCAAAGAATACAACTATTGGATGCCCGTGGATGTTTATACCGGCGGTATTGAACATGCCACCATGCATTTGCTGTATGTACGTTTCTTCCACAAAGCGCTGAGAGATATGGGCATCACCAAGGGTGATGAACCCATGCTGCAACTACGCAACCAGGGTATGGTGCTGGGAGAAGATTCTGAAAAAATGTCGAAGAGCCGCGGAAACGTGGTCGCCCCTGACAGCCTGGTGCAATCCTATGGGGCTGATACGACTCGTGCTTACCTGATGTTCTTCTCCAGATGGGATATGGGCGGTCCGTGGAGCAGCGGCGGTATCGATGGCACCTCACGCTGGCTGCGCCGCTTGTGGACGACCGTGCTTGAACCTGTAAACACGGGCAAACCCGGTGATGACGCCGTCAAGGCGCTGCGTCGTAAGCTCCATCAGACCCTGAAAGCTGTCACTAAAGACTATGAGACTTTTGAATTCAATACCATTGTTTCAGGGTTGATGGAACTACTCAATGAAATGGTGCGTGCCAAAGCGGAACTCTATGGCAGCCCAGCCTGGAAGGAAGCTGTCGAAATCTACTTGAAGATGCTGGCACCGGTTACCCCTCACATCAGCGAAGAGTTATGGCAGATGATTGGCAAGCCTTACTCCATCCACACCCAGGCGTGGCCAAAGGTGGATGAAGCAGCGGCAGCCGATGATGAGATCACCCTTGTGGTGCAAGTTAACGGCAAACTTCGCGACCGCATCGTGGTGCCTGCAGGCATATCAGAGGATGATGCCAAGAAGATCGCGCTTGAAAGTGAATCCGTGAAGAAAGCGCTTGAGGGAAAAGCTCCGCGCCAGGTGATTTACGTCAAAGGCCGGTTGGTCAATATCGTAATATAGCTTCAAATTATATTTGTAACATTTGTTAGGGACGGCCATTTGGTCGTCCTTTTTATATTTCCTTATCTTTAAAAAAGATTACGTTGAAAAAAATATGTCATCTCATATCTAAAAATGTTACAATATTTCTACAAAAGAAGAATCTATGAAAAAAACTTTTACTTACTCTCAAGCCCGACAAAATTTAGCTTCAGTCTTTTTGCAAGCTGACCAAGATGGAGAAGTAACGATTACTCCCCGCGATGGTCGAAAATATATTGTTAAAGGTGCAAAACGAAATCAATCACCTCTTGACGTTCCCTGTATTTCAAAAAACCTCTCACGTGAAGAGATTTTAAATTCTATTCGTGAAGGTCGCGAGATGGATTACCTTGACAGAACGGTGTGTAAACATCAAAAAGGAAAGCAGAGTAAACAAATTTCGGTCATTAACAAGAAAAATTGAAAATGATTTTTAAGAAAAGCGAATTAATCAAGAGAGAGTAGCCCATGAGACTAGCAGAATTAACTTGGATGGAAATTGACGCCTATTTGAAAAAGGATGACCGTGTATTGATCGTTCTCGGGGCAACCGAGCAGCACGGTTATATCAGCATTGGTGCGGATGTGAAGATTCCGCTTTCAATTGCTGATGCTGCCTCTCAGCAAACAGGAGTACCAGTGGCCCCTCCATTTAACTTTGGCTGTTCCTCTTATTTCACCAAGTATCCTGGCACCATCAGCATGCGTGTGAGCACGTTTATTGCGGTGGTGGAAGATATGGTCAGATCTCTTTATGGGCAGGGATTCAAACGCTTCGTCATCGTAAACGGACACGGCGGCAATAAACCTGCCAAGGTTTCGCTGGGTGAACTGGTCAACGAATTCGAAGGTATCAAAATCGCCTGGTACGATTGGTATGAATCGTCATCGGTGAATGCGATTGCCAAACAGCACAATCTTGAGGGTCATCATGCTTCATGGATTGAAGCGTTTCCATTTGTGCGTCAGTCAAACATGCCGACGGGGGATAAAGCGCCTTTTAGCACCAACCTGATTCTGAGTTCAGAAGAAGTCAAAAAGGCGATTGGTGACGGCGTCTATGGTGGTCCGTATCATGTGGAGGATGCCATCATGGGTGAGATATTTGGAGCCAGTGTGCGAGATGTGCTGAACATTCTACAATTTAATGAATAAATGGCAATTTACTATTACCCTGAATATTAATACTAAAAACCTCATACACTAACCTTAAGAAAATTTGACGATTTTCATCCAATCGGGCACAATTGAGCCATGAATAAAAATGCCCGTCTGTTTCAAAAAGCGCGTTCAACCGGGCTGCTTTTTCCGCTGATTGTTGTGTTTGGTTTTCTGGCAGGCGGTTTGGTGGTATGGCAGTCCTGGCTGTTAAGCGAAGTCATTTCAAAAGTATTTTTAGCAAAGCAAACGCTTGCACAGGTACTTCCGCTGTTGCAGTCGATCATACTGGTGGTGCTTGGCCGTACGTTGTTTACGATAATTAATGAAAGTCTGGCTGGCAAACTGGCGGTAAAGATCAAAGACGGTTTACGCGAAGAGTTGTTCAAAAAGATCAACCAACTTGGACCAAGCTTCCTCAAAGGTGAAAAGACAGGTGAGCTGACCACAACGGCGCTGCAGGGTCTGGACGCACTGGATGCCTATTTCAGCCAATACCTGCCTCAAATCTTGTTGTCTGCGCTGCTTCCAATCACCATCCTGCTTGTGGTTTTCCCAACGGATGTATTGACCGGCATTGTGTTCGTGGTTACCGCACCGCTGATTCCTTATTTCATGATCTTGATCGGTAAACTCTCTCATAATCATACCCAGCGTCAATGGATCGGGCTTTCGCGGCTAGGCGCTTATTTTCTTGATACACTGCAGGGGCTATCTACTTTGATGCAACTGGGGCAGAGCCGTGACCGCGGTGTCAAGATCCGTCAGGCGAGTGAGCGCTACCGCACCGTGACCATGAATGTATTCAAGATCACATTCCTATCGGCTTTTGTGCTTGAGATGATAGCGACCATCTCAACAGCGCTCGTGGCCGTAGAAATTGGTCTTCGGCTGCTTTATGGAAACCTGGAATTTCAACAGGCGTTTTTCATTCTTCTAATTGCACCCGAGTTTTATTTGCCGCTGCGCAACTTAAGTGTCCGTTATCACGCCGGCATGAACGGATTGAACGCAGCCGGACGCATCTTCCAACTGCTGGATGCACCCGAAATAACCGCGATTCCTTCCGTTGTAGAAAAAGTGCCTGCACAACTTGCTGAAAAGTTCTCGCTTGGCTTTCAAAGCGTGAGTTATCACTATCCTGATAACCCTGAAGCTGCCTTGAAGGAAATTAATCTGGAACTGGAGAGCGGCAGACATTACTCGCTGATCGGTGAAAGCGGCGCCGGTAAAAGTACACTTGCCCAATTGATCATGCGTTTCATTGTGCCCGAAAACGGCAGCATCCGCGTCAATGGTGAGGATATCCAATCCTGGAACCTTGATCAATGGCGCAGCATGATTGCCTGGGTACCCCAAAAAGCCAAACTATTTAATACCTCCTTACTTGAAAATGTGCGGCTGCATAATCCGGCTTATTCCTCGGAAGCAGTCTTCGCCGCACTTGAAAAAGCTGGATTGGAGAAATTTGTGCAGCAATTGCCAGAAGGGCTGCAGACTCCGCTTTTAGAAGGCGGTGTCAGACTCAGCGGAGGCGAGGCGCAGCGGGTCATGCTGGCCAGGGCTTTCTTGAAAAATGCGCCCTTACTGGTGATGGATGAACCGACTGCCCATCTTGACATTGACCTTGAACGCTCATTTCTTGAGACTTCAGAACGACTTCAAGATGGACGCACCACACTAACCATTGCCCACCGTCTTGCTACAGTCATCCAGTCAGATCAAATATTTGTTCTCAAACGCGGACATTTGGTTGAAAAGGGCACTCATCTTGAATTACGCTCTCTTCATGGTGAATACGCACACCTGCTGGAAGATGCCAGGGGGCGGGTATGAGAACGATTATCCAACTTCTGCGATTCTTGAAGCCCTTCTTTTGGGAAATTTGTCTTTCCGCCGTATTGGGTATCGCCACAATCAGTTCAGGTATAGGCTTGCTCGGCACTTCTGCATGGCTGATTGCTTCAGCGGCACTGCAACCTTCAATCGCAGATTTACAGGTCTCCATCGTCGGCGTGCGCTTCTTTGGCATCAGTCGAGCGGTATTCAGATATCTTGAACGGCTGGTCTCGCATTCAGTCAATCTGCGGGTGCTATCACGACTACGCGAGTGGTTTTACGTTCAGGTAGAGGCCTCTCCGTCGGAAGAATTGCATTCCCGCAAAGCTGGTGATTTGCTTAACCGCGTGATGGGTGATCTTGAGATTTTTGAGAATTTTTATGTGCGAGTGGTCAGCCCAGTGGTGGTGGCAGTAGTGGTGGCTGCGGGTGTCAGTATATTTATTGGCGTTTTCGATGTTCGCCTTGGCCTGATTTTGGCAGCAGGGCTGGCGGTCAATGGCATTATTCTGCCTGTTTTCTCCATTCTCATTACCAAGCCTTTGGCAAAAAGTATGCTAGAAATGCGTTCGGACCTCTCTTCTCGAACGGTTGAATGGCTGCAGGGCTTGGAAGATCTGCAGAGCAATAGCGCTCACGACCGTTGGGCGGATGGCATACTCTCCAAAGGCAGGGAGGGAGGAAATTGGCAAACCCGAATATCCACATTAAACGCTATCAACTCGGGGTTGTCGGTATTACTCCTCAATGTGACGGTGCTTGCATTACTATGGATTGCAATTCCGTTAGTCACACAGGGTTCCATCAGCGGAGTTTCACTGGCTGTCATTTTGCTTATGGGCATGGCCAGTTTTGAATCCGTGGCGAATTTACCGCAGGCTGCAGTCATGCTTAACTCTAGCCTCGAAGCTGGCAAACGGCTTTTCGAGTTTGGAGAACGGCAAGAGATTATTAATGAGTATGAATCGCTGCCGGAATTCTGGACACCATCCAGAGTTGAAGTAAAAGACCTATGCTTTGAATACGAAGCTGGTGAAAATTTTCAGCTCAAGGATATTTCATTCACCCTTAGTCAGGGTAAGAAAATCGCATTGGTCGGCCCCAGCGGTTCTGGCAAGACAAGCCTGGTTAACCTGATCCTCCAGTTTTGGAAGGCGCAGGAAGGCAGTATCTCTTTGGATAAACTGGAGAGCAGCCGGGTTGACCCATATCTGGTGCGTTCTTATTTTGCAGTCATCTCCCAATCCACCACATTGTTCAGCGCCAGCCTGCGTGAAAATCTGCTGTTGGCTGATCCGCATGCGGAGGATCAGAAATTGCTCCACGCTCTGAAAATGGCTGAACTGGAAGATTGGTTTGTCCGCCTGCCTCAAGGATTGGATACCTGGGTAGGCGACCAGGGATTAAGGTTGAGCGGAGGCGAACGGCAGCGTGTAGCCATTGCGCGGGCTTTACTTCAAAACCGCCCTTATCTGTTGTTGGATGAACCGGTTGAAAACCTTGATCCGACCACTGCCAATAAGATCATGGCCACCCTGTTTAAGCTGTTTGATGATCGAAGTATATTATTTATCACCCACGATTTTGCATGGCTGAACCAGGTGGATGAAATCTTGCTGTTGCAAAATGGATCAATCCTTGAAAGAGGGTCTTTCAAGGAGCTAGATCACTCAGGTGGACGCTTTGCTGAATTAAGAGATTTACAAAATCAAAGTCTGGTTTAATTGAAAACCCACACTGATGGACCCTTTCATGAGTGTGGGTTTCTAAGAGGAGAATACGAGGAATCTTAACTCAATAAGTTAAGAGTCAAATTAAAAAAAGATTAGAATTCGTTAAGCTTGCTGCATTTCTAATACTTTAAATAATTGTTCAATGCTGACAGGGCCTTCACGTAAAATAACGGGTTCTGAACCACTGCAATCAATGACTGTGGATGGAACCCCGCCCTGGCATTTGCCGCCGTCAAGAATTAAGGGAACGCGGTTTGCAAGTTGGTCGATTACATCTTTGGCGGTTATGGCGTCGGGTTTGCCCGAAAGGTTAGCAGAAGTGGTAGCAAGGGGACCATAAGTTCTCAACATTTCGAGCGCAACTGGATGGTTAGGCATGCGGATGCCGATGCGGTCTACATTAGAAATCAATTCGGGCAGGGTGTTTTTGCGGGGAACGATGACAGTCACCATGCCAGGCCAAAAAACTTCGCAAAGGCGAATTGCCATATCCGGCATGTGATCGGTTACCAGGCTGGCTTGTTCAATAGAACCGATCAGGATGGCGATTGCCTTGTTGGAATCGCGGCCTTTGGCTTCAAACAGTTTAATTATCCCCGTGGCTTGAAAAGGGTCTGCTCCCAAACCATAAACTGTATCGGTAGGAAAAGCGACAATTTCACCATCTCTGATTAACGATAAGGCCGAACTGATGGATTCTGGATTTTCTGCGGGTAACGTGATTGTCTGCATAAGAACCTCATTCTATACCATTATTTTAAGAAATCTGGGGTGATTGGCAAGGTCAATCAGTATGGATTTTGCCACCCCAGGCATCAATGTGTCAACCAATTTTTGTACACTTTCAGATTGGCCTTCCTCAATTTCGAGGAGGATCATTCCACCAGGTTTCAGATGTTCACGTGCTTGGTGCAATAACCGCTTAATGATGACTAACCCATCTTGACCGCCATCCAACGCAAGGAGGGGTTCATAGCGAGCTACCTGCAGGGTTATAAGTTTTTCCGAAGGAATGTAGGGAAGGTTGGCGGCAAGGATATCGAAACTGTCAAAAATATTATCCAGCAGATCATTTTTAATAAAGACAATTTGAGAATCCACATTTAAGAGTTGTGCATTCTGTCTGGCAACGTCTAGCGCTTTTCCTGAAATATCGATGGCGGTGACTTGTAAATCTTCAAACCGATCAGCCAATGTAATAGCAATTGCACCTGAGCCCGTGCCGATATCTGCCAATTTTCGCCTGTCAGGATGTTCTTCCAGCCAGGTGATGCATTCTTCAATAAGCAATTCAGTTTCAGGCCGTGGGATGAGTACATCTGGAGTAACTTTGAAATCCAGACCATAAAATGCTTGTTTGCCGATCAGGTAGGGCAGCGGTTCACCGGTTTGAATTCGGGCAATCATCTGGTTGGCTTTATCTGTTTGGTGATCATCGAGTTCAAAGTCTGGATGTGTGACCAACCATTCACGAGGTTTATCCAGGATATGGCACAAGATTACCCGAGCTTCAAGTGATGCAAGCTCGGATTGTTCTGCCAGAAGCTTGGTTGATTCATTTAGCCATTCGTTAAGATTAGTCTTCTTCATCATCCCCATTGGTTGATAATCGATCTGTCTCGTCTCGTTGTGATAACTCATCAATAAAGAGATCAATGTCACCGGCCAAGACAGCCGGAAGGTTGAAAGAAGATACATTGATGCGGTGATCGGTAACGCGGCTCTGCGGGTAGTTATAGGTGCGGATCTTCTCTGAACGGTCGCCAGTGCCGACCTGTGAACGTCTGGCATCTTCTCGTTCATTCTGCACACGCTGCATTTCCAAATCATAAAGACGTGAACGAAGGATGCTCATTGCGCGTAATTTATTTTGAAGTTGAGAACGTTCATCCTGACATGCGACCACCAAACCGGAGGGTCTATGGGTGATGCGAACAGCAGTGGCGTTTTTCTGCACATTTTGTCCGCCTGCGCCAGAAGAAATATAAACATTGATATCTAAATCTGAATCATTAATTTGAATGTCAACATTTTCAACTTCAGCCATGACTGCCACGGTTACTGTTGACGTGTGAATGCGGCCTGATGACTCTGTGCTTGGAATGCGCTGCACACGATGGACGCCAGATTCGAATTTAAAACGCGAATATGCTCCCTTGCCTTTAACCATAAAAACTATTTCTTTGAATCCACCGATGCCTGTTTCATTTGAAGACATGATATCAACGGACCAACGGCGGGCTTCTGCATAATGCATGTACATGCGTAATAATTCCGCGGCAAAAAGTCCGGCTTCATCTCCACCGGCTCCAGCCCTGATTTCGATATAGACACTGTTATCATCCCTGGGGTCTTTGGGAACCAACAGGGTTTTTATCTGCTTTTCCATTTCTTCTATCTGCGGTGTCAGGCTTTCAATTTCAGCTTTTGCCATTTCTACGAACTCGGCTTCACCACTGTTTTCCATCTCTTTGGCTTGTTCCATTTTGGCCATCAGGTCGCGATAAGCCAGGCCGAGAGGATAGATATCATCAAACTCAGAGCGCTCTTTAGCGAGTTCAGTGATTTTTTGATAATCTTCCACATTGACTTCCATCAATCTGGTTAATTCAGCATATCTGTCTTGAATTTGAACAATTTTATCGAGCATAATTACCTGTCATAAATTATGATTTATTTTTTATGCGTGTATTATACCAGCAAGAGGGTTTTGATTGATTCAAGTGAGGGTGATAATAAGAATAAAAGGCTGAACTATGATGAGTTCAGCCTTTTGGTAAAACGATTGAATTCTTAGTCGAGCAACGATGCAGGAATATTGCCGCCGTTGGCAGCGATGCGTTTTAAGACTTCTTTGTGCAGCCAGACATTCATTTCTGAATAATCGCCGCCGATTTTGTCAGCAGGGCACTTAAGTTCTGCAGCAAGTTCCTTGCGAGAGGCAAGGCTGCTGTCAAGCTCAAGTAATTTCAGCAGATCGACAATTGATACTTTCCAATCTAATTTCTCGGGGGTCGCTTTCGCCATAGCGTCCAATTTGCTGACTACGTCAACTTCGCTGATGGCATTCGCGGTTGGTTTGTAGAATCCCGGAATGCTGCCTGGCGCCATGTTTGCATTGGGTTTAACAGCATTTGGGTTCGACGGTTTTACGGGTGCTGGTCTGGGTGGAACGATAGTGGGGGTAACCTCTTTTTTTGCTTCTTGTTCAGGTTTCTTCAATCCAAGTTTTTCTAATATGTTGCTAAATAATCCCATGATCTATCCTTTCTACATCTATAAGTTATTCTACTTGATTGCATTATATAGTTTTAACCCAAACAAAAGCAAGTAAAAATGAGAATTATTAATCCAATTCTGATGAAAATACTCCACCTGGTTCTTAAATGTTAATATTTATATTTACGTACATCCATTTTTAGCATAGAATTTAATCAAAACATATTTGCATGGAGGAAACGCATGACTTGTAAAGATAAAACTATCATTAAAACGGATCTGGCTCCTGCAGCCATCGGCCCCTATTCAGTTGGTGTGGCAGGCGGACCTTTTGTGTTCACTGCTGGTCAATTGGGAATTGATCCAAAAACCGGCAGCCTGGTAGAAGGCGGCGTTGAAGCTGAAACCCGTCAAGCGCTGCAAAACCTTTCTGCGATTTTAGAAGCAGCCAATTCCTGTATGGAAAATGTGGTCAAGACTACGGTTTTTTTGCGTGATATCAACGATTTTGCTAAAATGAATGCCATTTATGGCGAATTCTTCACCGAAAACCCACCTGCCAGATCAGCAGTGCAGGTGGCTGCCTTACCCAAAAATGGTGCAGTTGAAATTGAAGCCATTAGTTTAACCAAGAATAACTAATCTATTTTTTGTTAGCCGCCCCAACGCACGATGTTTTTATTCGCTGGTTGGGGTGGTCAACTGTCTATGATCAATGTGATTTCTTCAATGATTTTCTCGTAAAATATTGCTGAGGGAAAACTCCTGTGACGTTACCTGAAGTCTCCATTGTAATTCCATGCTTGAATGAAGAAAAAACCATCTTGGGTCTTCTGGATGCCATTCTTCATCAAACTTACTCACACTCCAAATTTGAAGTAATAATCTCGGATGGCCTTTCAGAAGATAATACAAGAAACTTGATCGTTGGTTTTCAAACTCAACATCCTGATTTATGTATCAAGGTGTTGGATAATCCTGTCCGCAGAATTCCGACAGGGCTAAACCAGGCGATTAGAGAAGCACGTGCGCCGATCATTACTCGTTTGGATGCTCACGCCATCCCGGCTGCAGATTATATTGAGCGCAGCGTTGATGCACTCAAAGCCGGACTGGGTGACAATGTAGGCGGTGTTATTGATGTGAAACCGGGTGCAGACAGATTAATTGCGCGTGCGATTTCGATCGCGACGGCTCATCCACTTGGAGTAGGTGACGCCAAATATCGTTGGGCGACCAAAGCCAGTGAAGCGGATACAGTGGCATTTGGCACATACTACAAAGCCAAAGTAGAAGAGATTGGCTACTATAATGAAGAATTAAGAGCCAACGAAGATTATGAGTTTAATTCACGAATAAGGGCTGCCGGCGGAAAAATCTGGATTGATCCACAAATTCGGGCAGTCTATTATTCGCGTTCGACGCTCAAAACATTGGCCAGACAATATTTTACATATGGATACTGGAAATTTCGCATGCTGCGCCGCAACCCTGAAACGCTGCGTTGGCGTCAGGCATTGCCACCTGTTTTTGTGATTGGTGTTTTGATGTTATCATTGCTTTTCGCTTTTTTTTCATGGGCAAGGGTTCTCTTAATTATCTGCCTCGGGGTATACTTATTCATCTTGACTGCAGCCTCTGCAAAAATAGCTCTCAATAAAATGGATGTGCGATTAGTCTTCGGTATTCCGCTGGCTATTATAAGTATGCATTTCTGTTGGGGTGCAGGTTTTTGGTGGAGCATATTGAACCCGAAAAAAGAAGGAATTTAGGATTCACATGGAGCGTAAACAAGCAACCGGAAAACTCAGAATTCGCGGTGGAGAAAGACAATTCATCCTGTTGCTGGGCGATCTGATTGTCTCGATTCTTTCAGTTTTTATTGCACTTTATTTCTGGGGTCAAAAAGACTGGCTGGATTTCTCATGGAGTTTTGTGAACCAGCGAGCCCCTTTTTGGTTTTATTTGCTGCCGATCATTTGGTCGGTGATGCTGATAGAAATTTACGATATTCGCAAAGCCAACCGGCATAGTGAGGTTTTACGCGGAGTCGGTTCAGCCGCATTATTTAGCGGACTATTGTACTTATTGATTTTCTTTGTTTCCCAATCCAACTCGCTACCAAGACGCGGCGTGGCAGTTTTTCTTATCTCCGTCACCTTGTTAACCATAATTTGGCGTTTTATCTATATTGCAATTTTTAATGCACCTGTTTTTAACCGCAGGGTGTTGGTGATTGGCGCTGGTATGGCGGGCTCAACATTAGTGGGTATGGTGAAACGGATCAAACCGGAACCTTTTGAATTGGTCGGATATATTGACGATGATCCGAAAAAGTTGAACCAGATCATTGAAGGTGTGCCGGTTATTGGTACAACAGAAACCTTGCTTGCTTGTATTGAAGAAGAAAAGATCACTGACATGGTTTTTGCGATTTCTGGAGAAATGAAACCTGATCTTTTCAGGGTGGTATTATTGGCGCAGGAAGAAGGAACAGACCTCATTTCGATGCCTACAATCTATGAAGAGGTTTTTGGCCGGGTACCTATTTTCTTACTGCAATCAGATTGGATCTTGCGGTCTTTTATTGATCAGGCGCAGACTTCAGGCATTTACGAAGCCATCAAACGCATCCTTGATCTACTGAGCGGTTTAATAGGGCTCATATTTCTGGTAATCCTGTATCCATTAATAGCGATGACAATTCTTTTGGATGATGGTTTTCCCATCTTCTACAATCAAATGCGCGTCGGCAAGAATGGCAAGCCTTACAAAATTTACAAGTTCCGAACCATGCGCAAAGATGCCGAAAGTGACGGTGTGGCGCGCATGACGACCACCGGCGACAGCCGCATCACCCGACTTGGAAAAATCCTGCGCCGTAGTCATTTAGATGAATTACCACAGGTTATCAATATTATAAAAGGCGAAAACAGTCTGATCGGTCCGCGGGCCGAACAGATCGAATTGGTCAATCAATTTCAAGAACAAATTCCTTTTTATCGTGCCAGGTTGTATGTCAAGCCAGGGCTTACCGGTTGGGCGCAAGTAAACCAACGTTATGCTTCTACAGTTGAAGACACGGCAGTCAAATTGGAATTTGATCTTTACTATATTAAACACAGGAACCTGCTTCTGGACATGAATATCGCCATCCGGACGATTGGTGCTGTGCTGGGATTCAGAGGTCTGTAATGAAATCAAAACCCAACATTCGTAATCGTTATGTTTTATTATTCGATCTGATTTTCATGGCTTTTTCGGTGCTTGGTGCTTACGCATTACGTCTGGAAATGGGCGCGCTATTTTATTTTTACTTAAAATCCGCTTATTGGATGATCGCTGTATCAATTGTGATCAAGACGATTGTCTATTACGCTTTTGGTATGTACCGGCGCATGTGGGTTTATGCCAGCATTAAGGAATTGCGCTTGATTATTAGCGCTGTGACCACCGCATCCGTGTTGGTGACCGGCGTGATGATTTTTATTTCAACCTTGAAGGTCTTTAATGGTTTTCCAAGGTCGGTATTAATCATTGACTGGCTGCTTTCTATGGTGATGGTGGGCGGTGTTCGTTTTATGCTGCGTTTTTTGGCTGAAAGTGTGACAGCGACTTCACCCAATGGAAAAAGCCTGGAAACCAAACGTGCTCTCATCATTGGAGCTGGCGATGCAGGCGCATTGGTGGTGCGTGAACTGCAAAAAAATACTGATCTAAACTTAATCCCCGTTGGTTTTCTGGATGACAATCCAGTCAAACAGCATCAGCAGATCCACGGTATTCCGGTGATTGGCGTGGTCACCGATATGGGTAAGGTGCTTGAACAAAAGCGGATTGATGAAGTGATCATCGCAATCCCCAGTGCAGGCGGCAAAACCATCCGTATGGTAGCGGATATCTGCCGATTGAAGGGCATCCCGTTTCGTACTATGCCAGGGCTTTATGAATTGATTGGCGGCAAGGTAAACATCAACCGTTTGCGTGAAGTGGATATCACCGATTTGCTAAGGCGTCAGCCCTCACATATGAAAGAAGAACTGGTGGGTTTCACTCTGAGCGGCAAGACAGTGATGGTTACGGGTGCAGGCGGCTCGATCGGACGTGAACTTTGCCGTCAAATTTCCCGTTGGAATCCATCCGGCTTGATCCTGCTCGGGCATGGCGAGAACAGCATTTTTGAATCCTTGCTTGAAATTCAAGAGCTTCATCCATCGCTGCCGATTTACCCGGTGATTGTGGATGTGCGCGACAGCGAACGTCTGGAAAAAGTCTTTTCAAAACATAAACCGGATGTCGTTTTTCACGCTGCTGCGCATAAACATGTGCCATTAATGGAAATGAACATTGATGAAGCGGTTAAAAATAATATCGGTGGCACCCGAAATGTGGTGAATGCTTGTGTGAAATTTGATGTCAAACATCTGGTGATGATTTCTACCGACAAAGCCATTAAACCGGTGAACATTATGGGTGCGACCAAGCGTTTCTCTGAAATGATAGTGTTGGATGCTGCCAAACTTACCGGAAATGCCTTTAGTGTCGTCCGCTTTGGCAACGTATTAGGCAGCCGGGGCAGTGTGGTGCCGCTCTTCAAACACCAGATCGCTCGCGGAGGACCGGTCACCATCACTCATCCAGACATGAAGCGTTACTTCATGACCATCCCCGAGGCAGTTTATCTTGTGCTGCAGGCGGCTGGCATGAGCAAGGGCGGCGAGATGTATGTATTAAATATGGGGCAGCAGGTTAAGATTCTTGATCTGGCAGAAGACTTGATCAGACTTTCAGGCCTGGAACCCGGCAAGGACGTCGAAATAGCCTTTACAGGCATCCGCCCAGGCGAAAAATTGAGCGAGGATCTGTGGGAAGAAGGTAACCGATTTATGCCTACTCAGCATCCTGATATTTATAAATATGATGACCCCAACAATCTGATGGGGGTTGTGCTCGGCGACCGAATTGATCAACTACTGGCTTTGGCAAATGAAGGTGAAGCATCAGAGATCATCAAGTTCGTTGATGCCAATATTCCGGGAGCAGAATTGGCAGCTACACCTCCTCCCGAACTCATTTCCATTGAATAAATATGAAAGTATCCTTAACTGAATGGAATGATTTTATAGCCAAACATCCCAATGCCCACATATTGCAATCGGGAGCGTGGGGTGATTTGAAGTCTTCGTTTGGCTGGAAGGCTGTTCGCATCATTAACGAAGATTGCGGCGCTCAGGTATTGTTTCGCAAGCTGCCAGGTGGTTTTTCCGTTGGGTATATTCCCAAAGGACCCATTGGCCAGGGCTGCGGGCTTTACACTGAACTGGATGAAGTTTGCCGTGAGAACCGCGCAATATTCTTAAAGGTAGAACCGGATATTTGGGAGCCCGAAAAGGCACCCTCGATTGTTGAACAACCCGGATGGGTAAAAACCAAATCGGTGCAACCGCAGCGGACGGTCATAATCTCGCTGGACGGCACTGAAGAGGAGCTGCTTGAACGCATGAAGCAAAAAACGCGTTATAACGTCAAGCTGGCTGAAAAAAAAGGCATCGAAGTTCGCATTTCAGATGACATTAAGGTTTATCACGAAATGAGCGAGGTCACCGGAAAGCGTGATGGTTTTGGTGTTCATACACTGGCTTATTACAAAAAAGCGCTTGAGTTGTTTAAACCAACGGGTCACGCAGAGATGTTGATGGCATATTATGAAAATCGTCCCGTGGCTGGTTTGATCGTTTTTGCCCAGGGCGACATGGCCTGGTATATGTACGGTGCCTCAAGTGACGAGCAGCGCAACCGCATGCCGACGTATTTGCTCCAATGGGAAGCGATGAAGTGGGCTCGTAAAATGAATTGCAAATTCTATGACCTCTGGGGTATCCCCGATGTGGATGAGGAAGTGCTCGAAGAGGAGTTTTCTAAAAAACACAGCCACGATGGATTATGGGGTGTCTACCGGTTCAAACGTGGATTTGGCGGTGAAGTTTTTCGCAGTGTCGGAGCCTGGGATCGCACTTACTATCCTGGAATCTATAAGATATATCGCCAGATAATGCGGCTCCGCGGTGGAGAAGAAGCAGGATGAAACATTTCTGTTTAATGTGCGGAACACAACTTGAAGCTCGAATAATCGAAGACAGAGAACGAGAGTTTTGTCCTGGTTGTGGTTGGATTCACTACAAACAATACAAAGTCAGTGCAGGTGTGCGCATCGAAAAAAACGGCTGTTTGCTCCTGGTTCAACGAGGCATTCAACCCTGGAAAGGCAATTGGTATATGCCGGCAGGATTTTTAGAGATCAATGAAGAACCAGAGGATGCTGCCGTTCGTGAAGCCTTTGAGGAAACTGGTTTAAATGTCAAGACACACGGCCTGGCAGGGGTTTATACTTACAACGATGACCCGCGCGGAAACGGGATTTTATTCCTGTATGATGCTGAAATCATTGGTGGAAACATGCAAGAAAGTGATGAAACGCTTCAAATAGCATTCTTGTCACCAGACGAAATTATTGGATTGGAGTTTACCGGAAATTGCGGCAGGCATCAGATCAGTGATTGGTTGAAGACCAAGGGGATTGAGATGGATGTCAATCATGTCTAACCAAAATTGGAATAACCTGATCATCGATTTGCCGAACAGCCACGTGCTGCAGACTACTGAATGGGCTGAGGTAAAGCGTGAAGTAGGCTGGAAGTCCTATCCGCTTACCTGGAAGAACGAAAAAGGCGAAATAACCGCCGCTGCCAATATTTTGGTGCGTACGGTGAAACCGTTGGGGATCGGTCCAAAAATGGCCATCGGCTACATCCCACGCGGACCGATGTTGGATTGGTCTGATGCCAGCTTGCGCCAACAGGTGTTTTCAGAACTCGAACAATTTACCAGTGACAATGGATTAATATTCTTGAAAATTGATCCCGATCTTGAATTGGGCAGGGGCATTCCGGGTAGCGAACAGGCGGAAGAGTATGTGCTTGGAAAATTGGTCACTGATGAATTGACTCAGCGCAAGTGGCGATACTCCGTTGAACAAATTCAGTTTAAGAATACAGCCGTGCTTGATTTAACCGGTACTGAAGAAGACTGGCTCAAGCGCATGAAACAAAAGGCGCGTTATAATCTGCGCCTCGCCCAGCGCAGCGGCGTTTCTATTCGCTTGGCCAATGATAGTGAACTATCCGCTCTCTATCATCTGTATGCTCAAACGGCCTCTCGTGACCATTTCATTATCCGCGAAGAAGCTTATTATCTGGAAGTTTGGCGCCGTTTCATCAGCGCAGGCATGGCAGACGCACTGATCGCCGAGGTAGATGGCCAGTTGGTGGCCGGGGTGATGCTTTTCCATTTTGGCAAGCGTGCCTGGTATCTTTATGGCATGTCAAGTCCGCTGCATCGCGAGAAAATGCCCAACAATCTGCTCCAATGGGAGGCAATGCGCCTGGCTAGTAGCAAAGGCTGCGAGGTTTATGATCTTTGGGGAGCTCCTGATGTGTTTGATGAATCAGATTCCATGTTTGGTGTTTTTCGATTTAAAGACGGCCTGGGCGCTGCTGTAATCCGCACTGCGGGTGCCTGGGATTTTCGAGTTAAGCCATTTTTATATTTCATATATCATCAGGTGTTGCCGCGTTTTCTTAATTTCACTCGTTTTCTGCGCCGCGGCAAGCTTCAGCAAGAAGTAAGATAAGCGATGGTGTATGATTAGCCATGATGAAGCGCTACTGTTTGGTTTGGAATCTCGATCATGAATCTTGATATTGCCACGACATTCAAGGTGTTACTGACTTTATTAGGAATTGGCGTAATTGCCAGTTTGGTTATAGCGTTTAAATCTCTGAATACCGCCAGGACCCTTAAGTTTTATCGTAAACGCCAGGACCTGCTTGCATATGGCTGGCGCTTGATCTTTTTTGCCATTCTGATGGTTGGGGTTGGATTTGTTTTTTATCGTTTTGGTGAGCCGGTGGCTTACCACTACTTTCCGCCGTCACCAACCATAACCCGCACACCCACGATCACCACAACACCGACTATTACACTGACACTTCAAAATACGCTGACACCAACCATCACCCCGACCCTGGAGCAGACCTATACCCCCATGCTGCCCCCTGAGGCGATTGCGACTATTATTACTCCTGTTATTCCAGATACTGAGTCCATATTTAGTCCGATACAATTTTCGGAGGAAGTGGATGAAGATGGACTTATCTTTAATACCACTGACACTTTCACGTTGCCAATCTCTGAACTCTATGCCGGCTACACCTTTGATAAAATGACGACCGGTGTGCGTTGGACGGCCGTCTGGCTTTATGAAGGTCAATATCTTTGCGCCGAAACTCAAATCTGGAAGTTTTCAACCGGCGGAGCCGGCTATTCTGATTACTGTAACCAGAAGATCACCCCTGGAATGTGGAAATCTGGTGATTATGAAGTGCAGATATTTGTTGGCCAAACCTGGAAGACTTCTGGCAGGTTCACTATTCTGGGCAACGAACCCACGCTTGATCCGTCAATTTCGGTGACCAACACGCTGGATTTACCGCAGGTCACACTGACGCCGAGTTTGACACCTACACCGTAAAGGGATTATTTCAATGGTTAAGGCTGCCGTAAAGCAGCTTTTTTTTTACCAAATAAAACTGATATGTTAAAATATAAAAAATAGTTAAGCTAAATCTTTACCAAATAAAGAAGCAGGACTCCATGTCTTCAGAAGAACCAAAGAATGCAAGTTATCTACATGTCATTCAGCCGCAGTTATTGGTTTGGGTATTATTAACTAACTCCATCGGGGTTGGATTGGTGAAACACCAGGGCGGAACTCTGGATTGGGTCAATATCTTGTTTGGCTCGCTTTTAGGTGTGTTCTTGATCTTGATGCGGAGCTATCTGTCCGCTTTTTTTGACCACCCAACTTCACCCACCGGAACTCTGCATTCAGACGACCCCCGCTATGACATGCTCAAAAGCATGGACCGGCAAACTCTGTTGGTGATTGCCATGACCTTGCTGACCGCAGGCGCGCTGGTTACCGTTTTGCTGATGGTCAGGCACTCGCTCAACCTTTCGGCACTATTCATGTTGGGGCTGGCATTCTTAATCAGTTTCTTTGGCGCTACCCCTCCGCTGCAGTTGGATAAAAGGGGATATGGTGAGGTGGGAGAGGCCATCTTGATCTGTAATCTGGTGCCTGCGATCGGTTATTTGCTTAATGAACCCGGTCTGCATGTATTATTGATCATGTTGACCCTGCCCATCACGCTGCTTTATCTTGCTCTCAAAATCGTGCAATCGCTTGAGACTTATGCCTTTGACCGTACTCACCGCGTTCAATCCATGGTGGTGAGGCTGGACTGGCTGCGCGCCATGCAGACGCATAACTATCTGGTGTTGTTCGCCTTCTTGTTTGTGGCCGTGTTTGCAGTGCTGGGCCAGCCCTGGTCGCTGACCTGGCCGATGTTTCTCCCCTTGTTGATTGGCACTTTTCAAATCATCCAAATTCAGGGCATCATCAATGGCGCGCCTCCGCGTTGGAAAGTTCTCAAACTGACGGCAGCCGGAACCTTCGTGGTGATGGCGTACCTGGTTTCTTTCACTCTGTGGATATCATAATTTATAAAGTGCGATTCTAATATTTTTACAACATCAAATCGGTATAATCAGATAAATATTGGAGGAATAATATGATCCCTGAGAAATCTGAAGCACCTGATTTTGTTTTATTGGATGAAACCGGCACATCCCGCAAGTTGTCTGATTATCGCGGTAAAGATGTGGTTCTCTATTTTTACCCCAAAGATGATACACCCGGCTGCACCACTGAAGCCTGCGCTTTCAGAGATGATTACAGCGCCTATGAAAAGGCCGGGGTGGTAATTCTCGGGCTAAGCGCTGACAGCCCAAAATCACACCTGAAGTTCAAAGAAAAATACGCTTTACCGTTTACGCTGCTGTCTGATGAAGACCACAAGGTTTGTGAACAATACGGCGTGTGGGCTAAAAAGAAAATGATGGGGCGTGAATACATGGGTATCTTGCGAACTACGTACCTGATCTCTAAGGATGGGCTGGTTAAGAAGGTTTTTGAAAACGTCAAACCGGCCGGGCATAGCCAGGAAATTCTGGCATTGGTTTGAGTAAAAAGATTCGCGGAGGGTGAACTCACCATCCGCGATTTTGTTTATTGCAGGCTGACCAGGCGCTTGCCTTTTTCCCAAAGTTGCTCAAGGCTGTAATACTTGCGTTGGTCGGGTGAGAAGAAATGCACCACCACATCATCAAGATCTGCGATCATCCACCCGGTGCGTGAATCGCCCTCAACGTTAATGATTTGTTTAATGTCGCTTTTTGCATATTCTCTCAATGAAGATGACAGCGCATCTAACATACGGTCACTAGTGCCGTTGCAGATGATGAAATAGCTGGTGAAGGTTGAAACTGCCTGAATGTCCAGTAGGACAATTTTTTCAGCTTTCTTTTCCTCCAAAAAATTGATTACCGCATGTGCTTTATCTAACGCTTCCAGAAGACACCTCTTTTCAATAGTGTAAAAATTCTATCACACCTTTTGGCATTATTTTAATCCGTGCTTTGAAAGGGGCGTGTAAATTGGTCCACCAGGTTGTATATGAGACTTAAAAAATATCACTTCGTGTACTTTCCAAGGCGGCAGCGGGTCCGTTGAAAATGCATCAAAATCTATTTGCAACGGCTGAACCAGGCGTGGATCGACATGATCTGAAACCCTGCACAGGGTCAAGTGCGGAGAAAATGGTTTAACTTCTGCTAAAAACCCAAGCAGGGTGAGTTCGGCATCCAATTGTTTGAAGAGAGAGGTTAATGTCTCATTCTTGTTTAATCCCATCCATAAGGTTCGTGGATTGCGCCAGTTTGGAAATGCTCCTGTGCCAGCGAACTGCAGCGTGAAGGGATGATAATCAATAACAACGCGGCTGATTGCCCTGGATGTTTCCTCAACCTGAATTGGGGTGATAGCTCCGAGAAATTTCAAAGTCAGATGAAGCAGGTCCGCTTTGACCCAGCGTAGCCCTGAAGGCGCTTTTGATTTTACCGAAGCCGCGAAAGATTCAATCGTTGTTTTGTTTTTGGCATCAAGTTCAATAGCAATAAAAGCCCGTAATTTATTTTCCATCCTCCATTTTTATCACATTTTTAGCATCTTGATATTTACCATGTTAATTTATGTCTACCCATTTTGATTAATTAGTGGTATAAGACAGATACCCTGCTGTGTTCGTGATGTTGTAACATCGGTTTTGAGCCAACACTTTAAAAAAGGGTTCCATATATCATTCGAGCAACGCGATAGGCTTCGGCCAAGGCGGCGCGAGAGTGGAGGAAACCATCCTGCTTCGGCAGGTTCAAAACTCTGCAACACACGGCATGGTGGGGTCTTTTATTGCTTATATGTGGCTTTTCCTCCCTTTTCTCTCAAATTTGGTGTTGACTTTCAACCCGCAGATTGCTAAACTTAATCTGCAAATTAGCGTTGTGAAGGAGGATTTATGGCAAATATTTATAAGCTAATTATTCAAAGCGGCACAGGCACTGGTACAGAATTCCCTCTTGAAAAAAATGAATTGTTCCTGGGCCGAGACCTGACCAGCGATCTGGTAATTAACGATCCAGAGGTTTCACGCAGACACCTGCGGCTGGTTTTGGATGGTGCCACTTATCGGCTCGAAGATCTCGGATCAACCAACGGCACTTTTATGCATGGTCAGCGTCTGACATCATCCGCCTTGTTAAAACCAGGTGAGGTGATCACATTGGGTGAGAAAATTGTCCTTAGATATGAAGTAATCAGCACCGATCCCAATGCCACAGTCGTGGCTCAGCGCGGCGTGAGTTCAAGCACACATCCAGGAACGGCACCTGTTGTTCCCCCGGTTCATGTTGCTCCACCGTCAGCAGTGCGAGAATCGGTCATCGCGCCTCCGCCTGAAAGGGTAACACCACCAATTTCTGCTGTCCCGGCTTATCAGGCTCCTAATATGCAGACGCCTCCAACGGCAGCTCCGAAAAAGAAATCCCCGGTTTTGGTGATCATTCTGATTCTGGTTGGAATCGTGGTGCTTTTCTGCATTCTGCCGTGGATCATTATCGATGCCACCAACAGTTATTGCAGTCTCTTCCCTGGCATTATGAATATGTTGATTACGAATGCCTGTCCCATCTAAAGAAACCGACCTTAAATTAACTGGCTTGCAATTCATTTATTGCAAAGCCAGTTTTTTTTTGGATTATTATCTCTTATAATTATTCCTAAGGTGTATTGACTATGACGACGATGAATGGTTCAGAAAAAAAATCCTCCCCAAACTGGAGTGGTACAGCCAAGTTAGTCGTGGCTTTGCTTTCTTCCGTAATTGGCATTTATCTGCTCTATCGGTTTAAAGATTACTTAGCCCCTTTGTTGCTTTCATTTTTATTAGCCTATCTATTTCACCCGTTAGCCAGCTTCATCAATAGACGGTTTAAGATTCCGTGGCGGGTCGTATCGACCTTGATTTTTGTGCTGCTGTTTCTGATTGTTTTGGGACTGGTAACTTGGGGCGGCATCAGTATCGTTGAGCAAATTCAAAACCTGGTTAAATATCTTCAAACACTGATTGGTGACCTGCCGGCATTTTTCGCTGACTTATCAAGCAAACCACTTGTCATTGGTAAATTGGAGTTTGATTTGGTTCAATTTGATATGGATTCGCTCTGGACTCAAGTGCAGGGTGTGGTTGAACCAATCTTGACAAATTTGGGCAGCTTGATTGGAACCATTGCTTCAGGCGCCGCAACCACCGTTGTAGGCTTGATCTTTATTATTTTGATCGCCTACTTTATTATGATTGAGACCGGTGGCGTTCGCGAAGCAATGTTCAAGTTGAACATTCCTTCTTACGAAGAAGACCTCAAGAAAATGGGTAATCAAATTGCAAAAATTTGGAATGCTTTCTTGAGAGGACAATTAATCGTCATTGCCATCACAATTGTGATTTACTCGATTTTGTTAAGTATAATGGGCGTCAAATACTTCTTCTTACTGGCCTTATTGGCAGGTGCTGCCCGCTTTGTACCCTATGTTGGTCCGTTCGTCGCCTGGACGACCTACGCACTGGTCTCGCTCTTTCAGACTAATTATTTTGGGGTTCAGCCAATCGTGTTTGCTCTGATCGTGGTAGGGGTTGCCTGGGTGACCGACCTGTTATTGGATAATTTTGTCAGTCCGCGCGTGATGTCAAACGCACTTAAGGTGCATCCAGCTGCAGTGCTTGTGATGGTGTTTATTTCGGCAAGCCTTTTTGGATTTGTTGGAGTGCTGCTTTCAGCGCCTTTGTTAGCCACAATGCAATTAATATCGACCTATGTTTTTAGAAAATTAATGGATCAAGATCCATGGGAGGGTTTACAAACATTTCCTCCACCTGTTTCCATTAAAAAAACCTTTGAAAAATTTTGGAATCGAATTCTTAGTTTGTTTAAACGCAAGAATAAAACTGACAAATAAAGCTGATAATCCAATTTTGCTAATTATTAACCATGTTTGTACCAATATAAAAGGAGAGTACTATGGCAGACGAATACGAACCAAAAGTTGTCACACTTGCCGAAACTGACGGATACGCAATTTGGTCAGCAGAAGAACCTGATGGCGAAACCACTTATAATCTTGAATTGAACAACGTGACCATTCATATGTTTGATGAAGAATGGAAAGAATTCATGGCTTTGATCAAGAAATTGAAATAAGTTGTAAAGCACATGGTACAGGCAGGCTTTTGTCTGCCTGTACCTATTTAATCCAGAGGGTAGCAAGAGGGTGTAAAATCATACGCGTTGTTAACCTATTAAATAGTCAAAGGTAGCCCCATGAATCTTGACGCTCATGATCAATTTGCCTCAATCGATGTAGAAGATATGCTCAGCCAAATTATGAGCCTGCCTGACCAGTTGCAAAAAGCCTGGGAATTGGGACTTACTTCTCCTTTGTCTGCAATGGCGCCGATAAACCGTGTGGTGATTGCCGGCATGGGTGGGTCGGCTATTGGCGCGGATCTGCTGGCGTCCTTTTTGATGGATCGTGTGACCATCCCTGTGATGGTGCAGAGAGATTATGGCTTGCCAGCCTATGCTTTTGGCAGAGAAACCTTTGTGGTCGTTTCGTCGCATTCTGGCAACACCGAAGAATCCAATTCGGCGTTTGAAGCGGCATGCCGCAGCAACTGCCAGGTAATGGTCATCACCACTGGCGGCAAAATCCTCGCGGATGCACAATCTGCGCACGTGCCAGCATGGGTGTTTCTGGATGATGGCCAGCCTCGCTCCGCTTTGGGATACACCTTTGGTATGCTATTGGCTTTGTTTGTGCGTCTCGGTCTGGTTTCAGATATGGGTTCTGAAGTAAAACAAACCGTGAGTTTAATGAAAGAACTTCAATTGAAGGTTGAAGCGGATGTTCCGGTCAAAAATAACGCTGCCAAAAGGCTGGCAGGGCAATTGGTCGGACGTCACATTACTGTCTTTGGCAGCGGATTTATGGCTCCTGTTGCCAGACGCTGGAAGTGCCAGTTTAACGAATGTGCCAAAACCATCGCCAGTTACGAGGTGCTTCCCGAAGCGGACCATAACACACTGGCAGGTATTTGCTTTCCACAAGAAGCATTAGACAAGGAAATGGCAGTATTTTTGCAAGCCTCTGCCGATGTCGAACGCAATCAGAAGCGGGTGCTAGAAACCAAACAAATTATGATGCTCGAAGGCATCAACACTGATCTTGTTGACGCGCGTGGACAGAACCGCCTTGAACAGATGTGGTCAACCGTTTTGTTTGGCGATTTTGTGGCTTATTATTTGGCTATGGCTTATGAAGTAGATCCGACGGCAATTGAACCGATCTGGTCTTTGAAAGAGACTTTGGATAAATAATGGGTAAAATCGTCTCATAACACATCGTGCTGAATTGCATTTTTACGAAAGCGGGACTAGAATAAAAAAAACCGATGTTAAACATCGATAAATCACCGTTGGATTGGTTATGTCCTTTTTGAGAAAAAGTATTGTAATTATTTTTACTATAGCGCTAAGCCTGACAGCATGCGGAAAAGATAAACAAGCACAGGTTCCTACGTCAGAACCTGAATCGACTTTGGTTTCAATTGAGACCGAAGTCGTTTTGCCTACCCAAACCCCTGACGCATCTCTGGTCAGTACCTCAACCACTATCCCTGAAGAAAATGTTTACGCGGATTGCGGCCCAGGAGGCTTGATTGATGTTGGTTATTATTTTAAAGATAACAGCGGTAATATTTCGCCGACCCAGCTTGTCAGGTTCCAAAAAACGAGTGATGAAGTCAGAGATTACGTGGCTGTGATCTCATGTTTGAAATATGACCAGGGTTGGATCAGCAACCCTGATGACATTCAAAGTGGTTACGAGAATGAGATTATTTTCTTTGACAAAAATAGCCATGGCCATACTTATCGAATCATTATCGGCGGACATTATGTCGCGCCTCACAATCCCAACCATAAAGATATTACTGGTTCTAGTAATGGAATTGATAGTCTATTTTATACTGTACAAGAATGGATTGATGTAACCAGGCAACACTTTGTCTTAAACGGCAGCCGGCAAATTGGCGTGGATATCTATCTTGATGATACACATGGCGCTCTTTCAAGGGCGTTGACCAAGGTATATAGTTTTCGTGAAACCAATTTGCAGATTGCTGAAGCCTTGAGAACCGGCGAGGGTTATCCAGAACAAGTGCCTGATGGGTTCTTTGTGTTTGCAACGGATGCCTGGCTTATTCAGGAAGAATAGTTCCAAAACTTCTCCCAAAAAGAATTGACAATTAGAACTGATGTGCTAAAATATTGTTGTGAGCACAATCCGTTACCGAAAAATTCTGCATCTCGACCTGGATGCCTTTTTTTGCGCTGTGGAGGAACTGAAAGATCCTTCATTGGCTGGCAAGGCCTTTGCTGTGGGCGGCAGGGCTGATCACAGGGGAGTCATTTCGACTTGTTCTTATGCAGCACGCCAGTTTGGAGTGCATTCCGCCATGCCCACCGGACAGGCATTGAAGTTATGCCCGGATCTGATGCTTATTTCAGGCCGTCATGGAGAGTATAGTGCGAAATCTCATGAGGTGATGGATATTGTGTGTCAATTAACTGCTCTGGTTGAACAGGTCTCGGTGGATGAAGCTTTCATGGATGTAACCGACCTGCCAGAGGATGGTGAAACCATTGCTCGAAAATTGCAGGCAGATGTGCTTGAGAAAACCGGGCTGCCGTGTTCCATCGGCGTTGCCAGCAATAAATTGGTGGCAAAAATCGCCACAGACACCGGCAAGGCACGCAACAGGGGATCTGGCTACCCAAGGGCCATCCTGGTGGTTGCAAACGGTGAGGAGGCTGAATTTCTGGCGCCATTGCCCGTCAAGGCGATGTGGGGTGTCGGCCCCAAGATGGAAAAGGCGCTTCACGATGCCGGCATCCGCCTGCTGGGAGATATCCCTAAAAGGTCCAAAGCCAAGTTTGAAAGGCTCTTTGGCAAGTACGGCTATGAACTTTATGATCATGCCCTCGGCATTGATGACCGTCCCATCTCTCTTGAGCGTGATGCAAAATCCATCAGCCAAGAAACCACTTTCTACAAAGATTCTTCTGACCCCATTTTTCTGCGTCAGACGCTCAAAGACCTCTCGGCACATGTGGGTTACCAACTGCGCCAGGAGGGCTATTGTGCAAAAGTGGTGCGGCTCAAGATCCGCTGGTCAGATTTCAGCACCCATACCCGGCAGGTGTCATTGGTGCAGCCCACCGATCAGGATGGCGTCATCTATGCAAACGTCGAAGCCTTGTTTCGGTCTATTTGGGAAAGCGGCAAACCCGTGAGGCTGATCGGAGTCGGCAGTGCTGACCTGGTGGAGACCTTGCACCAAATGTCTTTGTGGGAGACACCCACCGACAAGGAACGCCGTCTGTTGGATGCTCTGGATGATCTGCGCGAACGCTATGGCAAAGGCACTGTCAAACGCGGACATAAACTCGGAAAGTAATCGTCAGACCGCGCAACCCATTTGATTAATTTTCGTTAATATAGGTAGACTCGAAAATGTTCAAAGGCGGGGCGCCATGAATGGATTTATCACAGAATCAGTCAGCAAAATTGCGGATGGATTGGGAACCGCACTAAAACTGCTGGCTTTTGTCTTTTTAACCTCCCTGGCTTTCATTCCACTCAAGACTTATCTTGGTGTATGGGGCATCATTGGTTTGCTGGTCATCTTGCTAATCGTTTCTCTTTTTTACATTTTCCGCTCATTCAATCACAATTTTGAAGACAGGCAGAAAGCCTGGTGCGGCATGGCTGCTGGTGTAATCCTGTGGCAAGTGACGCGTTATCTGCCCGAAATTCCGGGCTGGGGATGGGTAAGTAAAGCAGGCATTTTCTATTGGGCTGCTACGGCGCTTTTGACACTGTTGTTGTGGAAAAAGGTTTTGAACGTAGGCGGCCAGTTTACGCTGCTGACTTTTTTGCTTAACTGGATCGGCGGCATCTATCTCGCCACTTTGGATCGGGCAGGGGGGTGGCCTCAGTTAATGGCGCAGGTTTACGCCTCGGTGCATTACCTGGGCATTTTAGGTATTCTCGTTAGCATCTGGTGGATTGTGATGCGCAGTCGCAACAGCCTTGAACGCAAGTACGGCGGGTTGGCGCTCTACTTTAGTGTGCTGTTTACTTTTCTGTTTTTCTAAAAACTAAAACTCAATCGGGCAAGCCAAGCAACTCTTCATATACGCCTCTGATGCGTGTAGATATTTTATCCCAACTGTACCAACTGGCGTATTCCGCAGCTTGTTTGCCGAGGCGCATGCGCAGTTCAGGTTGTTGGATCAGCTTGGTGAGCGCCTTGGCCAGCACGCAGGGGTCTCCGCCGGGGACGACGAAGCCGGTGATACCGTCTTGCACCAGAAAGGCCAGGCCGCCAACCTGCGAGGCGATCACAGGGGTGCCGCAGGCCATGGCTTCAAGCGCCACCATGCCAAAAGATTCATAATACGATGGCATGATTAAAATATCCGCTGCGGAATAATAATAGGGCAGGGTATCTTGGGCGCGTTTGCCTAAAAAGAGCACCAGATCTTCCATATTTAATTCTGTACATAAGGCTCGCAGGCGGGTCATTTCTACAGTCATTTTTTCGGTGGGTGCCCCAGGATCTCCTCCGATGATGGCCAGCGAATAACATTGTTTTTCAAGCTCGCCCGATTCGCGGACGATAGCCAGTGCGCGGATGAGCGTATCCACACCTTTGAGGGGTTCGATGCGGCCTACAAAGAGCAGCAGCCGCGGGCAGCCTGAATGACCGATGGCCTCTTTGGCCTCGTCATCCGGGATGGGATAAAAGCGGCTCACATCCACACCCGGTGGAATAATGACGATCTTCTGGTCTTCCACACCGTAGAGGAATTCCAATTGGGCCTCTTCGGCTTGTGTGGCGGCCACGATGCGGTCGGCCATGCGCATCACCTGGCGTTCGCCATTGATGCGATAGTCGCCTTCTTTCTCTTCTTCAGATTGGGCAATGCGATTCTTCATCAATCCCAGCGTGTGGAACATCTGAATCACCGGTACGTTCCATTCGGCTTTGAGCATTTCAGCGGCGATGCCAGACATCCAGTAATGGCTGTGAATCAGATCGTAGTGAATGCCTTTTTCAGCGGCAAAACGGATGATGTTTTCTGCAAAGGTGGGGATGTAAGTGGCGAGTTCCGGTTTGGGCAGGGGCACCTCAGGACCGGCGGGGATGTGCACCACGCGGTTGCCGTAGCCGAGTGAATGCACCACATGTGGCACGTGCTCGTCTTGTGAGCGTGTGAACACATCCACGTGGATGCCGTCAACGCCGAGCTGGCGGGTCAGTTCAGCGACATACACATTCATGCCGCCGGTGTCTTTGCCGCCCAGTGTTGCCAGCGGACAGGTGTGATAAGAAAGCATCGCGATGTTCAAGTGAGTTCCTTGCCTTTTCAGCGGGGGTGCTGATATAATTTGCGTCGCGTTGCTAATTATACGCCACCATAGCTCAGTTGGCAGAGCGACCGCTTCGTAAGTGGTAGGTCCAGGGTTCGACCCCCTGTGGTGGCTCTAATATGACAGCACAAAAACCTCACCACCAAGTGAGGTTTTTGTTATAAGGTTATATCCATAATTTATTTAGGATATATTTTGAATAACATTTTCTTTAAAGAAAATGGTTCACATTATAAACATATGATTATTGAACCAATAATCCCAAACACGATTAATGTAATTATTTGCCAAATGTCAGGACGAAAAAAATTTGAAGGAGGTTTTATTACCTGGTTTGGAAAATTTTGAATTTTAGTTTCTGGGTCGTATCTTTTCGCTGGAATTAAATCCTCCAAATTTTGATCTACCCATTTCCTCATATGTTTATACCTTTTATGAGAAAAATAAACTGAAAAACTTGCAGAAATAATTATTATCCATATGAGAAAAATAAGCAGTATTTTTACCCAGTAGATATCTATTACTAAGGATTTTTCCAGAAGATTGCGAGTTGCATGATTTTTTTTTAGAGTAATAATTCCAGCAACAATTCCTAATAGTATTAACGTAGCCCAATTTGAAATTGCTAGTTCATAATCTCGATGACGACGCATCTCCTCACACATTTCTTTGTATTTCGTTTCGATTGAAATAGCTCTAACTGAATCATAATGTTTATGTGTTAGAGAAATATGATAATTTCTTAACTTTTTCTGATTTGGTTTCATTGTTTTCCTTCCTCCCTAGAACAAAGATTAATAAAATCTAATTGCTTGGATAAATACTATATTTATTTCAACCTTTTGTCAAATCAAACACAATTACATCTCACACTTCACCACAATTTTCTTCACCTGCAATTGCATCCCACAAGCCAGCCCCGGCATATGTGCGTCTTGCGGAAAGAAAATCGCAAATGAACCGGCCACCATGTTAAGCGGGCTGCCGGTGCCGGTCAGGGCTTGAAAATCGCGTTCAGGTGCATATTCGCCTAACTTCATGGTGTTTAACAGAGCGACATCAATGCGTTCGCAGCCGCTGTGTATATATTGCACATCCAGATAGCGGCGGTGGGCTTCCCAGAAACCTTGATCCGGCCGCTTGGTGAGATATTCCTGCACCAGCACATAGACATGCTCGCCGTCCAGGTCAATACGGCCAATGGGCAGGGAGGCCAAATCGGTGGAAGTTAAATAATCGAAGGCGATATCCAACCTAGCCGTGATGTCTTTATAAAATTGACAATTGGAAAGCATATCGAAGATCATATAAGCCTCATTCAAATGGTTTTGTCTAATTCTAACATTCAGATATTATTTGTCCTTAAGTTACCCCCACTTTCAACTATAATTAGCCCATGCCCAATAAATCAACTCCCCTCGTGATCGGTGTAGCCGGCGGATCTGGCTCCGGCAAGACCACTGTTGCCGAAATGGTATTGAAACGTGTCGGTAAACAGCGCATTGCATTCTTGCAGCATGATTCATATTATCGTGAACTGACAGGGCTGCCACCGGCGCAGCGAGCTCTGGTTAATTTTGATCATCCCAATTCACTTGAATCTGAAATGCTGCGCGATCACATTTTGCAATTAAAAAATTGGCAGCCGGTCGAAGTACCGGTATATGATTTCACTACCCATAGCCGCACTGCTGAAACCCTCCATGTAGAACCAAAAAGGGTGATTTTAGTGGAAGGCATTCTCATTTTTGCCGACCCTTGTTTGCGCGAACTGTTTGATGTCAAAATCTTTGTGGATACCGATTCAGACATTCGCTTTATCCGCCGTCTCGATCGTGACATCACCGAGCGCGGACGCACCACTGAAAACGTGGTCAAGCAATATATGAGCACGGTCAGACCGATGCACCTGGAGTTTGTTGAACCTTCCAAACGTTATGCAGATGTGATCATCCCCGAAGGCGGCTTGAACATTGTTGCCATGGATATGGTAATTGCGCGAATTGAATCCCTGTTGAAAGAAGAACAAAAAGAAGAATGAAGCTGACCGGCTGGCGGCTTAATCTGGTACGCGGTCTGGTGTTGGCAGTCGTCATCGCTTTGACTGTGGTACTTTTTATTTATCGCGACCAGGTGCAGAAACTGGGTGCTTTGGGCTATCCGGGCATATTTTTCTTATCCATGCTTTCAAATGCCACCTTGATCCTGCCAGTGCCTGGGGTGCTTTTTACATCTGCGATGGGTGCTGTGTTCAACCCGTGGTGGGTGGCTCTTGCTGCCGGAACAGGTGCTACTATCGGTGAACTTTCGGGCTATCTGGCTGGTTTCAGCGGACAGGCCGTGATTGAAAATAAAAAATGGTACACACGCGTCTCAGGTTGGATGAAGAAATATGGGGATATCACTGTTTTGGTTTTGGCTTTTGTGCCGAACCCGGTTTTTGATGTGGCGGGTATGGTGGCGGGTGCGTTGAGAATGCCCTTATGGCGCTACCTTATAATGAGTTGGATCGGCAAGGTTGGCAAGATGCTGCTCTTCGCCTTTGGCGGTGCATCCATTTTGAAATTGTTTGGCGCATAATCTGCATAATATTTTGGTTGCAGAAAAAGTTAGAGCCGATATAATTGATAAGGCAAAATCATCGAATTGAGACACTCACAGGGTATTGGCAATGGCGAGTTCTGATTTAAGAATTTTGTTGGCAGAAGATAATGAAGTCAACCAGCATTTGATGCTGCGTATTTTAGCCCGCATCGGATATGATGCCGTGTTGGCCAAAACAGGCATCCAGGTGTTAAACAAAATGGACCGTGAGGATTTTGATATCATCCTGATGGATATCCAGATGCCCGAAATGGACGGTCTCACGGCTACCAAATTGATCCGTGCACATTATGCCCCTGAAAAGCAGCCGCGGATTATTGCGCTGACGGCAGAGTCGTCTGCTGAAGGGCGTGAACGGTATCTTTCTGCAGGCATGGATGATGTGCTGACTAAACCCGTGCAGATTGATGCGCTTGTTAACATTCTGGCTAATTTGTCAGTCCAGACTGATGATGCGGATGGAGCACGTCGAGATCAGAATAAATCCACTTCGCTAAATGACTATCCGATCCTCGATGAAAGCGTGATGAATGATTTCTTGACCCTGATGGGTGATGAGGGTAAAGAATCTGCCAAACACCTTGTGGAGTTGTTCAAAAGCGGAACCCCCGGGCTGATTGAACAAATAGAAAGTGCTTCAGATAAAAAGAATAAAGATGATCTATTGCGAGCGTTGCATACCTTGAAAGGCAGCAGCAGTCAGGTCGGCGGCCGACGCATGGAACAATTTTGTGCCCGTCTTGAAGTATTGGTCAAACAATCAGGTGTGGAACCCTTTGCCACTTTTGTTTCAGGCATCAAGCAGGAATTTTTCGAGCTGCGTTTAGCTCTGGATGATTTTTTGGAAAAAGAATAAATCCGCTTTAATTGAAATGTTTTGGAGGTCCGCATGAGTGACAAATATCAAATTTTGATCGTCGAAGATAGTGAAATTACACTCTACAAACTGAAGGCCATCTTGTTGCGCCTTGGATATGAAGTTTCAGCCCACGACCGTCCCCAGAACGCGTTGGATTGGTTGACCTCGTCTCAAAAGACCCCTGATTTGATCATCTCTGATGTGATGATGCCGGGCATGGATGGCTATACATTTATTAAGACCATTCGGGCAAATCCGCAGACCGCCAAAGTGCCGGTGATTATGCTTACCAGTCAAACTGATCTCAAAGACAAGGTCGCAGGGCTTGAAGCCGGCGCGGATGATTTTATCAGCAAGACGGTCAGCCCAGATGAATTGGAACTGCGGGTCAAAGCGCTGTTAAGCCGTAACAAAGAAAAATCATCCATATCGCAATCGTCTTCTAAAGTGTTTTCGGTCTTCAGTCTGCGTGGCGGCGTAGGAACAACATCCATCGCAGTTAACCTGGCGGTCGCCATTGCTCAGGTGCTTGAAATCAAGACTTGTCTATGGGATATGGCGCTTTCAGGCGGACAGTGCGCGCTGATGCTTAACCTCAAGCCGAAGAATACGCTGGCTTCTCTGGCTGATTGGCCTGAAGGCAGCATTGAAGAAGGTCTGCTCAGTTCTATGGTTATAGATCATTCGTCAGGCATCAGTCTGCTTCCTTCTCCGCAATTCTTTGAAGAAGGCGACCTGGTGAACCGCGCCACCATTGACCTTGTCTGGGCGCCTCTGCAGATGCTCGCCCCATTTATCGTGGTGGATGGCGGCAACCATTTTACTGATCCGATTATCTCTGTGCTGGAACGCAGTGACGCTATTATTGTGCCGCTTGCGCCCGATTTGGCTTCTGTGAATGCCACCTACCAGGCGCTGAGACTGTTTGAAGAAATGGGCATTGACCGCCGCAAAGTGCTGCCGGTGGTAAATGAAACCTTCCAAAAAAGCTCACTAAATCCTGTAAAAATTGCTGAAGGATTGAAGAAAGACATTTTCGCCGAAATTCCATACGACAATGTCAATATGGTCCGCGCCATCAACCAGGGCACGCCGTATATGGAGCTCGCCCCTCGCACCTCGACCAGCCAGGCGTTTACCAAGATGGCACAGCGACTAACTGCGTTCAGAAAAGAGTAGCAGGCAACAGTTTTTCAATTTAGCCTCGCGCATTACTAAGGTACCCTATTTCAATATGAAAGTTATATTTACCTGGTCAATTTTTAGAATTGGCCAGTTTTTTTTTGCTATGGTGAATTTTTCAATCGTGTCTATTGCCTGGAGAGTCTTCTTGATATTTACATCTAATTATATAATAATTTTGGTATGAAATTTACATAATTGCATATTATGTACTATAATAATAGTATATTTATGGGTTCATAAGGAGAAAAATGCCAGTCAAATTAGTTTCTGTAGATGCAGTGCAAATAGCAGGGTTCAAAATCGAAACAAAATCGAGGCAGCATATTGCGATTGTTGATCAACCGCAGGCAGATGGAGGAACCGATGCCGGCCCGACACCATTGGAATACCTTTTCATTTCTTTGGCAGGTTGCATTGTGACCATTGGTAATATTGTGGCAAAACAACGCCGCTTGCCAATTAGAAAAATTGAGTGTCACGTTGAAGGTGAATTGGATACGGATGTATTAATGGGCAAAAGCACCGCGGTGCGGTCTGGATTCACCGGTATTCGTGTTCACACAAAAATTGATGCAGATATGAGTCAGGAAGAAAAAGAAGCTTTCTTGAAGGAAGTGGATGCACGATGCCCGATCTCAGATAATATCCATAACTTGACCCCCGTAGAATTTTCCGTGGAGTAATATAGATGGGTTCAATTGCTGGAGAACAAACCCCCGCTGAAGCATTGGTTGGAAGAAGACTCCGAGAGCTGCGGACAAAAAAAGGTTTCTCTTTAAAGTCCCTGGCCGAACGCAGTGGTTTGAATATTAATACTTTGAGTTTGATTGAAAACGATAAATCATCTCCTTCGGTGAGTACTCTCCAGCAATTGGCTGTTGCCATTCAGATACCTATTTCAGCATTCTTTGAATGTGAACCAGTCGACAAGCGTGTGGTATTCACTTCTGCAAACAACCGCCCTCAGACAGCTTTTGGTAGTACAAGAATGCAAAACCTGGGCAAGGATTTTGCCGGAAATGCAGTTCAGCCTTTTGTGGTCACAATTAAACCCGGAATGGGCAGCGGCGATCGGATGATAGTTCATACCGGTTATGAATTTGTCTATTGTCTGGCCGGAACCATCCGTTATCAAATTGAAGGTGAAGAATATGTTTTAAGAGCAGGTGATAGCCTGGTTTTCGAAGCGCATCTTCCTCACTGTTGGGAAAATCCAACAAAGCAATCCGCTGAAATATTGCTTACACTTTTTCCATCCGATGGGAGGGAAGAACCAGGTGGAAGGCACTTTTCTGTGGAAACAATGAAAAAGGAGATTAATATGAAAGTAGCAGCGATTACTGACGATGGTAAAACGATCAGCCAGCATTTTGGACGCGCCCCTTACTATTTGGTGTTGACAATTGAAGAAGGCAAAATTGTAAGCCGCGAAATGCGCGATAAAATGGGGCACACACATTTCAAGGAACAGGCACATACTGAAGAAGCACCTGGCGCAGGTCATGGAATGGATTCGGCTTCACATAATAAGCATGTGAGCATGGCGGAGACCATCGCTGATTGCAAAGCGCTGTTGTGCGGCGGTATGAGAATGGGTGCATATGAAAGTATGCGTCAATTAAACATTCAACCTGTTGTTACCGACTTGAGCGATATTGATGCCGCGGTTCAAGCATTTATTGACGGAAAACTCATCGATCACACTGAAATGCTTCACTGAAGAAAAGCGCTTGATGAATTATTCTAAAAGGTTTTTACTGAGACTACTGATTAGGTTTCCCTTTGTTTTGTGCAATATTAATGCTGGGGAAACCAATCTTTTTTTCATAAAGATACCGATTAGTATTTTATTGATCTACTATTTTCATTTCTACCCATAATTAAAATTGATTTGGAAATTTCTTGATCCACCTCAAACACTTGTTAGGATGGCAATATGAGACTTGAATACGAAGAAATAATGGATGCTGTAAATTTGCATAATCGTTTCTTGTTGGGTTATGAAGATGGAAAGAGGTTGAATCTTGTAGAAGCAGATCTCTATAGTGCAGGTTTGGTTGGAGCGAATCTAAAAAATGTCAGCCTTGAAGGTGCAAACCTAAAACGTTCATTACTATGCAATGCAAATTTAGAAGAAGCTAATCTCAAAGGCGCCTTTTTTAAACGCGCAATACTCCAGGGTGCCAATTTGAAAAACGCCCAATTACAAGGAGCGAGTTTCAAGGGCGCCAACCTGGATCAAGCTGTTTTAACAGGTGCAAATCTTACTGGTGCTGATTTAGAAGATGCGACTTTCGCAGGTGCCGTTTTTGATGATAAAACGGTTTGGCCTGATGATTGTGACCCAAAATTACTGGGTGCTGTGTTGATATAAATCATCAAAAGTAACAGTGGATAAAGGAACGAAAAAACTGATAACAATTCACCCAGAGTAAGAATGCTTTCATAGATGAATTGCATTAACTAATTCATTGATGCAATAGAACGCAATTTATTCCAAATTTATGCGAATAGCGCTATAAAACCACTGATTTTTTTCTTTTCTGTGTTAATTTTAATTATTCTTCTTATGAGCATGCTTCTCAGTTCGAATTTCTGCTGCTCTGATTAGCTTTAATGATAAAATATTTTTACGGATTTATTCGTCTGAATCCGTTTAATCAGGTCCCTAATGGGTAGCTGTCAATCAAGCTAGCAAGATTGGTTTAATTGCCAGACAATACAACGAATTTCGGGACCAAATACTAAATTCATCATAATAATTATCGAGAGAGCTATTAATTGTTTTAGATGAATAGTTATTACTCCTTATGAGGAATGAATTGATGACATCTTTAGTCGTTTTTGCAGGTTTCTTTGCAGCTTTGTTTGCTCTCTGGTTAACAAAAAAATGGCGAACAAGGGCGGGCTTAATCCTGTCTGTTTTGCCATTTTTACAGGTTGTCTTCTTCCTATATTTGCTTTTTACCAAGACTGCTGAGCCAGTCCGCATGAACTTACCCTGGGGTGACATAATCGGTCTGTCCCTGGCGTTCAATTTTGATGGATTGGGACTTCTATTTGCAGTGCTAATCAGCGGCATCGGTTTTTTTGTTTGTTTATATGCCAGCGGGTATCTAAAAGGCCACCAAGACTTGGGGCGTTTTTATTTTTGGCTTTTCATTTTTATGGCATCAATGCTTGGTGTGGTGCTGTCTGATAATTTGATTCTATTGTTTATCTTTTGGGAATTGACCAGTTTAAGTTCCTTTTTCTTGATTGGCTTCAAGCATGATGAACAGCGATCAAGAGACGCCGCATTGCAAGCATTGCTGGTAACTGGCCTTGGCGGGTTGGCAATGCTAGCAGGTTTTGTTTTAATCGGAGAGATTAGTGGCACTTATGTCATTTCAGAGCTATTTCACTCTGGACATTTATTACGCGAAAGTACTCTCTATCTACCAGCATTGATCCTTGTCCTTGCAGGCGCTTTTACTAAATCAGCTCAATTTCCATTTCATTTTTGGCTTCCCAATGCAATGGAAGCTCCCACACCTGTGAGTGCCTACTTGCACTCGGCCACCATGGTTAAAGCTGGTGTGTATTTGTTGGCGCGCCTATTGCCCATAATGGGGGGAACCGCTGAATGGCAAAACATAATCGTGGTCGTAGGTGCCATCACAACGGTTATTGGCGCCATCCTCGCGCTGGGTCAAACTGACCTTAAGCGATTATTGGCGTATTCCACTGTGTCGGCACTCGGAACAATGACCATGTTATTGGGATATGGCGATACTTTGGCGGTTAAAGCTTGCATCATATTTATTACCGCACATGCATTTTATAAGGGTGCACTTTTCATGATAGCCGGCTCCATCGACCATGAAGCAGGAACGCGCGATATTCGTTTTTTGGGGGGATTAGCCAAAAAAATGCCTGTAACAGCGGTAACAGCCGCTGTTGCTGCCTTGTCCATGGCAGGAGTTATTCCGTTTTTTGGTTTTGTAGCGAAAGAAGTGCTCTATGAAAGGGTCTTACAGGCAAATCTATGGGTTCTTGCTGCGGTGGTTTTTGCTGCTTTCGCTAATGTCATAGTTGCGATTTTAATTTGCATCAACCCTTTTTGGCGGCGTCCGGTTGAGATTTCGGATTCTCCCTTGAAAACAATTCATGAAGCACCGGTGGCAATGTTGACTGGCCCTATTGTGTTAGCATTTATTGGTTTGATGGTTGGCGTTTTTGCATCTGGTAGTGGTGAGATAATCAAAGCAGTCGTCAGTGCAACAGTTCAACAATCAGTCAACATTAAGCTTGCTCTTTGGCATGGACTAACGCCGCCATTCATTCTTAGTTTGCTAACCCTGATAGCAGGTTTCGGAGTCTATTTTCTTATTCCTTACCTCAGAATCTTGCTTCAAAAGCTCTATCGTTTGCCAGGTCCTGAAAAAATCTACCAGCTTTCATGGCAATTCACGCTGCGATTTGCATCAATAATCATAGATAAATTACAGAATGGGTACTTACGTTATTATTTGTCAACCATCATTATCTCAGTGATTGGCGGGGCAGGTTTAACCCTGTTATTAAAAGGGGGCTTACAACTGCCTGAGCAGTTATTAGCGCCGAGGTTTTATGAAATAGGATTGGTTCTTATTGTTCTAATTGCTGCATTTTATGCAACAATAGCCAAGTCTCGTCTTGCTGCAGTTGCTTCAATGGGGGCAATTGGGTTCAGCATCTCAATACTTTATCTGTTGTTTGGTGCACCTGATCTGTCAATGACACAATTCTTGATAGAGTCTCTTACGGTGATTTTGTTCGTCGTCGCCTTCTATCACATGCCGCGATTTGCTGATTTCAGTTCACCGCATGCAAGGGTAAGGGATGTATTTATTGCGCTGTTTACCGGTGCATTAATGACTGTTCTTGTAATGTCATCACTTGGAAACCGGATCTTTCCACCGATATCACAGTATTATGCAGAAAACGCCTACCTTCTCGGGCATGGACGCAATGTGGTTAATGTGATTCTTATTGATTTTCGTGGCATAGATACTCTTGGAGAGATAACGGTCCTATCTATTGCAGCGCTGGGTGTGTTTGCGCTTCTCAAATATCGTAATAGAAAAGGAAGCAAGGAGATTAGCAAATGAATTCCTTTATTCTTCGCGTAACGATCCGCTATCTTCTGCCTTTATTGCTGTTATTCTCAATCTACACATTCCTGCGAGGTCATAATGAACCTGGAGGGGGTTTTGCTGCCGGGTTGATTGCAGCAGCAAGCCTTTCGTTATATACCATTGCATACGGGGCAAAACGTGCCAGGCAGGTGCTCTCTATTGATCCTCGTTTTCTGATTGGATCAGGTTTATTATTGGCGCTCATAAGCGGATTAATTCCAATATTAATGGGGAAACCTTTTCTCAGTGGCGTATGGTTAAAAATTCCGATTCCAAGGAACACCCCCTTTGACATTGGAACACCATTCTTTTTTGATCTGGGGGTATTCTTTGTCGTTGCCGGTGTAACGCTGATGTTTGTTTTTATATTTGAAGAGGAGATCTGATCATGGAGATTATTTTGGCAATCATGATTGGAGGTTTATATGCTGCCGCAGTTTATATGATTTTACGTCGAAGCCTGGTAAAAATCCTGATCGGTATTGTGCTTTTAAGTCAGGCAACCAATATGCTTATTTTTGTTAGCTCAGGTATTACGCGTGGAAATTCACCCGTGATAAAAGCCGAAGAAACCGTATTAAGTCAACCTCATGCAGATCCTTTGCCGCAGGCTCTGGTTTTGACTGCGATTGTGATTAGTTTTGGGTTGACTGCTTTTGCATTGGCATTAACCTACAGAGCTTACAAGAGTGTAAAAACTGACGATCTTGATAAATTACGAAGTGCAGCTATGGGAGGTGAAGAAAACGTATGACCAATTTATTGGTAGCTCCCATTCTAATACCAATGCTTTTTGGCATTTTGTGTTTGTTGAGTTTTAAGTCAACCCGCTTGCAACGAATTTTAGGATTCGTGGGAACGATTGTCTTGTTTTGTGCCAGTCTTGGGTTGTTTTTTCTGACACTCAAACATGAAATACTTGTCTTGCATATCGGATCTTGGCCAGCGCCATATGGTATAACGCTCGTCTCTGATCTGTTTAGTGCAATTATGCAATTACTAACCTCAATCGTAGGGTTGGCAGTGGGGTGGTACTCACTGGCAATGATCGGAGAACAACGCACCGCGTTTGGTTTTTATGCGCTTTTTCACTTTTTGTTGATGGGTGTAAATGGATCTTTTCTCACAGCAGATATCTTTAACTTGTATGTCTGGTTTGAAGTGATGTTAATCTCATCATTTGTAATGATGGCTTTGGGGGGTGAACGTGCGCAAATGGCGGGTGCATTAAAATATGTTGTTATCAATCTGATCTCATCAGCTATATTTCTGGCCGCTTTAGGAATTCTCTATGGTATAGCAGGTACATTGAATATGGCCGATCTGGCGGTGAAATTCTCTCAGATTGATTCAAATTCATCTCGAGCACTAATTTCTGCCCTTGCTGTGTTGTTTTTAGCAGCATTTGGAATTAAAGCAGCTATTTTTCCGCTCTTTTTCTGGCTGCCGGCATCTTATCATACGCCACCTGCAGCGATTGCTGCGGTCTTTTCTGGCTTGCTGACTAAAGTAGGCGTCTATGCTCTGATCAGGGTATTTACACTCATATTCATTCAAGATACCGGCTTCACCCATACACTGATTCTGGTGTTGTCATGTCTGACCATGTTGATTGGTGTTTTTGGTGCTATGGTGCAGCATGAATTTCGGCGTGTTCTTTCTTTTCATATTGTCAGCCAGATCGGATATATGCTTATGGGGTTGGGTCTTTTTACACCTCTGGCATTAGCTGCTTCTGTTTTTTACATCATGCATCATATTTTAGTGAAAACAAACCTCTTTTTGGTTAGCGGAGTGGTTGAATACCTGGGTAAAACCGCAGATTTGAACAAACTTGGCGGACTTTATCGAAGCCAACCGCTTTTAGCTATTCTCTTTTTAATCCCTGCCATGTCTTTGGCGGGAATACCACCCCTATCAGGTTTTTTCGCAAAATTTAACCTGATCAAAACGGGTTTACTTGAATCTCAATACTGGGTTGTTGGAATTGCACTGATCGTTAGTCTCTTTACATTGTATTCGATGATCAAATTGTGGAATCAAGCTTTTTGGAAACCCGCACCTCCTCTTTCACCAGATGTGCCAGTAGTTCAAGAAAAGGTTCTTTGTAAGCCTATGATCCTACCAATTGTGCTGCTGGCTTCTTTAACGATTTTGGTTGGCGTGGGGATCGGTCCCGTTTTTGAAATCGCAATGCGCACCGGTGTGCAACTCTTTGAACCTGCACGATATATTACGGCTGTACTGGGAGGATTGTGATGAGTTTTTATATCATTATCAACCTTTTTCTTGCCCTCGCTTGGGCTGCCTTATTAGGATCCTTCTCGCCCCAAAACTTACTTTTCGGGTATCTGCTTGGGTTTTTAGTTTTATTTTTATCTCGGCGTGCCTTGCCGCAGTCAAAATATTTTGAGAAAGTTCCGAAAGGCGTTGTTTTCTTCCTCTTTTTTTTATGGGAGTTGCTGAAAGCCAGTATCAGGGTGGCAATTGATGTGCTATCGCCAAAACACCATATGCGTCCGCGGGTCATTGCTTACAAAATGAAAGCACATACGCAAGCCGAGATAGTGTTGCTATCCAACCTGCTTACGCTCACTCCTGGCAGTTTAAGTCTGGATGTGTCATCAGACCACACGGTATTGTATGTTCATTCAATTTATGCAGAGGATGAGGAAAAAGCTATTGCCGGACTTCAACAATTGGAAGACAAACTTTTAGATTTATTAAGATAGCAAAGGGAAAATCATGATGATAAATATCATTTTTGGAATGCTGATTCTGGGGATGCTTCTTGCTTTTTTTCGATTGCTACGGGGTCCATCCCTTCCTGACCGTGTTGTGGCACTTGATTTATTGGCTATTCAGGCTGTAGGGATGATTGCCGCCCATGCAGTCCGTTCTAATCAATCTATTTACCTGGATGTAGCGCTTGCACTTGCTTTAATTACATTTTTAAGCACAATTGCTTTTGCTTTCCATATTGAGAAGGGAGAGTTGCCATGGAAAAAATCCTGAGTGAAGTAATGATGCTGATTGGAGCTACTTTTATGCTCATCGCTTCATTGGGCGTTGTTCGCCTGCCTGATCTCTTTATGCGTATGCATAGCAATACCAAGTCGGCAACTTTAGGTGTGTTTTTCATGATGCTTGGATTATCCATTCATTTTGGCAGTTTATCCATTTTCATCCGCGCTCTCTCAGTGGTACTGTTTTTTATGATCACTGCACCAGTGGCTGCCCAAATCATCGCACGAGCTGCATACTTTTCTGGCGTTCCACTATGGAAAGAAACCATGAGCGATGCTCTCGAAGGTCACTATAACTTCTCTACGCATACATTGTCGAATTTGGATAATGACGATTAGTAACGTTACTCGAATATGCTGTCTTTTGACAACGAACTTAGGTCACTAGAAAAGAATTATCTCTTTGATCAAAATTCAGAAGAGTTATTTGTTGTAATATTAGTAAAACTATCTTCTGGAAAACAATAATGGGGACGCAATTTGATTGCTCGACCTGCGGGTTGTGAGTAAAACGCGCATTATGTAGATTACTAGTATTCTAATTAAAGCCAGTCGGTTGAAGGAAGATAAATCGCCCCGTCTGAATTTTGGTTGATTAATTTTACCTTTTGCCAACATTTAGCAGGATTCTAAACTCTTCAAGCAGTATGGGGTTGGTGAATATCAGTTTTGGCACGGATTCTAACGCGCCGACCACAGCACCATCTTGAGCGTAAGCCTGGCAAAGCTCAAGTACATCGGAGTGTGGCATATCAAATACAAAAACGCAGGTTTCGGGTTCCCATTCGCCAGTGTCGGGGATGGCTTTGCCGGTCAAATAGCGAAAGCCGCGTTGATCCAACTCACTGCATAATTGCTGGTGGCGCTGCTCATTTTCAACCGTGCTGAGTGTGGTGGATTGAGGGTTGTAAGCTGTCAGGTAAGCATAACATTTAGCCTGATGTTGTAATAACAGATTGTCGAGCTCAGCGTTTGATACACCAATGGAAAGGGTTAATTGCCTTCCACCGGAAGTCTCTAGTGTATAGCGTGTGGACATGCTTGCTGTAATGAAGGCGTGTAATTTACTCATGATGATATCGATGGTTTCTGCAATCCTGAATGTATTTCCAAGCCAGCCTGTACCCCAAGGGTACCCTGCATAGCTATTTTTTTCTTGAGATGTTTTCTGCCCACAATAAATTTATGAAAAACTCCAGGCTGGTCTATACTCCCAAGGGAGTACTTTCCATTGCTAAGTTTTCACTACGAGTAATATTATTTTAAGTCTAATTCAGCTGATAAACCCAGGCCGGTCTATAAGCCGCTTTCTGTAATCTGAAGGGTATGCCGAAGCACGACTCCAAATATGATGGTCATCTCTCTAGGTCTGACGTTACCGTCAGACTCATGCAGCCTACCCGAGACTCATAAGAAAACGAGCCGCTTCCTTTCACCCGAAGATGAAATTGGTCTCTGCTTGGCCTTGCTCCAACCGGGGGTTGCCTGGCCGCTGCATTACTGCAGACGCCGGTGGTCTCTTACACCACCTTTTCACCCTTACCCGTGTGGGCGGTATGTCTCTGTGGCCCGATCCGGCAGGTTGCCCCGCCCCGGGAGTTACCCGGCGGTTTGCTCTGTGGAGAGCGGACTTTCCTCGAAACCCGAAGGCTCCGCGACCATCTGACCAGCCTGGACTTTGAGTTTACCTTCAAGCGGAATGGGCGTCAATAAGGATATTAAAAGAGCGGCGATTAAATATCACCGCTCCTGATGGATGGAAAAAATGATTAAATGATCTTGGTCTCGCGAATGTCAACGATCTGTTCCACGGCTGAGCCGATGGCCTTGTGTAGTGTATCAATTTCAATGCCGACGACCTTGATGGTGAAGATACGGGTTTCGGCGCGTGAGCCTAAAATGGCTGCCAGCCCTAAAATATCTCCGCCCAATTTTTGGATGATGCCGGCAATTTCGTAGAGTTTGCCTGGGTTGTTGAGCACTTCCACAGTTAACCGCACACCGGGGGTGCGTCCACCCATCAATTCAAGCATGATGTGGAAGATATCTGTCTCGGTAATCATGCCGACCAGGCTTTTCTCGCGCATGACAGGCAAACTGCTGATCTCGTTGTCTGCCATAATGCGGGCTGCTTCTTCGATGGGGCAGTCTTCTGTGGTGGTAATAACTTTGGTGCACATGACACGTTCAACGGTGATCTTGTTCAGAAGGGCGGTAATCTCCCATACATTGAGTGTGGTAGCTTCTGAGGGTTTGGCGTTGAGCAAGTCGCCTTCTGTGACGATGCCGACTAATTTTCCATGTTTATCAACCACCGGGTAGCGCCTTACTTTATCCTGGTGCATGCGTGCCAGTGCGTCTTGGATAGGTACATCCGGGGTAATGGTCAACACCGGGCTGGTCATACGTTCTTTTACTAACATGGCAAATACTCCTTTCAATTTGTGAGTCAATGTGTTGCGTTGACGTCTAATCAATTGTATACAAAAAAAGCATTCATGGGAATTGAAATAATATAAATGTTTTATTAGAAGGTTGTCTGCTCAGGTTTTGTACTATAATTGCGACTAATGTTTTTTCATTTTACACAAACAAAGGGTGACTCACCCTATATTTTCTAGAAAGAGGAAATTATGCGTAAACCATTCGTAGCTGGAAATTGGAAGATGAACAAAACTGTTGATCAGGCCAGTGTCTTGGTTCAGGAATTGCTGCCCGGTCTGCAAGCTGTCCCCGAAGTGGAAACAGTCTTTTGCCCACCCTTTACTTCATTGATAGTGCTTTCAGCCCAATTGGCTGAAACAGGCGTTGGTCTGGGTGCCCAGAACCTGCATTGGGAAGCCTCTGGGGCTTACACCGGCGAAGTATCCCCCTCAATGGTGAAAGAATTCTGCAATTATGTGATCATTGGCCATTCTGAGAGACGCGCTTATTTTGCCGAAACAGATGAAACAGTCAACAAGAAACTGAAAGCCGCTCTGGCAGCCGGATTAACCCCCATCGTTTGCATTGGTGAATCTTTGGAAGAATACGAAGCTGGTCAGACAGGTGCAGTGGTCAAACGCCAGGTACTTCAAGGATTAAAAGAAATTGACAGTGCCATTGCCTCACAGATTGTCGTGGCCTATGAACCTATCTGGGCGATTGGCACCGGCAAGGCAGCAACAAGTGAAGGCGCTAATGCCGTTCATCGTGATTTCATACGTCCTGTGCTTGCCAGTTTGTTTGGTTCTGCTATTGCTCAGAACATGCGCATTCTATATGGCGGTTCAGTCACCGCTGCCAACGCCGCGGAGTATTTTAAGACTTCAGATATCGATGGCGCGTTAGTCGGAGGTGCAAGCCTCAAACCGGACTTCTTGAAGATCGTGGAAGCGGCCAGACCGTAATATAGACAACTAACATCTGCGGGTTTTCATAATGATCCGAGGATTTATAAAAACAGACCCTCGTTGATTCACATCCGCGAGGGTCTGAACTTTATTACTATGCCGTACCAAATTGGCGGTCGCCGGCATCACCCAAACCGGGGACGATATAGCCGATCTCATTTAAGCGCTCATCAATACAAGCAAGGTGAATGGGTACTTCGGGGTGAAGTATATGAACCTGGGCTATGCCTTCCGGGGCACCGATCAACCCCACAAATTTGATGTTTGTTACCCCCCAACGTTTGAGCACGTCAATGGTGGCGGTGGCTGAGCCGCCGGTGGCCAGCATGGGGTCCAAAATAAGGCACATATCCACTGTCGGGGCTGTTGGCAGCTTATTGTAGTATTCCACTGGTTTGAGGGTTTGCTCATCACGATAGAGTCCGATGTGCCAGACTTCTGCGCTGGGGATGAAAGACCAGAAACCTTCGACCATGCCCAAGCCAGCGCGTAAAATGGGCACAAGGCCGATTTTTTCTGTCAAATGATGGCATTTGGCGATGGCGAGAGGCGTTTGAATATCAATGGGGCGGGTGGGAAGGTCAGCAGTAACTTCATAAGCCAGCAAACCGGCGATTTCTTTAACCAGTTCGCGGAACTGGCGGTGATCGGTATCTTTATCGCGTAAAATTGCCAACTTGTGTGCAATCATGGGATGTTGTGAAACGAATACGTTATCCATAAGTCCTCCCGGGGGTTTTTTTCATTATACCGGAAACTTAAAAATGAAAGTTTAAAATATCAGGATTTTCCAAATCCAGTTTTCAGGTAAGGGTATAATCAAACACATGAGTGATGAAAAAGAACGACTCACAGATCCAGATTCACAACCTGAAGACCGCATTGATCATGCGTTAAGGCCAACCCGTCTGACCGAACTGATCGGTCAGGATTCTGTTAAACAAAACCTCGATATTTTAATTTCTGCGGCAAGGCAGCGCAAAGAAGCGCTAGATCATGTGCTCTTTTACGGACCTCCCGGACTTGGCAAAACCACCCTGGCGCATGTGCTGGCTAACGAAATGGGTGTCAATATCAAGATCACTTCCGGCCCGGCCATTGAACGCACAGGTGATCTGGCAGCCATTCTCACCAATTTACGTGCAGGAGATGTGTTGTTTATCGACGAAATTCACCGTCTGGGCAGGGCTGTGGAAGAAATTCTCTACCCGGCGATGGAAGATTATGCACTGGATATTATCATCGGTAAGGGGCCGGCCGCCAGATCATTGCGGCTGAAACTGCCCAGGTTTACCGTCATTGGCGCGACCACCCGTCTTGCGCTGGTTACTTCGCCGCTGCGGGCGAGGTTTGGGGCTGTCTACCGGCTGGATTATTACGATCAGCCAGCTATGCAGAAGATCGTCAAACGAGCTGCGGATATGCTCAAAGTAGAAGCCGACATTGATGGTGTGGCTGAAATTGCCCGACGCGCACGCGGAACGCCGCGTGTGGCACTGCGGCTGCTGCGGCGTGTGCGTGATTTCACCCAGGTACGCTCAGATGGCATGATCAATCGCCAGGTGGCGCGCGATGCTCTCGACCTGATGGCGGTGGATGAACTCGGTCTCGATGATGTGGATCGCAGAGTCTTGATCACAGTGATTGAAAAATATAACGGCGGACCTGTCGGTCTTTCAACCATTGGCGCATCCATCAGTGAGGAACCTGATACCATCATGGATGTGGTTGAACCATACTTGCTGCAGCTCGGATTTTTGGAACGCACTCCCCAGGGGCGGGTGATCACCAAATCCGCATATGAGCATTTAAAGTATCCTTATTCGGCTAAAGAGAATCAACCCAGGTTAATTCCATAAAGAATGAAAACATCAGACTTCAATTACCATCTTCCGCCTGAGTGTATCGCTCAGACGCCCATAGAGCCGCGCGATCATTCGCGATTGATGGTATTACGCCGCGATCAAGATGTTATTGATGATGCCGCCTTTATGGATGTTGGCAGCTACCTAAAAGCCGGTGATCTGCTGGTGGTCAATCAAACCAGGGTGATTCCGGCGCGATTATTTGCCCGCAAAGTTACTGGCGGCAAAGTGGAACTGCTGCTGCTCAAGCGGATTGAACCCGATGTGTGGGAAGCGTTGGTAGGTGGCAAGGGGTTAAAACCAGGCGTCAAAGTCACGGTTGAAAATGGCCCAGAAACAGAAATCCTTGAAGATTTAGGCGCAAGCCGCAGATTAATCAAATTTCTCTCACCAATTGAAAATTTGCTGCCGAATGTAGGTGAAATGCCACTTCCGCCTTACATTCACACGCCTTTGGCGAACCCTGACCGCTACCAGACGGTGTATTCCAAAGAGAGCGGATCGGCTGCTGCGCCCACCGCTGGCTTGCACTTTACACCTCGTTTGATGAGTGAACTTGAAGCGGCTGGCATTCAGATCGCAAAGGTAACGTTGCATGTTGGGCTTGATACTTTCATGCCAGTTTCTGAAGATAACCCACTTGATCATGTGATTCACAGTGAATGGTGCGAAGTCACCGCTGATACCGCAGAATTGATCAATCGAACCAAAGAAAAAGGAGGGCGTGTGATAGCGGTGGGAACCACCAGTGTGCGCACCCTCGAATCCGCAGCTGTAGGCAGCAGCATCCCCAACCAGGTGAGCGCTATCTCAGGACCAACGCAATTATTCATCCTGCCTGGGTTTGAGTTCAAAGTTGTGGATGCTATCATTACCAATTTCCATCTGCCCCAATCTTCACTGATCATGCTGGTAAGCGCTTTTGCTGGCAGAGAAAAAGTATTAAACGCCTATGAGACGGCCATCCAACGCGGTTACCGGTTCTATTCTTTTGGCGATGCCATGTTGATTCTGTGACCCTAAACTTAATGAAATTTAAAAATCTTTCTCAACTTGAAAAAGAATTGATCACCTGCCGAGATTGTCCGAGGTTGGTTGCCTGGCGTGAGGAAGTAGGCGTGGTTAAACGTAAAGCCTATCGCGAACAAGTGTATTGGGCCAAGCCTGTTCCCGGTTTTGGAGATGCAGGCGCGCGTGTATTGGTCTTAGGGCTGGCACCTGGTGCGCACGGCTCAAATCGCACAGGGCGAATGTTCACCGGTGATGATTCAGGTAAATTTTTGTATCCAGCACTCTATCGGGCGGGTTTTACAAATCAGCCAGATGGTTTCAATGTGGGGGATGGTTTAATGATGAAAGACCTTTGGATTACGGCGGTTTGTCGCTGCGTGCCGCCTGATAACAAACCGACCAGGGACGAAATCATCAACTGCCAACATTGGTTGGATGCAGAAATAGAAATACTGCACAATCTGAAAGTGGTTGTGGCGCTGGGCAAGCTCGCCTGGGATCAATTAGTGGTGAAATACGGCGTATCAGATAGAAAAACCATCCCTGCTTTTTCTCATGGTGGATCATGTTATTCAGACGATAAAGGTGTTTGGGTGGTGGCTTCTTACCATCCCAGCCGGCAGAATACACAAACAGGCCGCCTGACAGCGGCCATGTTTGATCAAATTTGGAAGATGGTAAACCAGATTTTAGTGGGTTGAACCTTCGTTGCGTGTGAGATACCACACCCGGCTTGAATCTGATTGTAAAGGCGTCATATTTTTCAAACTGCCAAATCGATCTATAACTTTGAAACCGGCGTAATCTAAACAAGCTTCTATTTTATTAATCGAGAAGGCACGTTCGGTGTGTTTCTCTTCAAATTTCTGCCAGATTTCTCCTTCACGAACAAACCAGGTGATTTTGACACAGCCTCTTTGGTTCTCAAAATCGTAACTGGTGCGGTGAAGTTCGAGCAAATCAGGGGTTTCTTGTTGGACATAGCAATTTTCTTTTTGCCATTGGACTGCCAACCCATAAGTAGTGTTCATATCAAACAAGAACCAGCCACCTGGTTTTAACGCTCTGGCTATGTTATTAAATGTCGATTGCAGATCATCCGTGGTCAACATGTAATTTAGGCTGTCAAACCAGCAGGTGACCAAGTCAAATTCGTCTGAGAAATCCAGAAAACGCATATCGTGTTTCAAGAAATTTATATCCAGTTTGGCTTGTTGGGCTCGATGCCGGGCCAGGCGAAGCATTTCATCAGATTGGTCAATGCCGGTTACCTGCCAACTCTCTTTTGACATGGAGAGCCCGAAACTGCCTTCGCCGCAAGCTACATCCAGCAACTTGCCAGAAGTTGGAATTCCGTATTGCTTTATGATCGCAGGTAGAATTTCGGCAACCGCTTGAGAAAGTGTGGGGTAATCTCCCTTGGCATAAACCTGGGCGAATTCGTTGTATAAAGACATGGTGCGTTCTCCTGACTTGATGCAATTCAATGGCAAATTATAACCACATGTCGAAGGTTTTGGATAGGAATCTTGCATATTGGTGGGACAATCATTAGACTCTAGATAATATTGGAGAAAAATGAAAACAATTAAGAAAATTATCGTTACCGTGGCCGTATTAATGGTTGTAATCAGTCTTGGATTTGTGGTCTGGGGTTCAACTCCGGCCAGACCGATGCCTGAAGCTTTGGCAGCTCTGACTTCATCTGAATCAGTGATCGTTCAAACTGGGAAGTGGTTGGTTTTTGAACCTGTGAGTGATTTGCCTGTCAAAGCGGGTTATATATTTTACCCAGGCGGCAGAGTGGATTATCGAGCTTATGCTCCAATGGCTAATGCTCTTGCATCAAAAGGTTACCTCGTTGTCATACCGCGCATGCCATTAAATTTGGCCGTGTTTGGTATAGATAAAGCTGGTGATGTTATAGCTGCACACCCTGAGATCAACAAATGGGTGGTGGGCGGGCATTCGCTTGGTGGATCCATGGCGGCAAGTTATGTGTATGAACACCCATATCAAATTGACGGATTGGTTTTTTTGGCCTCGTACCCAGCTGATAGCAATAAATTATCGGGTTATGCAGGAAAAGTGATGTCAATTTCTGGTTCTTTGGATGGGTTGGCAACACAGGATAAAATAGCACAATCCGTGGGTCTCTTGCCCGATACGACGCAGTGGGTAAATATCGAAGGTGGCAACCATGCACAGTTTGGATGGTATGGCGATCAAAAGGGGGATAATCTTGCATTAATATCACGAGAAGAACAACAGCAGTTGGTTAATCAAAGTATTTTGGATTTATTGTCAAAAGTGGGCGAATAGCATCATATTGAATTAAAAAAGGGGCTCAGCACGCTGAGCCCCAACAAATTCACCTATGGTGATAATTAATGTCCACGGATGGCAGACCAGCCAGCGTATCTGGCAGTGTCGCCGAGTTCAGCTTCGATGCGCAGCAGTTGATTGTATTTTGCCACACGATCAGAGCGGGCAGGTGCGCCGGTCTTGATCTGACCCATGTTAAGAGCAACAGCCAGATCAGCAATTGTGGCGTCTTCAGACTCACCAGAGCGATGAGAGGTGACGGCGCGCCATCCGTTGCGATGGCAGGTTTCGACAGCTTCAATGGTTTCGGTGAGGGTGCCGATCTGGTTCAATTTCACCAGCAGGGCATTGCAAGCATTTTCCTTGATGGCGCGGCGGACACGTTCTGTATTAGTGACGAGAAGATCATCACCAACAATCTGAATCTTGTCGCCAACCAACTTGGTCATCAGTTTCCAACCTTCCCAATCATCCTGGGCAAGACCGTCTTCTATGGATACGATTGGATATTGTTTGGTCCAGTTGATCCAGAATTCAACCATCTGTTCACTAGTGAGTTTTTTGCCTTCTTTGCGCAGGTTATAGGTTTTAGTCTCTTCTTCATAGAATTCAGAAGCAGCAGGGTCCAATGCGATACAGACCTGCTCACCAGCCTTGTAACCGGCTTTTTCGATGGCTTCGAGAATAACTTCCACAGCTTCGTTATTCGCCTTCAGAGCGGGCGCATAACCGCCTTCATCGCCAACCAGGGTTGCATAGCCGCGGCCTTTGAGGACTTCTTTTAGCTTGTGATAAATCTCGGCACCCCAGCGCAGACCTTCTGCGAATGAGGGAGCACCAAGGGGCATGACCATAAATTCCTGAGCGTCGGTAGACTGCCAGTTGGTGTGCGCGCCGCCGTTGAGGATGTTCATCATCGGGGTGGGCAGTACGTGGGCGTAAACGCCGCCCAGATAGCGATAAAGGGGCATTCCAAGAGAATTGGAAGCAGCTTTGGCAACGGCCAATGAAACACCCAACATGGCATTTGCACCGAGGCGGCTTTTGTTCTTGGTACCGTCAAGTTCAATCATGAACTCATCAATTTCTTTTTGTTCAAATGCTTCCATACCGAGCAGATTCTCGGCGATTTCGCCATTGACATTCTCGACAGCCTTGAGAACACCCTTGCCGTTGTAGCGGGATTTATCGCCGTCACGCATTTCTAGTGCTTCATGGATGCCGGTAGAGGCACCTGAGGGGACGATGGCAGTGCCATAGGAGCCGTCATCAAGGATGACTCTAACATCCACAGTGGGATTGCCGCGTGAATCCAGAACTTCGAGACCTTCAATAGATACAATTTCCATAATATTTTTCCTTTTTTATCAGATTAAGGCAGCCTGGCTGCCACGATTGAAGACGCAACAAATTAAGTATAATACAAAATCTATTAGTAAAAATGCTTTTTTTGGTTATTCATTCAATAATTAAGGTGGATTATTGCCTAAATCCACTCAATCGTTATTTCTTTTTCAATAGATTTAAATTCGGTGTCCCCGGTTATCAAAGTGGCTTTTTGTAAGATGGATTGAGCAGCAGCGAATGCATCTGCATAAGAAACAGCAAGTCTGGCTTTAATGTGTGCTGCTCCAAAAACCAAATCTCGAGTTGCTTCTTCGATGGTAATTGGCAACTCTTCAATTAGGGCAAGCACCTTTTGGGTTATGGGAAGTCCGCGTTCTCGTTCAGTAATATATAAAACTTCACCAAGGTTAATGATTGACATACTCACTTGTATTTTGCCAATCTTAGCTAAATCAAGTAGCTCATGAACTCTTTGACTGCCTGTTTCATTTTCGAGAAAAGCAAGCAGTGCATAACTGTCCAGAACAAAGATTGATTTATCTTTTATCACGCTCTTGCTCCAATTTATGCTCATTCAAGAGAGCTTGAGTAAGAGAATTAGTTCCTTTAAGAAACCCCCTGCTTTCAGAGATAGGATTTTTTGAAATTGGCACCATGGATAATACACCACCATAATCTATGATGTGTACATCAACACCAGGTTTTAACCCATATTTTTCTCTTAGCGCTGAAGGTATGACGATCCAACCTTTTTGAGATAACTTTGCATTCATAATAAACCTCAATTGTTATACAAAACCTTTAAAAAGTATAACATTAATTAGAAATTGTATTACTCATCAAATGAAAGTGGCGGTTCCTCGGTCGGGATGCCTGCATTTTCACAGGCTGCACGCACGAATTGCACAAACAGCGGGTGCGGCCGGGTGGGTCGTGAAAGGAATTCGGGATGGAATTGGGTTCCCAACATGAAAGGATGGTTCTCCAATTCAGCAATCTCGACCAGGTTGCCGTTGGGGGAGAGACCAGAAAATATCATGCCTTGTTTGGCAAATTGTTCGCGATAGGTATTGTTAAATTCAAAACGATGGCGGTGTCGTTCTTCAATTTTATCCACCCCATATGCTTTACGGGCAATTGTTCCTTGCTGCAAGTGACAAGGATACAAACCCAGCCGCATTGTGCCACCCATATCGGTCACGTCTTGTTGTTCGAGCATTAAATCAATCACCGGGTGCTGGGTGGTGCGGTCAAACTCAGATGAGTTTACATTTTCCGTTCCCAAGACCTCACGACCAAAATCTACCACCATTAATTGCATTCCCAGGCATAAACCAAAGTAAGGCACTTTGTTAAGGCGGGCATATTGAGCAGCCTTAATCTTTCCTTCGATACCACGGCTGCCAAAACCACCCGGGATTACGATGCCATGAACGTCTTCAAATTTATCGGGATTGGTGCCTTTTTCAACTTCCACTGCATGGATCCATTTCAGATCCAATTCAACACCCAATGCCAATGCAGCATGTTTTAGCGATTCTCTGACGCTGATGTAGGCATCATGCAGTTCTACGTATTTTCCGACCAGGCCAATGGAAATTGAGCGTTTTTCACGTTTTGTTTCGACTACCAACCGCTGCCAGGCATTCCAATTCGGAGTTTTTTTGGAGATCAGATTAAGGCGTTCCATTATTAAATCACCAACATGGGCTTGCTCTAATAACAATGGAATTTCATAGAGGATGGGTGCTGTAACCATGGGAACCACCGCGCGTTTTTCTACATCGCAAAATTGAGCGATTTTTTCACACAGTACATCTTCAATAGGAGTGTCGCTGCGGGCAACGATCATATCCGGTGTAATACCAATGGAGCGCAACTCGCGGACTGAATGCTGCGTTGGTTTGGTTTTTAATTCTTCGGTGGCACCAATGTATGGCAGCCAGGTGACGTGGATGTAAAGGGTATTATCGCGCCCCATGTCGGTGCGCAATTGGCGCAACGCTTCAAGAAAAGGCAGGCTTTCAATATCGCCAACGGTTCCGCCGACCTCAACCAAGACAATCTCTGCGCCTGTCATTTTTGAGACAAGACCGATGCGGCGTTTGATCTCGTTAGTGATGTGCGGAATGACCTGGATGGTGCCTCCAAGATAATCACCGCGGCGTTCTTTGGCAATGACATCTGCATAAACCTGGCCTGATGTAATGTTGCAGGTTTTGTTCAATCTAACATCTATTAATCGTTCGTAATGGCCCAGGTCCAAATCGGTTTCGGCACCGTCATCCAAAACGAAGACCTCGCCATGTTGATAGGGGCTCATGGTACCTGGGTCAACATTAATATAAGGATCGAGTTTTTGAACGGCAACCGAAAAGCCGCGCTGTTTTAGAAGTCTCCCAACTGCGGCAGCGGTGACGCCTTTGCCAACAGAACTTACAACTCCGCCGGTAAAAAAGATGTATTTAGTGGGCATGGTCACTCCTCTAATAAATTGAATCAATTATTAAAAAAACGAGGAGGGCTGTTGAACAGCACCTCCAGGCGAGATGATTATCTACTAATATTTTGAAGAATGCAATAATTATTCATAACAATCACATAACATTTCGACCTCATGGTCAGTTTAGCACATCTTTCATCTCAAAACATGAAAAACCATCCGGGGTTGGGGGATGGTTTTTTAAGGGTTCTATTTGGTTTCCAGCTTGTTTTCAAGGGTGCGGGAGAGGATGTCTTCTTGCTCTTTGATTCCCGCTTTATCCTTGTGGGAGTCTTGTTTTTTCTTTCGATCCTTGGCTTTTTCCATGGCTGCTTTCATCGCCATTTCCATCACCGTGGGTTCCGGTTCATTTGTTTCATTGAATGAATTCAGCAAAGCGGTGTTGTCTTCTTCGGTACGACGGCGAGGTTTGCGCGCCGGTTTCTTTTCACGATTGGGGTCTGCTGCAAAACGAGCAGGATTCTGCTTGGCAGTTGGTTTTGGTTTTTCTTCAACAATTTCAGGGGCTTGTTGGAGGGCTTTCATGCTCAACTTGATCTGTTTTTTGCGGCGATTAACTTCAATCACCTGGGCTTCAATTTCATCGCCCTCTTTGACCACATCACCAGGCACTTTTACATATCCATGAGCCATCTCGCTGATGTGAACCAAACCAGGACGTTCAGCGCCAATTTCAACAAATGCGCCGAATTTTTCAAGTCGAACCACATTGCCTTTGACAGTTGTGCCGATTTTGATTTCACGCCATTCAAGGTCAAGCGGACGCATCATGGTTAATTCGATGCGTTCTTCGTCGTCTTTGCGGGCGACTTTTTTCACCCACACATCAATCATTTCACCTTCTTTAAGGACATCTTCAATTCGTTTGATTTGAACGCCTTCTGGTGCAACGACCTGTGAAATGTGAAGTACCGCTGGTTTACCAACGCCGATATCAATCACGGCGCCAGCCAGGCGGGTTTTTATTACCTTTCCTGAAAATTGCATTTTTGGTTCGATTGTGCGGTTTGTATCCGCCACAACACTCATATCCATAAGGGTTTCTCCAATTTCGTTTATCAGCGAAGGGTGATTATACACTCTGCCGGAAGTACTGTCAATTTATCTGTTGGTTCTTCATCAATTAATCCTGCCAATCATATCATACTTTACTCTGCTTGACTAAGGATTTCAATAGCTTTATTTAATTGTGAGTCAATTTCAGCATCCACATCTTCTTGAGTGAGTTCAACGACGACATCTGGGGTCAAACCGACATCGTTTATCTGGCGGTGTTTCGGGGTTAGCCAGCGCGCCACTGTAATGCGGACGGCACCCTGATTGTTGTTAAGTGGAATCCAGTTCTGAACGGAGCCTTTACCATAGGTTGTTACGCCTACCAGGGTGCCGCGACCAAAATCTTGAATTGCACCGGCCGTTATTTCTGAAGCAGAAGCAGAACCTTCATTGACTAGAACGACCATTGGAATTTCAGTAGCCAAACCGCCTGGTTCTGCAGAGTAGGTCGTTTCTTCGCCGTTTTGTAATTGTTCATACATCACCACGCCACTTGGAATGAATTGAGAAATCACTTCAATCGCCGTGTTAAGGTATCCGCCGCTATTGTAACGCAGATCAAGAATCAATCCTTTTGGATTTTGGGCCAGGAGTGATTCAAGTGCGGTTTTAAGTTCTGCAGTGGTGCTTTCACCATAGGTTGAAATTCTGACATAGGCAAGATTGCCATCCATCATCTCACTGGTAACACTTTTAAGATCGATTTTCTGTCGCGTGATGGTCACATCAATGGGTTCAGGCTGGTCAACGCGTTGGATGGTAAGTGTTACATCCGTGCCCGCTGGACCTTTAACAGATTTCAAGACAATGTTGGGGTCTGTTTTGGTGACGTCAGTTCCATTGACTTTGATCACGGCATCGCCGGGTTTCAAACCCGCTGCTTCAGCAGGACTGTCTGGCATGGCACTAATTATCGTCAATAAATCTCCAGAGGTATCCACTGAAGCGCCAATCCCTTCATATGAGCCATCGAGGGGAGCGGTCACCTGATTATAAGTATCAGGATCCATGTAACCGGTGTGTTTGTCGCCCAAAGAGTCCAACATCCCCTGAATAGCACCTTGCATCAGTTTGGTGTCATCAACGGGTTGATCTACATATTGATCATGTATATATTGCCAGGTTTCCCAGAAGGGGGCGAACAGCACATCCAGGGTCATTTCTTCATCTACTGTCGCGGTTGGCGTCGCGGATGCAGATATATCCTCAAGGGGCGTTTGACCAGGCAACATCCAGCCAACCAGAATACCTCCAGAAAAGGTTCCAGCCAATAAAAGGATTGCCACAAAAACCAGAAGGATGTTTCGTCCGGTATGGTTATTTTCCATTTTTCTCCTAACACTTCAAATTATTCATAATCAATTTCATTTGATTCAATAACCACTCAAATGATACGTTTATTTCTTCTTTCGACTTGTCAGTTAATTTGCGAAAGAACCTTGGGGAGTTCTTCAATTGACAAGATCGCAGCATCAACAGGTTGGATGACTTCTTGTTCACCTACATGAATGGTGAATAGACCCATATCGTGTGCAGTAACCAGGTTGCGCAACGCATCATCAATCATGACACAATTCTTTGGGTTTTTGATGCCCGCTATTTCTAATGCTTTGGCAAATGCTTCAGGTTGAGGTTTGCACCAGGGTGTGATTGAGCGGATATCAATAATTTTCTCAAACAGGTCTTTTATGCCAAGACTTTCCAATACACGAATGGCATGACCGGTGTCTGCATTGGTGAAGATTACTTTGCGCTGCGGATAGGACTCGAGCATGTTTCGTAGTGCAAAATTTGGCGATAGAAATTGTTCTATGGATATGTCGTGAACATATTCCAAAAAGTCAACTTGTTCAATATGATATTCTGCCACCAAACCTCGCATGGTGGTGCCATGTGTGTGAAAGAGTCTTTCACGCTCAACCGGCGCGGTGGCTTCTGGAATTTCCAGTTTGGTAACCATATACTGAACCATGCGATCACCAATTGCTTCCCATATGCCGGAAGTTGAAGAGTAAAGTGTGTCATCCAAATCGAAAAATAAGGTTTCAAAGCGCATGGTTTGTAGTATACCCTCGAATGATTAATATTGAATTAGCGAAAAGTGCAAAAATAATTCCAAATAGGTTATCCATTATAATTGGCACATGCCAATTAAGATTTTACCTGATGAGGTCGCTTCACAAATCGCTGCCGGCGAAGTTGTTGAAAGGGCTTCATCTGTGGTTAAAGAGCTACTCGAAAACGCCATTGATGCCAGCGCTACGCGAATTTCCGTTCGCGTACTGGATGCTGGAAAACGTCTGATAGAAGTTGCGGATGACGGTAAAGGGATCAACAGAAGTGAGTTGGAATTGGCTGTTACGCGGCATGCTACCAGCAAATTAACCAGCGCAGACGACCTTTTCCATATTCGCACATTGGGCTTCAGGGGAGAAGCACTCGCATCCATGGGGTCAGTCTCGCGCATGATCATGACTTCTCATAATAGCCAAGACTCAAGTGGCTCAAAAATTGTGGTTGAAGGAGGCAAAATCGCTTCCATTGAAACCACGGGGGTTCCAATAGGTACTGTAGTTTCAGTAAACGATTTGTTTTTTAACACCCCGGCGCGATTGAAATTTCTTAAGAGTGACCAAACTGAACGTCACCAAATAGAAACACTTGTGACCCGTTATGCTTTGGCCTATCCGGATCTGGCCATGCAACTTGAAATGGATGGCAAGCAGACTTTCCGCAGTACGGGGAATGGTGACCGGCGAGAGATTTTGGCTCAATTATTTGGGGTTGAAATCGGTCGGGGACTGCTTGAAGTGGTCTTTGAGGATGAAGGGGTCAAGATTAGCGGCTATATCAGTCCGATCTCAGTCACCCGTTCAAACCGCAAAGAAATTACTTTTTTCGTCAACGGACGTTGGATTCAGGATATTGGGTTGGCTACAGCCTTAGTACGTGCCTATCAGACCTACTTAATGGTGGGACGATATCCGATTTCATTGTTGAATATTGAACTTGAGCCTGAAGAGGTAGACGTTAATGTTCACCCTGCCAAAGCTGAGGTGCGATTCAAACAACCGGATGTACTCTTTTCGATGGTTCAAAGAGCAGTTAAAAGAGCTTTATTAGCCTACTCACCAGTACCCCAGATGAGTCCAGCCCAGTGGCAGTCCAACACATCAAGCCAACAGTCTGAACCTGCCTGGATCAATGCCCGACTCAATTGGGAGGCAGAAAAACAGGCCGACACCAATAAAACTTCTCTCAATTCTCAAGCAGAAACCAACACAACAGAACAATCAACTGATCGCTCTGATCAGGCGCATATTCCATTGTTGAGACTTGTCGGTCAAATTGGCGCAACTTATTTAGTGGCAGAGGGACCTGACGGGCTTTATCTGATTGACCAGCATGCTGCCCATGAACGCATTCTTTTTGAGAAAATGTCTCATCACACACAGGCCATTCCTTCTCAAGCATTGCTGCATCCGGAGGTGGTTCAATTTTCACCCCAGGCAACTCGCATAATTTCGGAAAGTCTTGAAATATTAAACCAACACGGCTTTGTCGTTGATGAATTTGGCCTGAATACTTTTAGAATTTCTGCCATTCCGACAATATTTTCGAATGGCAATGCGCAAGCCGCACTGCGCTGCATCGTTGAAGATTTCGAAGAAGATGAATCACCTCTGCAAGGTATGCTGGCTGAAAAGCTGATCGCCCGTATTTGTAAACGAATGGCGGTTAAAGGCGGACAAACACTGTCGGCTCAGGAACAATCCGCACTTCTTTCTGACCTTGAGAAATGCAATTCTCCGCGCACCTGTCCGCACGGCCGGCCAACCATGATCCACCTTTCTGTGGATCTATTGGAACGGCAGTTTGGAAGGCGCGGGGCACGTTCGATGTAACGTCTATTTTATTAATTGAGTCATTAAAAGTGGGAAAAATTCCGCGGTATCCATAGGGATACACAAGTCTGCCATCTTATCCATTGGTGTGCGTGACAGGTTGTTGATTATCAGCTTACATCCATGGCGCGTGGCTGCCTGGGGGATGCTATTGGCTGGAAAGACTTCTAGAGAAGAACCAATTACCAACATAAGATCGGCTTTATCAGCTTCGTTTTGCGCTTGTTCCCAAATGTCTTGAGGAAGACCTTCTTCGAACAGCACTACATCAGGTTTCAAAATGTCAGAACAATTAGCACAATATGGAATGGGATTGCCACTAGAGAATTGACTGAACACTTCTTCACCAGAAACAGATGTCAGGCATTTTGGACATGAAAAAGTTAATGCAGTTCCGTGCAACTCAAGCACATGTTGTGAGCCAGCCTTTTGATGAAGACCATCAATATTTTGCGTGATTATTGATTTGAGGAGTCCTTGCTTTTCTAGTGTAGCAAGTTGGTGGTGGGCATCATTTGGTTGCGAAATCCAGGATGTCATGAATAATGGACGAAACCAGTCAAAAAAGAGGGTGGGTGAATGAAAAAACGCGCTTCGAGAAGCCACCTGCATGGGATCGTATCGCTGCCAGAGTCCGCTTTTTTCACCTCGAAAATCGGGGATGCCTGAGGGTGTAGAAATACCAGCACCGGTGAAAGCCACAACATAACGCGCAGCAGAAATCATTTCAGCCGCGCGTTTAATTAAGTCAAGTAGTTGTGATGCAGTCATTACGTGATTTGGGTCTGAATAATCCTTGCCAGTTGGCTGATTTGTTGGGCAACCAGGCTGTCAGTTTGAATATTGATGAGGGGTAAATTATTCAAGCTTACCTGGTAGGCAAGTTCAGGCGCTGGGGGAATCATCATGGTGATGGGAGTGCCGCCTAACATTTCAGATACCTGAGTTGATGTAAGTTGAACTTCTGAGCGCACCCGATTATAAAGTACCAGGTTTATGACACGCCCCATACCTGAACCTATACTGCGTAATTCATCATAAAGGATTCGCGTGCGTTTAATAGTACTCTGCTGCGGTTCGGTGATTACTATAATGTTTTTGCACAGGCTGCAGATTTTGTCAAAACCGGGTATAAATGGTGTCCCGATATCCAAAATAATAAAGGTGGAAAGTTGAGAAGCTGCTTGAATGATTTTGTGTAATTTTTCGCCAAGTGCGGTGTAATCTGTTTCCAATGATGTGTTCGATGTTAATAACAGCCTTATACCAAATGGGGTTGCAGTGAGTTGTTTTTCAACCACAGATGGGATAATTTCGTCAGGTTTTAACTTCAGCAAATTATTCAATCCATCATTTGAAGTGAAACCTAATTCTGCAGCCCATGTGCCCTGACCGGGTTTTAGTTCGATAGCCATTACATTCGTTTTTGTCAGCTTTGCGTAGCTGGCGGCTAAATTTAATGCAAGTGTAGAAGAACCTAGTCCGCCTTTGCAACCGACTACACCAACAACATATGCTGCGGGAGTTGTCTTTTTGTCTGGTTGTCTGGCTCGTGTTCTTGAGAGCAGCGCCTTTAGGTGAGCAATTAACTCGGCTGGGTGAACAGGTTTGGTTAAGTAATCATCGACGCCGGCATCATAGCCAGCCACTTTATCATCCACCTGACTTTTGGCAGTGAACATCAATATTGGCGTATCAGCGAGTTGGGGGTCTTTTCGCAATTCTGCTGTGACCTGGTAGCCATCCATGTCAGGCATCATCACATCTAGAATGATTAAATCAGGGGTTTCGGCTCTGGCCATTGAAATGCCTTGAGCACCGTTATTGGCAGCCAAAATCTTATAGCCCTGGCGTTGGAGCATTAGGCCCACCAACCGGAGTGTTTCAACATCATCATCAACGATCAAGATTTTTTCGCTCATAGCCATCCTTTGCCCTTACTTGAAAAGTCTAGCATATTGTTTGGTGCAAGGCAAGCAATTTGGATTTGCTTTTTTTCTAATGCTATAATTTTTATATGCAATATTCCAAGTTTTCAGATTTGTTAGTACAAGATTGTCTGCTTGATCCACAAAAACCGGTTGTCGCAGGAATATCTGGCGGACCTGATAGTCTCTGCATGCTGGATTTACTGATTAAATCCGGGATTATCGTGTTCGTTTTGCATGTTAACCATCAATTGCGAAGTGAAGCAGATGACGAATCAAAAATGGTTGAAGATTTTTGCACTAAACGAAATGTGCCTTGTCATATTGAAACTGCAGACATAAAGACGCTGGCTGCAGAAAAGAAATACACTCTAGAAGAAGCTGCTAGAGTTTTCAGGTATGCGGCGTTATTTGATTATGCTAAAGAAGTTAATGCGCAAGCCGTATTGGTCGCTCATAACGCCAATGACCAGGCTGAAACAGTTCTGATGCATTTATTACGGGGTTCAGGGTTAAGTGGATTGATGGGGATGCAGATGCGTTCCATCAAACCTAATTGGAGTAATACCATTGCTTTGGTGAGACCACTGCTCAAAACCAGCCGCGGAGAAATCTTAGCCTATTGCGTAGAAAATGGTCTCTCGCCCAATTACGATCAGTCCAATCAAGATACGAAATATTTCCGCAACAGGATTCGTCTGGAACTGCTGCCTGAATTAATGACCTACAACCCACGAATTATGGAGCTTCTTGCCAGCATGTCTGACATAATCGCGGTCGATCAATCATTTTTGAATGCAGAATCAGGCAAAGCCTGGCAATCGTGTGTGGTAAAAGAAGGTGAACAATTTGTTTTATTTAACTCGCTGTGTTTATCAGAATTGCATCCAGCACTGGTGAGAAGGGTGCTACGCAAGGCCATAGGTCAGATCGAACCAGAACTGCGTGATTTGGATTATGCCTCTACTGAACGGGCTGTAAGTTTTCTCGATCCTAAAAACCGGGTAAACCACATGCATCTATTATCTAGTATTGAGTTGGTTAAAAACCGGAACAAGGAACTATTGATTTGCAAGCAAAATGATTCATTGACTGAATTGTGGCCTCAAATTGAACTCATGATGAGTTTTGTGCCTGATTCTAAAAATGAAATTGATCTTGGCAATAACTGGATAATTAAATGCGAAGAATCTGAGCAAGCGCCGGTCTTTAGAAAGGATGGCCAATCTGCAGTCTTGGATGCTGATTTGTTGTATGGGATGTATCTGAACACATATATCCATGGCGACCGTTTTGAGGCTTATGGATTACATGGGAAGTCAATCAAGTTAGGGGACTATTGGACGAATATCGGGCTCCCGGAAAAAGCTCGTCAAAAATGGCCGTTGCTGCGCAATGGTAATGGTGACATTGTCTGGATAATCGGAACACAAATTTCTGACCGCTTCAAAATTACTTCAGAAACGAAAAGAATTATGACGCTTAGTTTGATCCAAACGCAAAAAGAGAACTAATTTTCACCTGAAAGTTGGCGTAGTTTCATACTGATCTCGCGCCACTGAATTTTCGAAATTCCCAACTTCTGACGTAATAAATCTTTTTCCATTCCAGATTGCCAATCGTTGATGGCACTGGTCCAGCGGCACATGTCAAAAGAGAGGTGTTTATCCAGACCGGCTTCTCGACCAAGGTCTTCTAACAAATACTCAAGCCGTCTGGGAGACCAGGGAAAGACTTGCTCAACGGGGGCATATTTTGCAACATATTCCGGAAACACTTCCACCCAATCTTGTGTTAGGTCAATTTTTCGTTCTTTGTAACGGTTGGCTGTGCCAGCATAACGTACATAAAAACTGGCGTTTTTGGGGTCTTCCATGTCAAGGTGGTTCATATTTAGTGATAGGCATTCACCTTTTTTAATGCCAGATGAGAGCAGTAAGGTGATCAAAATGTAAGAGCGCGGATCTTTTTTAGAGGAGTTGCGTTGAGCTGTGGCTGCTTCGATGACTTTTAGTTCTTCATCGGGTGTTAAGACCTGTGGCAGAGGACTGATGACACTTTGTTGCAGAACTTTTTCAGCAGGGTCAATGGGAAGTCTGCCAGTTTGAGTTAACCACCTAAAAAAAGATTTGATTGAAGTGATTCGTCTGGAAAGACTTTTTGGGCTGCACGGAACGCCCCTTTCTTTTTGCAGCCATTCCAGAAAACGGTTGATATCACGTTCGGTGACACTACCAAGAGTTGTGTCTGGGGCAAAGAAGGATGCAAACAGATTAAGATCACCAATAAAAGCTTTGATGGTAAAGCGTGACCGTCCCTGATCTTGGAGATAAACTTCCCAAGATTGGATTGCTGGCAGAAGTGTTGTGTCACTGGTGATGTGTATTTCAGGAAGGGTTGTCATTGTATTCACCTGTTCTTATAGTTTCGCATAGCCTAATATATAGTTTTAGTGTACAAGGATTTCATAGGAATGTCAATATCTGATTATTGGTAAAAGGCCTGTCGTATGATTTCTCCAATGGAGATTGGATTAGGTATAAGCACCATGGAGCCGTTTTCAGGAACGATGTAATTGGTAACATCGTTGGCACCAATCGCAAATCGACGGACGATACTCGGGTTAGACACGATTTGGGAGCTAAAGGGCAGTAACTGCAATGCTTTATCTACAGGAAGATCGGTTTCGACACTTGAAACAAACAAGTTATAAAGTTCTGCACCGCGATTGAGTGCATCGAGACTCATAATTTTTTGAAAAATCGCAGACATGACTTCTTGAGCGCGGCGTGTCCGGTCAAAATCATTTGAGGTGTGGCGAGAGCGCACATACCATAAGGCTGTCGCACCATCCATGGTCGTGTTGCCAATTGGAACGTAGCAATGCTTGTCAACTGCCTGAGGTAGGTCGCAAGTATCGTAGAGTTTAGCTCCGGCATTAACAGAAATACCGCCAAGCGTATCGATAATGCCTTTAAACCCTGTGAAATTCGTCATGATGTAATAGTCAACAGTGATATCAAAATTCTCTTTCAGGGTTGCCGCAGTCAGTGCAAATCCACCAAAGGGTTGAGCTGCATTGATACGGTTCCTTCCCACACCCGGAATATTGACATACAAGTCACGGGGGAATGAGGTTAAAGAGGCTGTGCCTTTATCAGGGTTAAGAGAAAGGATCAAGATTATGTCAGTTCGGTATCCCTGGTTGGGACGATAATCCGAACCGAGGATGGCGATGTTGATTTGTCCTGCAGGTTTTTGCAATCCCAGGCGAACGACGGTGGCCAAGGTTGGGCTGGGTTGAATTGTTGGCGTTGCAGAAGGCTGTGGTGTATTTGTAGGTCCCAGGGTTGCAGTGGGTGCGATGGGCTGAAATGGTGTCAACGTTGGTGCTGCATTGCTATCAATTTGCAGCAAAATATTTGTGATTGGGATGGTGGTCGGGTTTGGTTTAGGAGCGGTTAGTGAACCACATCCGGTAAGCAATAAAACGCAAAACAACAGCCCGGTATTGAATTTTCGCATAACCATATTTTACTCTTGATTTGTCAATTTTCAGGGGTTCGAATCAAGTTTCAAGAAGTAACTGGTAGTCTGACTCGGATCAGCGAGCCTGATGATGGAATCGAGAAAATTTCCATTTTTCCGTGCATTTGCTCAACCAGCGTTTTGGCTTTTACTAAATCTTTCAATGGACTTCCAAAACCTTCAAGTTTTATTTCGAGGTCTCTAAATTCTTCCAGAATTACTGGTAAGGGTTTTGATTTGGGTGAATCATGGTCACAAGATTGAATACTGATTAAAACTTGACCAGGTTTTTTACCCTGCAAGCGTTTTAACCCCAGCGTAATGATTCCTTCTTCTTGCACGGCTGTTAAACAGTTCGTATAGAGGATATTCAGTATGCGTTCGATTTTTTCTTGATCTCCGGTGATATCAATGTCGTCTTTTTCGAACTCAACTTTCAGGATGATCATTTTTGTTCGCAGTAACTCTGTATAGAACATCAAGGTTTCTTCAACCACAGAAGTTAATGAAAAATCTTTTGAATAAATTCGGTTTTCATCATCAACCTCGCCAGTTTCTAACTCGAGATTTTTGAGGATTTCATCAAGGTGATTAACAGAATTGGATATGCGTTCGACAAAACGTTTTTGGAATGTGCCCAAAATGCCGACAGATTCATTAGAGAGTAAATCAATATAACCCTGTATGGTATGAATGGGCTGCTTCAATTCTTGTAAAACTGGTTTGAGAATCTGAACGCCTTCAAACCTGCCTGGCTGAGATTCAATGGAAGCTTGTAAGGCGGTATTTTTCATGTTCGATTCTGCAAGGGCATTTTGCAGACGGGCTATCTCTTCAAGGGTCAACCTGAGTTCAGCTTCCATATGCCCCATTTCAGAAGTTTTCTTCTTGAGTGGGGGAGCAAATGGTTCCTGTTCCGGGAATGAAGTTTTGGAATCGTCGGAAGTTGATGGCTGCAAATTCATAGGATCATCCATAAGTGATTTCTCAGTATGAGTTTACCAGAATAAAGCCGGAAAGCAATCAATAAATCTGAAAGCAATTATCCCATCAATTTCGTATGTAAGTATCGAAAATTTTTCGATGGATGATTTAGAATAATGAATTACGTTGACAATATTTGATTGTTTGATAGAATTAGCTCGTATCTGGGCCGAAGTGGCGGAATTGGCAGACGCGCTACGTTCAGGGCGTAGTGAGCATTACGCTCGTGAGGGTTCAAATCCCTCCTCCGGCACACATTAAAAACCCGTGGATTCTTCCACGGGTTTTGTCTTGTCTGCCCAATCAGAATAGTGTAAGATATGGGGATGGAACGGAAAATAAAAATACCTAATATCCCTTTTAATCTCAAGAAAATCCTCTTGGGCATAGTGGCTATTGTTTTGTTTTTTTTGGTGATGGATTTGAATAATCGGTTAAATGAACTTTCAAGATTAAGTGAGCAGCAAGAAAAAGCCTCAACAGTGATCGCGGTTTTAGAAAGCACTCTACACGCTCTGGATACCCAGGTGGCGTATTCCAGCTCTGTTGGTGCAGTCGAAGACTGGGCTTATGAAGAAGGGCATATGACCAGACCTGGTGAAAACCTCATCATTCCGCTATCTCCTCCCGGTACAACCCAAATCCCTGAAGTTATTGAGGTTGCAACCCCCGAACCAGTAGCAAATTGGCAAATTTGGCTTGCATTGTTGTCTGGAAAATAGCCAATTTTTTTAATTGGCGATATTCCGCCGTATTGCGATCATGGTCAGATCATCTGAGGGTGGTTCACCTTTTCTAAAATACTGAATTAAATCATCAATCGAAGATAATAATTGGTCCGCGGAGGATGAAGTTGTTGCCAGCAGAGCCTCAACCAGCCGTGGTTCAGTAAAAAGTTCCCCTTCAGATGAAAATGCTTCTGTTACGCCATCCGTGTAAAACAAAAGGGTCTCGCCAGGTTCAAGCGTAATCTTTTTATCGTTATATTCAGCCTGCGGCATCACGCCTAAAGCAATCCCGTCTTTTTCAAGCCGAATTATTTGTGCTGGATTTGATTGGATCAATAAAGGCAAATTATGACCGGCATTGGCGTATTCCAACACACCGGTTTGTGGGTCAAGTAACGCTAAAATGGCGGTGACAAACATGCCGTTGCGTGAATCAGATTCTAACAAATCATTGACCCGCGCGAGCACTTTGCCAGGTGAACTGGTACTTTGCAAGGTGGCGCGGATGAGTGTGCGGGTCACCGTCATATAGAGTGCTGCGGGCATGCCTTTGTCAGCCACATCGGCAATAACCAATGCGATGCGTTTGTCTTTTGTCTCAAAGATATCGTAGAAATCTCCACCGACTTCATGAGCAGTCTGCCATAACCGGCTGATCTGCCAATCTTCGTGCTCAGGCAAACTTTCTGGTAAAAATGCTTGCTGTATTTGTCTGGCTAGTTGGAACTCCCGTTCCATCCGTTCGCGGCCAACCATTTCTTGTTTTAGCCGTTCATTCTGAATCGCCAGGGTGGTTTGTTGCGCCACACCGCGGATTAGTTCAAGGCGTTTGGGGTGAAATTCAGGCAAGATATTTGTTTCTTTCGCTATCAAAGCTCCAAACACCACGCCCTTAATGGATAGCGGTACACCCAGCAGCCAATTGCGATTTGAAGAGAAGTCTGTGTCATCGTTATTTATCCACTGAAGTGAAATCCATTCTGATGGAGAAATGTCAGGATTTTCAAGCGGACATGAAAGCATGCTGTTGGAATGCATTAAATCATCCAGCAAAGTCATTTCGCCAGGCTTATAAACCTGGTTTAATAATTCATCGGTCTCAGCATGGGTTGGTGCAATGGCGTTTGCCGCATTAAAATTGTTGGTTTTCTCATCAAACAGGTAAATCACACAGGTATTCACTCCAACCAGAATTGGCATCAGGTGGACAATTGTATCCAGAATATCTTCAAGTTTATTTTGGCTGACAACTGCCTGAGCAACCTGTAATAATACAGCAGTGATATATGCTTCTTCTTGTCTACTTTCAATTAAGCGAATGTTTTCTAATGCAATGGAAGTCTGACGAGCAATGCCTTGTAAAATCGCAAGCGTTTGTTCATTGAAAATATTGCGAATACCAAATTCACCGGAACTATTATGCGACACCAGGAATCCGCCAAGGATTTCTCCGTGTGAGAGCATGGGTATAAGGACCAAAGTGCCGGTTTCAGTATCATAAGTTAACGTTCTCATACCCAGGTCGGATACAGGGTCTGTAATAAAGACAGGTTCTTGGGTTAAACGCATCTTTAAAATTGATAGAGATTGGTCTTCCCGTAAAGATTTTTCATCATCCTCAGGCGTGAAACCATACCAAGATTCTAAAAGGTAAGAGCTCTCGCTTTGATTTCTGAGGAAAATGGCACATTGGTTGATACCGACCAATAATGGTGTCAACCGAACCATGGTGGATAGAAGTTCTTCTAAACTGGTGATCGATTGCATGGCCTCTGCAACCTGTAACAAAACAGTCGATGACCATGCATCTGCCTGGGCGTTTGCATAAAGGCTGGCATTTTCAATGGCGACCGCAGCATAACTGGCAAAGGTTGAAGAAATCAAACTGGCTTCTGATCCATAACGTCCAGTCACATGATGCGCCAGCGTAAGCACGCCAATAACATCTTCACCAGAAAGCAATGGCACTGCTATAGAAGAGTAATCCGGTTGAAAACCACCCGCAACGCCTAATGGGCCATATGGATCGGTTGGTTTTCGAATGACGGGTATTTTTTGAATTATTGGAAGATCGAGAAATTGGCTAACTGATTCGGATTCTTCGCGTGCAGCAATCACTTTTTTGCGATGGGTTCCGCGCACGGCGGCCAGACGAATGTTCCTGTGTTGATCAGTTTCGTTGCCATGATCATCCAACAGCCAAATGGCTGATGCGTCACACGGTAATGTGTTTTCAAGTTGGTTGAGAATCCGCTCTAAAAGTTCATCCAAAGCCAGGTTAGAAGAAAGCATACCTGCCACGTCTTTGAAAGTTTCAGCTACATCGCGGCGCCAAATTTCGGTACGGAAAAGGGTCGCATTGCGAATGGATAGGGCAATGCCTGATGCCAAACCTTCAAATAAATCAAGTTGACCATCATTGAACACATTGGGTTCATTGGATTGAAGATCCAAAACACCTAAAACGGTATCTCCGAATTTCAGAGGGATTGTCATTTCTGCTTTTGTTTCATTAGGCGCGTTTCGTGTTGGACGAAACAAAGGTTCTTTTGTGACATCATTTGCCAACATGGATTGTCCCGTGCGGGCGACATGAGGAATAATACCAATGGGTGATTCAAGATCAAAGGCAAATGAATTCATTTTCAGGTTTCGAGCTCGCTTGCCACTACCTGCTTGAAATATCACTTTTTGTCGACCTGAATGTACTGTGTAGATATGAACTAACGGGATAGAAAATCGGTCGTGAATCACATTGACGATTTCTTTGAGCAATTTTTCAAGGTCGAGAATGGAAGACAAGGCATAATTGATTTCTGCAACGGCTGACATCTGTTTTGCACGTTCTTCCAATTTTTCGTAAATACGGGCACCTTCGGTTGCCAAAGCGATGTTGTCAGCAAGTGTACGAACCACAAGCAAATCTGTTTCATGAAAAGCACCAATGTTATCGCTTTGAACATCCAACACGCCGAGAATTCGGTTTTCAACCAATAGAGGTATGACTGCCTCGGATTTTGTCTCAGGAAGATCAGAGAATTCTTTGAAACGCGGTTCCTTGGTCACATCATTGGCAATAATCTCTTTACCGGTTAAGGCAACCGTACCAATTAACCCTTCACCAATTTTGATGTTGAACAAAGATGGTTCTGCGCTTGGTGCGCAATTCAAAGAACTGGCTCTAAATCGTAAGGTATTTAACCCTTCTTCTATTGTGTACAATGAGACATGGTAATAATTGAAAGAACATTGAATAAGATTTGTCACTCGTTTGCATAACTCATCCAGGTCAAGTACATTTGCAATTTGGGAGCTTACTGATCTTACGAGTGAGATCTGATCATAGCGCCAATTTTTCAGTACCACCTGACGGTTGACCTGCATAGAGACGGCAACTGTGGCTACCAAGGCTTCAAGAAGCTGTTTCTCTTGATCGCTAAATGGATGATCGTCATTTCTTTTTGTATATAAGACACCAAGGGTATTATTTTGGGTAATTATTGGCAGCGCCAATTCACTATCTGAAAGTGCTGCAATAATTTTGTTTTCTGCGGATGACTGTTGAACGATCTTGGGAGCATCATCATTAGGCAGCGTTTCTACTTCAGGTTCACCGGGCAAAGGATAATAAGGTTTTGCCAGCCATATTTGTGCAGTACAAGCGAGTTCTTGTTCAACTTTTTGGCTAAATTTCTTGCATAAGACTAACGCATTTGGCTGTTTGATTAATTCATCACCGAGATTTAAAAAATGTTTCCACAATTGCAAGGGTTCAAGTTTTAAAACGGATAAGGGTTCAGCCGTTTTCTTTTTTAACAGGGTGAGTCGGTTGGTGCCGTCAAGAAATTCAAAATGAATATCATCAAGAAGCTGGCACATCATGTATACACCCAACCCATGATCCAGGCGATCATCAAGATCAGCAGTCACATCCGGGATGGGGACACAAGAGGGATCGAAGGATTTGCCCTGATCCTCAAGAATGATTGTTACTGCGTCAAATTGTGGTTCAACCGTACAGACGATCTCACCTTTACCTTCACCCTCGTAAGCATGCTCAATAATATTAGAAACAGCCTCATCAACGGCTGTTTCTAATGAAAATATATCTGCAGGATTGAACCCGATTTCTTCAGCCGAATCTTTGACAAAGTCAGCAATTTCGGTCAGGCTTGCATAAACACCTGGAAAAGTTTTTGTTGGCATTTAACAAACGTCTAGAATGCCCCCACTGCGGCAAGAACATCAGGAAATATTTTAAAGATAACGGTAAAACCAGCCAGATCGAAAACTGACAAAATATTTGGAGCAAGTGATGCGAGGACCAATTCTCCGCGATTGTATCGTTTACAGTTTTTTAGCGTTGAAATTAATACACGCAACCCTGCACTTGAAATGAAGGTTAATTCACTGAAATCCATCACGATTTTGTAGCGGTTCTCGTCAGTGATTTTGTTTAATTGGTCAATCAGTGCAGGGGCAGTGGAACTATCTAATCTGCCGATGACTTTTACCACATCACAGTGTTTAAATTGACTTGAGATGATTTCCATTGTCCTAGCCTCCAAAAAATAGACAAATAAATAATTGGGTTAATTATATCATGTGCGCAAAAAGTTGAAAAACAGATAGATTTTTT
>CAKMKJ010000051.1 GCA_927443345.1 uncultured Anaerolineaceae bacterium | reverse complement strand
AAGATTCGAATATAACACCCCAAGGGTGCCCTGAACCTGATAGCAAAAAGAGCCCGAATAGGCTCTTTAAATTGTGTTCCACCAAAGATTCGAATATCACACCCCAAGGGTGCCCTGAACCTGATAAAAAAAAAGAGCCCGAATAGGGTCTTTAAATTGGGATCCACCTGGGGTTCGAATATCACACCCCAAGGGTGCCCTGAACCTGATAGCAAAAAAGAGCCCGAATAGGCTCTTTAAATTGTGATCCACCAGGGGCTCGAACCCTGAACCTGCTGATTAAGAGTCAGTTGCTCTACCATTGAGCTAGTGGACCATGGTGATTTGTTCGTCGGTTATTATAATCCAAAAGGGGCCTCTGTCAATGTGGGCTGACTGAAGCTCAAGCGATTCAGAACCAGTTTAAGTGTGCACTAAAAAAACCTTCGCGGACTCTGTGATCCGCGAAGGTTATGATCGTTAAGGTACACAAGTAACCGGGATAGTCACCGCCCCAAATTCCTGGTGGTTGGGATAGTCATTATAGAAAGAAACGGTCACCGGCCCGGTAGTAGTGACAGGTAGTGCATACACAGGGGTCGTCTTTGCGCCGGCAGCATCAAATGTGAGTTCCATAGTGCCAGAATTACCCAGCGAAGTAATGAAATAGTAGGTAATCTTTCCAGAGGTGTTGGTTGTGACTGATGCGGTGATTGCCAAATTAACCGGGCAAACGCCATTATGATCCACTGGTGTTACGGATACTGTCGCGGCTGTCACCGCCAAATTTTGATCCACTTTAATCCTGACCCAAAAAGATCCGTCTGCGTTGGCACCCAAACCGAAGGTCGTGCCTTTGTCGGTTTGCAGCATCCATTTACCCTGATAAGTCTTGGTAGTGCCAGGGGATTTCATCTTCACTGATAAATCAATGCTGTTGCCAGGTAGAACCGTCTGCCCAATGGATACTGAAGCCGGCCCGCCCAACGCATCTCCACTGATGAAAACAAGCTTGAAACCGGGCGTCCAGGTGCCGGTGCCGCCGTTGGTAACACGCCACGTTTTGGTAAATTCCGTGTTGGGTTTAACCAATGTGTCATCCGGGAATGTAACATCAACCACTTTGCTGATGCGGAAGGTGGGTGCGGGTGTATTGGTTATGGTGGGGGTAGGCGGCAATAATGTTGCTGTGTGCGTGGCTGTAGGCAGTTCTACTCCGGGGGTGTTGGTCGCGATTAGAGGTACAACCGGGGTTTCATTGACGGCCAATTGTGTCTGCATGGCAACAACGGTTTGGGCAACACTTGTTTGCTGAACGGCGATTTCTGACGTGTCTGAATTGCCATCAGGCAAATTGCATGCAGATAAACTTAGACATATGGCAATCACCAGCCATGTTTTTAACCTCATTAAGTGTTTTTTCATTCTTCTCCCAAGATTACCCTTTGAATCATAATGTTTCAAATGCTTGTAAATATTACTCCATCAAATTTGAATATACCAAATTTGAATCTTCAAGACAAGGTGATTGGATCTACGATTAAATGAAAGTAGTTTTCAATATACTTTTTTTAGGGGGATATCAAAACGAATCTTCAATCAGAATACGGATGATAAATATCAGAATTGTTGAATGGTCTTCCTAAAGAAAAGGGTTCCGATAGTTGCCATGAGAATTACACCAGCACTGATCATGACTGTAGCAGGCTCACCAAAGGCTGTCGCCAATCCGCCTGCCACCAGTGCGCCAATGGGCATGCTGCCAAAGAACACCAGTGTGAAAACACTCATCACCCTGCCCCGCATCTCATCTAATACATAAGACTGGATTAATGCATTGCTAATGTTCAAGACTGACATCATACACCAGCCCATCAGAACCAACAACAGGAAAGACCCAGGAATCCAGCGCATAAAGGCAAATGCAAACAATGCCAAAGGCATTAAATACCAACCCGTTAGCCAGATTTTATTACGCACAAAATGCGAACTAATATATGCAATCATCAATGCACCAATCAATGAGCCTGCGCCGCGGGCAGTCAATAGCAATCCATTTAATCGAACATCTCCCCCAAGGATTTTGACTGACCAGGCTGGCATTAAAGTCATCAAGCTAAAGCCAAAAACCGAAAGCACTGCCATGTATCCTAACAATAGGCGGATTCTGGGTTCATTAATTACAAACTTCAACCCTTCAGTCAATTTCGTAAAGGGCGAGCTAATTGAAGATATAACTAATCTTGGAGGCAACTTCATTAATATTAAGGCACTAATGACTGCGATGAAACTGATCGAATTGATTGTGAAGCACCAGGCGGGACCAAGCCAGGCATACACCAGCCCGGCCATTGCAGGGCCGACGACTGCTCCGAGATTGAAGATAGTACTGTTTAATGCAATAGCGTTCGACAGATTTTCTCGCTCTACCAGATCAACCACAAAAGCCTGGCGGGCAGGCGCGTCAAAAGAGTTAGCCACTCCCAAAAAGAAGGCCAGCACGACGATATGCCATGGCTGGATTAAGTGGGTAAAAGCCAGTACAGCCAGAATCCCCGCGAGCACCATCATGGCAGCTTGTGCAATTACAATCACTTTTCGTTTTGAAAAACGGTCTGCGGCAAGGCCGCCTAATAATGTGAATATAATGGTGGGGATTCCATTGGCAAAGCCCACAATCGCTAAATAGGCGGCAGATTGGGTTAATTCATAAACCAAAAAATTTTGCGCTGTAGCTTGCATCCAGGTGCCAGCCACCGAAACCACTTGTCCAATAAACCACAAGCGAAAATTCGGAGATTTAAGAGATGTAAATGTTTTGCCGATATTTAATGATTTCATAGATATATGATTTCTGTTATACCACAGGTTCTTTTTTTACCTCGTTCCAGCTCCAATTCATTCAAAGCCTGCTTTCTTGACCATTCAGGTACAAGATGTTATGATTTTTTTCCGAGGTAAAGCATGACTGACAAAGCCAACATACCTTCCGAAACCTTACCGGAAGATGATTTCCAGCTCACGGAACCTGAAGAGCAAATCGAAACAAATAAAACGATTACCTTTGACCAAATTTGGAATAAGATCCTACATTTTGGCTTAGGAGAAACAACTGTACGTATTGGAACGGCGGTTGCATCGCTAATATTGATCGCATTGGTCGTTTGGGTAATGAGTCGCTTTTTCTTAAAAGCTGAAAAAAGCAATGATCTGCCAACCGCCCCCATTAGCGCACTTGAAGCAACCCCTGTCGTTTTTAATGCCGGTGGCTTGAACCCCATATTGTCAAGCGGTTTCAGTGTCTTTCGTAAAGCTCAATTACACACCATTCTTCCACCAAAGCCACGCTCAACCATGACCGAATATATCATTGTCGAAGGGGATTCCCTTTTTGGCATTGCCGAGAAGTTTGGATTAAAGCCTGAGTCATTACTTTGGAGCAACCAGCACATTCTTGGCAATGATCCACACAATATTTACCCGGGCGTTACAATTCTGATACCACCTTTTGATGGCGCTGTTTATGAATGGGCTGAAGGCAGCGGCTTGAACGGTGTAGCCAAGTTCTACAATGTCACACCTGATGTAATCGTTGATTGGCCAGCCAATCAGTTAGACCGCGCCACATTGGGTGATTTCTCTTTTCCCAATATTCCCATCGGAAAACTGCTTTTTATCCCCAATGGATATGGTGAATTTTCTGATTGGCTTGAACAATATACCCGCGATGAACCAGCAACCTCTTCAATCACAGGCAGCGCTTGCGGTATCATAACGGCTGGTTATATCGGCAGCGGAACCTTCATCTGGCCGTCCACCGAAACCTGGATCTCTGGTTATGATTATTCACCCTCAACCAACCACCGCGGCATTGATATTGCCGGTTCAATTGGCAACATCATTTACGCAGTGGATGACGGTGTGGTGGTCTATTCAAACTGGAACGTAAATGGTTATGGCAACCTGATTGTGGTTGACCACGGCAACGGATGGCAATCCGTTTATGCCCACCTCGACAGTTTCTTGAAATATTGCGGTGACAATGTCAGTCAGGGCGAACAAATCGCCACCCTGGGCAACACGGGCAACTCCACCGGCCCGCATCTGCATTTTGAATTAAGAAGCGAAACCTACGGTGCAGTCAATCCGCATGATTTTCTAATTCTGCCCTAATCAAAACTCAAGAACAGCCTTCGGGCTGTTTTTTGTTTTATGGCGCTCGCGCTTGTATAATAGAGATGCATATGAATCCTGTTACTCAGATTCGACCTTCACCCATCGCCGGCTCCTGGTATTCTTCAAAAGCAGATGAACTGCATGAAGAGCTTGAGGGGTATCTCAATGCAGCCAAGAATCCTGCGCTGAATGGGCAATTGGTCGGGCTGATCGCGCCTCATGCCGGATATTTTTATTCTGGCCTGACTGCTGGTCACGCGTTTACAACGGTCAAGGGATTAGCTTTCGATCTGTGCGTGGTGGTATCACCCATTCATGAATACAAGCCTTATCCCCTGGTGACCTCTGCGCACAACGTCTATGCCACCCCGCTGGGTCAGGTCGAAGTTGCGCATGATTTAGTCGATAAACTCAATCTTCATTTGAAAGGTGCCGGTTTACCCCCTGCCCAACCCATAGCCAATGACCGCGAACATTCGCTTGAAATTCAACTACCATTTTTGCAAACAGCCCTAGCAGAACCTTTTCGCTTGCTGCCGCTGATGGTGCGTTCTTCTGACCCCGCTTATCTCAGCAAAGCGGCCCTCGTCCTTGCAGATCTCCTCCGCGATAAAAATGTGCTGCTGGTGGCCAGCACAGATCTCTCTCATTTTTATGACGAATCCACCGCCAACGCACTTGATCAGGTGATGTTGAAGTGCATAACAGACTTCTCACCCAAGGGTGTCTTGCAGGCTGAAGCCAGCCAGAAAGGCTTTGCCTGTGGATCTGGCGCGGTGGCCCTGGTTTTATGGGCTGCCAAAGCCCTTGGAGCAAACCAGGTTACCCTGCTCGACCACAGCACCTCAGCCAGGGCATCCAAAGACACGAGCAGCGTGGTGGGTTACGGTGCGCTGGCCATCACCCGACAAGGGGCTGCTTGAGCGCTCCCCGTTTTGCCCGTGTTGCGGTAAACATCACACAACTCACAGGGTTGTTTGATTACGCGATTCCTGAAGAGTGGCAAGATCAGGTCAAACCAGGCTCGCTGGTGACTATCCCTTTTGGCAGACAGCTTACCCAGGGCATCGTGCTGATGCTCACAGACGACCCGGCAGTGCCAAACCCCAAAGCATTAGATTCATTGGTTGAGAAAGAGGCCGTGGTCACGCCGCAACAAATCAAATTGGCGCAGTGGATGGCTGATGAAAACCTGAGCAGCCTCTCTGCCTGTCTGGAGTTGATGCTGCCGCCGGGGTTGTCACAACATGCCGACATTTTGGTGCATCTTGTTGAATTACCTCAAGACGGCGAATTGACACCCCTGCAAAATCGAATAATTAGTCTGCTTCAAAAGCGCGGTGATTTACACGGAAAGCAGCTTGATCACTCTCTGCCGCATATGGACTGGCGTAAAAGCCTGCCCGGTTTGGTGAAGAAAGGAATTGTGCTCAGCAGCCCTATCTTGAAACCGCCCTCCGCGAAGGCCAAGACTGGCCGGGCAGTGAAATTCGCCGCCATGCCCGAAACGGATGAAGCATTGAAAAGCCTGGGCAAAACTGGTAGCGCGGCACATTCTCGCCGCTTGAAGGCCCTGCAATTCCTGCAAAACGAACAAGGTGAGGTCAAGCTGCCTTTTGTTTATGCAGAAACAGGCGCCAATGCTGCCGACCTGACAAAGTTGGCTGAGCTTGAGTTTATCGAGTTTTCTGAAGTCGAAATCCAGCGCGACCCGCTGGCAAAGATCAACCCGGTGAACATCAAACCACCGCAGCTTACCGCTGAACAAGCGTCCGTGGTGGAGAGGCTCAAGCAACAACTCAACGGCCTGGAACCCAATCTGCCCAACCTGTTGCAGGGTGTGACCAGTTCGGGCAAGACCGAGGTTTATCTGCACGCGGTGGAAGAAGCTTTGCGACTTGGCAAACAAGCCATCATTCTGGTACCCGAAATATCGCTTACCCCGCAAACCGTCAACCGTTTTTTGGGGCGATTTCCGGGGCGGGTGGGGTTGATCCACTCAAAACTTTCGGATGGTGAACGCTATGATACCTGGCGCAGAATTAGAAGCGGTGAGATATGCGTGGTGGTGGGCGCGCGCAGTGCGCTCTTTGCCCCACTCAATAATCTAGGGTTGATCGTGATTGATGAGTGCCACGATGGCTCATACCACCAGGAAGACGTTGAACCGCGCTATCAAGCGGTGGGCACAGCCATTGCTTATGCGCGTCTGACCAATGCTATACTCATCATGGGGTCCGCCACCCCTGAAGTGGAGCAGCGCTTTCTATTCAAACAAAACAAATGGAACATTTTTGAGCTGCCCAACCGCGTACTGGCGCACCAGGCGCTTTACCCTGATGCCTCGGAAGCACCTGCTGCCACACTACCCATGCCCGATGTTGAAGTGGTGGATATGCGCGGAGACCTGGTGGCAGGCAACCGTTCACCTTTGAGCCGCGCACTACAAATCGGCATCACTGAGGTGCTTGAAAGAGGGTCCCAGGCCATTTTATTTCTCAACCGCCGCGGCAGTGCCTCTTATGTGTTTTGCCGGGATTGCGGCCATGTGCTGCGCTGCAGCCGCTGCAATACACCAATGACCTTCCATGAACACGAATCTTTACTGGTGTGTCACCAGTGCAATGCCAAACGACAGATGCCGCAAAAGTGTCCGCAGTGCGGCAGCTCGCGCATCAAGCAGTTTGGATTAGGCACCGAAAGTCTGCAAAAAATGATCGCGGAACAGTTTCCGAAAGCCAGAACCTTGCGCTGGGATGCAGACACCGCCAGAAAGAAAGGTGCGCACGACCTGATTATGGATCAATTTGCCCGCGGTCGGGCAGACCTGCTGATCGGCACACAGATGATCGCCAAAGGGCTTGACCTGCCCAACGTCACCCTGGTGGGAGTGGTGTTGGCGGATGTGAGCCTGAACCTGCCCGATTTCAGAGCTGCAGAGCGCACGTACCAATTGATTACACAGGTGGCCGGTCGCGCCGGACGCAGCTCACTGGGCGGAAAAGTGATCTTGCAGACCTTCCAGCCGGAGCATTATGCCATTCAAAAAGCAGCCGCCTATGACTTCGCCGGTTTTGAAAAGACCGAACTGCAATACCGCCAGCAAACAGGTTATCCGCCTTATGCGAAACTGTTGAAAATTGAACTGAGTCATTACAACGCAAGCCAGTTGGAGCGTGCAGCGGTTGAAACCGGCGAATGCATCAGACACTGGTTGTTTGAAAAAGATTGGGAAGAAACAGTGATGATCGGCCCTTCACCCTGTTTTTACCAGAGAAGCAATGGCCGCTACCGCTGGCAGATCTTGCTGCGTGGACATAGGCTGGTAGACCTGATGCGCGCGCATCCGCTGGCGACCTGGCAGCCGGCCGGAGTGCAGGTGGAAATCACAGTGGACCCTGTAAATTTGTTGTAGATACCATAATCCCCTGCGACTATTAAACACCGCAGGGGATTTATTAATTATCTGTTTATATCTTATGGCAATACTTGCCAGGGATTGAGATATTGGCCATTTCTACGGATTTCATAATGCAAATGTCCGCCGGTGGATTTGCCAGTGTTGCCTGATAAGGCAATCCCTTGACCCGATGAGACATCTTGCCCGCATGATACATATAATTGGCTTAAATGAGCGTAAATGGTTTTATCACCGTTATTGTGGTCAATGGCCACCAGATTGCCATAACCGCTGTCATTCCATCCTGCATAGACCACTGTTCCCGCAGCAGAGGCAAAAACAGGTGTCCCTTCCGCAGCAGCTAAATCAATTCCAAGATGATAGCTCGTGAAATCAAAACCTGTAAGATATCGACTACCAACCGGCCATTGCAAAAATCCTCCAATTGGACCGGTTTCAGGCGTTATACAACCTCCCGGGCCAGCAATGGTTTTAGTAGCGCCAGCCCTTGGCGCAAAATCCACGGGTACAATCCACGACACCAATTCGCGATATCCACCCGGGATCATCACGTTCACACCAGTCAGATATTCGGTGTTCAGATTGGCGATATCAAGATTATTCCCCGGCCAGGTGATGATCTCATCAGGGTCGGCGAAATACTTTTCGGCGATCTTTTCAATGGTATCGCCTTCCTTCCACTTGTAATAAATGCCATTGGTCGGTGGAATGGTGAGCACCCAACCCTCTTTGAGAAAGGTTGGGTCATCATTAAGCATTTCGTAATTCGCCCACAAAATGGATTCTGCGGTTACTCCGTAAACTTTGGCAATGGTAAAAAGCGAATCCCCAGGCACCACCGTGTATTTGACCGCAAACTGCCTGACCCCTTCAGGAACGCTGGTGTTAATGTTAGCAACACGGATTAAATTATTAACAGGCAGCTCGGATGCCAAATTAGGCAGGGGGATATTAAGAGAATGAACAGGATCAACATTGTCAACGATTTCAGTGTCAGATTTAAAGGGATTAATTTTTAACAACACCAGGACCAACCCGGCTACCATTAATCCAGTTATACCCCATGAGAGCACCGTTCCCCAATCGAGCGGAGGTCTGGAGACTTTAGCCATCTCCACTTTTTGAGTTTCGACTTTAGGAGTCTCAACCTCCGGAGCCTCTTGAGTTTTGGCTTTCTTACTCACTTAGTCCTCCGTTATGTTTTCCAAAAACTCCAGATTGTTTTTGGTTTTTGCCATACGCTGTAAAATGGCTTCTGTCGCCACCGCGGGGTCCATACCGGCACCACCAGGGGGCGGGGTTATCATTTGCAGATACATACGCCGCACCAACCAAACTCTGGAAAGTATGTCGGGGCCAAGCAGCAGATCTTCACGGCGGGTGGATGAACGTTCGATATCAATGGCCGGGAAAACTCTGCGTTCTTGCAAGCGGCGTGAAAGATGCAATTCCATATTACCAGTACCTTTGAACTCTTCGTAAACCACATCATCAAGTCTTGAACCTGTATCCACTAGAGCGGTTGCCATAATGGTCAAGGATCCACCTTCTTCGATATTACGCGCTGCACCAAAGAATTTCTTGGGCGGATAAAGGGCTGAAGGATCCATACCACCAGACAGGGTTCGTCCTGATGGATTCACCACCAGGTTATATGCACGTGCCAACCGGGTAAGCGAGTCCATTAAGATTACCACATCGCGACCAATCTCGACAAGGCGTTTGGCACGTTCAAGGGTAATCTCTGCCATACGCACATGACTGCTAACCGGCTCATCAAAGGTTGAAGCAACCACTTCAGCATCCACTGAACGATCCATATCGGTGACCTCTTCAGGGCGTTCGCCGATCAGAGCGATGATCAAGTGAATTTCTGGGTTATTGGCAGAGATGGAATTTGCTAGCTGTTTCAAGATGGTTGTTTTACCAGCTTTAGGCGGTGAAACAATCATACCGCGCTGTCCACGGCCGATAGGTGCAATTAAATCGATCAAACGTGAAGAAAGGACGGTGCGATCAGTTTCAAGATTAAATCGCTTGTCAGGGAAGATAGGTGTAAGCGATTCAAATGTCTTGCGAACATGAATCTCTTCAGGGCTGACTGCGTTAACTGTTTCAACTTTTAATAACCCATAATGGCGTTCTGCGTCGCGGGGAGGCCTGACCACACCGATGACAAAATCACCCATGCGCAGTTCATACCGCCGTAATTGGGCTTGCGAAACATACACATCATCCGGTCCAATGGAGTAGTTATTCCGTAAGAAACCAACCCCTTCCGGGGTGATTTCCAACACTCCACCCCGCACTTCAATACCTTCGGCAGCAGCTTCAGCGCGGCGAATTTGAATGATGAGGTTCTCTTTTTTAAGTCTTTTCGCGTTGGGAATGTTTAGGTCGGTCGCAATCTGACGCAGCGAAGTAAGCGGCGCGCTTTCCATTTCGATTATTTTCATTTATTAGTCACCCGTGAATTTTTAATTAGAATTATGCCGTTCTTCCCCGTTTTGACAGGGTTATTAGAATCTGTTGTGTGTTTTTTTACCAAGGGGTTTTTTAGGCAACCTGCTCCCCCACCGAGATACAGGATTAGCCAATTGTCATTTTTTTTCTTTCACTAACTGATTGGTAAAAGTATAACATGGATAAATATGATATGCAAGCGCGGAATAAGGATTCTCAATTAACCTTAAACAAACAATATCGGATCAGGTTGGTGATTCTTTAGCCAAGATATTCGCGCAAGTGCCTGCTGCGTGTTGGATGCCTCAATTTGCGCAGCGCCTTGGCCTCAATCTGGCGGATACGTTCACGGGTCACATTGAAGTAACGGCTGACCTCTTCAAGTGTGTGGTCTTTGCCGTCTATCAAACCAAAGCGCAATTCAAGCACCTGGCGTTCTCGTTCAGAAAGGGCTGCCAGGGCATTTTGCACCTGTTCGCGCAGCATTTCACGCGCAGCAGCATCCATCGGCTCAAGGGCTTCATCATCTTCAATGAAATCACCCAATTGGCTGCTTTCTTCATCACCCACCGGGCGTTCAAGCGAAATGGGTTCTTCAGCAGACTGCAAGATGCGCTGCACTTTAACGGTTGCCCATGTCCAGCGTTTTTGAAGTTCGCTGTCTATTGGCTGGTTTGTCTGTCGGGCACGTTTGATGGCAGCAGCGTCTTCAGTGGTCATCAATTCGCTCTCGAGGGCCAATTCTTCCTGGGTTGGTTCACGACCAAGCACCTGCACCAGTGAGCGTTGAATACGTAAAATGCGGGTAATGGCCTCGAAAAGATGAACGGGAATGCGGATAGTGCGCGCGTGTTCAGCGATATAGCGGCTGATAGATTGTCGAATCCACCAGGTGGCATATGTGCTAAATTTGAATCCGCGAGTGGAATCAAATTTCGAAACCGCCCGTAATAAACCAAGATTGCCTTCCTGAATCAGATCAAGGAAGGAGATACCGCGACCGAGATAGCGTTTGGCAATGCTGACCACCAATCTGAGGTTGGCGCGGATGAGGGTCTGGTTGGCTTCTTCAGTCCGGCGCTTGATGCCTTCCATTTCATAATTTAGCGCATCATCGCTGGGAAGTTGCCGTTTGAACCATGCCAGTTCGGGCATTTCATCTGATTTGGATAATTTTTGTAATAAAGCTTCAGAGACCTTTTCAGGTAAAAGGTACATTCCCAAAAAGAGAGTATAGGCGTGCCTGACCAACTCTTCCCAGATGGCGTCTTTGCCCCACCTGCCGTTATCGAGGTAGGTGCGCAAGTAGGAGGGCACATCAGCCTGCCAGGTACGCCGAAGTAATTGCGACTCAGCCAGGGTCAAAGCCAGGTCAGGGCATTCTGTATGACCAATACGCAAAACATCTTCTTGAAGACGCGTCCACGAGGTGACCATATCTTCAACAATGCCTACAAAGAGCGCGTGAGAATGACCGGCTGCGCCGATCTCAGGTTTTGTGTGATTATTGAGGGTATCCACCCGCACCAGGGCTTCAATTCTGGCTGCCAGGCGGAATTCTGAATCAGCATCTAGCAGGTGAATTTGTCCGATTTCTTTTAAATAAAGACGAACGGGGTCTTCAGAGAGCTCAAGCGCAATACTGGGATCCTCAAGAATTTCTAACGGATCTTCAGCGACAATTTCGCCCCACTCTTCACGAGCCTGAGCCAATGAACGTTCATCCGGCTCTTGCTTGGCGAGCAAATCATCGTCTACTGATTCAGTCCCTAAAGGGATTTTTATCCCAGGGGATCTTTTGACACCCCTTTTAGCTGCGGCTGGTTTCGCCGGAGTGTTGGGGTTGGCAGAAGAGGTTTTTGGTGTTTTTTCAGAAGCAGTTGGTTTTTTAGTCGGCGTTTGGGGCATGGGTTAACTATACCATAATGTTAAATAATCAAATTGAGTCAACTGGTTTGGCAAGTGCCATATCTAACTTGCCTCTGGCAATTGTATAATTTAATGTCAAAGAATGCAAATCAGTTTTGTCAAGTTCCGCGGTCTCCTCATCTGATTGAATGAACCTGATCTGATTTAGCAAAGCATTTATGCGGATCAGCCTGAGGTTGATCAACGACCGCACCAAATCTTCAAATAACTTATCTTCATTCTTCTCGGTAATCATCCCAACGCCTGAAAGCTGGGTTAATCGCTCAGCCAGAGATTCAGGAATGTTCTCCTGCACAAATTGGATGGTCTCATGCTCATCCTGAGATAACCCTTTAAATAACGCATCTGCGATAATCTGATGGTCTGAACTGTCAAAATCAGTGACTCCTAGCTTATCCAATCCAAACTTCTTTAGTGATCTCTCCAGTTCATAATAGCGGTGGGGCTGTTGAAGCAAAAGCGAAAGACAGTGCGCTTCCAAGCTTGATATGCGCTTATCTACCCCAAAACCTTCCTGCTTGGGGTTGCGCTGCTGCACGGGTTCGTCAATACGCTGCGTTCGGCGGCGTGGTTTTTCGTGCACCCGCTGGCTGCCCAGCAAAGAGCGTTCATCCACTTTAAGCAGGCGGGCAAGCTGCTGCCTGTAGGTATCTCTTTCAATGGGAGAGGGCACGTCTTCAATCAGCGGCAAAATCTGGGCGGCCACGGCAGTCTTAACCTTGGCGTCTTCGAGGTTTTGGCTTTTTGCCAAAGTTTCCATCACATGCACGACGATCGGACGGGCCGCTGAGAGGATGGCCCGCCACTCTTCAGGGTCGCGCAAGACCACTTCGTCAGGGTCCATGCCGTCGGGGATGGTGGTCACGCGTACATCTGCTTGCAAGCGAGCTTCATGGCGCAAAAGACCATGGGCATCAAAGGTCAGTTCGGTTTCGTGGTCAAGCGCATTGCGAGCCAAATCAAGACCGCGCAGGGTGGCTTTTTCGCCCGCGGCGTCGGCATCCAGGGCCAGTACAATGCGTCGGGTGAATTTTTTAAGCAACCTGAACTGGTCTTCGTTCAACGCCGTACCCATGGGCGAGACAGTATTATCAAAACCGGCCTGATGCAAAATGATCGCATCCAGATAACCCTCGACGATCACTACCTGATCTTGTGCGCGGATGGGTTTACGTGCAAAATTCAAGCCGTAAAGCAGGTGGCTTTTGTCAAAGAGCACGGTCTGTGGTGAGTTCAAAAATTTGGGAATATCGTTGGGGTCGAGGATGCGTGCACCAAAACCGGCCATCTTGCCAGCCGCGTCACGGATGGGGAACATGACCCGATTGCGATACTTATCATACACCCCGCCAGATTCACGCGGCACTACCAGACCGACAGCCAGTAGATCATCGGTCGAGAACCCCTTGGCGCTGAAGTGATTGACCATACCGTCATAACCTGAAGGAGAATAACCCAGCCCAAAAGCCTGGATGGTTTCAGGTTTTACGCCGCGCCGGGTAAGAAAATCAAGTGCAGGCTGCCCTGCGGGGGTTTTGAGCATTTGGAATTGATAGAAATTCACCGCTTCTTCAAGTAATTCGCGCAGACGTTCGTATTCATCTTCTGCTGCTTTGCGCTCAGGCGTAAAAGTTTCAAGGGTGACGCCAGCGCGTTCAGCCAGGCGGCGCAGGGCTTCTGCGAAATCCCATCCCTCACGCTTCATCATGTACTTAAAGATGTCGCCGCCTTCATTGCATTGCCCGAAGCACCTCCAGGTGCCTGATTCGGGGAAAACCGCGAAGGCGGGCGTTTTGGCATTAGGATGGAATGGACAGAAACCGGTATAGCTTCTGCCAGACCGTCTCAGTTTTACGGTCTCAGAGACGATATCCACAATATCCAGTCGTGCTTTAATTTCATCTACTGCTGTCATTTATTTTGGTAAATACTTCTTAAAAAAATCTTCAACTGAAACTTCCTCAGTTGGAATTAAACGATAATGTTTTTCTGATGATATTCGAAAACCATCATTTGTTTTTGTAAAACTAAATAAGGCAATTAAATCCTTTGAAAGAAACTGAGCGGCGATTGGAATACAATTTAGATTTGGAAACTTTGCTTCACAGAGTGCGTAATCTTGTTCTATTTGAACTAATCCAACTTTATCTGACTTTCCTTTTGCCTGAACTGGGAACACAAAATGCGCTCCTTGAGAATCTATACCAACATAGATTTCATCGGTTTCGATTTGACCAATTTCTTTTATGGATGTACGTAGGTGGTTTTGTAATGAATAACAAGTCTTACCTGTAAAAATATCTAATAAACGGTTATATCGAAGAATTGCTAAAAGCGCTTGTTCATCAGAATATGCATATAGTGATATTAATCCCGGAGTAGAATCTGGGATATTAATTTCTTCCAGTAATTTATTAGGGATAATTTTATCTTCATCGCTTATAGAAAACTTATAATGACCTTTACCTGCAAGTTGAATTCTCCAGATTTTCCCTTCTGGGGCAGTTTTGCTTATTTCTTCTGGTAAATTAGTTCTAAACCGGAAAGAATAAATTAGGTCACCTAAATTTTTAGGTTCAGTGATCTTCAGTTCTTGTGCAACTGCAGAAAATTCAATCCGGTCAAATTCGAATTCAGTCATTCCAGTTTTAAAATGATTGTTAAATATTTGAACAAGAATTTTTTCGTATTTATTTAAAGTTCTCATTTTCTTCCCCATATCTATCCTGGCCATTTTAATAACAATACTTCTTCTCTCAATTGTGAACGAGTTGAAGTAGCTAATCGAGTTCGAAACAAGTCCAGACCTTCAATTTCATAATCATATTTTTTTGCGACCAGGCTTAATAACTCACCTGTCTTAATCATGATCCGAAAATAAGACGCTTGGTCACCAACAACATAAGCTAATGTTGCACCTGGTTTTAACGAACTTCTGAGATTTTTTAAATGCAAAGCCATTCCACCAAAATAGTTCAAAGTTACTTTATGATACATCCTTTCAAATCCCGAAGTCTTCTCTAGCTCAATGCGCCTGTTTTCAATCTTTTCCGCAAGTTCCATTATCTCTGAAACATCTTCTATCTCACGATAATCATCATCAGCTTTATAAATCCCTCTAGTATTAGATCTTACCAATCCACCTTTTATTGCTCTTAGATCATCTTTATTATTTATAAAATTAAGAAAAACTGATTCAAGTCGTGTTGTTCTCGTGTAATCTTTTTCATTTGGGTAAGGGGGTGACGTAATTACAGCATCAATTGATTTTGGTTCTAAATACAAAGACAATTCTCGTGAGTCAATTTGGTATATATCTGTTTGAGTACTGTTGTCATTGATAGATTGAATATCGTATGCGATCTTAATAATCTCATTTAACCAATTGAATACTATAGGGACATCTTGTTTAATTCTTCCTACGCCGACTTCTGGACCAAACACAAGGTTACTCGTTTGGAAAACTAACGCTTTTGCAAAAGCAAGTTCTTGATGGTGTACCAACTCTCTATCGGCTAATCTTCTAATACAATTTAACAAAATTATCGATTTGTGTTTTGGCAAGGGGCTTATTGAGTTAGTTATTAATAATTTTTCACTTGCCTCGGAAAGTGTAAAAAGTTCATCACCGGTTAGTTCAGTATATTGGCCATCCAGATACCCTGTTTTTTTTATCTCAGAAATAGCAACATTAGCAATATATTGTGAGTTACTAATTAATCGCTTTGGGTTTATATTCCAATTCGTTTTTACTTTACTTGCAAAGTACGGAAAAGGATTTGCTTCGATTCCAATATTTTCAATATTAAGTAACTTGCATTCAACATTTGTTGTACCAGTTCCGCAAAAAGGGTCTAGAACTTTTTTTGATGAATCAATATTAAAATCTGATAAATACTTCCTGACTAATTGTGGAGGGTAAGACAAAACAAAGCGATACCAATCATGTACAGGTTGATCACTAATGTTGAGAATATTTCTCTTTGTATTAGGTAATTCCTTACCAATAATTATTCGAGGATACGATACTGAAGGAGTTGTCATTTTAATAACTTTATCTTACATCAACGAGATAGGCAAGTCGCTCTCTTTTTAGTCGAAAAAACATTTAAAAACCTTCGAGGCAAGAGAAATCAGCGGTTCCTTTGGCCAGAGCAGCGATGCGTTGCAGCATCCCCAGGCGGTTGGCGCGCACTTTTTCATTCTCTGCCATCACCAACACCGCGTCAAAGAACTGGTTGACTACCGGGATGATGGGCTGGAAAGCTTTAATCAAGTCATCCACCGAGCCAGCTTTACGGATGAGTTTTTCAACCTTTTCGATTTCTTTGTAAAGTGCTTCTTCTGATTTTTCTTCAAAGTTGGCAGGGTCCACCGTAAAGACCGTTTTCTGATCACGGGTGATGCGCACGCAGCGTGCGTAAGCGGGCAGGATGGTCGCCCAATCTGCATGGTTCACCCAGGCGTTCAATTCACGCACCGCGCGGATGACGCCTGCGGGGTTCGTTTGCTGTTCGGCTAGTACAGCTTCAACCACATCATAACGGAACCCCTGGTCGGTGAGGCTGTTCTTGAGACGCCCAACGATGAAATCAAGGCTGGCCTGCAAACTTTCAACGGTCAGAGCGATGGGCATGTTTTGAGAGGCTAATTCAAGACCTGATTTGAGATCAAAATTAAGGTCAAATGATGAAAGGCACTGCACCAATCCAAGGGCTGTGCGGCGCTGTGCGAAGGGGTCTTTGGTGCCCGTAGGCGCCAAACCGGCAGCGAAGAGCCCGGCTAATGAATCCAGGCGGTCGGCCAGACCGATGACCAGGCCAATCTTGCTGGAAGGCACTGCGTCGCCCATGAAACGCGGCAAGTAATGTTCAAAGAGCGCTTGTGCCACTTCTTCATTCTCGCCTGAAGCCTTGGCATAATAGCGCCCCATCACCCCCTGCAGGGAGGTGTTTTCAACCACCATATGGGTCACGAGATCGGCCTTGCACAGTTCCGCAGCGCGCAGGGCGGATTGCTGTTCGTCCGGGGACAAACCCAACTGCGGACCGAGTGCTTCAACCATTTTGCGGATGCGCACCGATTTGTCAAGCATGGATCCCAGTTTTTGCTGGAAGGTAAGTGTACCCAATTTATCGAGCATGTCTGAGAGTTTGTGTTTGAGGTCTTCATTGATGAAGAAGTTGGCGTCTGCAAAGCGGGCGCGAATGACCTGTTCATTACCGTCGGTAACCACATCCAGACCCTGCTTGTCGCCGTTACGCACCGCAATGAAATGCGGCATCAATTTGCCTTCTTTGCTGAGCACCGGGAAGTAACGCTGATGCTTCTTCATTACCGAGATCAACGCCTCAGTAGGCACTGAAAGGTGTGCAGAATCAAAAGTACCCAATAAAGCGGTGGGGGCTTCGACCAGGGTGTTTACTTCGTCCAGAAGGTCTTCATCCACTTTTTCTAGGGCATTCACCCCGGCCATGATCTTGTAGACTTGAGCGCGGATGGTTTCTTTGCGCTCGACAGGATCCACCATGATGCCCTGTGCTTTCAGTTGGGTAAAATAATCCTTGGCGTCCTTGACCGGCAGTTCCTGCGGCTCAATGAAGCGTAAGCCGTGCGTGACAGCAGCGGCGGTGAGACCGGCATATTCAAAGGGGATGGAGGCGGTGCCCAGCATGGCCAGCAGCCAGCGAATGGGACGTGAAAAGGCTACATTGGTAAAGTTCCAGCGCATAACTTTGTCAAATTTTATTCCGGCCACCAGAGCTGGCAGTGCTTCAAGCAGCACATCGTAAGCCGGGCGGGTAGATTCTTTAACCAACGCCACCATGTAGCGGCCGCCGTCAATCTCGCGAGCTTCAAGGTCTTTGACGCTGACACCCTTGCCCACTGCAAAACCTTCAAGGGCGCGGGTGGGTTGACCGGTGGTATCGAAGGCGCGGCTTTCGGGGGGACCTTTCACTACGGTAGTCCGTTCAGCCTGTTGATCGGCGAGACCCTCAACATAGATTATCAAACGGCGGGGAGTGCCAAGAATCTTGACTTCGCCATGAGTCAAACGCAGTTCATCCAATAAGGCGGGGACGCGCTCGGTAAGCTGCTCCAGGGCGGATTGCAGGTCGGCAGCGGGTAGTTCTTCAGTGCCGATTTCGACCAGGAAGGGTGCAGGGCCAACCGGCAGTGTGGCTTTTGCAGTTTTTGTGACTACTTTGGTTTCATCAATCAAGCTTTCATTCAACCAGGGGAATTCAAGCTTGCGGCGCTGCTCGACATAAGCCTCAGAGTTGCGGTGGGCCATTTCGCGCATGCGTCCAAACAATGCCTGGCGTTCGGTGACGCCTACTGCGCCTCGGGTGTCAAGAATATTGAAAGTATGTGAACACTTGAGAATATAATCGTGAGCCGGAAGCACCAACCCGTTCTTCAAGGCTTCTTCGGCTTCTGCTTCATAAAGTGCATAAAGTTGACGCATGCGGTCAACGTCTGCAATTTCAAAATAATACTTGCTGTGCTCCACCTCGCCCTGGAAGTTAATCTCGCCGTAGGTGTGATCCTTGTTCCAATGCATGTTGCGCGCATGAGAAATGCTCTGCAGTGGCATGGCGATGCGCTCAAGGCCGTAGGTGATCTCAACTGCCACCGGATCTAGAGTGATACCACCGGCTTGTTGGAAGTAAGTGAATTGGGTGATTTCCTGGCCGTCCATCCAGACTTCCCAGCCGAGACCCCAGGCACCCAGCGCGGGCTGCTGCCAGTTATCTTCGACAAAGCGGATGTCGTGTTCGCGCGGGTTGATGCCCAGCGCTTCAAGTGATTTCAAATACAGTTCCTGCGGGTTACCGGGATCAGGTTTAAGGATGACCTGAAATTGATAATGCTGCTGAAAACGATTGGGGTTTTCGCCGTAACGTCCGTCATCAGGCCGAATGGAGGGCTCTACATATGCCACATTCCAGGGTTCGGGGCCTAATACACGCAAAAAGGTACCAGGGTTCATCGTGCCGGCACCAATCTGGTTGTAATAAGGCTGCCAAATCAAACAGCCCTGGTCAGCCCAGAATTTTTGTAGGGTCATGATCACGGATTGAAAATCAAGGGGTTCTTTCATACAACCTCCCGCGCTTGCGGCGAATTTTTAAGTGTTCCAATTATACCCTGACGGGAATTGATTTGAGCGTATTGAAATGGGTTTTGAAATTTTCAGTTTTGAATTTGTTTGAAGAATTCGGGGGTGTTGAGTTTTCTTTCAAGATGATAGGTCAAATAATGGTTCATCAGTGCTTCGACCTCTAACCTGGTCTTCGGTGTCGGGTCGGCTTTGAGTGAAGTTTTGTAGTCACTGCGCTGAAAATGGCGCATGAAGCGCAGGGCATCCATTGAGATCAGGCGGGAATCGTCACTGCGTGCGCCGCAGCTCGGGCATAACACACCGCCCAGCTCGGCGGAGAAAAATTGATCTTCAGCTTGAATTTCTTTGCGGCATTTTGCACATTCGAACAACATGGGCCGAAACCCTTGCAAGTCGAGCAGGCGCATTTCGTAGAAACGTAATGGCACAAAGGAATCTTGGCTTTCTGACAACCGCTTTAAGCTATCGACTACCAATTGATATAACTGCCAGTTCTGACCTTCTTCAAAGGTGAAGCGATCCAGCAGCTCAATCACATAAGCAGCTCGGGTCATCAACTGAAGGTCTTCACGCAGCGGCGAAAAAGCATCGATCGTCTCAGCATCCGTGACGATCCACAAATCGTGCGCTTTGGCCAGCATCAGAGTGGAATGCGAAAAAGGTTCGAGGTGCCCTGCCTTGCGGGATTGCATCTTGCGCACACTCTTGGCAATCGCACGCAGCTTACCATGCGACTTTGTAAAAACTGTCAGCAGCCGGTCTGCTTCTCCCCAATTGGTATGGTGGAGCACGATGGCTTCGACCCGCAGGGTTCTTTCTGTTTTGGGCACTTCTGCCTCAGATCAGGTCTTTGGGGGTAAAGGCTCCCGGTAGTAATCCATCAACAGTGGATTCAAAATGGATTATTCCAGACGTGTCAACGACGATCACACGCATCGACAGCCCAAATTCTGCCATGACCTGACGACACGAGCCGCAGGGCATTCCTGCGTTCTCAGTGGCAATTGCCATAGCCACAAAATCGCGTTCACCTTCAGATACGGCTTTAAAAATCGTCACTCTCTCAGCGCATAGCCCCAGTGGATAAACAGCATTCTCAATGTTTACCCCGTCATAGACCTTGCCAGAGGTGGTCAATAAGGCTGCTCCCACCCGATACTTTGAGTAAGGCGCATAAGACCATTCACGAACCTGTATGGCTGTTTCAATCAGTTGTTTTTGAAGTTCAGGGGATAACTGCATCTAAATACTCTCCATTTCGTTGATTTGCAGCCTTTGTGCGCGAATTCGCCCAACCCGTCTTCCACGCACTTCCTCCACGGTCAGAGTCCAACCTTCCATATCCAGGCGGTCACCTTCGGCAGGAACACGTCCCAACTCACTATAGAAATAGCCGCCCAGGGTATCGGTCATGTCAGGATCAAGATGTGTCTCCAGTGCGTCATTGAAATCGTCCAAAGAAACCCGCCCTTTAAAGAGGATTTCAATTTCGGAGATTTTTTGAACCAACAGCTCTTCACTTTGATCAAACTCGTCGCGAATTTCGCCAACAATCTCTTCAACAATATCTTCCAAAGAAACCAAACCCGCCATTCCCCCATACTCATCCACCACCACTGCAATGTGAATGCCGTTTGCCTGCATTTCAGCCAGCAGTTCATCCACTTTTTTAGATTCAGGCACAAAATAAACCTTGCGCAAGAATTTTTTGATGGCACTTTTATCATTGGTGTTGCCATGAATTTTGAGCAAGTCTTTGGCATAGAGCATGCCCACTACATTGTCAATCTCATCGTCATATACTGGTACGCGAGAATAGCCAGAACTAATAAAGGCATTAATGGCCTGGTTCAGAGGTGTTTTAACTTCCAATGCCAACACTTCCATACGCGGAACCATGATCTCGCGACAAAGCGTTTCGCCAAATTGGAAGATTGAATAGATCATCTTGCGTTCGTCAGGTTCCAAATCCCCTTCAGGTTCGCCCATTTCGACCCAGGTTTTCAACTCATCTTCTGTCACAGATCCAAGTGAGCGCTGGGTCAGGGTATCGGTACCCTGCAACCACACCAATGTTTTTGAAATAGGACTAAAGACAACGTTAAGGAATCTACCAACAGCAGTAAGGCGCAAAGCCCAGGATTCGGGGTTTTTTAACGGTACTCGTTCAATCGTAAATTCTAGCGTCAAAATGAAGAGCAACAGAGCCACGAGAATGCCGATTATGGCACCAAAAGACAGGTTTGGCAGCTTAAAGGAACAAATAGCCCAAACACACGCTGCCAACAGAATATGGGTTAGCGCCACCAAAAAACGCAAGGTTGCCCGCAAATGGGGTTTTTCTAAAAAGGTGATAGTTTCTTCAAGCTGCTGAGGGTCGTCGCTGCCAAGTTCGAGCAATTGGGGAACCCTCACATTAACCATCGCAGCCCTTAAAAATGAAAAAAATATATCGAAGATTAAGAAAAGACCAGCCAATATCCAGGCAAGAAGCATGTTATTTATCCTTTAATTTTCTGGCAGGCACACCCACCACTGTTTCACCGTCTGGTACATCATGCGTTACAACCGATCCAGCACCAGTTTTAGCACCTTTGCCGATCTTTAGCGGTGCCACCAACATGGTATCGCTGCCGATGAAGGCATCATCCCCAATCACTGTGGGATGCTTATGTTCTCCATCAAAATTACAGGTAATGGTGCCAGCTCCAATATTGACGTTCTCGCCGATGGTGGCGTTGCCGATGTAAGAGAAATGTCCCATTTTCACGCCATCCGCAAGACTGGAATCTTTCACCTCGCCAAAGTTACCCATGTGTACATTATTGCCCAGAAGAGCCCCCCTGCGTAGATGGCAGTATGGACCCATGCCGACATGATCACCCAGTACTGCACCCTCAATGACGGATGCTAATAAGTGGCAGTGACCGCCCACCGTGGAACCGTCAATGATGGTGTTCGGGCCAATTTCGCAGCATTCGCCGATGCTGGTACCGCCACTCAAACGTGTGCCCGGATGAAGGATGGTGTCTTTGCCGATAGTAACGCCCTCTTCTATATATACCAGATTGGGATCAACCATCGAGACACCGGCCAGCATATGCACTTCATTCACCCGCCTGCGGATGATGCGTTCAGCATCAGCCAAATGGATGCGGTTATTCACGCCAAGCGCTTCTTCTTCATCATCCAACTGGATGGAACCTACCCGGCTTCCTTCGGTTACCGCAATACCGACCAGATCAGTGAGGTAATATTCACCCTTCGGAGAGAGCTGCACTTTCTTAAGTGCTTTCCATAACCAATCTGAGTTGAAGCAATAAGCGCCAACATTTAGTTCATCAATCTTGAGTTCATCCTCACTGGCCTGGGCTTCTTCTACAATCGCCCTGATCTCGCCATCCATGCCGCGTAGAATGCGTCCGAACCCGCGTGGATTATCAGAGTGTACGGTCAGCATGGTCAACGGTCCCTGGTTTATGCTTTGTTTTTGAACCAACTGCTTCAAAGTATCAGCAGTTAAAAGCGGCATATCCCCGGCAATGACCAAAACCAGGTCACCCTTGCCTTTTAGTTCAGACTCAGCCACCATGACTGCATGGGCGGTGCCCAGACGCTCTGCTTGCAGCACAAAACGCGCACCGTCTCCGATTGTCTTCTTCACAGCGTCAGCACCGTTGCCGATGATGATAAGGGGTTGATCCGAACCAGCGGCTTTGGCTGCCTGTATGGAATATAGAATCAAAGGTTTATTGTTGACAGGATGAAGCACCTTTGGCAGCTCCGATATCATGCGAGTACCCTGTCCTGCTGCCAGGATAATGGTGTTGATTTTCATTTTTCGCTCCTAATGAGGGCTGCTGACAGATAAAAAAACGAGCAACAGCATGAATGGAACTTTGCTGGCTCGCCTTCCGGGTCGTAACAATTAAGCAGCGACCTCTCTCGTTCTTCCAAGATGATAGTCATTTTCAGGCTGGGGCACCTGGATTCGAACCAAGATAGACAGATCCAAAGTCTGGCGTGCTACCATTGCACCATGCCCCAAGGGATACTCCTTTATCGCGAAGTAGATTTTAACACAAAAAAGAGCGTTTAGCCAACTTCATTTTTTCCATATCACCAATAAACTTAGTTTGACTCACATGTCTCAGAAATTTCGAGGCTCTCAATATTGTTCAGACCACTGCGAGCACTGGTATCCAATGATATGCCGCAAAGATCGACACGTGAAGCCATTGCCTTAATCTGATAGAACAATGGCAACATTGGAAGGTCATTTGTCAGTATCTGCTGGGTGAATTGATTGTTCTGGTTGAAAGTGTCAACATCCAGACCAGCGTTCAGCATAGCGCTGCAGTATGCATCATAATCCGGGTTGGAGTAGCCAGTCAGGTTAATGCCGCCATATCGGGTTCCGAGCCATTGGTTTTTTTCAGTCGGAATTTCAGATGAAGTATACAAAAAGCAGGAGGGTGTATTGCCTGAAGACCAGCCCAACTGCGCCAGATCGAAATTACGTCCAAAAAGAGGACCCTCAGGACCAGCCGCGAGCAAATCAGAAGGGGCTAGAAACTGTGGAGCAACTTCAACACCGCAGTCTTTCATGGATGAAACCACTATTTGCGCGATCTGGCGGTTCTGTTCTGTATCTGTGACTGAATAAGACACGCTAAAAGGTGTGTCATTAAACACATTGTCTACCCCTGCTGCCGTTCGAGCGGTGTCAGGGTTGCCATCTTGATCAAACCAGCCTACTTCTTCCAACAACTGGATGCCCTTGGTGGAGTCATATCCAATGATGGGAAGATTTTGAACGGCTAGCGGATTGGTGAGCGGCAAGTAAGTAGAAGGGATTTGTGATTGGCTGAAAAGCACTTCGCTAATGATCGCTGGACGGTTGATACAAGATGCAAAAGCCTGGCGTGTCCGTATATCACTAAAGAAATCCTGGCGGTCTTCGTAAGGATTGTAAACAGCATCGTATGAAGCAGGTTTGATGCCAAAATTTATGGCTTCCCAGGCGGGGCCTTGGCCAAAATATGAGGTAATACTACCAGCTAGTTCAAGTTCTCTCACCGTCTGAATCTGGTCTTCAAGACCAGTGGAGGTCTCCATGATGTCGCACTCACCAGTCACCAGGGGTGAAAGATCGGCATTTGGCACAGTCGGCAAGAAACGGTATATCAATTCGTCAAATTTGGGCAAGCCCTCAGAAGCCTTGAAATAATTGGGGTTCTTGATCAAGCGAATTTCTCTGCCTGGAATCCATTCAGCGATTTGATAAGCGCCCCAACCTATAGGGGTTTTGTTGGTAATTTCGGCTGAATTGAGTTCTTCAGCAGTATATGCTTCAAGCAAGTGTTTGGGTTGAGGCAGCCAAAAGAAACTGGCGGGTCTTGTAGTGAGATAACCAGGAACACCCGTCCATTTGACGATTTGAATATCCACGGCTTCATAAGCTGCAGTGCGGTCAATGTTGGTTTTGACCACCCTGGTGGCGGGGTCTGCACTGAGTTGATAAGAATAGACCGAATCATCCGCTGTAAGTGCTTCGCCATCTGACCATTTCAAATCTGGCAGCAGACTGAAATCAGCGGTCATCTGCACCAAATTCAAGGGTGAAGCGCCATCCCATTCCACAATGCAAGACTCTGTGGTGCAACCTTCGGGGAAAACCCTGACGCCCTTTTGCAGCGAAACCACATCCCCTTGTGTGTTGGCAACCTTGTCGCCCTGGCTGACAGGTACTGATTGCAGTTTAACGCCCCCATTATCAAGTGAAGGTAATTCATTCAAGAGAACCGGAACCGGTATGTTGTTTTGAGTGTCTATTGGGCCGTCATAAATGGCCTCCAGCACGCTCCACATGGCCTGGGTTGATGCAGCATAAAGATATAGGGTTTGTGGTTCTTCACCAAGGCAAACCGTCAATTTGGTAGTAGGCGTGGCAGTGGGGGTCGTTGCAGCCGTGGGTTCAGAAGGCGGTGTAAGTGGTGTTTCTTGACCGTTTTTACCTGAACAGGCCGAAAGAGCAAGACTGGCCGCAATCACGATTAGAGTAATTTTGCCAAGTGTTTTTTGATAACGATAATCCATCTGTCTTCTCCTGACTCACCCTGCACTTTTCTAAGTCGTTGGGGTGAGGTAATCCTTACTTTTAGTAATAATTCTGCGGTGCAAGCTTCAAAAAAGATCACTCTGTTTCGATTATAAAGCATTGTGAGATTAAAAAGACAGACCCCGGTTGTCCGGGGTCTGATTTCACCAATATCTTTTATGATTTTACGCGATTATGCGGGTCAAACCACAACATATCAATAGCTTTGCAGGTTGGTAATTCAGTTTCTTGCAAAGGATGTAATCTGACACCAGCCTGGCAAATTTCATAATTTATTGTTACTTATTCAATGTTATTGTTCCACACAATGGGTGAAACCTAAACCTTAACACTTTTTTTATTCCAACCAAAATGTCAATTCTTTAGTATTACCACTACGTACTGAATCAATTGACTTTGTGAGATCACCAAGGTGATTTCAGAACAGTTTCTATTTATTGATTTCTTTTCTGGCGGCTTCTGCGAGAATAAGAAACAGTTCCGATGATGCCCAGAACCATCCCTATCAAAGAGGCAGCATACGAAAAAAAGTTCAGAAAGAAGGTTGACTCAAGCACCTTAATAACCATCAGCAAAGGTAAGACAACCCCTGTGATCATGAGGAATAATCCAAAAAAGATCATTCGACCCGGTGTTAAAAACCTCATTTATACAACCAACACGACACAAAATGCCCGGCTTCGGGCTCAAATTCCGGCGGCATTTGACTATCACATAACCCTTTGATGATCTTCGGGCAGCGCGGGTGGAAACGACATCCCTCAGGAGGATTCACCAAGCTGGGGGGTTCACCTGGAGGAACTTCCTTCTGGATGGAAGCGTTATTGGCGTCAGGATCGGAAGTGCCTTCCAATAAAGCAAAGGTGTAAGGATGTTTGGGATTTTTAATAATCTGATCCACATTTCCTTTCTCGATCATTTGAGCAGCATACATGACAAAAATCCGCTCCGAGAAATACCGCACTGTAGATAGATCATGCGTAATGTAAATCACACCCAGGTTGTGGTCTTTCTGCAAACCCCGCAAGAGTTTTAATATTTCAACACGGACGGAAGCATCGAGCATGGAAACCGGTTCATCAGCCACGAGTAATTTTGGGTTCATTATCATCGCCCGGGCAATGACAATACGCTGCTGTTGACCGCCGCTCAATTGGTGTGGAAATTTTGGTAAAAATTCAGTCGCAGGACTCATTTTTACTTCTTCCAGCACTTTGATCACTCGCTGAACGCGTTCAGCCGGATCCTTAACCCCATTGATCTTTAGAGGTTCTTCGAGGATCGTTTGCACATTCATAAAGGGCGGCATTGCGCCATAAGGATCCTGCTGCACATAACCTACCTGTGAACGATAATCCTTAATCCCCTTCGCTTTCAGGTCGTTAATCACAGTCCCTTCAAAAACAACCTCACCTTTTGTGGGCCGATTCAGTCGTAAAATCGTGCGCATAAGACTGGTCTTACCGCATCCGCTTTCACCCACAATGGCAATAGTTTCGTCTTTACGCAAGTCAAAGGTTACACCATCCACTGCGCGCACATAACCAGCATGACGGAACCCCCACTTGCGCAATTCAAACCAGACATGCAGATTTTTGATGGAGAGAAAAACATTATCATTGTAAAACTTGGTCTTTTTCTCAGCCTTATTCACTTTATTTTGGGTAGTTTCAGTAATTTTTTTCATAGGTTGCTCGCTGTCATGCATATAACCAGCATTTTACCTGGTCGTTCCCAATTATCGTAGTCGGCGGCTCTTCAGAGCAGCGCGCAAATTTTCGCGGACACCGGGCTGCAAAACGACAGCCGGTGGGAGGATTAATTAAACTTGGGGGTTGTCCGATAATAAAATCTGGTTCACTGGTACCACGCAATTTGGGGACGCTTGCCATCAATTTGGCTGAATAGGGATGCCGTGGTTCTTTGAAGAAATTGTGCGCATCGCTAACTTCCACGATCTGCCCCGCATACATCACAGCCACTCTATCTGCCAATTCACTTGAAGTGGCAATGTCATGGGTGATCAGCACAAAACTGGTGGCTGATTCTGCTTTGAATCGCTTTAATAAGTTGAAAATATTTGCCTGGGTCAAAACGTCCAGGGCGGATGTGGGTTCATCAAGAACTACCAGCTCCGGGCTTGTAACCAGAGCCATTGCCAGCGCTACACGTTGCCGCATTCCACCTGAAAGTTCAAATGGATAGCGGTGAATAAAGTCAATTGGAACACCTACATGCTGGAACATTATGATGGCCTGCTTTAGTGCTTCTTCTTTACTCACATTGTAATGTACCATCATTGGTTCAGACACCTGGTCACCCACCCGTAAAACAGGGTTAAGCGAATTCATGGCTGCCTGAGGAACAAGCGACATTTTGACCCAACGGATCTTTTTTCGATACTCTTCATCGCTCATAGCCATGGTTTCGGTATCGTTCAAGAACACTTCACCAGAATATTCCGCAACATTTCGCGGAAGAAGGCGTAAGACGGCTTTAGCCATTGAACTTTTACCACAGCCAGACTCGCCAACGATAACAACCGCCTGGTGGGTTTTTAACTCAAAATTTACTTTATCAACAGCCTGCACAATGCCGCCAGTGGTTTTGAAGTAAAGCTTGAGATCATTGAGTTTTAATACTGTCTTATTCTCTGTCATGGCTTTACATGCCTCTCAATCTTGGATTAAAGATTCGGTCGAGAGCAAACCCCAACATAGCAAAACCCAGACCGGTGAACATCAACAATACAGCCGGTTGTAAAATCCAGTAATACATGCCTTTATAAAGGGCTCCAAATGTTTCAGCATCATTGATCACCTTGCCCCAAGTAGGTAGAACAGGATCGCCAAGACCGAGAACCGCAAGAGACGCTTCAAGGAAGACATAAGCGGGTACTGCCTGCACAAGTGTTGGAATGAGGAGTGGAATAATGCGAGGGATAAGGTACCGGAATATGATCCGGAAATCGTTCGCCCCATATGCCCGAGCCGCCTCAATATACGTGGATTCCTTCACTTGCAAGAAGATTGCTCTATCAGTTTTGATCGCACCTGTAAATATACTTAGCGCGATGGTCACACCCAGAATAATCCAAATACTCCTCGAGTAGAAAGTACCCACCATGATCAAAATAGCAAGAAATGGTAAAACCAGATTAATCTCTGTTATACGCTGGATCAACTCATCCAACCAGCCACCATGCCATGCACCGATGGCTGCAATGATCATGGAGAGCAAGGAGGTTCCCAATGCGGCAAGTAAACCGAAAGCGAGCGCAATAGGTGCACCCCACAGCATGGCCACCGAGAGATCGCGTCTGTTGTGATCTGTGCCAAACCAGCCTGCCACCCGTCCGTGAAATACAAACTCTGCATCAATATCTGATCCTTCTTCAAAAGTAACACCCTTGATGATGAGTTTATAATCTCCCTTAAGAGGGACACTTGGATCTGATTGAGGAACCGCGAATATACCTTCAACCGGATTGATCATTTCACGACCCATGATCCGGTTTATGCGAGTAATAAAACGATCATCTTGAGAGAACCTGTAGGTATATTTGGTTGGTATCCCAAAATCCCCGATCATAATTTCAGTCCCGTCAGGAGTGAGCATGGAGACCGAAGCAAACGGCTGCCTTTGATCAAATATTGTGTTGAAATACAGAAACACTTCCGGCGGAAAAACATCATAATCAAAAGTAAAGTTATATTCAAAATCTATAGTGGATGAACCATCCGGTTTTGTTGTAACTACTTTTGTAAAACCCTCATCAACCCCTGCCTTTACGACAAACGATTCTGGTAATTTGTCTTTTGAAAACCAGTTGTACCAGACTGGCGGAGCATTCTTGGGATTCATATACCATACTTCTTCACCCCCACGCCATAACCGAATTGCTTCTTGATAAGGGATTTTAATCATTGCAAAGATGGCCAATGCGACCAACATCATGACAATGATAAAACCAATAATGGCTGAGGGATACCGCTTAATCTCGCGGAGAGCATTCTTGAGTGAGTTCATTTTAGTTGTTCCCTCCGCCTACTTTTACGCGAGGATCGACGAGCGCATAAACGAAATCCAACAAGAATACTGTGAAAGCCAGTAGATAAGCATAGATGATGGTTGAACCTACGATAACCGCTGTGTCGTAATAACCAATTGCACGAAAAATCGTACGTCCCAAACCTGGCCAGAGAAAAACAGTTTCTGTAATGGTTGCGCCGGTCCAAAGGCCGATTAACAGTAAAGCAAAATTGGTAATAATGGTTGGCAAAGTGGGTCGAAGAATGTACCGTCTTTCAATATCACGGGCATTTAAACCTTTGGCTTTGGCCATTTCTACGTAATCTTCACTGGAATAGATAAGAAAAAAAGTTCGCCAGTTGTAAATACTGAAGAATAAAGCAGCAACAATCAACGACGAAGCTGGCAAAATTAAGTGTTTAAGCACATTTAATGCATAACCAATTGTTGTATCAGGTGGGGGTGAATCCACCATGCCTCCAAACGGGAGCACCTTAAGAATGGCTGCAAAAATTAAAATAAAAAATATGCCGTAAAACCAGGGTGGAGCTGCAGAAGTTGGAGAAAGGGCAATCACCAGCTTATCCCAAAAACTGCCATAAGATCTAGAAAGCATAAGCGCAAGAAAAACACTTACAAAGAAAAGTATCAACTGAGATGAACCCATTAATAACAGTGTAGCAGGCAGACGCTCCAGAAGAATGAGCCTAACTGTACGAGAACCGCTGTCACTGACCATATATTGCGCCCTGCCCAGCTCGAGTCTCAATCCGTTCCATAGGTAGTTGAATGACCGAATGACAAAAGGTGTGTCTAATCCAAGCCTTTTCTCTTCCAGATCAATCATATCTTGAACCATTTTCTGCCGTGCTTCCGGTGCGATCGCTTTATTGGCGGTTAACTGGGCCACTTCCATAATGGTGGTCTCACGGATATTATTGCGCATGATCGTATCCACATACCCACCCATATTCGCGATCAGGATTGTGGCATAAACACCGATTACGATTGTCACAATCAGCATGATAACCCTGAAACCCATAAAACGAGCAATCCGTTTGATGGAGGAGCTCGTTGCGGATTCTACTTTGGGAACTTCTTTTTCTGATAATTCTGAGGTCATTGGCATCCCTCTTAACTAGGATGGATAGGGGCAAGTGGTTAAACTTGCCCCTATCGTTTGGTTTATCTAGTGGTCCTGGCGATTATTGGGTTACAAACTCAACAGCCGCGAAGGTGGGTTGATTGACTACCAAAGGAACCACAGCAACTTCGAGCTTGTTGGCACCAGCTTCGAGTTTGCCGGTTTCTTCTGCCGTCAATGTAACTTTGTAAAGGCCTTCTTCAACAAATTCGGCTTCTTTAACAAGGACGGTTGCACCGGTAGCATCATAAAGCATCACTTTGACATATTTGACATAGTCAGCATTGTAGGGTTCACCCTTGAAGGTTACAAACACATCGTAGGCAGCTTCTTCTCCAACAGTGACTTGTCCTGGGCCATCAAGTTCAACTTCAGCGATAAACGGTACACCAAAGTTGCCCCAACGGTCAGCAAGATATGGATAATCTGCATAGTGCTTGACAACAGCGGTTTTCTCAGTGAGGAATACCTTGTCAAGTACGTAAGGTCCAGTGCCGAGCCAGTAGTGGTTGTGCTCGTCTTTGAAGGCTTTCAGGTTGGCATAGCGCGTCGCAGCTTCTTCCGCAGTCAGGATGTCACCCATGGTGGGAGCAAACGGAATGTGGGATTCTGCGGTTGCGGTTTCAAGCTTGGCAGCCAAGAGATCGAGTGTAGGACCACCAATGTAGGAAATCTGCTCGATGCCAGCGGGTTCAGCTTTGTCAATGGTATAAGCGGCTTCACCGGCTGCTTCAACCAAGTTGGCGATGGCAAATGTGTGCCATGAACCTTCACCCAGGTTGTACCAGGGCCAGACACCAAATGCTAACAATTCAGCGTCAGTCAGAACAGCTTCGCTGTAGATCTCAACGACCAATGGATCAGTTGAAACGACATTCCAGCCTCTGAATGAAAGCATGAAGGAGTCGAACAACGGAACATAAGACTCATCGTAGATAGCGCTTTCTGGTTTGGCTCGATCAAATGCCATGATCATACTCATCAAAACGTCAGCGTAAGAGAAGTTGGAACCATCATGCCATTTAACCTTTTCATAAAGGTCCTCAGGATAGTAAACAACTGTCTTGCGTTTTGTGGTCAGACCATCTGGATACATGGTTTCAGCAGTGATGAAGGTTTGGGTTGTTGCATCCCAATCGACCCAGGCATTGGTGGGAACTGTAATTTCGGGAACGAAATCGAGAGTGACCCAGTCGTGGGTTGTACCAACAGCGAGGCCATCCAAAACAGTTACTTCAGCTCTTTCGATCATCAAAGGCCAGGTGAGGCCAGTGTATGGATCGTACATCAGGTCATTGCTCATGGTCATACCATATACACCATGATCGAATGTCCAGTTGGAACCACCGAGTGGATTATAGGGTTCAGCAAAGAGATCCTGGGTGGCCCATCTCATTGTGCCGCCTTCCTGGCCATCAAAGCGCAGGGTATAAGGACCAATCTGTCCGGATTCAACACCGGCAGCAAGATCTGCGGTGGCAACAACATTGTCGAGATAAGGAATGAAACCTTTGCCATCGATGAGCCATACCTGGAGGGAATCCTCAAGGGATAATTCCAAGGCGCGTTTCATCCATTCTTTTCGCTCGGCAAGATCTTTATAGGTAGCCGCGTAAAGTTTATCACCAAGTTCCTGGAATTCCGGATCAGAAACATTGGAATACCAAGCCGGGATACCCTGTTGGCTGGAGTTAAGGTACATTTCCTGGAACATGTTGGCTTCATCACGGTCAATAATGGATGAACCCCAGGCTGCTGTATACAGGTGCCATTGACCCTCTTCTGGAACAGAACCAATCCAGATGGGAGAAGCTTCAGAACCGGTCTTTAATTGGCGATCTACAGTGAAACCGATTGCTTCAAATTGTGCTGCAACATATTCACCAATTGGGAGACGGGTCTTATCAGAGTCAGTACGGATGATGAAAGTAAGGACAATGGGTTCACCTTCGAATGCCCATTTTCCATCAACCAATTCTGCTCCCATACCTTCCATTTCAGCGGTGATAACTTCATTAGCTTTTTCAAGGTTATAAGCATATTTGGTCTCAAGGCTGCGGGCAACATCGATCAGGTCAACATAATCCGGACCCTGGGTCTGGATGGTAAACCATTTTGCAAGAGCGCCGCCTTCATAGATTTCCTGGTTTAAGTAATTTCGGTCGTACATCCAGTTGGTGGCTTCGCGGATCTTGCGGTTGGTAAATGGATTCAACCTGCCATCAGCAAAGGTAGCCGGGTTATAGAGAATGTTATAGTACAAACCGTTATTTGTTGAATAAGCAAGCCCTGCTTCTTTGATAGCAGGCAGGTCCTTTGAGGACAGACCATTGGCATACATGTCAATGGCACCAGCCTGAAGCTGGGTGATGACGGAATCGGCATCCACGACGGAGAAGACAACCTCATCCAACCAACCACCAACGCGAGTACTTGGCGCTACGGTTGGTTCAACAGGAGCCTCTGTCACAACAGGGGCTTCAGTAGCAGGTACTTCAGCTGGCGTGGTTGGCGCAGCTGGCTGACAGGCAGCCATTAACAAGCTGGTTACCAGCAGTATTGCTATAACAAATGTTACTTGTTTTTTAAACATACTTCTTCCTCCTCAAGGTTTGGTTTACACAATCGTTTTGGATCAGCTTTTCAGTTTCCTTCATGGTTACGCTTGTTGCGACCACCTCCTCTATAAAAATTTTGCTTCACAGACATTTATCTTACCGTGAAACAACCTAATTTTGCAACATGTTGTTAACGTTCGCAATCAGGATTATTTCTCTTTTTGAAGAAATCCTGATACATCGACTGTTACTAATTGTACGATGTTTTGCATCGATTTTTATACCCAAATTTTATTTTCGAGTTTTTTATAAGAATTGTCGAAATCACTAATCACTGACAAAAACGCCATTCCATTAATTAAGTGATTAGTCATCCTTTCTCGTCAATCTCGCTCCGGGGTGTTTCGAAGTACCGTTTTTTAACATTTTAATGATTCAACTCTCGTTATTTCAATATCATAATTTACTTTTATCCGATAAATTCTTTACTTACAAAACTTACGCCAATACTCACACTGTTAAAAATCCTTCACTGTATACTCTCACAAAACTATGTAGGATAAAAAAGCTTTTCTGAACAGAGGTGAAGATTGAGGTGTGACCTTAACTTTAGTATACTTTTTTATATTTTACATCATGAAATCGATTTTGTAACATTTCAATATTTTAACTCAATTATCTCCCATCCTCAGGCGCACATATGATTCATATCGTTCAGCGCTCACTGTTCCATCTTCAACTGCTTTCATAACGGCACAACCCGGTTCTTCAATATGTGTGCAATCGTTAAATTGACACTTTGAAACCAAACCCCTAAGTTCTGGAAAGTACCCATCAAGTTCTTCAGGTTGAGTATCCCATAAAGAAAGTTTGCGCAAACCAGGCAGGTCGGCCACAAAACCACCCCCATCAACAGGAAACATTTCACGAACAACAGTAGTATGTTTGCCGCGGTCATTCCATGCGCTTATTTCCCTTACGGCCAAGCCCAATCCCGGTTGAATGGCGTTCAAAAGACTCGATTTTCCCACGCCAGATGGACCGGCAAGTGCAGAAATTCTACCGACTAATATCTTTTGAAATTCTTTGAGCCCCAAATTTTCTTTAGCGGAAGTGTAGATTACCGGGTATCCGAGCGGTGGATATACCCCGAATATTTTTTTTGCATTGCGCATGCCAATAAGGTCCACTTTATTGGCGACGATCATCGCCTTTAGTCCCTGTTTTTCGGCAATCACTAGAAAGCGGTCGAGCATACGCAGATGAGGTTCCGGCTGGGTACAGGCAAAAACAGCAATAAGCTGATCCGGGTTAGAAAGTAATATCTGGCGAAAATCGCCTCTGGGCGTTGGGTCAAGCCGCACCAATTCGCTGTGGCGGGGCTCAATGACCTCTACAGCTCCGGTTCCATCAGACAACAAACTGATTTGCACACGGTCGCCAATGCTGATTACATCCCCTTGAACCGTTCTTCGCTTAAGTCTGCCACGTAAAACACACACAACCTTGCCCTGCTCGGTTTGAATAGTGTAAAAACCGGACTGAAATCGAGAAACCCATCCTGGAACTGTCTCGGGGATCATGGCTCTTGAGTGGTCTCACCCTCTAGTGTCGGGGTTACTGTCAAGTAAAAATCATACTCCCACGGATACAGTGTAACAGGAGACCCAATGAAATAATCTTGAATCACGCGCTTAAATATTCGTGAAGCATATCTTGAACCATCTCCGGCGTTCTCTGCAATGACAACAATTGCAATATCCGGTTTATCTGGATTGTTCGCATCTGTGTACCCTGCAAACCAGGAGTGCGGATCAATAATGGATGTGGTTGCCGTGCCGGTTTTTCCATAGATAGGGGTTTCCATGCCAATAAAACTGGAATGGGCAGTACCCCGTTCGTCTTCAACCACCAGACGCATGCCTTCTTGCAGAGCTGCAATGGTTGATTGACTGACCGGTAAAGTGCCCCTAATTTGTGGTGTAAAAGATTGAACAGAGTCGCCATTCACTGATGTGATCTTTTCAATAATTTGTGGCGTGTAAAGTGTTCCACCATTGGCAATGGCTGCTATAAAATCAACCACTTGAATGGGAGTCACCAGCATGTCACCCTGACCAATGCCCATTTGTACTGCAGCGCCATCGCTGGTTGGATTATTAATACTGCCAGGGTTTTCTGCCAAAATGCCGATACCAGTTAATTCACCCAAACCAAAACCACGAGCCATATCAGCCAGATAGGTAGGACCTTTATCTTGATATAGGGCATATCCTAAATGATAAAACCAGGGGTTGCATGATCGCATTAAGCCTTCAAGCAAGTTAAGGTTTCCTGAAGGAGGAAGTCCCCGCGTAAAGGTCCAATCGTCTCCAATATACCCAGCCAGCTCGGTATATTGGCTTGTGCATTCATATCTGCTTTCAGGGGTATAGAGACCAGATTCAAGAGCTGCTGCTGCTGTGACCAGTTTAAAAACCGAACCAAGCGGATACTGCCCTTGTAAAGCACGATTGATTAAAGGTCTGTCTTCAGCATTCCAAATATCGTTATATGCATATTGAAAATTGTAGTTTTGCTGCAACATGACATTAGGGTCAAAATAGGGTGATGAAGCCATCGCGAGAATTCGGCCAGTATCCACTTCCATCACGATGATTGCTCCGGTAAAACCATAAAGTGCCTTTTGAACCAATATCTGAAAATCTTTATCAATGGTGAGAAAAATCGTGTCGGGGGCTATCGGATCAATACTGGCCAGGCGGGTATCATAGGTGCCGTCAGGTTTGACTACATAGAGATCGGCGGCAGGTTTACCGGCTAAATAACTCTCACCCCACAATTCAATGCCAGAACGACCAATCTGCGCATCGCGCGCATAACCCAGTCGAGTGTATTGATCAATTTCTTCGGCAGGGATTAAACTCATATAGCCAAGCACCTGCGAGGCAACCCCGCCATTGTTGTAATATCGTGCGGTATATGGATTTTTCACCAAACCGCCATAAGCATCAAAGGTCGTTGCACGCGCATCATATGCTGCTTGAGTGATCTCACCAAGCGCAACATAGTTATCTCCGGCACCGTCATACAATTCACGGATGATATTTTTGGGGATATTTAAAGCGCCTGAAAGCGAATCCAACAAAGCCGGCTCATACTCCCATGACACCTGATTGGGGATGATCCCCAAAGCGACAGCCTGGGTTTCGTTTACCAGCGTGTTTCCATTGCGATCATTGATATCTCCGCGTGAAGGTGCCTGAATGTTACTGGCAAGGCGGTTTCCGCCGGTCAACTCAGGAAGGATCATCCCTTCATGCCATTGAATTTTCCAATCGTTATTTTCAATCACCAGAATCATTTCCATGGCGCGGCTGAGATCGCCATATAAATTGGAATTGAAATTGACCTGATATCCAACTGTTGCAGATGCAGGTTTTACTAAAGTCGAAATAATTCCAGTATCTAATTGTTTCAAACTAAGCGCAGCGGCTGTCTCTGTGTAAAGTTTTATGAAATCTTCCTGGCTGGTGGCATCTTTGCTGGTCTGTGCCAGCATGCCATACATCCCAACATAATCACCATTATTCCAAAGGTTCAAAAACTGGTTTACTGTAACTGCCACATCAGGAACAGCAACCGTGGTAACTCCTGGTGTGGGCAGCTCTGAGATTGGTGGGGTGGTGATTGGCGGATTTTTAGAACACGCTGAGATAATAAAAATAACAAACAAAACGGCTATGAATTTTTTCATTTTTCCTCCCGGCTTTGACCCGGGTTACCCTACTATTTCACCCTTAAGCACATGTTGATAGATCGGACAAGAATAGGAGAGTTTTTCCTGACAGACATGTGGAATCTCTCTGCGCTCGCCAAATCCCATTTGCCTTAACATGTATTCAAAATGGCAAAGTGGAAGCCCCATCACGCTGGCAAAGCAGCCTGCAAATTTTATCACCGGACGAAAACCAGGGTGCTGAATAGCGTAAGCCCCTGCTTTATCGATCGGATCTCCAGTGGACAGATATGCACTTATTTCGTCATCAGTATATCGGCGCATATGCACATCAGTAGAACAAATCACTTCTTTTTTTATCCCTTTTGAAGGGACAGAAACCACCACTGCTGAATGTACTTGATGGATTTTCCCACGTAAGCGAATCAGCATACGTCTGGCATCTTCACTGTCAACAGGCTTACCCATTAAGGTATTGCCATCAGCAACTGTTGTATCCGCAGCCAAAACAATACCATTAAACGGGGCGAAACCGGCTGAAGCTTGTGCTTTATGATTGGCAAGCCGTAAAACATATTCATCGGTTGGTTCATTCTCAAGCGGCGTTTCGTCGATATCCGCAGGGTGCACAGAAAATAGTAACTTCGTCCAGCCGAGGATTTCGCTACGGCGTGGTGAGTTGGATGCTAGAACGATATGAGGTACAGTCATGGCTTTAATTCTATCACACGATGTTTTGTCAATCTTTAACGAAGAGATTGTCAATAAACTGCACAAATTTTATTAATTAGACTCTTCATATGTTTATTAAAAAAGCCTCCCTTTTTTCTGGTATTGGGTAAAATGTCTGTACAACTAATGATGGAGGATCACATGCAAGAATTACAGAGCCGTATTTTAGCCGAAGGTAAAAATCTCGGGGGCGGAATTCTCAAAGTGGACGGGCTGATCAACCATCAAGTGGATCCGGAGTTGATGGATCATTGTGGTGCAGAACTGGCTGCCATCTTTGCACATTCAGGCGCCACACGAATCTTAACTGCCGAAATCTCTGGCATTGCTCCTGCGCTGATGACTGCCAAACACATGAAACTGCCGGTGGTCTATGCTCGTAAAACCAGGCCGATTACCATGCCTCATACTGTCTACCTCACCGTTGCGCCTTCTCACACCAAGGGCAATATGGTTGAATTGATCGTCTCACCCGAATATTTACAACCCAACGAAAAAGTACTGATTATTGATGATTTTCTCGCCTCAGGAGCAACCATCCAGGCCTTGGTGCGTTTAGCCCAGGCTGCCGGCGCAGAAGTGGTTGGTGTTGGTACGCTCATTGAAAAAACGTTTGAAGGTGGCCGTGAATCGCTGGCCTATCTCAACGTCCCCGTCCACGCGCTGGTTCATATCAGCAGCCTGGAAGACGGAAAAATCGAATTTAGTGACTAGTTAGTGAGGAATGTCTGATGCCTGATGCCGTAGCAATTCTGGATTTTGGTTCTCAATATACTCAATTGATCGCCAGACGGATTCGCGAAATGCAAGTCTACTGCGAAATCTTCCCCTGGGATGCTCCCAAAGACAAGATATTGCAACTAAATCCAAAAGCCTTCATCCTTTCAGGCGGACCAGCATCTGTTTACGAAGAAAATGCACCCACCCTTCAAGACTTTGTGATTCAGTCGGGCTCTCCGATTCTGGGTATTTGTTACGGCATGCATATTCTCGCACAGCATCTTGGCGGTCAGGTGACCTCATCTGATGCCCGCGAATATGGTTTAGCCGAAGTAGAAGCTCTTGGAGATAACACTCTCTTCCCGGCTTCATCCATGACCGTTTGGATGTCTCACGGCGACCGAACTGAGAGATTGCCACAAGGGTTTGCTTCACTGGCGACCTCGGGCAACAGTCCCATTTGCGCCATGGCAGATGCTGCCCGTCGCTACTACGCTGTTCAGTTCCACCCCGAAGTCAGGCACACCAAACTTGGCAGACAGTTACTTGAGAATTTCATCTTCAAAATCTGCGCTTTGAAAGCAGAGTGGACCGCTGAAAATATCATCGAACAGTCTATTGAAGCCATCCGCAAGCAGGTTGGTAATCGGCATGTGATTTCTGCAGTCAGCGGCGGCGTGGATTCAAGTGTAGCCACCGCGCTGGTGCACCGCGCCATTGGCGATCAACTATCAGCAGTTTTCGTTGACACCGGCATGCTGCGAAAAAACGAAGTCCAACAAGTTGAGACTGCTTTTGCCAAACACATTGGCTTAAAACTGATCACCGTGCATGGCAGTGATGATTATTTCACTGCGCTTCAAGGTGTCACCGAACCAGAACAAAAGCGCAAGATCATTGGCGGCATGTTCATCCACTTTTTCGAAGAAGAAGCCCAACGCATGGGCAATCCCGAATTTTTGGTTCAGGGCACCATTTATCCAGATGTGGTTGAATCTTCCGCACCAGACCGCAACAAAGCAGCTCGAATTAAAACCCACCACAATGTTGGCGGCCTACCCGAAAAAATGCGCTTCAAGCTTGTTGAACCGCTGCGTTACTTATTTAAAGACGAAGTGCGCTATATCGGTGAGGGGCTTGGATTGCCCGGCGAACTTGTTTGGCGGCAGCCCTTCCCTGGCCCCGGGTTGGCTGTAAGATGCCTGGGCGAAGTATCCCCCAAACGTATCGACACACTGCAAAACGCAGATGACATCTTCATCTCTGAGTTGATTGCCGAGGGTTTAATTAATAAGAAGACTACCGGTGACGCGACCTTGATTTCGCAAGCCTTTGCCGTGCTTCTACCGGTTAAAACCGTAGGTGTGATGGGCGACCAACGCACGTATCAAGAGGTAATTGCTTTGCGGGCTGTCACCACCGAAGATTTTATGACGGCTGATTGGGCACCAATTCCACCGCAAGTGCTTTCGAGAGTCGCCAATCGCATCGTCAACGAAGTGAAGGGGGTCAACCGGGTGGTCTACGATATCACCAGTAAACCCCCCGCGACTATTGAATGGGAATAAATCAAACAATATTTAACAGCCACAAACGCCTTTTTTCGCATACAATAGCAAATATGAGAACTTCATCACATTTGCGTACTCATAGGTTTTGCATCAGGCTTCTGCTTTTTTTTGTGGCCATAGCTGCGATTGTAAATCCTGTTGTTGCACAAAACGCCAACCTTATCGAAATTTCGACACCAGACACAACCACCTACCCAGACCTCTCGCTTCGCTTCAGAGTGATGGATGGTGAAGGAAATTTCAATAAAAACCTTGATGCCACTTCCGTCAAGATTATTGAAAATGGGCAATTAATTGTTCCTGATAAACTTGATCTGCTTGAACCGGGTGTGCGTGTCATTGTGGCGATCAATGAAGGCCCAACATTAGCCAACCGTTATGCCCAGGTGGCGCGTATAGACAAAATAAAAGATGCATTGTTAGATTGGGCCAAAAGCAAGACCATCACATCCATGGATGATTTCAGCCTGGTTACCAACTCAGGAATTATTACATCGAAATCAAACGACCCTGCAGAATGGCTGGATGTTCTCAATGCTTACCAACCGGATATGAAAAATGCCAAACAGGGGCTAAGCAGTTTATCAGCAGCCTTAGACCTGGCGGCCGCCACACAAACTGGCAACATTAAAACGGCAGCCATCTTTTATGTAACACCCCTGCCTACACAAGATGAGGCAGCCGGCTTGATGGATATCATCAGCCGAGCCAAACTGGCCAATGTGCGCATGTTCATCCTGCTGGCTGGGCCGCAGGCTTATGCCACAGATCCGATGGCAGATTCACTCATCCAGGCTGCGGAAGACACAGGCGGCGCGTTCGTGGTCTTCACCGGCCAGGAGGATTTACCCGACCTCGGAGGGTATTTTGATCCACTGACTTATGTTTATAAGGCCGTTTATAAGACCGCCATTAACACCAGTGGAAAATTTTCAGTGGCGGTTAGAGTTACTCAAGGACAGACAGTAATCGAATCTGAACCAACAGGATTCTCTCTTGATGTCACTGCGCCAAACGTCATTTTTGTCTCTCCTCCATTTGAGTTGTTGCGCACCTGGACGGAAACTGACAAGCCTAAAGATTCGGTGCTGACCCCTGACGTCGTTCCGCTTGAGATCATGCTGGAATTCCCCGACGGGCTGAAACGCGATCTGGTTTATAGCCGATTGTTCGTAAATAATATACTGGTAGATGAAAACACATCTGCCCCATATGAAACCTTTGACTGGAATATCAGTAAGATTGATCAAAGCGGCTCCCACGTCATCAGCGCGAGCATTGAAGACCAGGCCGGGTTTATCTCTCAAACGGTTGAACTTAGTGTGGAAGTGAGTGTTCAACCCAAACCACAAACCTGGTTCGACAAAACAATTTCTGTGTTTACCGCACCAACCATCGCCCTTTTTGTGGTGATCACCGCTGCCGGGGTTTTGCTGGTCTTGCTTGCACTGAGAGCATTGCGCAATAATCGCTCTACCAAAATTAAGAAGTCACACCGCCTGGAAGATCCGCTAACTCAACCTGTGATTATCGAAAATGAAATCGTGCATCCCAATATTGCCCTTGCGCAAAAAGACCAATGGCCGCATATCCCCGGAATCGGATTAGCACCGGCCAGGCTTGTTCTGCACTCAACACCCAAAGGGCAAGGAAACTTCCCTGCGGAAATTCCCCTGGGCGAAGGCAACACAACCTTTGGCAGTGATGCCAAAAGAGCCAAAGTGGTTTTTGCCACATCCATGATCAGTCCGCTGCATGCCCGAATCTCCCGGCTTGATCAGGACCAATTCAAACTTTTTGACGAAGGCTCAGGTTCAGGCACCTGGCTGAATTATGCGCCTGTTTCACAATATGGTGCCCGCCTCGAACATGGTGACCAGGTGCAGTTTGGTGCCATAATTTACCGCTTTGAGATTTATGAAAGCAATCCGCGTAAGCTGAAAGTGGAACCCGTATGAAACGCTCTGGCAAATCTCATCTACCATATGCCATATTGACCGATCAGGGCATCGTCAGAGACCACAATGAAGATACCCTGGCGATTACCGCTTTTGAACAGGCCTCTGATTTGGTGCCCGAATCATTGCTTTGCGTCTTATGTGACGGGGTAGGCGGCCACCTGGGCGGAGAAACTGCTTCACGTCTGGCTGTTGATCAAATCACGGCAGAAATTGAAGCCACGGATGGCTCTTCACCGATGATTCAGCTTTCAAATGCGATTCAATCTGCCAGTGAGTTGGTGTGGAAAACCGCCCAAACGTCGCCTGACCTGAGGGGCATGGCCACCACGGCCGTCTGCGCCTGGATCATTGGCAAACGCCTCTTTATTGCCAATGTCGGTGATTCAAGGATTTACCTGATCAGAAAAAGTCACATCCATCAGATCAGCGTGGACCATACCTGGCTGCAAGAAGCGTTGGAAGTCGGGTTAATCACCCGGGCTGATTTTAAAGGTCACCCCAATGCGCATGTGATTAAAAGATACGTCGGCTCAGAGGCTGTTCCAGAAGTGGATTCTCGCCTGATGTTAGGAGAGCACCCTGAAAAGAACCTTCAGGGGATGATGCTCGAAGCCGGCGATCAACTCTTTATGTGCAGTGATGGTGTTTCTGATTTGGTTCAAGAAAACGAAATCGCCGCTTTGCTCAAAAACCCCAACCTCGACACCGCACTTGAAGCGATGAAACTGTTGGTCTACCAACGCGGCGCCACGGATAATCTCAGCATGATCGCGGTGAACATCCCGTTTGGCAATACGCCGGCTGCCATCAGAACAAGGATCCTGCGGTTGGCATTTTTTGCATTGATCATCTTGCTGGCTTCGCTAGCAGGCATCTACCTGGGCTGGATGGCGTTATTCAATCCGCGCTAATTATCAGGCAATCAAACCGGCTGCTTTGGCACGTGCAACAATTGTTTCTGCACGTTTGACCACTGGTAAATCTACCATCTCTCCATCCAAACTATATGCGCCCATGCCGTCCGCCTGGGCAATTTGGGCACCTTCCATGATCTTCTGCGCCTTCTCGATGGCTTCAGGTGAAGGGGTAAAGGCTGCCTGGGTGATTTCCACCTGGGCGGGATGAATAATCTGTTTGCCAGTGAATCCAAGCTCGGAACCAGTCTTGCACTCGGCTTGAAGCAGCTCGTTGTTGGTGAAATTGGTCTGCACGATATCAATGGCCTGCAATCCAAAAGCAGCGGCGTGCATCACCAATGCGCTGCGCGCGAAAAGCAGCTCTTGTGCAGCGGAGGTGCGGGTAATGCCGGTGTCGGCGCAAAGATCCTCCGCGCCGAGGATCAGCCCCTGCAAGCGTGGGCTGGCTGCGCAAATTGCAGCCAAATTGACAAAAGCCAATCCGCTTTCGATCAGGGCAATGATGCCGATGCTGCCTGGTGCAAAACCCCTGGCAGATTCTGCGGCAGTGATCAGACGGTCTGTTTCTTTAATGATCTCGGCCGTGTTGGCCTTGGGCACAACGACGGCATCCGGTTTGCCGGGCAGTACAGCGTCAAGATCATGCTCGGCGCGCTGTGTGTAGAACGGATTGATGCGCACCATCCGTTCGGAGCTTCCAAAATCCACACTCTTCAAGGCTTCGAGGATAACCCCGCGGGCTTCGTCTTTGCGGTTGGCAGCCACCCCGTCTTCAAGGTCGAGGATCACTCCATCCACATCCAGACCAGCGGCCTTGGTAATCTTCTTTAAGTCGTTGCCGGGTACATATAAAAGTGCGCGTCTTGGTCTCATGGCTGCCTCCGAGTTTTATTTTTTTTTATTATATCCAAACACCACTATAATTACCTTATGAAAACATTTGCCACCAAAACACTTCCTGAAGGATATACCCTTGCCCGCACCCTGGATTTGCGCCAAACCAAGAACCTGATTCTGGTCAACTTGTTTGGACTCATCCTGTTAATAATCTCCTGGATTGGATTTGCAGGGCTGGCCAATGCACTCCACCCCGGCAGTATGAATTTCTCATTTTCATCAGGTAATATTGGCGAAGCCTTGCTCTCGATGCTCACATTGGTGATCGTAGTTGTGGTCATGCTGGTGGTGCACGAAGGCTTTCACGGCCTGTGCTTCTGGATCTACACCAAAACCCGTCCGTTGTTTGCCTTCAAGGGTTTTTACGCGTATGCCGCCGCGCCTAATTGGTATTTACCAAAAGGCCAGTACCTTGTCACCGGCCTGGCGCCGCTGGTGGGCATCACTGTGATTTGTGTAGCGCTGATGTTTGTGCTGCCGGCCTGGTGGATGAGCCCATTGGTGTGGATGCTGGTGTTGAACACCAGCGGCGCTTGCGGCGACCTGTGGATGGTGTATTATCTACTGTGCTCTCCCTCTGATGTGCTGGCCCGCGACAAAGGCGATGTGCTGGAGTTTTACGTGCCAGTCGGAAAAATCTAACCGAGTTCTCAATAAAACCTTTTCTTAACCACGAAATACACAAAAAAAGCACTAAAGTAAAGTGCAAAAAATTCAAAGGCACCCCTCTCCAACGTGTTGGAGAGGGGCCGGGGGTGAGGCAAATGTTGGCCCGCGACAAGGGCGATGTGCTGGAGTTTTATACAACGGAAAATCGATCGTAATTTGACCACCGTGTATGGTGCATCCCGTTTTTTGGGATGCACCATATTAATTAATTGAAATAAAATTAAACCATGCCGAATTACCACAAACCTCCCCCACCTTAAAATAACCTGACCAATTTCCATTCTTAAGGACAGCGGATTTTCAAAATGCTATAATGAATCAGATTTATTTGTAGCCTCTGGAGTGCAACCCCCGCCATGTCGTCTTTTGCTCATCTTCACGTTCACACTGAATATTCCCTGTTGGACGGCTTCAGCAACATTAAGAAGCTGGTCAACAAGGTTAAGGAATTGAATATGGATTCCGTGGCCATTACGGACCACGGCACAATGTTTGGTGTGATCGAGTTTTACTCAGCCGCCAAAGATGCGGGGGTTAAACCGATCATCGGCCTTGAAACCTACGTGGCCGCACGGGGCATGACCGACCGCGATTCTCAAAAAGATAAACATTCCTTCCATCTACTATTGCTGGCCGAGAACGAGACGGGCTACAAGAACCTGCTCAAGATCGCCAGCGCCGCCCAGTTGGAAGGCTTCTATTACTATCCACGCGTGGATCATGAATTTCTGGCCGCCCACTCTGAAGGGCTGATCGCCACCACCTCGTGCATGTCTGGCGAAGTGCCGCGGGCCATTCTGCATAAAGGTGCCGAGGCCGGCCGCGAAATGCTGGATTGGTATTACAACGTCTTCGGTGCGGATAATTTGTTCGTTGAACTGCAAAGCCACGATATTGCCGAACTGCCCGCCCTCAACAAAACGCTGATTGATCTGGGCAAACGCTACAACGCTAAATACATCGCCACCAATGATGTGCATTACATCAATCGCTCGGATGCCCGCTTGCAAGATATCATGTTGTGCATCCAGACCGGATCGCTGGTGAGCGACACCAACCGCATGCGTATGACGGGAGACTCTTATTATCTGCGTTCGCCAGAAGAAATGGCGGCGCTCTTCCCCGAGATGCCCGATGCGCTCAGCAACACGCTGCTGATCGCCGACCGCTGCAATGTGGACCTGATCAAAAAGGGCTACCATCTGCCCCAATTCGTCGTACCGGATGGATTTACCGGAGAAACCTATCTGCGCAAGCTGTGCGAAGAAGGGCTTAAGATTCAATACGGCAACAAAGCCGATAACCCCGAAATTCGAGACCGTCTCAATTATGAACTGGGCATTATTAATACCATGGGTTTTAATGCCTATTTCTTGATCGTCTGGGACTTGTGCCGTTTTTCAAGAGAAAACAATGTCTGGTACAACACGCGCGGCTCAGGCGCTGGCTCTATTGTGGCCTACTCGCTGCAAATTAGCCTGATCGATCCGCTCAGCCACGGACTGCTGTTTGAGCGTTTCTTGAACCCCAACCGTATCTCGATGCCCGATATTGACCTCGACATTCAAGATGACAAACGTGCGCTGATTATGGAATACTGCGCCCACCAATACGGTGCGGATAAGGTGGCACAGATCATCACCTTTGGCACGCTGGGCGCGCGCGCTGCGCTGCGCGATGTTGGCCGCGTGATGGATATTCCCCTTTCTGAAGTAGACAGGGTCAGCAAGGCTGTGCCGGCCGTCATCCCCGACAAACCGGTGACCGTGCTCAACTCGATTGAAGCTTCAGACCAGTTCCGCGCCATTTACAACGAATCAGATTACATGCACGACCTGATTGACACCGCCGCCCGCATGGAAGGGGTGGCACGCAATGCCGGCACCCATGCAGCCGGGGTGGTAATCACCGACATTCCGATGGTGGAGTATATTCCGCTGCACCGCCCCACCAGCGGCTCTGAAGAATCCCCAATCAAGACGGTCACGCAGTTCGAGATGAAGATCGTTGATAAACTCGGCCTGCTTAAAGTGGACTTTTTAGGGCTTTCAACCCTCACCATCATGCAACGTGCTTGTGACCTGATCAAAGACCGCCACGGCGTGATCTTGAATCTGCATAACATTCCGCTGGATGACGCGGAGACCTTCGAAGTACTGGGCCGCGGACACACCGCCGGCGTCTTCCAATTGGAAGGCAACGGCATGACCCGCTACATCACCCAGATGAAACCTCAAAATCTTTCAAACATTATCGCCATGGTGGCGCTCTTCCGGCCAGGCCCGATGGAATTCATCCCCTCATATATCAAGCGGCTGCACAACGAAGAAGAGGTCACTTACCGCCACCCAAAAATGGAAGAGTTCTTCTCGGAGACCTTCGGCATCCCCATTTATCAGGAACAATTGATGCTGGCCGTGATGGGTATGGCAGGCTACACCGCCGCGGATGCAGATGACTTCCGCAAAGCAATCTCGAAGAAACTGGTTGCCGAAATTGAGAAACACAAGATCAAATTCGTCAAAGGCGCCGGAGAGAAGGGCATTGAAGAATCCATCGCAATGGCCATCTTTACCGAATGGGAGAACTTCGCCCGCTATGGCTTTAACAAGAGCCATGCCGCGGATTACGGCGTGGTGGCAGTAGAAACCGCTTATCTTAAAACCCACTACACCGTTGAATACATGACCGCCCTGCTTTCGGTCTCAAAGAGCGACGCTTCGAAGGTCGCTTTCTATTCAGCAGATTGCCGCAGCATGGGCATTGAAGTGCTGCCGCCGGATGTCTGTTCAAGCGGCTGGGATTTCACCATTGAAGACGTCCTGGGCGATAAATCTGCCATCCGTTTTGGGTTGGGCGCGGTCAAGAATGTGGGCAAAGACCCCGTGGATCTGATCTTAAACGCCAGGGTTGAAGGCAAGTTTAAAGATTTGAATGACTTCATCCGCCGCGTGGATTTGCACCGGGTGGGCAAACGCAGCCTGGAATGTATGATCCGCGTAGGCGCGCTGGATTGCTTCGGCCCGCGTAAGGCGCTGCTGGCGGTGATGGATAGCATGATCTCGATCAGCAACAGCCATTTCAAGGCCGCCGAAAGCGGACAGTTGAGTATCTTTGGTGAAGCCAGCGGCATTACAGATGACATCCACCTGCCAGAAGGCATGATGCTCGACCGACGCGAACAACTGGAATGGGAAAAAGAGCTGATCGGGTTATATGTGTCTGACCACCCCATCAGCCCCTATTTGCCGTATATTCGTCTCAATGCCAGCCATTCCTCTATTGAACTGGCTGAAGTGGCGCATCAAACCAGGGTTACCGTGGCAGGGCTGATAACGCGCATGCGCACCCTGACCACCAAGAACGGCAACCCTATGGCTTTTGCCACCGTAGAAGATTTGCAAGGGCCAATTGAATTGGTGATCTTCCCAAAGGTCTGGGATAAATTCAGTATGCTGGTGCAAATGGAAACAGTGATCATTGCAGACGGCAAAGTGGATTCGGCATCTGGCGACCCCAAGATTCTGGTGGATACGATCAGAGCCATCCGTCTGGAAGACGTCACCGATGAAATGCGCGAAGCCGAAGAAATAGCATTGAACACGATCGCCGAAACCGGTACTCTTGAACCCGATGTAACTCCTGTGGAAATGGGCATTGACCTTGGGATGCCTGAAGAGCCTGAAATGCCCTTGCCGCCGGACGATTGGCATCTGGCACCGCCGCCGGAGATGAACGAACCTTTTGAATTAAAGTCACCTCCTGTTGAATCCAAACCAACGCTTGCCGCACCGCCAGTCAGTTTTAGCACAGTGGTTAATACACAAGTGTCTGCTACCCGGGTAGAACCAATCAAAGCAGTTGAGCCTAAACCGACGCCAGTGGAGTCGAAAAATACACCTGAAAAGGGTGATGCTGTCTCCATTGTGGATCACAAGGATAAACCGCAAGCCATTGTGCCGCCGGAGTTTTCCGATCCATATCGCAGTATGAATAAAAGCAAGAAACAATTAATCACGGTGACCATAAAAGCCAGCGGCGAAAAAGAGAGGGATGTCCGCCGCATGCGCCGGGTGCACGGGCTGCTTAACTCCTTCCCCGGCGAGGACCGCTATTGCTTCTTGATCTTTGAACAGGGTCGAAAACATCTGCTGGATTTCCCCAACGATACCACGGCAGCCAATACCGAATTGCTAAATAAGCTGGTAGAATTGGTCGGCCCTGAAAACGTGCAGGTCGAAATCGTTTAGTCAAAATCAGGAAAGTTAAAATGGAAGAAACAACAATTAAAACAATCGGAGTAATGACTTCCGGCGGTGATGCCCCCGGAATGAACCCGTTCATTCGAGCGGTCGTGCGCAGTTGTGCAGCCAATGGAATCAAGACGCTGGGTATTGAAGGTGGTTTTGAAGGCTTAATTCACGGCAAGTTCCGTGAGATGGGTGTGCGAGATGTGAGCGGTATTTTACAGCGCGGCGGCACCATATTGCAGACCGCCCGCAGTCTGGAGTTCCGAGAACCAAGCGGCCAGCGCGAAGCCGTCAGGCAGATCAATAACGCCGGCATGGATGCAGTCATCGTGGCGGGTGGTGATGGCTCACTAAACGGCGCACAAAAACTGGTTGCCAAGGGCATCCCGGTGGTGGGTGTGCCGGCCAGTATTGACAATGATATCTACGGCACTGATATGTGCATCGGCGTGGATACTGCACTCAACACCATCGTGGACGCGATTGATAAAATCCGCGACACGGCGTCTTCTCATAACCGCGCATTTTTAATTGAGACCATGGGGCGCGCTTCAGGTTATCTGGCCATCCAGGCAGGCATCATTTGCGGGGCAGAACTTGTGCTCATCCCAGAATATAAAACTGCACCAGAAGAAGTTGCCAAAGCCATTGAAGAATCTTATCGCCGCGGAAAATCTCATGCCATCATCGTAGTGGCTGAAGGCTATGAACCGCATGCCCTGGACCTAGCTGCTGAAATTGATGCCATGGATATTGGTTTCTCGACCCGCGTCACCATTCTGGGACACATCCAGCGCGGCGGCAAACCCTCCGCGTTTGACCGATTGCTGGCCACCCGCTTTGGCGTGACGGCGGTCGAGTTCCTGCTGGCTGGCAAGACCAACGTGATGACCGCACTTCAGGGTACTGAAATGGGCGCTGTGCCCATTGATGAGGTAATTTCAAACACCAAGGTTTTGTCTCAGAAACTCATTGAGATGACAAAAATCCTGGCTAAATAAACGCTGTTTATTTTATAGATTGAAACACGGCCGAAAAAGCCGTGTTTTTTTGTTATGCTCGTCGATCAGAGAAATAAATGGCTTAATTGGATAATTATTATAGTTTTTATGGTGTATATTTGAGTTCAAATTGAGACCGAATTATGCGTTTTTAATGGTCTATGGCAAGGGTAGTAAAAAGCATCAGCAGTTATTCCCCAATGCAATAAACCCCTAACAGTTCTATTAACGATTATTAAAGATTGGAAAACGTTCAAGGTAAATGCCAAATTTATATTTCAATTATTCCTGCCAGTACAAAACATACGGTTAATTTACAGTGTTTATTTATTCTGGTTTATCTTTGGAAAATATTCATCCTTGCTCCCCCAGCTGGATGGATTGCATTTTATGTAATCTGAAATTGTCTCGAACTCTTCGTCATTACAAATGATATGCTCGTAATAATTTCTATGCCAAACTGGCTGGCCAGAGGTATTTCTCAATTCGTTTATTTTCTTGGCTCAAGTGAAGAATAATATTGATACCACATAACAACTATTGTTTGTGACGATTATCGTATGTCCAACCTAGATTGGTCTGCGGATAATCTTCTATTACGGTACAAGTAGTGTGTCGTTTTGCCCTATTAGCACTACCGTCAGGTCTGGCTATTGTGGCTGTTAATGGGGAATATGCTTGTGATGAATTGCTGGCTGAAATCCACATTTGATTATCAGCAGCGCGTACCAGCAGGTTTGCATCCATCAAATTTTTGATGCTGGTCTGATGTGTGTTCCCTGCATTATGAAATGAGTGAAATAGCAGACTAACCCCCATTTCTCTATATGGTTCGTATAGTTCTGGAAAAGCATTATCATAACAAATCAAAAACCCGCATTTGTAACCTTTAATATTTACAACGAATGGGGCATCTCCAACACTATAAAATTCTGATTCCTTTTTGTACAGTCTTTGCTTGTCGTAGTATCCTGCGATTTTACCTGCGTTGGTAATGACACATGTGCAGTTTTTGGGTAATTGGTTTTTTTGAGAACGAATGGAACCTAGCATTACCCAAATATTATGTGAAAGTGCTAAGTCACAAACAGTATTTGTAAGCATTTCGAGTGTATCCCAATCAAATGATAAAGGATAACCTTTTGTAAAACTCAAATAGCCGGGTAAGGCTGTTTCAGGAAAATGAATAACTTCGACCTTGTTTTTGGCTGCGTTCACAATTTGTTTCTTTATACATTTGAAATTATTTCCCATATCCTGTGATACTGGAAATTGTGATGCCGCAATCCGTAAGTTAGTATTCATGTTTTTATCCAATTTATTAAGCATCCCAACTGGTAGATAAACTGCAAATAATCCATTTAACAAGACAAATTAGATTGATTTGTGCTTTTCTTGTATGAGATTGGCAACTCATTATTTACTCCTGATTCAATATATTACATTGATATTATAGGCAATAAATTACAAATTATGCAAATGGCTCCAAAATCAATACTTTCCTTCATTTGAGCCATTTTCTTACCAGTTTGCATTTTAAAATATCCAACCACCTTGGGCAAAACCATACGACGGCGAGATTTACGAATAGATTCTTTAAATTCGTTTGAATCGCGTTCTGATTCGTCAAACAATCCGTCCTGTTTTTGTAAGGGCAATTCATGAATTGCCCTTACCTCTGAGACATCATTGATTGTGATAATTGCATGAAAATGATTTGGCATCACTATAGCAGCATCTAGTTCAACACTAGAGTAACGTTCAGGCAATGTTTTCCACACTTCCCAGATAATCCGCCCGGCTTGAGTAAGCCTTACTTTTTCATCAATAATTTTTCCAAAGATTGACTCGCGACCATGGGTTAATAGTGTAATGAAGTAACTTCCGGCGTCTGAATAATCATAAGCAGGAAGACGAATTGAATGTCTGTGAAAATGTTTTTGGTTTGGATTGTTAGCCATAGTTCATCCCCACTATTCAGAACTCCTTCTCAATGCAAGGCCAATGCATCCAGAGCGTGGACTTAGACACCGCGTGCATTGCCCTTGCGTAAATCTTTTATCCTTATCCCTTCTTCCCCACCGTCGCCAGGTAAATAACAAATTGATCTTCGCCATCCAAGCCGAGGGCGGAGTTAAGTTTCACATCATCAAAAGCTGCAATGGGGCAAATGCCGCCGCCGATTTGTTCAGCACCCAGGGCCAGGTTCTGACAGACATGACCGGCATCCAGGTTCAAGTAACGATAGCCCCGCTCGACATAACGCCAGAACATGCGCTCAACCACAGCCACCCAGATGAAGGCAGCGGCGCAGTTTTCAAGCTGCGGCTGATCCAGGCAGGCCTGCTTCATTAGTGATGCGATGTCTGCAGAAGCGTTCAATTTAACCAAACCATGCTCAACGGCCATATACCGATAAAGGCCGGGCTCAAGCCCATCAACACGGTTGACCAACACTATGGTTTCAAAAGCATGCCGCGCTCCCGCGGAAGGGACAGTTCGCGCAGTAGCAGGTCTGGGCGAAACCTTTTTTACACCCTGCGTTATCCACAAAAGATATGCGGTTTCTTCAAGAGATAAAGCTTCAGCAGCGTATTTGCGTATTGTACGACGGGCTTCAACTGCGGACTTTACATCCATGGCTGGGGGGTTTAATGTATCATGTGCAGGCAAAGCGATCAGTGCAGCGCCTTCAGGCATGGGCAGCTCCAAAGGCGGCTGGGGGATCTTGCCCTCATCTTGCGGGGCCGGGCTGAGGTGCTCATAACGCGTATTGATCATGAATTCTTGACCGGAATTGTTTTGCATGTGAATGCTCCTTAAAGGTTTTTAGACATTTTATAAAAACCGGGTGATTTAAACCTGGCTGCATTATCATTAAAATATACAGTGTTTATTACTTCAAACCCCGCTTTGCGGTAGAGCGTAACGGCTTTGTGATTCCCAATTTCAACCTCAAGAACCAGCTTTGATAAACCCAAAGAACTGGCATCCATTTCGGCTTTTTCGAGCAGCGCCTGGGCGATCCCCTGGCGTCTGAAGTCTTTGTCTACGGCCAGGTGGGCGATCAGGTATTCACCTTTTTCAGCTTCTTTGTTGCCCGTCAGGGATTTATTCAACCAGATCATTTTTATCGCACCGAATAGGCCATAAATTGAAAAGATGCGTTTGGCACAACCCAGCTCAAGCGCTGCTAACTTAGCCCCCTGAAAAGCCAATAACAACCCGGATGCGACACCAGATTTTTCTGCAATGGTAGTGTATTGAAAACTGAAGCGGTTGCCTGAGTCAGCGAACCATTGTCGAAAAGCGGAATACTGGAGATCCGCACTGCCGAGGCCCAACACAGCCACACCAAATTCGCCGTTAGTTTCAGCCAACAAAGCAGCCGCCATCGTCGCATCTGCTTTTGTCGCCGGACGAAGATTCAAGGTCATGACGCCTCCTTCTTTCTGCCCCCCAGGCGCGAGACAAGTCTGGAGGCTAATTGAAGCACGGTTTTTAACTCAGGCACACGCAAGATGAATAACCCAACAACATAAACCAGAATACCAATTGCAACACCACCCAGGGCAACCATCCAAATAGAAAGCAGCTCTGTCAATTCCAACCAACCCCAAAGCGCCAAAGACATCATTCCGCCGGCAGCCAGGGCTTTCACCACGCCATCAAGCACTTTGCTGCCTTCCAGCCCTGAAAGCTTGCGGCGCATGAAGAAGAGCAGCACTCCCATCTCGAGGAAAGTGGCTAGAGAATTTGCCAGCGCCAGCCCACCGTGTGGCATCCATCCCCACCTTGCGAAAAGTGAAGAAAAGAGAAGACTTAAACCGATGTTCAAGCTCATCATAATGATACCCACAAAGACCGGGGTTTTAGTATCGTGCAACGCATAGAAGGCGCGCGAAACCACCTCAACCACAGAATGCCCCACCAACCCGGCAGCATAGAAAAGCAGTGCCCATGCAACCAATTGAGTGGAATGTGAATCAAAGATACCATGCTGATAAATAACAGCAATCAGCGGCGTGCGTAACAACATTAATCCCAGTGAGGCAGGTATCGCCAGATACAATAAACCCCTTAAGAGAGATGTAAGGGAAGATCGCATGTCAGTCAATTTTCCGCTTGCAACTTGTTTTGAAAAAGAGGGCAGTGCCGCAATGGCCATGGATTGTGCTATGGCAATCTCCGGAATCATCATCAAAGTAAAAGCAATATTAATGGCTACGATGCTGCCAATGGGTAACCCTGATCCGATTTGAATGTTAACCAGAAAATTTAACTGCACAAATGCAACACCAAGTACACGCGGTCCCATTAACTTGAGAACTTCGCGTACTTCTTGCATTTTGAGTCCGAAAATAAAAGAGTACTTTCTCTCGGGTAATTTCAACAAGGCAGGTATTTGAATTAACCCATGCATTAACGCGCCGGCAATCACCCCCCAAGCCAAACCATAAATGCCCAATGATGGAGCAAGAAAAAGCACACCGATAATCTTGCCCACCGAAAACATGGCTGGTGCCAGTGCAGGCCACAAGAAGCTTTGATGAGAATTGATGATTCCCATCAACAATCCGCTTATGCCAAAAATGACGGGTGAAAGCAGTTGAATTCTGAGCAGATCGATAGTCAGTTGTATTTGAACCAGATCTGTAAACTTGGGTGCCAGAACATGGGTCACAATCCAGGGTGCAAAAAAGAAAGAAATTATTCCAACAACCAACAAAACCAGCGTCACCAGGTTGATAACCGCGGAAGCCAGCTTCCAACCCTTTGAGCGATCACCATTTGAGAGTAAAGCAGTAAAGGTGGGGATGAATGCGGAAGCTAACGCCCCACCCGCAACCAATTGGTAAAGAATATCCGGGAACCTGTTCGCAGCGATAAAGGCATCGTATTCCATGCCGGTGCCGAACTTCCATGAGATTAACATGCCAGAAATCAGGCTGAAAGCCTGACCTATGATAAAAGCAAACATGATGGTGCCAGAAGCCCTGGCAATTTGTCTGTTGTCGGTCGCAACCGCGTCTGTCGTGGAATCCATAATCTGGATTATAACCCGAGCAATAGAATTAGGGTTTGTTGAATCGTTTTAAGCGTTATACTTAAAAGAGTAGATAATGGATGACGAAAGGACAAATAAGATGGATTCACATAAAGACGTGCAAGCGGAAGACAGACCCGCTGAAAAAGAAATTGAGAGCAATGAGACAGTAGAGATCGTTTCAGCCCAGGCAGCCAAAAAAGGGATTATTGATCGCGCCCTGCCCTGGGTGATTTTAGCAATTGTATCTTTCCTGGTTGGTGCGTTGTTAACTTGGTTCGTGGTTTACCAGCCCAAAGCGCAAGAGTTAGCAGCCGCTCAGACGAAAATAACAGAATCTGCTGCAATGGCCGACGAGAAAATTGCCACCATGCAAACCTCGCTTGATGCAGCCAATGCCAAACTCGATACTGCAAACGAAAATCTTTCCAGTGCTCAGGCCACTATCGAAGAACAGACGGCTTTACTGGCCAAGACTGAACTGTTGAAGGTGATTTACAAATTCCAGTCTGATGTCAATGTTGCCCGAGCAACTTTATTAGGTCAAGACCCCTCCTCTTCTAGACAAGCACTGAGCTTTGTCTCAGCTGATCTTGCTGAACTTGAAAAAGCCGGGTTGGACCCTGATTCACTTTCCGGATTCAAAGCTAAAATTGAAGATGCGGAAGCCAACCTCAATAGCGAACCTTTAAGATCACTTGATGCTCTCAATAATCTTAATTCGAACATTCTGCTCTTGATCAACAACCTCAAATAGACTTAACCGCTGACTAAATGAATAAGGCCCGAATTCTTTTTTGAATTCGGGCCTTTTATGATAAACAGGGAATTCCATTTATGGCTGCTTGCCTACCTGTAAAATCTTGCTTAAAACATCTGCATGAGTAGCGGTCATACTCATCGAGAAAGTACCAACAACCTTATTCTGGAACTCTTTAGATAATCCGTTTTTTAATTGGGCAATATTATCATCACTGCCAGCAATCATAATTTTCGTAATCTTGTGAGCCCTGAAGAATTTTTCAGCAAATTCGCGGATGTGACGCAAGTTTCGACCAACTTTTTCTTTTTCATTACGAGCGCCGTCAATTGATCCGCCGCGCAACCCATGAGAAGATGTTGAACTACCAGATTTAACATGTTTGATTTCTTCTCCGACGACACCTTCTTGCTCTACCATTTCGCCCATATTGTAGTAAAACAAGCGTGCGCCTTGCTGATCGACCAGCACAACACCAAGATGATTAACATCTTGAAGCAGATCTTCAAGCGGAACAATCTCCGGTTTGGAAGCAATCTTGATGAAATCTTTTATCGGAATCGATAAGGGGATAAACTCAAAAAAATCGGCCGGTGCGCATGAGAATACAGCCACAGCGCGGCCAGACCAATCGTATCGATGTGCAAAGAATTCTTCGATCCTGTGAATTTCTTTTTCGAGGGGTAATTCCTTTAGCATGTTTCGCAACCGCAGTCGGTGAGTTTCTGCATTTCCCAGGGCGGGTTCGGTGTTGAGATATAAACTCACCACTGGATAGTCGGCAGAAAAATCACGGATGCTCCGCAAACTTGTTTCATTTAACATGAAAACCTCCTCAATTGATAAAGAACTCAACTGCCCTTATGGGCGTTTCCCAAGCGTAAGGGTCACCTCCATTTGTTTTCCGTCACGGATGATGGATAAAGTAATTTGATCACCAGGAGACTTGTGAGTAAAGACATAACTGATAAGGTCGCCATAAGAAATTATTCTTTTGCCGTCAACACCAACAATCAAATCACCACCAGCAAACAAATTTGGAATCTCGGTGGGGTTGGTTCCGCCAAGCAACCCAGCCTGGTCTGCAGGTCCGCCAGTCGTCACGGTTGTGATATAACAACCGCTGGTTTCACTGATGCCAAGCGCGCGGAATTCAGCCAGAGTGAAGCCATAAGGTGAACTTGATATGCCAATGTAGGGATAATCATATTTCTCACCCAACAACAAGGTGGGCAGCACCCTTTTTACAATGTTAATTGAGACGGCAAAACCAATGCCGCTGTTCACAGGTGATCCATCTAAAGTTGTGCCAGAAGTTTGAATGGCGCGGTTGACGCCAATCACTTCGCCATTAAGATTCAATAGAGGGCCACCAGAATTACCCGGATTGATCGTGGCATCAGTTTGAATGATGTCACCGGCCGTAAAGGAATTCTGGTCTGCATCTGTACGAATGGAATCGAGGATGCGCCCCTTTGCGCTGACAATGCCCATGGTCATCGTGCTCGAAAAGGTAGAAAACGGATTGCCAATTGCCACAACCAACTGTCCAACCTTGAGTGCATCAGAATCACCCAATGGAATGGGGACCAATTGGTCCTCAGGGACGTTGACTTTAATCACCGCAATGTCTGAATCGAGATCCGTAGAAAGGATGGTGCCTTCGGTTTTTAAGCCACTCGGAAAATCTACTTCGATATATTCAGCGCCATCTATCACATGAAAATTTGTGATAATATGCCCTGCAGTATCGTATACAAACCCCGAACCTGATGATTGACCCTGGTTTGAAGAGATGAAAATTGAAACCACGCCCGGGTTCACCCGATCAAAAATATCAGACAATACAGAATCACTAATTCCGACGTTTCCGCCAGAATAAACAGGCTGCGCAGTTGGTGCCTCAACGACTATCGTTGCAGATGGGGGTGTTTTCTTACCAAAAAATTCGATGTTTGGAGAAAATTGACAGGCCATAAGCCCGCTAAGAAACAAGATTGAAATAACGATCGTTATAATTTTTTTCATTCGAACTCCTGCTTACCTATAAGCTTTTCAACTCTTCATATTTATTGCGTTGTTTATCGGTCAATTTGCGAGGAATTTCAACCTTAATCACCGCATAGAGATCGCCAAATTCTTTGTTGTCTTTCAATTTCGGCAAACCACGCCCGGTAAGGCGAATTTTTTGACCAGGCTGCGTTCCAGCGGGAATAGTGAGACTTACATCACCTGACAGGGTCGCAACCGTTGCAGACCCTCCCAAAACAGCTGTGAGTAAATCCACTTTTACTTCAGTGGTCAGATCCACACCCTGAAGCACAAAACGTGCATCAGGCAGAACCTCGATGATAAGAATAATGTCTGCTTTGTGCCCAGAGGTTGTCGATGGTACCGCCCCGGCCATGCGCACTTTCGTGCCCGTCACAGCCCCTGCTGGAATTTTTACTTCAATTTTGCGGTCACCTATTTGGAATTGACGCTGAGTCCCTTTGTAGGATTCAGCTACCGTTATTTGAACCTTTTGTTCAATCGCAGAGGGTTTAGCCGGTTGCCTGGTTACTGTCCTTCCAGCGCCTGACATGCCACCAAAAATAGCGCTGAAGAAATCTGAAAAACCACCAAAAGAGCCGCCAAAATCATTCATATCCACTGAAGCGCCACGTCCGCGCTGCTGGTTGGTCACCCAGTCATCCCAGTTGAACCCACCTTGTGCACCGCCCTGGTTTTGCCATTGAGAATAAGAAGTTCCCAATTGGTCATAGCGCTCCCTTTTCTTGGGATCGCTCAACACTTCGTAGGCTTCATTAATATCCTTGAACTTTTCTTCCGCCTGCTTGTTACCCCGGTTTTGATCAGGGTGATATTTCATCGCCAGTTTACGATATGTTTTTTTGATGGTTTCCTGAGATGCATCACGTTCAACACCCAGCACCTTGTAATAATCCTTATATTCCATATCCTAATTGTAGTTCGTTTAAAATTGGAATGTCAATAGTAATGTATAGACTCTAATGAAATATTGATGATTTTCTTACATTTCATCCACAATTCGCCGACAATAACAGTAAACTATTGCTGTTATTAATAATATTATTGAAATATGAAAATTTGTCTTTGGCACGAGTTGTGCAACATAAAACGTGATGGGTTTGCTTGACGCCAAATAATCGATATGCTACCATTTGAAAATCCAGACAAGGTGGCAGTTATTATTACATTAGAGGCAAACCCGATTTCGTAACTGGATGAGGAGATTCAAGATGAATAAAAAATATATTGGGTTATTAGTCACACTAATCATGATTACCATGCTGGTCTCTGCCTGCGCGCGGCCAGCCACAACATCACCCACAACAGGCGAGGTCTTGGTTGCGACTTCAACGAGTAGTGAGATACCCTTCCCGGTGGCGACACAACCTCAAATTATGGCTGATATTCTCAAACAGACACAGACAGCCATGGCTATGGCAACACAAGACACCAGTTTTCCGTCGGCAGCCACAAGTACACCATCATTCTTGTTTGAAACCCCCACACCATCAACTACTTTAGGTGTCGGAGGAGAAGTCACCGCTACCTCTTCAATATTGGTGCCCTCCGTATCCACCTCCACCCCGGTGAGCCTGGCCACAGCGGCTCCTACAAAAATGAGCTACCCGACGCCCACGCCAGGTCGCCCTGCCACCTATACCCTTCAGGCTGGAGAGTATTTGTGGTGTCTTGCAAGACGATTTGATGTCGTTCCTGAAGATTTGCTCAATTTGAACGGTATGAATGCTAATTCTCAGCCCTATGCAGGAACCGTTATAAAAATTCCGCAATCTGGTTCATTTGGCGCAGGCCGCGCTCGCAATGCTCACCCTGCTACTTACACCGTTCGCGCCGGTGACACTATCGGCGGCATTGCCTGCTGGTATGGCGATGCAGACCCCAATACCATCTTTGCTGCCAACGGATTGCCCGCCAATTCGATAATCACAGTAGGTCAAGTTTTGCAGATTCCTTAGTCAATCTTAATTCCAGATCACTGGCGGGTGGCTCACCCGCCAGTATAATTTAAGTGAGGAATACAACATGAATAATTCGAAAAACGCCATTCAAACAGTATTTACTGCCAAATTATTTAAAATTAAAAACATTGAGCTTCCACTTCCAAATGGAAAAACCAAGACATATGAGTTGATTGACATCCAAAATGCGATCACCGTTCTGCCTGTTGATTCTGAAGGCAATGTGTATTTTGTTGAACAATACCGCATCGGCGCTGATAAACCCCTGCTGGAACTGCCCGCGGGCAAAATTGAACAAGATGAAGACCCTCTTGAAACAGCTCGCCGCGAACTTAGAGAAGAAATTGGTATGGATGCCACGGAAATCAAGCCGCTGGGCAATTTCTACATGAGCCCGGGTTACACCAATGAATATATGTACTGTTTTGTGGCAACCGGTCTGTTTCCAGCGCCTCTTGCTCCAGACTCGGATGAGTTCATAAATGTCAAAAAGATCCATACCAATCAGGTAAAAGAGTTGATCGAGAGCGGAAAGATGGATGACAGCAAGACCCTCGCGGTTTTTATGCTGGCCCAAAAATATCTGTAATAATCCTGCATAATTAATCCGATTAATAGAATTTTTCCTCAAAACATGGTAGAGAATACCTGTTAACGAGGGATTTTTGGGTTTATAATGTATGAACAACCGAATCGCGAATCAGGGGTTTTTTTTGCCCCTTACCTTTTTAATGGAGTAAAAACAATGAAACGAGAAATGATCACAATTGATGCAAACGAAGCAGTTGCCAGCGTGGCATATCGTTTGGCCGAGGTGGTGGCGATTTACCCAATCACCCCATCTTCTAACATGGGCGAGCACGCCGATGCATGGGCGGCAGCCGGCAAGAAGAATCTTTGGGGAACTGTTCCATCGGTGATGGAAATGCAATCAGAAGGCGGTGCAGCCGGTGCCGTCCACGGAGCTTTGCAAACCGGATCACTCACCACCACCTTTACTGCTTCACAAGGCTTGTTGTTGATGATTCCCAACATGTTCAAGATCGCTGGTGAACTCATCCCAACAGTCTTCCATGTCGCAGCACGTACCGTTGCTTCACATGCCTTATCCATTTATGGCGATCACTCTGATGTGATGTCTGCCCGTCAGACCGGCTTCGCATTTTTGGCCTCCGATTCTGTGCAAACTGCCCAGGACAACGCCCTAATTGCAAACGCCGCCTCATTGGAATCTCGTGTGCCTTTCTGTCACTTCTTTGACGGCTTCCGCACTTCTCACGAAGTCAACAAGATTGAAAAAGTTGACGACGATCAGATTCGCGAAATGATCAATGAAGACCTGGTCACAGACCTGCGCGCGCGAGCCATGACACCAGAACGCCCCAGCGTTCGTGGAACGGCTCAGAACCCGGATGTATTCTTCCAGGCTCGTGAAGCAGGTAATACATTCTATTTAAAGACCCCTGCCTTCGTGCAAAAAGCCATGGATCAATTTGCCAAGGTTTCTGGCCGCCAATATCATCTCTTTGATTACACCGGCCCGGCTGACGCCACCGAAGTGATCATCATCATGGGTTCAGGCGCCGAAGTAGCTGAAGAAACCGCAAAATTCCTCAACAAACAAGGTCAAAAAGTAGGTGTGGTAAACGTTAGACTCTACCGCCCATTCTCTGTGACTGATTTCATCAAAACTTTGCCTGCCTCAGTTAAAACTTTGGCTGTTCTCGATCGTACCAAAGAACCTGGTTCTATTGGCGAACCGCTCTACCAGGATGTGGTTACTGCCGTAAATGAAGCCATGGAAGCCGGCGAAACAGCCTTCAAAGTTCTGCCGCGCATTATAGGTGGTCGCTACGGATTGAGCTCCAAAGAGTTCACCCCCGCCATGGTCAAAGGTATTTTGGATGAAATGGTTAAAGACTCACCCAAGAATCATTTCACCATCGGCATTAATGATGATGTAACCCACACCAGCTTGCCTTACGACGAATGTTTCTCCATTGCCAGCGAAAAAACTGTGCGCTGTGTCTTCTTCGGCTTGGGCTCAGATGGAACCGTAGGCGCAAACAAGAACTCCATCAAGATCATCGGTGAAGATACTCCCAACGATGCTCAAGGTTTCTTCTACTACGACTCTAAGAAATCAGGATCAGTCACCATTTCCCATTTGAGATTTGGACCTGACGCCATCCGCGCTCCTTACCTGATCGAATACGGTGACGCCAATTTCGTGGCCTGCCACCAATTCTCATTCCTTGAATGGCTCGATATGCTCAAATATGCAGCCACCGGAGCTACCTTCCTCCTTAACAGTGTTTACGACAAGGAAGAAGTATGGGATAAACTCCCCAAGGAAGTTCAACAAGATATCATCACCAAAAAGTTGAAATTCTACATGGTGAACGCTAACGAAGTGGCCTCCAAAACCGGCATGGGTGGACGTGTCAATACCATCATGCAGACCGCGTTCTTTGCCATCAGCGGCATTCTGCCCCGCGAAGAAGCCATTTCCCAGATTAAGAAATCCATCAAGAAAACATATGGCAATCGCGGTGACGCAGTGGTCAAACAAAATTTTGACGCAGTAGATCACACTTTGGCTAACTTGTTCGAGATCAAGGTTCCTGAATCTGCCACCAACAAGATCACCCGCCGCCCGCCAGTGCCCGCTGAAGCGCCTGAATTCGTGGTTGATGTCCTTGGACCCATTATTGCTTTCAAAGGCGACCAATTACCTGTTAGTGCCTTCCCTGTAGATGGGGTCTTCCCAACCGGCACCACCAAGTGGGAAAAGCGTAACCTCGCGCTTGAAATCCCCGTGTGGGAATCTGACCTTTGTATTCAATGCGGAAAATGCGCCTTCGTCTGCCCTCACGCTGTAATTCGCGAGAAGGTATACGATCCCGCTTTGTTGAAAGATGCTCCTTCAACTTTCAAATCTATGGACGCCAAATTCAAAGAACTTCCTGGCACAAAATTCACCATCCAGGTCTCACCTGAAGACTGCACTGGGTGCAGCCTTTGTGTTGAGAACTGCCCCGCCAAAGACAAGAACAATCCACTGCGTAAAGCCATCAACATGGCTCCCCAGATTCCGCTGCGTGAAGAAGAATCCAAGAACTGGGAATTCTTCCTCTCTATACCTGCTCCTGACCCTGATCTCTACCAACCCACTTCGGTTAAGAACTCTCAATTAATCGAACCGTTGTTTGAGTTCTCAGGTGCCTGCGCTGGCTGCGGTGAAACTCCCTACATTAAATTGGCTTCACAATTATTTGGCGATCACATGATCGTTGCCAATGCCACCGGTTGTACCTCCATCTATGGCGGCAACCTGCCCACCACCCCCTGGGCAATCAACAATCAGGGCCGCGGACCCGCATGGGCCAACTCTCTGTTCGAAGATAACGCCGAGTTTGGTTTAGGCATGCGCTTGACCCTCGACAAGCAAAACGAATTTGCCCAAGAAATGCTCACTACCATGGGCGCGGAACTTGGTGACAGCTTTGTTGCTGAAATCCTTAATGCAGATCAGAGCACCGGCAAGGGAATCCGCGAACAGCGCACCCGTGTTGAAGCTTTGAAAGCCAAACTTGAGAAGAGCAAAAACAAATCAGCCAAGATGTTGATCAGCGTTGCCGATGCCCTCGTGAAAAAAAGTGTCTGGATCATGGGCGGCGACGGTTGGGCTTACGATATCGGTTACGGCGGTCTCGACCATGTTTTGGCCAGCGGCCGCAACGTGAATGTTCTGGTTTTGGATACTGAAGTGTATTCCAATACCGGCGGTCAATCATCCAAAGCAACACCTCTGGCAGCAGTAGCAAAATTCTCTGCCAAGGGCAAGGGCATTGGTAAAAAAGACCTCGGTTTGATGGCCATGTCTTATGGCTATGTGTATGTTGCCAGTGTGGCCATGGGCGCCAACGATCAGCAAACCCTCAAAGCCTTCATTGAAGCTGAAGCCTACGACGGTCCGTCACTGATCATCGCCTACAGTCATTGTATCGCTCACGGTATCGACATGAAGAAAGGTCTTGAGCAGCAGAAATTAGCCACTCAGACTGGTTTGTGGCCTACCTACCGCTACAATCCCTCTCTGGTAGACGAAGGCAAGAATCCTCTGCAGCTTGACAGCCGTGAACCGTCTGTAGCCGTCAAAGACTATGCTTATAATGAAACACGCTACCGCATGCTCTTGCAAAGCGATGAAGCTCGCGCTGAAGTTCTGATGAATGAAGCCGGTGAATTCGCCAAACGCAAGTGGGAGCTCTACAAACAAATGGCAGCCATGGCCTACACCAAACCTGGTGAAGATACCGCTGCTGAATAGTTATTGAAGAGAGTCTAAATCCCCCGCTTTTTCATACCGCGGGGGATTTTTTAGTGGACATTATTTATTTATTTCTTCCAATTAATAGATAATGGCGACGTGCCTTGCTAAACTCCCAATGTAAGTACTATTGCTTTTTAAACAAAAAAGACTCCCTTGCAGGAGTCTAGTTTAATTATCTGGTTGGTTCGTCCATCATGGGTTCGTTTTTCTTCTGACGATAGACGATACGTCCGCGGGTTAGATCGTAAGGGCTCATTTCAACCTTTACGTGATCGCCGAGTAGAATGCGGATGTAATACCTGCGCATGCGACCAGAAAGGTAAGCAAGCACTACAATACCATTTTCCAGCTTTACCCTGAATTGTGTACCGGGCAGGGCTTCAATGATCTCGCCTTCAACCTGGATCTTATCTTCTTCTTTGGCCATACTTCTCCTGACCAGCTGATCGAAAACGATCTGCTAAACTATTCGCCGACCTTGGTAAATTGGCGGCGTTTGATGCGGCGAATGGCTTTTTTCTTCTCCACACGGCGAGTTTCGCTTTTGGAAACAAACCAACGCTTCTTTCGGATGGTGCTGAGAACACCGCTCTTAACAACTTTTTTGCGGAAGCGTTTCAGCAATGAATCTTGCGATTCATTCGGACGTAAAACAACTGAAGCCATAGGTTTCTCACCTCCCCTCGCCGGGAAATAAAATAAAAAAACTGCGTGGCGCGCCATCGGCAGTTTCAAGGTCAGAAAACTTGATTGTGTTGCGGTTTGAACTACTCTCGCTTCACCTCTCAATCATTCTTTCACCATCCACTGAAGATATTACTCCAACAATACTATTATACTCGCATCTTAAGAAAATGCCAACCCTTCACTTTTTAACCGTTACAGTATGGAAAACCCATAGAAGGGGTTGCAAAAAGAGAGAGTTCCAGTCAATATTGTAGTTAGAGACAACAAACAAGAAAGGAACTCTCAAATGACAGACGAATCTGTCCTAATAAGTATAACCATAAGCGTGTCAG
>CAKMKJ010000050.1 GCA_927443345.1 uncultured Anaerolineaceae bacterium | reverse complement strand
ACTCAAAAAAGTGAACATAATTTATACCAACTGAAAATTAACGGATTCATGCAAAGGATTGAGTCGGAAGGGCATACAGTAATATTGGAAACAATAGGTTTTCTTGCAGATTGGTGGATGGGTCACATACAAGGGTGTGATAAAGAATACACCAGATATTTAAACAATTGCGGGGTTTTCTAAGCTCGATAACGCAAGGTTCCAAGTGATCTTTATTTCTTTTGATTTCTCAACTCTTCATAAAGTCTGCGATAATCGTTGCTGTTGGGTGGATTCAAGGTGATCAAGTTTTGTAAGGTTGCCAATGCCCCATCGCGATTTTCTTGACGCAGACATTTTTCCGCCAGGGCATCCAGTTTTGCAATGATTTCTGACTGCTTATTTTGATTTTGATAAAACCGAATCAAGCGTTTTTGAATGTCGATATTATCGGGGCGGTCATCCAATATACTGTCAAGAAAACGTTCTGACCGATCAGAGTGGCCTGCAGTTTCAAGCAGCCTGAGGAAAGCATCCAATTCATTCATCGCGCCTGATGGTAGACCAATACGCAAGTAAAGATCAATCAAGGTCGCCCGCGTGGTGGATTCAAGAGGTTCCAGACTGCGCAATTGTTCAAGAATTTTGATCGCCTGTTTCAGATCCAGGCTCTGAAGTTCGATATCGGCCAATTTATTCAGAATTTGCACAGCCCAGGTGCGTGATGTAACTGTCTTTTGTGAAAGAGATAAGCCCTTTTGATAATCTACTCTGGCCAGATCCAGTTCAGCCAGCAGATAGTGAACATTGGCAATATCCATGTATTGCTGCACGGCTTCATCCATGCGGCCTGATGAGATCAACAAGTCGATCAACATGTCCCTGACCGAAAGATCCATTGGCGCAAGTTTTGAAACGCGCGTTAACAACCTCACGGCTTGGTTGGTTTCACCCCTGACATTATAGAGATAAGCCACCAGATTAAATTTTTCAACCGCTTCGTGGATGCGTCCTTCTATGATTAGCAGTTCACCGATCTGAACATGCAGCGGCAAATAGTTGGGCGCGTGGGTGAGGGCATAAAATGCTTCTTCCATGGCTGTGCGGATCTTGCCTTCAGCTGCCAGTTGTTTGATAAAAGCCAGTGCTTCAATCACCTGGCTGCTGGTGGTTTCGAGCAGCATTTCTGCCAGCGGAATGGGAGGACTTCCCTCGGGTTGATGCGGCAGTTGACTGCGGGCTTCTTTGATATACTCCCGCCAATCAGTGCGCATGAGCTGGGCTTGAATGGTTTTTGTGATACTGGTCAGGTCTTTTTCTTCATTAACCCGCTCGTGTGCTTCGAGTATGGGTTCATATAGCTGGACGAGCTCGTTTTCCATCTCGCGAGGCACTGATAGCACATCTGCTAATTTCAGGGCTTGCAACGCATAGGTGCTTGATTCTTTCAAATGGCCGGCTTTTTCTTGAATTTGTGCCATTAATAAATTCGATGCCAGTGCATAGGCCGGATTTCTGACAGCCTTTTGCAGATGCTTGAGTGCTTTTTGCGGATTGGCTGAATGCGTCAGCAGTGCAAGCACATATTCCGCAGCAGAAAGGTTGAGCCCGAGGTCGATGGCTCTTTCCAGTTCCACGGCTGCTTCGTCATCTTTGCCGGCAGTCTGCAAATCAATGGTGCGGCTCAAGTGGGTGCGCGCCCGTGATCGTTCTGCATCTTTTGACGAAAGATCACCGGTTCCGCGCAGCAAATGAATCTGGCGGCGCATGGGAACATGTCCGTCAGCGCTGGCAGCCTCTGACTGTTCAAACAGCATGCCAGCCATTTCTTTTACAGCAACCAGTCGTGCTTCAGTGAGCGGATCATATTTTGGCAGGGTTTCTGTTGACGGAACGAGATTTTCAGTTTGTTTTATTTTTGGTGATTGAATTGGTCCGGTGCCACCATTGGTGGATAGGGGCAGGGTCATTTGTTGGCCGGTTTTTAGCTGCATCATGGCATTTTGGGCTGCCTGGTTTTGCGGTTCAAGTCCCAGTGTATATTGCACCACCTGGCTTGCTTTGGAGGGGTCTCCGCTGAATTGCATTAAGGCGGCAACAAACAAATATTCACTGACACTTTCGGCTTTCAATCCCATTTTGTCATAGATCATAGCCAGCCGCATGCGTACCGTCTGATTATTTGGATCCAAACGAATGGCTTCTTTGAATGCAGCAATAGCATGTTCGGCATCACGCGCTTTCAACTGCTTTTCTCCGCATTGCATGAAAGCTTTGACAGCATCGATAATTGCGCCTGTGTGTTCAAATATCCGCCCCATCTTTTCATACGGCATTGGGTCATCAGGGGTGATGCTAGAGCAGCGGATGTAAAACTTTAATGCCTCGTCATACTGTTCCAGTTGATAGCAGGCCAAACCGGCGCTTGCAAGAGCCATTGCATCTTGTGGATTTTCAAGCAGGGCTAGGCGATAGTTTTCCAGAGCTTTGGCCCAGTCTTGCTCCCAGGCAGCCGTGTGCCCCTGGCTCATTAGGGTTTGAAATTGGGCAGTTTCTTGGCTCATGATTTCTCTTTCACCTTGAAAATCAAATATTAAGCACTTGCATGCTTCCCCAATTGATGCCGCTTCGGGCTTCAGTCGACAAGGGGATCGACAACTTGTAAGCTTCAGACATTACACTTTGAACTACTTTAGCAGTATCAGCCAATTCGCCTTCGGGTACATCCAAAACAAGTTCATCGTGTACTTGTAAAAGAATTTTTGCCTGTAATTTTTTTGCCTTGAGCACCGGCGGCAGTTGGATTAATGCCAGTTTCATAATATCCGCAGCCGTGCCCTGGATGGGAGCGTTGATGGCTTCTCTTTCTTCACGGTTTTTCATATTGACATTAATTGGATTAGCCAGGTTGGGAAAGTAGCGGCGGCGTCCCAGCATGGTTTCGACATACCCCTGGCGCGTTGCTACCATGCGGATGTTATCAAGGTAGCTCTTAACACCCGGGAAGTTTTCAAAATAGCCTTTTACAAAGTTTTCGGCTTCTCCGAGGGTTAAATCGGTCGAACGGCTCAAGCCGAACGCACTCATGCCGTAAATCAAACCAAAATTAATGGCTTTGGCGTGACGGCGTTGATCTTTGGTGACCTCTTCAAGCGTAATCCCATTAATGGCCGCCGCTGTCGCAGCGTGGATATCCTGGCCAGCGCGGAAGGCGTTCAACATGGCCTCATCACCAGACATGTGTGCCACAATTCGCAGTTCTATTTGTGAATAATCCACAGCCAGCAGCACGCAGCCAGGGGAAGATTTAAACCCGAGCCGCACTTGTCGTCCAATTTCGGTGCGGGTGGGGATGTTTTGCAGGTTCGGGTCAGTGGAAGCCAATCGGCCTGTCACGGATCCGGTTTGATTGAAGTTGGTATGCACTCTGCCGGTGCGTGAATTCACCTGCAGCGGCAGCGAATCAAGATAAGTAGATTTTAATTTGGCCAGTTCTCGGTATTCCAGCAGCAGATCCACTACCGGGTGTTTGCCACTCAGTTCATCCAAAACCGCCGCCGAGGTTGAAAAATGTCCGCTTGCGGTTTTTTTGTTGCGGTCAGGCGGAGTCAGCCTGAGGGTTTCAAACAGCACTTTTGATAGCTGCTGCGTTGAATTGAGGTTGAAGGGATACCCGACGGCTTTGTAAACCTGGTCTTCGATTTCTCGCAACCTGATGTTCATTTCGCCGCTGAATTTCTTGAAGAATTCTACATCCAGCAAAATGCCATTGCGTTCCATCTGCATTAAAACAGGCACCAGTGGCATTTCAATTTCATTGAAGATCTTGGTACATTTCCGATCTTCCATTTTCTTTTCGACCAGCGGAGCCAGTCTAAAGGTGACTTCAGCATCCGCGGCAGCATAAGGAGCGGCAGATTCAACCGGCACCTGGTCCATCGTAATTTGAGTTTTGCCTTTACCGATCAATTCTTCAATATGGGTCATGCTGGCATTGAGATAGTCGGCTGCCATGTCTTTAAGCCCAAGATTGTGTGAAGAGGGGTCAATAAGCCATTCGGCCAACATGGTGTCAAAAGAAAGCGGAAAAACTTCAAGGTCGTAGTTAGCCAAAACTAACGCATCATATTTGATGTTGTGTCCGATCTTTTCGATTTTTGGATCGGTAAAGGCTGGTTTGAGCGCTTGAATAACCTCTGCTGTGGGCAATTGGGCAGTTAAGCCGGTGTGTCCAACCGGGATGTAATACCCGGTGCCTTCCTTGACCGACACTGAAATACCTACCAGGTCCGCTTTGAGCGGGTCGGTTGAAGTGGTCTCGGTATCAAAGGCGATTTTTGGCGAAACGGCTAACAAAGCGGATAATTCTCTTAGTTTTTCTGTTGTGTTGACAATCACGGTTTCCAATGAATATTGTGAAGGCACGCCGATCACTTGCACTTCACTGCCAAACAGATTCATCTGTCCTTTTTGCGCGGCTTTGACAAAAGGCGCTGCGACCGTGTGCAGTCGGGTGACCAGGGTGCGAAATTCAAGCTCTCGGAAAAGCGCTTCGACAGCCGGCACATTAATGTGATCGGTTCTGGCGTCTTCCAGCTTCAAGGTAATGCTTACATCCGTCTTAATTCTGGCCAGTGTCTGGCTCATATAGGCAGAGTCTTTTCCATCAGCAATTTTTTGACCCATCTTGCCGGGGATTTCAGCCACGTGGGCATAAACTTCATCCAGGGTCTGGTATTTCTCCAAAAGGCTAACGGCAGTCTTTTGGCCTACTCCTGGCACGCCGGGAATGTTATCTGATGTGTCGCCCACCAGGGCCTTATAATCCACCACCTGGTCGGGGTTCACTCCCAGGTATGTTTTAACGTCTTCAGCGGTATAGTTCTTGGCTTCAGAGATTTTTGTTCCTGATAAGGCCACTACAATGCGTTCGTTTACCAGTTGCAGCAGGTCGCGGTCGCCGGTTATGATCTTGACGCCGAAGCCTTGTTCCACCGCCTGATAAGCGATCGTGCCGAGGATGTCATCCGCTTCGACGCCTTCCTGCTCAAGTCGGGGCAGGTTAAAAGCATCCACCAGTTGACGGATGCGGTCAATTTGCGGGCGCAGGTCATCAGGCATTTTCGCGCGTGTGGCCTTGTAACCCGGGAACAAATCATTGCGGAAGGTTTTGCCGGTGTCGAATGCAACTGCCAGGTATTCAGGTCTTTCTTGTTCCAGCAGACGCATCACCACATTGGCGAATCCCAGAATCCCTGCGGTGGGTTCACCTGATTTGGTTTGCAGCCGTTCGCTGCCAGCACCGGCCGTAAGAGCAAAGTAAGCACGATAGGCCAGGGCATGTCCGTCGATTAAATAGAGAACTGGGGGCATAGTTGCTTATCCTTTACTTGCGGTCAGGCAGTGACGGTTTCGGGTGTCTTCCAGGCAGTTTTGACGAAATCAAAGACCAAATTGGCTGGAGCTGGTTCAGAACCGCTGACCGCCAGATATTCAGATGACCAGAAATCGTTGGATTTTTTTGTTTTGGCGATTTCTGCGAATGCGGCAAAAATTGCGTTTGAAGTGAGATTGCGGACTTCATTCAATATTTGTTTGGGGCAGATACCCATGGATACTGCAACCGTCCAAAGCAGATATTGCGGACGGACAGTGATGCTGGTCATTTTCCATCCCTGGTCTTCATGGATGTCTGGCATGATCGCACTTAATTTATCAGAAAGATTTTTCGTCAAAAATTGGTTGCGGTCCCCGGGCAACAAAACCAGGGTGTAGTTAAATCGAAAATCTTTCAGACTGGGAGGGGCAGGCGGGGTTGCAGGTTCCTCCATTACAACGGATTCTGGCGCAGGAGAAGCTGCCGATTCAACCGTTGCAGGAGCGGTTTCTACTTGCGGAGCAACCGCGTTTAACACTTCTGCAAACGATGTTGGTGTAGGCTGTAATGCTTCAATAGCGGCTTCACCAACTGCCTCAACCAATGCAACAGGTTGCTCAATTACTGGTTTAAGAGTATCGTCAGTCTTTGCCTCAATGATTCGATCGGCAGTTATTTCTACGACCGTTTGAACGGGGGTTTCTTCTATTTCCCAAGGCAGCGTGAAATCAATCTCTGGTAAGGGTTCTCCCTTTTCAAGGGATGTTTTCAGATTTTCGTCTATTTCTAAAAATGGTGATATTCCAATGGGTGTGTTTGCCATAGGCTCTGCGTTATTGGCGACTGAAGATTGGGTTATATTATCTGCTGTTTCGAGTTCATTTAACCATTCGGGAAGTTTCTTATCTTCAACAGCAGTCTCGCCCTCAGATTGTGGATCCGGTGTTGGCATTTGTTCAAGCAGCTTTGATAACTGCGCCAATTCTTGCTCACTGATATTAGCCGGGTTAACACTTTCAGGTGTTACCGATGCCTGGTTAGCCAGATTAAGGGCATCCAACTCCACCTGTGAGACATCATTTGAAGTAACTGTTGTTTTGTTTAAGGATTCCTGTTCAAATAATTTTTTTGCATCCAATTCGGCTTGTGAAACGGCATTTACTGCGGACTGAGTTGGTGCATTTTGCATGGCTTTCAACAAATCAATCTCTTCTTGAGAGATACCAGCAATCATTGGTTTTGGTTTTACTGATTCTTGTTCAAAAAGCTTACGTGCATCCAATTCGGCTTGTGAAACGGCATTTACTGCGGACTGAGTTGGTGCATTTTGCATGGCTTTCAACAAATCAATCTCTTCTTGAGAAATACCAGCAATCATTGGTTTTGGTTTTACTGATTCCTGTTCAAAAAGCTTACGTGCATCCAATTCGGCTTGTGAAACGGCATTTTCAGCGGACTGAGTTGGTGCATTTTGCATGGCTTTCAACAAATCAATCTCTTCTTGAGAGATACCAGCAATCATTGGTTTTGGTTTTACTGATTCCTGTTCAAAAAGCTTGCGTGCTTCCAACTCGGCTTGTGAAACACTATCTACGGCGGACTGAGTTGGTGCATTTTGCATGGCTTTCAACAAATCAATCTCTTCTTGAGAGATACCAGCAATCATTGGTTTTGGTTTTACTGATTCCTGTTCAAAAAGCTTGCGTGCTTCCAACTCGGCTTGTGAAACGGCATTTACTGCGGACTGAGTTGGTGCATTTTGCATGGCTTTCAAAAAATCAATCTCTTCTTGAGAAATACCAGCAATCATTGGTTTTGGTTTTACTGATTCTTGTTCAAATAATTTTTTTGCATCCAACTCGGCTTGTGAAACACTATCTACGGCAGGTTGTGATGGTTCATTCTGTAAAGCCTTCAATAAATCAATTTCTTCTTGAGAAATCGCATTAATCGTTGGTTTGGGCTTTGAAATTAACGATTCTTGTTCAAATAGTTTACGCGCTTCAAGTTCAGCTTGAGAAATAGCGCCGGTATTTTCTGCTTGTTGGTTCAATTGACCCAAAGCATCTATATCGTCTTGTGAAAAAGTATTGCTATCTTTCTGCAGTGTTTCAAGTACCTTGTTTCTTACATTGATACCAGCGAGTACATATTTGGCTAGATCCTGCTTTATTTCACTTGTAGTGGGATACTGTTTCTGAAAATCATCTTTGACATTATTCAATTCACGCCGAACCAGTTGGATCGTGGCTTTCATTGGATAAACCATCACCAGTACCAGATTGCTTACCAGTTTGGTAGCGTACAAGAATTGATCACTGCCGTCACCATCCAGTTTTATGTAACGAGCAAGTTCACTGTTTTCTTCGTCTTTCCAATAGCGTGATAAGAAGCCAGTTACATTCGTCACCAGGCCGTCATCCATTGGACCTGCATTGGCAATTACTTGATCTTTAATGATTATTAAAATCGTTTGGGCTGACGTGGCTTTGAGGATCTGTTCTGCTTTTTTTCCGCCTGTCTCGGGGATTTGCAGCCATTGCTTGACCAGATCATCCACCTCTTTAACCTGCATATTATTTGGCAAGGGTTGATCTGAAAATAGACTTGATAATGCTTTACCAATTTCCTGACCTGAGAAGGGTTTGGTTAAGAAACCGTTGATAGCCATTCCATCCAACACCGGATGTTGTGGATTGTTATCAGGCGGGAAGACCAAGATTTTTAAATCAGATTGTAAGGCCGTAAGATCTCTTGTAAAGGCAGCTACCGGAATGTCGTCCAATTCTCCATCCACGATTGCCACTTCAAAGAAATTACTATTGGCCAGATTTAGAGCTTCATGTGCACTTAATGCGACAGACACTTGATAGCGTCCACCTTCTTCAAGGTGAGAACGCAATTGTTGTAAAAACTCGGTATCTGGTGAAACGACTAAGATTACACGGTGCATGTAAAAAGTGTATCACGGCGTTATTATCGATGCAAGCAATATTCTTGCCACGCGGTTAAGGATTTTGATAACCTCCCCAAGGGAGGCATCCTGTGGCATAATCCTTTCATCTATATAATAAGGAAAATTTATGCAAATTAAATCAATTTGCGTTATCGGTCTTGGATACATCGGCTTACCCACCGCAAGCACCTTTGCCTCTCACGGAGTGAAAGTGACTGGCGTAGATAATAATCTTGATGTGGTTAAAAGCCTGCAATCAGGAAAAGTACATATCTTTGAACCCGGGTTGAATGAAGTAGTTCATGATGCCATTCAGAGCGGCAATTTAAATATTTCTCAAAAAACAGTGGCAGCAGATGCCTTCATCATCGCGGTACCGACCCCCTTTCAGGATGGCAAAAAGGCAGACATGCATTTCGTGGATGCTGCCGCAGAATCCATTGTGCCTGTATTGCGTAAGGGTAATCTGGTGGTGCTTGAATCCACCTCGCCGCCATTAACCACCCGCGAACGGGTGCTGCCCATTCTCGAAAAATCCGGGCTTAAGGCAGGTCAAGACTTTTTACTGGCTTATTCACCCGAGAGGGTGCTGCCCGGCAAGATTATGGATGAACTAATTCATAATTCGCGTGTGATTGGTGGTATTGACCAGGCTTCCGCTGAAGCTGGCCGCGATCTTTACCGTGTTTTTGTAGAAGGCGAGATTTTTACCACAGACTCAACCACTTCTGAAATGGTCAAGCTGATGGAAAACACCTATCGGGATATCAACATTGCCATCGCCAATGAATTTTCACGTCTGGCAGACCGTTTGGGAGTGGATGTGTGGGAAGCGATTTCAATTGCCAATAAACATCCGCGAGTGAAGATTCTCAATCCCGGCCCTGGTGTGGGCGGCCACTGCATCAGCGTGGATCCGTGGTTTCTGGTTGAAAAAGCGCCTGATATCACCCCCCTGATCAACACGGCCAGAAATGTGAATGACCAACAACCCAATTTTGTTATTTCACTGGCAAAACGCGCACTGGGTGATCTGAAGAACAAAAAGATAGCCGTGTTGGGTCTGGCTTTTAAACCCGATGTGGATGACCTGCGCGAAAGCCCGGCAGTTGAAGTGGCTGAAAAGCTGCACAAAGCAGGCGCTGAAGTGATGGCATGTGAACCTTACAAACCAGATTTCAAACTTGATGGCATCACTGTTAGCGCTTCATTGGAAGAGACAGTCAAATTAGCAGATGCTGTGATGTTCCTGGTGGGGCATACCCAATTCAAGTCAATCAGCCCCTCCGAGCTTCAAAAGCTCACCTCTTCAAAGATTATTATCGATTGTGTCGATACCCTAAATTGGCAAAATAGCGAAAAACGTCAACTCTGGCTGGATGCAGGGTTCACCGTTTATCGTCTCGGTGATCGCAAGAATCAATAAATGATGACTCACTTACGCGTACTTTCGATTTTTGGCACCCGACCTGAAGCAATCAAGATGGCTCCGGTGATCAAGGCTTTGGAGTGCGCTGACGGTATTGAATCTCGTGTGTGTGTGACCGCCCAACATCGTGAGATGCTGGATCAGGTTCTAGAACTCTTCAAGATCAAACCCGATATTGACCTGAACCTGATGAAGTCGAACCAATCTCTGGCACAATTAACCGCCCTAATTCTTGAAAGTATTGATCCCGTGCTCGCGGAGGAACGTCCAGATTGGGTGTTAATCCAGGGCGATACCACCACCGTGATGGCAGCCAGCCTGGCAGCTTTCTACCGAGGCATAAAAGTAGGCCATGTTGAAGCCGGCCTGCGGACTAATGATAAACTGCAGCCTTTCCCTGAAGAAATCAACCGGCGTATTGCCAGTGTAACTGCCGACTTGCATTTTGCGCCGACCCAGCTAAGCCGTCAAAACTTGCTAAATGAAGGCATCCCAGATAAGCATATTATTGTCACCGGCAACCCTGCCATTGATGCGCTGCAGCAAATCGTCACGATGCCTGCCCCGGCTCAGGTGAATAACTGGTTGAAAGAGTGGGGAATTTCGCCAGGCAAACGGCGTCTGGTATTAGTCACTGCGCATCGACGAGAAAATTTCGGCGAACCGATCGAATCCATCTGTAAAGCCATCAAGGCGCTTGCCCAACATTATGGCGATGCTATTCAGTTGGTTTACCCTGTTCACTTAAATCCCATTATTCAAGATACAGTAAAACGTTTATTGGGCGGCGTTTCAGGTGTGACCTTGCTGCCGCCGTTGGAGTATATTTCTCTGGTGCATTTGATGAAAGCGTCTACGGTTATTCTGACCGATTCTGGCGGCATCCAGGAAGAAGCTACCGGTTTGGGCAAGCCCACGCTTGTGCTGCGCGAGAAAACAGAGCGGCCAGAAGGTGTTACCGCCGGGGTATTGAAGTTGGTCGGTACGGACCCCCAAAAAATCATCACTGAAACCAAAAATCTACTGGATGATATGAAGGTTTATCGTCTCATGGCACATGCTGAAAACCCATTTGGCGACGGCCACGCCGCGGAACGTATCATCAAGGGACTGTTGGATTACGTTGCATAACTGACTTATCCTCTTATGAAAAAAACCATCTGTATTCTTCCCCAAAAAATCGGACGCGGCGGACCGGGATCTTTTCATTCCAGGTTTGCAGAAGTTTTGTCTTCGCGCGGATACAATGTTAATCATGACGCGCTTGACCCTGCCAACGCTGTCATTTTAGTGATTGGCGGCACCCGTCACATTGGTTTGCTCCGAGAAGCCAAACGCAATGGCGTACGCATCGTGCAGCGTCTTAACGGCATGAACTGGGTGCATCGTCAATCGCGCACCGGGCTCAAGCATTTCTTACGTGCTGAAGTGAACAACTGGATTCTGAAAACCATCCGCGGCATGGCGGATCAAATTGTTTATCAAAGCAATTTCACCCAGGGGTGGTGGAATCGTGTCTACGGTGAAACAAAAATACCTGGACGTGTGATCTATAACGGCGTCAACCTTGACATATTCAATCCGCAAGGGGCAGGGTCGCCGCCAACAGATCGCACCCGTATTTTGCTCGTCGAAGGTAATCACGGCGGAGGTTACGAAGGTGGTCTGGATTCAGCTGTGCAGATGGCAAAGCTGCTCTCCAAACGGCAGGCTAACCCTGTGGAACTGATGGTGGTGGGCAGCGTGCCTGCCAACCTGCAAATCAGTTATCTTGCCTGCGGCGTGGATATTGTCTGGAAAGGTCTGGTCAAACGCGAGGCTATCCCGGCGATTGATCGGTCAGCTCATTTATTTTTCTCTTCAGATATAAACGCCGCCTGTCCAAATTCGGTGATTGAAGCTCTGGCTAGTGGTGTGCCGGTGATCGGCTTTGACACCGGTTCACTCTCAGAGTTGGTTACTGCTGACTGCGGCGCTGTCGCCCGATACGGTTCCGATCCCTGGAAGCTTCAAAAACCGGATATTCATGCTCTTGCAGATGCAGCTCAACAGGCGCTGACCCATCACGCGCAAAAACGGGCTGCTGCCAGAGTACGGGCTGAAGAGAAATTTAACATTGAACGGATTGCGGACCAGTATCTAAAAGTACTTTTCGATATTTGAGAATTTGATTGTTCTCAGGGATTTCTGCGCATTTCAATCATCGTTCCCACAAAAATAATCACTAAAACTGCGGTTGTTCCGGCGATCACCCCTGATGTAACCGAGGGCTCACTGACAAAGTCAGCCAGGTTGCTGGCTTCATCCCCATTTTTTGTAATATCCACTTGCGTAACCGCAGCGGATTCTTCAGTGTAATCCATGGGTTTGGGTCCGCTTAATAAGATCGCAATGATTAGAACGCTAATGACCGCCAGTATAGTCAAAACCCGACTGGTTATTTCAGAATGAAAAATGGATAAAAGTGAATTTTTCTTGGGCATGCGACTAAATCCTTTTTCTGCCGAAAAAGATCGGTCTTCTCCAACATTCTTAATGATTAGTTATTCAGTCTCAATAATGCTTAATTAATTATAAACTGATCGGATTATTCAATAACGCGCTTAAGAGGTTCACTGTCGCTTGCACATCATCCATGTCGACAACTTCGGAGGGCGAATGCACATATCTGCAGGGGATAGAAAGCGCTCCGGAGGGCAAACCCGCTTTGCTAATCTGCATCACTTTTGCATCCGTGGTGCCAACATCCAACACTTCAAGTTGATAGGCTATTTTGTTCTTTTTGGCGGTGCTTTCCATCCAACTTACCACGCGTGGGTCACTCAACATGCCCATATCTCGCACTTTGATGGCAGGGCCTTTGCCCAGATCAACCTGCATCTTGATACCTAAAATATCGAGTGATGGCGTCACGTCAAGCGCAATGCCGAGGTCTGGTTCGATCTCATAAGCTGCGGTTGTGGCACCTTTGCATTGCACTTCTTCTTGTGTACTGAATACAAAAACCAGTTCATGTGGATTGTTTTTGATTTTTTTCATCGTCTCAATCATAACGGCGCAAGCAACACGGTCATCCATCGATTTGGCGGATACCCTTTTTCCTAAGTCAACAAAGCTGCGGTCAATAACACCGACGTCGCCAATTTTGAGGAGGCAATCTTTGTCGCTGGTTGCGCCGACATCAATGAAATGTTTATTGAGAGGCATAATCTTGTGTAGATCATCCGGTAGGTCATGGTTGATAACGCCACGGGCGCCGTTCAGAAAAACCACCCGGCTGCCGGCAAGGTATTGCGGCAAAATAGTGCCCAGGTTTGAAAAACGCACCAATCCTGTTTTTTCTACATAGCTGACGATTACACCGATCTCATCCATATGAGCGGCAATCATCACGCGCAGTCCATTGTCAGTTTTCTTCCCCATCGTCACAATCAGGTTGCCAAGTGCATCAACTTTGATATTAGTAGATAGTGAAGAAATTTCCGCCCGGATCACTTCGCGAATCGCAGATTCGTATCCTGAAGGTGAGGCTGTTTCGGTGAGTTTCTTGAGAAGGGTTTTCATTTCAGCTCCAATTCCTGGCGGGGATTATGCCCGGTCGCCAGAGAGGATTTCAGGGGTCCAAGCCGCGAGGGCTTGCTGCAGCAGATTTAGCGTATCTTGCCAGTCACTGATGCGGGCCAGCATCACCGCAGTATGAGCATAACGGCCTGGAACCGACACCGATACCGAAGGAATACCTCCGCGCGTCAGATGCAGCGCGCCGGCATCCGTGCCACCGCCGCCGGGTTGACGGTATTGATAATTGATCTTGTTTTCTTCGGCCACCTGGGTCAAAAAGCGGATCAAGCGCGGGTCTGAAAGGGTGCCGCGATCAGCAATGTAAATCGCAGGTCCGCCACCAAGTTTGCAGTTATATTCAGTGTTCTCATTGCCATCCGGTCGCTCAAAGTCAAAGGCGGGCGTGGAATCCACGGCGATGGCCATTTGGGGGTAAAAATCGTAAGCAGCTACCTTTGCACCGCGCAGACCAATTTCCTCTTGAACGGTAAAGGCCGCCAGCAGTTCAATATGTTCCGGCGCGGTTTTCAATAATTCGATCAAGGTTGCGCAGCCCAGACGGTTGTCGAGCGCTTTGGCAAAGATGGCGTCACCTGAACGGATAAATTTGGTGGCATACGCCGCGTAATCACCACGTTTGGCTTTACCCTTGCCTGCAGGACCAAGGTCAATACGCATGCCTTGCTGTGAAATGACTGCGTTCATTTCATCTTCACTTGCCAGGTGAATGGGTTTGCTGCCGATGACACCCGGCAGCTTTTGGCTGCCAACGCTCACCGGCTTTGAAACGAACTGGCGTTCATCACCGCCGCCAACATGTTCAAATTCATACAGGCCATCACCGTCTTCTTCAACGATCATAAAGCCGACTTCATCCATGTGAGCATCCAGCATGACCTTGATGGCATTGGGTTTTTTGGCATGTTTGATCACCAGCAAGTTACCCATGCCGTCCACTTTAATTTCATCCGCGAATGGGGCGACTTTTTTGCGGATGATTTCGCGGATTTCTATCTCGTTGCCAGAAACGCCGTTGGCATTGGTTAACTCTTCAAGCAGGTCAAGTTGGGCTTTGCCAACACGCAAAACTTGTTTAGTCTGAGGGCTCATAAGGTTTTCTCCTCAAACAGTTTAGAAAAAGAGTCTGGGTTGAGGTCAGTGATAAAACGTGCCAGCAATCGGCCAGTCCGTGCTATATCTTTGAGAGAGGTCATTTCAACAGAGGTGTGCATATAGCGCAGGCTCATACTTAGCACCTGTGTGGGAATGCCATTTGCTGTGATTTGCATAGCCATGCCATCCGTTCCAGAACTGGTCGGCATGGCTTCTATAAAATAGGGAATATCCAACTCTTCGGCCAAAGAGGTCATTTTTTGGGTCAGTGCCGGGTGATTGTTTGCGCCTAACCCGATGGCAGGGCCTTCTCCCAGCGAAAAAGTGCGATAGTCGTTCGACCCGGGTCCTTTGGCAAAGGTGACATCCACCGCAAAGGCCAGGTCAGGGCGTACGCTGAAAGTGGATGTGGCTGCCCCTATGCCATGCAATTCTTCTTGAACGGTGGCTGCGGCCACTACATTACAATCCAGGTTGTAATTCTTAATCTCTTCAAGGCAAAGCGTAAGCGCTGCCACGGAGGCGCGGTTATCCAGGCTGTGACCGGCGATATACCCCCCCGTCATTTCGAAAGGCGGCTGTGCGAATGAGATCAGGTCGCCAGGTTTTACCAGGTCAGCGAGTTCTTTTTGTGTCAGACCGGTATCGACAAATAGTTGATTTTTGGTGGGGGCTTTGCTGGCGGTCTCGTTGTTGAGTAACCTGTCGGGCATTAACTGCACCAGACCGGGTAATTCTTTTTTGCCATGAACAGTTACCAGTTGCCCCGGCAGTACACGCGGATCAATGCCTCCAACTGTGGTGATGGTAAAGAAACCATGATTAATAGTCTTCACCATCAAGCCGATGGCATCCATGTGGGCGGCGATCATCAATGTTGGTCGCCTCTCGTTTGTCGCAGCTTTGCGCAAGCCGTGCAAACTACGCAGCGGACTGATGGTCAGCTCATCTACCAGCGGGCGCCATCTATCTGCTATGATTTCACTCACCGATTCTTCGTAACCAGAAATCCCTGGTTTCGATAATAATGAAAGCAAAAACGGTGTTATATCTTCCATATTGTCCCTATGGGGTTGTGGTGGTTTCTACCACAACGGTAGTTTCTGTTGCTGTTGGTGTTTGGGTGACCGTTGGTGTGAATGTGTTCGTAAGCGTATTTGTGGGCGTATTGCTGGGAATCACATATGTGATCGTAGCTGTTGGAGTTATGGTGATGGTAGGTGTTGCCGTTGGAATAACAGGGCTGGTGGGGATGGGAGGAAGTGTTGCTGTAGGAAGCCCTCCCCAGGGATCAAGCGTGGCAGTCACCGTAACGGTTGGGGTGATGTTTTGTTGATTGATCACGCTATTGCCAATCCACAACACGATCATGCCCAGCAGATAACAGGGCAGAGTCGCAAATATAATTATAATTAGCGTTGAACGGAGCTTGTTTTTACGAACCGGATTTCGAACCATGCACTAATTCTAACTCACCTTTTCATCATCGGCAGGGTTTATTTGAAATCCATCGGTGGGTTGGCATTAACTTGTCGAATTTCTTGTTGAACCGTCACAAACAAACTTTCAGCTTTCAGGTCGGTGATGGTATAGCATGGGCAGTTGAGATGGTCAGCCAGGGCCTGAGCCAACCCCTGATCAAAGGCGGCGTGCTCCATGTTGATCACCACAGAATGGACTTTATCCTTGGCGATCATTTCGGCGAACTTAAAGGCTTCTTCCTGAGGTGGTTGGTGACCGATTGAAACATTACCTGCACCATCGGTGAGGATGATCAGCAGCGGCATGATTTCGGGGTGCAGATTCTTTTCCCTTTTCAGTACTTCATAAGACATCAGCAAACCCGCACTGAGCGGTGTTTTGCCACCCACCGGTACATCAGCTAAAGCTTCTTGTGCCAGCAGCACTGAGTTGGTTGGCGGCAGCACCAGTGTGGCTTTGTTCTTTTGAAATACGATTAATCCCACCCGGTCACGCCGCTGATAAGCATCCGTCAGCAACGAGAGGATGGCGCCTTTGGTGGCAGCCATGCGTTCAGCCACTGCCATTGACCACGAAGCATCCACCAGAAACAGAATCAGGTTTGCTGCTTTGCGTACTCTGATTTTTTTCATGTAATCGCCGGGACGAATGGCGAAGGCTACTTTGTTGCGTTCGCGGATTTCACGACGGTCGCGCTGAAAAGGCGCCGCTGCACGAATGGTGGCGTCAAAGGCCAGGTCGTTGGTGCGTCCGTTGGCCGGGGTAGATTGGATATAGCGCCCTCGTTTGCGTTCGGTGCGGGTCACAGAGCGCCTGCCTGCATAAGAACGCATCATCTTGTCCAACGGTGTATCCAGTTTACGGGGATTAAACTCCTCGCCAACAGGTGTCTTTTGACCACCCGTCCACCAGAAGGCGTCGTTTTTATCAAACACATTTTGGGGGGAGGGTTGCGGCTCCCCTTGTTCCGGGGTTTGTTCGCCGGCTTGTTCCGGCGTTACGCTTTTTTTGGGGATGAAGACTCTTCGTCACCCAATTCAGAGGTGGATGGTTGATTGGCACCGCTTGGTGTTCCGCCTGAGAGCTGTTCAATGCGCTCCTGCAGTTCTTCCATGCCCATCTCTTCGCGTTGGAAGGGGCCGCTCTTGAGGCGGTGTGGCAGGGCCAGTTCGGCGGCCAGGGCAATATCACGGTCTGTAATGGAGGTGCGGCCGTCAAAAGCTGCTTGCGCTCGCGCAGTCTTTAGAATCACCAGGTCAGAACGGTGGCCGTCAACATTTAATGAAGAGGTCAGTGCGGCAATCGAAAGCAGATTTTGTTTGGTGTGGGTTACCTGGTCAACCAGGTGACGGCCTTTTTCGATCTGCTCAGAAAGTTCTTCTTCTTTGCCTTCAAAGTCTTTTCTAAAAACCACAGAATCGGCTTCAAAGGCCAGGTTGCGTTCCATAATCGTTACACGTTCGCGTGCGTCACGAATACCGCTAATTTCAACGGAAAGAGCGAAGCGGTCTAGCAGTTGTGGGCGCAAATCGCCTTCTTCGGGGTTCATGGTGCCCACTAATATAAAGCGGGAGGGATGGGTGAATGAAATCCCTTCACGTTCAACGTTGTTGACACCCATTGCGGCGGCATCCAGCAGCACATCCACCACGTGATCATCCAGCAGGTTGACTTCATCAATATATAGCAATCCGCGGTTGGCAGCAGCCAGCACGCCAGGCTCAAAGGCTCTGACACCCTTTTGAATGGCTTTCTCAATATCCAGGGTGCCAACCACGCGGTCTTCAGTGGCTGAAACTGGCAGATTGATGAAGGGGGTGTGTCTTGAAACAGATTTCAACTGTTCACCGGCTGCGCTGCGGTCGCGGCATTCGGTGCACCAGGTGGCGGGTCGGTCAGGGTCACAGCTAAAACGGCAGTTTTCAACCGTTTTTACTGAAGGCAGCAGGGCAGCCAGCGCACGCGCGGCTGTAGATTTGGCAGTTCCGCGTTCTCCACGGATTAATACACCGCCAATGCGGGGATCAACGGCGTTTAAGACCAGCGCGCGCCGCATACGTTCCTGACCAACAACTGCAGTAAATGGATAGATTGCAGGCATAGAGTGACTTCCTTTAGATAATTTAGTTACTTAAGTGAAGTTTACCATAATCAAATAATCATTTCCTGCACTATTTTAAAAGCTTAGACAAAACAAAACCGCCCTCAGACGAGGGCGGTAATTTTGAAACTGGTGAAACCTATATCAGATTTGGAATCAGGTAAGAAAAGTTGTTGAACCCATCACCTAAATGAAGGTTAGACCCAAACACGATAATCAATACAGTGAAGAGTATGATTCCGAGTAGGGCCAGGCCAAGTTGAACGTAACCCAGGATCAAGCCCGCAAGAGCCATACCATTGCCGCTCAAAGTTTCGCCGCTATCTCGAATTTCTTTCTTTGCCAGGTGGCCGGTAATGACTGCAGCGATGGCGCCAATAAAGGGCAGGATGGTCCAGGCGACTAATCCAGAGACCAGGCTGATGATTGCCAGCGCACTGTCCTTTTTGCCGTAAGGCATGGGGGGCAGGGTTACTTGTGTTTGATTTTCAGGTATTGACATTTTTTCTCCTATCAATTTCTTGTATTTGATCTTTAATAGATATACGCGACTATTGATAGAAGGTAGCAAAACTCACAAGTTAAATACTTATTAGTACATGCTGGTGTTGATGTTAGCGAAGATATCAGCGATTGAGGATCCCAAGAGGGGTAAAAGAACCAGGATGGCGCACAATGAAAGCACGAATAAACCAATTTGGATGTAACCTAGAATGAGCCCCCAGGTAGCCATGCCGTTACCTTTAAGCATGCCGGCGCTCTTTTTAATCTCGCTCTTGCCAAGATGGCCCAAGACGATTGCAGCGATTGCGCCGAGGAACGGCAAGATAAAGTAGGCTCCAATACCAAAAATCAGGCTGAGCAGTGCCAGGGTGCTGTCTTTTGGCTGTGTTGGGATGCTGGTGTATTGTTGTTGCGGAATTTGGTCTGTCATCGTTTCTCCTTCTGAATATAAAGACTGATGGATTAATTATATATCGGCTTTATTATTTACATTCACTAAACACATGTCAACCAAAAAGTGCTCTCCTACTTCTATTTTGGAAAGCACTTCATCTTAACATCATAATTACATTAGTAAATTTTTACTTTGTTATCTAATTTCGAAAATTAGACGATGGGTTTGAATTGAAAGATCAAAAATCAAAGTCAACCGTACAATGGAAAAGAGGAATTACGGGTAATTCCTTTTCGGATAATATCCTTTCCAACTCAAGATACATGGGCAGACGTTTGGCTGGGTCAACCTCATTTTGTGAATCATTGATAAGTTTTGTGATACGAGCACTGTCGAACCCGTTTAAGTTTCTTTCTCCCTCTGGATGGAACATATTGTAAACAAAACTATTTGGATCATTTTCTCCCCACACGCCATATTCGAATAGGTCATATTGACCTGATTTTATTAATTCCGTTTGGGTTTCTGTTCCTCCATCAAAAGAAACAACTTCAAGTTTTACTGAAACGCCAAGGTTATCTTGCCACATTTTTATCGCTTCTTCCATGGCTTGGATTATTAGACCAGGATATCCTTGACCATTGAGATATGGAACTAAAAGGTTCACCTCTGGAAAACTTGATGGATCCTCATAACCAGCCTTCACAAGCAATTGTTTTGCTAACTCGGGATTGTAAGGAATCCCGATCTCGCCAGATACATCCATGCTTAGAACTTCTGGTGGAATAATTGTGCGTGTCGATTTTTCGTCATTGTAAAAAGCACCTTTTTGATAAATTATAGTTAGTACCTCAGTGTCTAACGCAGCGGTGAAAGCCTGCCGCACTTCAGGAACATTAAATGGAGGATTATTTACATTAAAACCAATAGCTACCAACATGGGAGTTTTAGATTTAACTAATGGCATCCACGGGATGCCGTAATCCAATGAATTTATCGGAAATACTACTTTCCCTGGAAGAGGTGTTGGCTGGGGTGTGTTGGTCGGTTGGGCTGTATTGGTCGGTTGGACTGTATTTGTTGGTTGAATAGTCGCCACTTCGATTGTGGCGGTTGGTTGAGCTACCTGTTGACTTGAAGTACATCCGCTTAAAACCCCTAATAATACCATGAGCACTAGTAAACCTTTAAAGACTAGACTTTTCATTTCTGTATCTCCCTTTTTTAAGAATAAATTTTTGTGAATTAATACGTCAAAATCCCCACTCCATTGCTTTGTGTGTAAATATATTTCTAAAAACACTGTAACATAATTTTTTCCATTTTGCATTAAATTTATTAAATACTCTAGAATTTATTCTGATTACCTCTTTTAACTGAAGATTTACCGTTTCTTTTGCAAAGTCCATCCTTACCATATGATACATTATTAAATGAGCTATGCTTTTTAGTAAATCGTTTCACTTTCACGAATCTAATGAAGTAAATGATGTCTGGAAGTGACAGCATATATTTATTCAGGCGGTATAATTGTTAACATCAATTCGTGAGGAGAGCTCAATGGCGGATCGTAAAATTCGTGTCTTGATCGCAAAACCTGGTTTGGATGGGCATGATCGTGGAGCGAAAGTCATCGCGCGTGCTTTACGCGATGCCGGCATGGAAGTGATCTACACCGGTTTGCGCCAAACTCCGGAGATGATCGCAGAAGCAGCCGTACAAGAAAACGTGGATGTCATAGGCATGTCCATTCTGTCAGGTGCCCACCTGGTGTTGGTGCCAAAAGTGATTGATACGGTCAGAAAAACGGGTCTCACGGATGTTGGTTTCTTCGTGGGCGGCATAATCCCTGAAGAAGACGTAGCAGTGCTAAAAGCTGCCGGGGTTAATGCAGTTTACGGCCCGGGTACTTCAACGGTTACGGTGATTGAAGACGTCAAGTCTTTTGCCCACATCGCCTGAGATTGTGAGCGCATGAATTAATGAAATCCTCAGACCTCCTCTCCGCTGCAGATAAATTGGCGTTATCACGCCTGATCAGCGAAGTGGAAAATGAGACCAGTGCAGGTAAAACCGCGCTGGATGGTTGTTTCCCCCGCTCTGGTAAAGCCCATCTCATAGGCGTTACTGGAGCTCCTGGAACCGGCAAATCTTCGCTGGTCAACAGGTTGGCCCAGTTGATCAGACGGGAAGGCAAACAAACCGTTGCTATTGTCGCCATTGATCCCTCCAGCCCATTCACTGGCGGTGCTATCTTGGGTGACAGGGTCAGAATGCGCGACCTTTCTGGAGACCCCGGCGTGTTCATCCGTTCGATGGCCTCGCGCGGAGAATTGGGCGGTCTGGCACGCACGACTGCCGGAGTGGTGCAATTGATGGATGCGGCGGGTTATGACCTGATCCTTATTGAGACGGTCGGTGCAGGACAATCTGAAGTAGATATTGCACGGCTCGCGCACACGACTATAGTGGTTGAAAGCCCAGGCATGGGTGACGACATTCAGGCGATTAAAGCCGGCATACTTGAAATTGCCGACATTCTGGTGGTCAACAAGGCAGACCGACCTGGCATTGAAAACACTGAGCGTGCATTACGCGCCAACCTTGAATTGGGATACTCTCATCGTGTCAACGGCAAAGCTGGGCATGGCGAGTTTAAAGAAGAAAACACCATAGTTAATTCCGAGGAGTGGGTTCCTCCAGTGATCAAGACCATTGCCACCGAAGAAACGGGTTTTCCTGAGTTAATTAATGCGATTGCGAGTCACCGCGATTATTTGCAGAAAACCGGTTTGTTGGCCCACCGTGAACGTGAACGACTAATGGATGAATTTGACCATTTATTGCGCCACACGCTGGTGCAAAATTGGAAAGCACAAGTATCAACAGAAAATATTTCTCGGGTAATGGATGCGGTTTATTCGCGCAAGCGATCCCCGGCCAGCGCCGTAGAAGAATTAACCAGACCTGCAAAGTAAAAAAATTTGTCATTATTGATCTGTGAGGAGAGAAAATGGAACGCACCCTGATTAAGGATTTACGCAGCAAGATCGATCAAACGGTTGAACTTAAAGGTTGGCTTCAGGTTTTACGCGATCAGAAGAAAATTCAATTTATTATTCTTCGTGATCCAACCGGTGCTGCCCAGGTAGCCCACTGGAAGCCCAATAACGAAGCCCTGGCTGAAGAAATCGCCAAGCTGGGAACTGAGTCTGCGTTGACCATCACCGGCAAAGTTATTGATAACCCGGTGGTTAAATTGAACGGCCTTGAGATTCAACTAGAGTCGTTAACGGTAGATAACAATGCTGAAAGTCCGCTGCCATTTGACCCATTCGCTGAAACGCTGCCCACCATTGATTACCGTCAGGATTGGCGCTACATGGATCTGCGCCGCCCTGTGAATAATCTCTTCTTCCAGGTGGAAACCCTCGTCGAACTGGCCATGCGTGAATATTGGACCAAGAACAATTTCATTGAAATTCACACGCCAAAACTTGTCGGCGCCCCCAGCGAAAGCGGTGCGGAACTTTTTTCGCTTGATTATTTTGAACGTAAAGCCTACCTGGCTCAATCTCCCCAGTTCTACAAACAGATGGCCATGGCCTCTGGTTTTGAACGCATCTTTGAGATTGGCCCTGTCTTTAGAGCGGATCCCTCCTTCACCTCTCGCCACATGACCGAGTTCACCGGTGTAGATATGGAAATGTCGTGGATTGAAAGCCACGAAGACGTGATGGCTTCTGAAGAAGCATGGATCAACTATATTTACACCCGTGTCAAAGAACAATACGGCGATGCCATCAAAGAACACTTTGGTGTGGATCTGGTCGTGCCTACATTGCCTTTCCCGCGCATTCCCATGAAGGAAGTAGTCGAAATTTTAAAGAGCCGTGGTTGGGTTCCTGCTGACAAAAAGGGTGATATAGACCCCGCCGGCGAACGCGATATTGCGGCCTATGTCAAAGAAAAATACAATCACGATTTTGTCTTTCTCACTGATTGGCCCATTGGGGTGCGTCCGTTCTATCATATGCGCAAGCCTGAAGATGAAACCCTTACCCGCAGCTTTGACCTGATCGCCTGCGGTCTTGAGATCACCACCGGCGCTCAGCGCGAGCACCGCGTTGAAGTGCTTCAAAAACAGGCCACTGAAAAGGGTCTGCATTTTGAGCCCATTCAGTTCTACCTGGATTTCTTCCGTTACGGCTGCCCGCCTCATGGTGGCTTCGGCCTCGGTTTGGCACGTTTAATGATGGTCATGTTGGGTGTCGGCAATATCCGCGAATCGGTGTTCCTCTTCCGCGGTCCTACCCGTTTGATCCCATAAATCGATCCTGGAGTCGCAATGTTGATCGGAAAGAAAGTTCGCTTACGAGCATTAGAACGGGAAGACCTTCCCAATTGTGTGCGCTGGTTGAATGACCGCGAGGTTACAGAGTTCTTGTTGCAGCACTCCCCCATGTCTCAGGCCATGGAAGAAAAGTGGTTCGACACACAACTTTCCATTCCGCCAACCAGTGGGCAGGTTCTGGCAATTGATGCCAGTGTGGGCACTGATTGGGTGCACATTGGCAATACGGGTTTGCACAACATTGATATGGTCACCCGCGAAGCAGAATTCGGCATCTTCATTGGTGAAAAAAGCTATTGGAGTCAAGGGTTGGGTCGTGAGGCCACGCTTCTGACCTTAAAACACGGGTTTGAAGACCTGAATTTGAACCGCATCTTTTTGTTTGTTTTTGAATACAATCTTCGCGGCATCGCTGCTTATAAGGCGGCTGGTTTTGTGCAAGAAGGAACCTTAAGAGAAGCTATATACAAGAACGGCAGATATTATAATGTTTTGGTAATGAGCGTGCTCCACTCTGAGTGGAAGGGCTGCTGAAACACTTAGGAGAAAACGAAATGCCATTAACACATTCGACTCGATATGATCGCATGAAATATGGGGACATCAAATTGTACGCAGGTACTTCGTGCCCGGAACTGGCTACTCGTATAGCCACCCATATGGATCTATCGTTGTGCGAACGCGATATCATTATGTTCCCCAATGACAATCTGTTTGTTCAATTGCATTCATCCGTGCGTGGTCAAGATTGCTATGTGATTCAGACCACATCTGCACCGGTGCATCGCAATCTGATGGAACTGTTAATTATGCTGCAAACCCTGCGTCTTGATTCCGCTGCGCGTGTCACGGCGGTGGTTCCCTACCTGTGCTATGCCCGGTCGGATAAGAAAGATCAGCCTCGCATCCCCATCACTGCTCGACTCGTTGCCGACATGATCGAAGTCGCCGGCGCGGATCGTTATATGTTCATGGACTTGCACGCCGGTCAAATCCAGGGCTTTTTCTCTATCCCCGGCGATGTGCTGACCGCTTTTTACATCCTGATTGAATATCTGAAGGGCAAGCGAGACCGCATGAACAAGCCTGTCGTTCTCACTGCTGATTTGGGATTTGCGAAGAAAGCTCGCAACTTTGCGGTATCACTGGATGTTCCCCTGGCGTTTATTGAAAAACGCCGCAGCGGAAATGATTCCAAAGCACAGGCGCTCTCAATCATTGGCGATGTCAAGGGTAGAGATGTGATTATTGTGGATGATGAAGTTGATACCGGCGGATCTATTTCTCAGGCGGTCAACCTGGCACGAGAATACGGGGCTGCAAATATTTTTGTTGTATTTGTGCATCCGGTGTTTTCTAGCGATTCAGCCAGCCGTTTATCTGTTCTGCCTGTGACAGAATTTATTACCACCGATACCATCCCCGTGCCCCCGGCGAAGATGGCAATGTTCAATGGGCGTCTGACCATACTTTCCATTGCCCCCTTGCTTGGAGAAGTGATTCAGCGTGCAAATGAGGGTCGCAGCGTGGGCGAGCTCTTCAACGAATAATCGGTTTGGAGTGTTGTGCCTGAACTTCCTGAAGTTGAAACCATCGTCCGTGGCTTAAGGGCTGCTAACACCATTGTCGAAAAAACTATTATAAACAGCCGGGTGTTATGGCAGCGCAGCTTGGCTGTTCCTTTACCCCTTGAGTTCCAGCAATTAATCAAAGGTCAGAAAATCCTCGCAGTGGATCGGCGGGGCAAGTATATTGTCATCAAACTGACCAGTCAATCACTCTTAATTCACTTGCGCATGAGCGGCGATATTTTTGTTGAAAGCGGCGAATCCAACCGCAATCAGAAACATGACCGTGTCATTCTTGACTTTGACGATGGCAGTCGAATGTCATTCAACGATACGCGCAAATTTGGGCGCATCTGGCTGGTGGATGATCCGAAGATTGTATTTGGCAAGCTGGGTCCTGAACCGTTTGAAGAGTCACTGACGCCGGAGATCTTTTTTGAAAAGCTTAACCGCAGTAAGCGCCAGATTAAACCCCTGCTGCTCGATCAAACTTTTATGGCTGGCATGGGCAACATCTACACGGATGAATCCCTGTTTATTGCGAGCATCCATCCAACTACACCTGCAAATTTGATTCTATTCGAAAAAACTGCTTTGCTCTTGAGCGCCATCAGAGAAGTGTTAAGTGAAGGCATCAAGCGCAATGGCGCAAGCATTGACTGGGTTTATCGTGGGGGCGATTTTCAGAATCACTTTAAGGTCTATCAGCGTGATGGTGAAGCATGCCACCGCTGTGGAGCGATCTTACAGCGAATGGTAGTTGGTCAGCGGGGCACTCATTTTTGTCCGTACTGCCAGCCAAAGGCAGCTTAACAAATTTATTGGGTAATAAATCACTGGGAATCATGTATCATTTAGGGGTATCCATTTGTTATTATCCTTTTGTGAACAACTCTTGAGGCAGCCATGCAGGTTGAAATTACTCCCATTTTCTTGATCCTGGCAGCAGTGATTGGTCTTCTGGTCGGGCTGTTGGTTGCAAGCCTGTTTTCTTCACGTGAATCAAAATCGGATGAACCCAACCCACCGCCTCAAGATTTAGTGAAAGACGGTTTTGTCCAGGCTGCCAGCCTATTGTATAGCCCGAGCGGTAAAAAAATTGTTACTCAAATAGATGGTGGCTATTATCGTGATTATTCAGTATTAACTGTTGATCAAAAAACCAGGGTAAACAAACTGCTGGCGTTGTGGACTGCGTGGGCAGGCAGAACCCCTGAAGTCGATGAATCAACTTCAATAGATGCAATTAATGGCACAATCAGTGAAACGGCTGATCTTCCTCCCATCGAGCCAGTGTTGGATTGGTCTGTGGAAAAAGCGTTGAAATCTGAAAAGGCAGAAGATTCGGCTGTGTTACCTATTCAAGATAAACCCAAGACCATCGCCGGCCAGATCAGTCTGATTATCGAAAGAATGCTGGTTGACAGCCCTATCAAAGAAAAAGGTATCAAGTTGATTGAGAACAGCCGTCACGGTGTGGATGTGTGGATTGGCCTTGAGAAATTTGACGGTATTGACGCCATCCCTTACCCAGAGGTGCAGCAGCTCATCCGTGAAGCGGTCGCTCAGTGGGAGCGCGAAATGGAAGCGGAAAAATAACTGATAAAAAACACCACTTTGTCAAATCTCAAAGAGGTGTTTTTATAAATATTCCTTCAATTGTCTTGCCCGCCGCGGATGGCGCAGCCGTCTTAAGGCTTTGCTTTCGATTTGCCTGATGCGTTCGCGGGTCAGACCAAATTTTTCACCCACCTCTTCAAGCGTGTAGTTATGTCCGTTTTCAAGACCGAAGCGCAGCCGCAGGATGCGTGCTTCACGCGGGGGCAGGGTGTCGAGCACCTCTTCTATCTTTTCGCGCAGCAGCTTGGCGTAGGTGCTGTCCATGGGGGAGGGAGTGAGTTGATCTTCGACGAATTGACCCAACTCGGAGTCTTCTTCATCGTCGTTGATCGGACTTTCCAGCGAGAGGGGCAGCCATGATACCTGCAGCATCCATTCGATCTTGTCGATTGGCAGCTCAAGTTTTTCTGATAGTTCAGCGGTGTTGGGGATCCGGCCCAGTGTTTGTTCCATCTCGTGGGTGATCTTGTAAAGCTGGCGGATGCGATCCACCATGTGCACCGGTACACGGATGGTGCGTCCCTGGTCTGCGATGGAGCGGGTGATGGTCTGCCTTATCCACCAGGTTGCGTAGGTGGAGAACCTGAATCCGCGGTGATAATCAAACTTCTCAACCGCTTTCATCAAGCCCAGGTTGCCTTCCTGGATCAGATCAAGAAAAGGCACACCCCGGCCCACATAGCGTTTGGCCACACTGACCACCAGCCTGGTGTTGGCCTTGATCAAGTGTTCGCGGGCCAGAATACCATCTTCGACCAGACTTTGCAGCAGCAGCTTGCGATCAGCAGGACAGGTGCCATTGCAGCGATCCAGTTCTTTTTTGCTGGCACGGCCGTCTTCAACGCGGCGGGCGATCTCGGTCTCTTCATTGAGACTCAGCAGTGGAACGCGTGACATTTCTTTGAGATAAAGGCCAATCGTGTCATCGGATGAGATATTATCCAGGTTATTGAAGGTGTCCATATCTGATGCCGGAAGGGTGGGGTCAATCTCACCCATATCCATTTCAAGATCGGTGTCTAATATCTCAACCCCGTGCCGGCGTAAGGCCACCATCACTGATTCGATTCTCTCCGCGTCTTTGCTGACGTCTGGATAGAACTCCATCAGATCCTCGGTGGTCAGGTAGCCCTGTATATCTGCTTTTTCTAGCAGCATATTCAGGATCTCGGTGCTGCGCACGCGCCTTCCAGGATTAGCCAAAACAACTCCCTCATTATTTTTATTATTTTGCGGATGGACCGCTTTTCTACTAAACAATATCCCGCTAAGCGTTATCCAACACGATACGAGCCTGATGTTCACAGGTTGATAAATTGAGATTTTCGCCGCATTCGATACATAACCCCTGGCATTCTGGTGTGCAAATTGGTTTGATCGGACTTTCGACCAATAAATATTCGCGAACCACCGGACTCAAATCAATGTTGCCGTCTTCAGGTACATACAACCCCGATTCGGTAAATGAACCTGAATTATAGGCAAATACCTCATCAAACTCGGTGTTGAGTTGAAGATCAAATGGTTCAAGACAACGTACGCATTCAGTTTGGGCGATTGCTTCAAATTTGCCCTCGAAAAGCAACCCTTGTGGCGTCCGCGAAATGTGAACAAGACCAGAAAACTGTTTTAAATCTAAATCGGGTGGTAAATGGATTTCCGGGAACTCAAAATGGATGTCTCGATGACTTCCCACCGGTAAATTGTGAAAGTAACCAACATTAAAGCGTAATGGAAAACGTTGAATAGTCAAGGTGTCGGCCGTTTACAAGGATATAATTTCAACGATTCAAATTATAGCATACCGGTTTATCGAAGTCAATTTTTTATGATATTATTCATAAATATTAAAGGGTAAAAATGAAAATTCTCATTGCGACTAATAATAAAGGTAAGAAAGCAGAGATTTCCGCTTTGTTTGAGGGCTTTCCGTTTGAATTGTGTTTCCCTACGGATCTTGGCATTGACACGGATGTAGATGAAACAGGCTCTACCTATGCTGAAAACGCAGCGCTAAAGGCCGAGACTTTGTGTCAGCTTTCTGGACTCGTGACCCTGGCGGATGATACCGGCCTTGAGGTCGCAGCCCTGGATGGGCGGCCAGGATTGCACTCCAAGCGTTACGTGCCCACCGCCGGCGCCACAGATGCTGACCGCCGTGCCAAACTGCTGGCGGAGTTGGCAGATAAAGCCACTCCCTGGCTGGCGCGTTTTGTGTGTTCAGTGGCTGTGGCTGCCCCTGGCATGCCCACGCAATATTTCGATGGCGAGGTGCAGGGTGAGATTATCACCCGTGAGAGCGGCGAATACGGTTTTGGCTACGACCGCCTCTTCTGGGTTCCACAAGCCGATAGAACCCTTGCAGACTTGCCCATGCCAGAAAAGAACCAGATCAGCCACCGGGCTGTGGCGGTCAACAAAGCGATTCAATATTTGATAAAAGACTAATCGGGCTGAAGATTCAATAGTCTAAGTTTTTTGCGTTCTGGTGTGATTTCGATTTTTGAAATACTGGCCGGGTCAATCGTCAGCCGGTGAAAATGATCCAATGGCAATTCTAGCACCCAGCATACAGCCAGACGCAGCACATCACTATGTGCCACGCAGGCGATTTGATCCTCTTTGTCGTATTGTTGAGATATTAATTCCAATCCTTTTGAAACCCGATTATAAACCTCTGACACACTCTCTCCATTTGGAAAATGAATATCACAAGGTTCGCTGTTAAATTTTATCCACAATGGGTGATCTGTCAGATCTTTTCCTCCCATGCCTTGCAGATCGCCAAAATGGATTTCTCGCAGGAAATCAACAGGGTCTATCTCTAGACCAGATTTGGAGCCGATAATTTTCGCGGTCTCCATGGCGCGCTCAATTGGGCTGGAATAGATCGCCTTGATTGGAAAGTTGCTCAAACACCCAGCCGCTTTTTGCGCCTGGACTCGCCCTTCTTCATTCAAATGGATACCAGGCAGGTTGCCGCACAATTTCTTGCCAATGAAATCCGTTCTGCCGTGTCTCACCAGGTAAATAATTGCCATAACCCCTCCCCGTTGTTTTACTGTTCTTTTTTGCCTAATGCCTGTTCCTGTGCTGTGCGCCAGCGCGTCAGCCATGCTGACATCTGACCCTCATAGCCCTGGTCAGAAGGTTCATAGAAATGTGTACCCAATAGCTTACTTGGCAGGTATTGCTGCGGGATGAAGTGACCTTCAAACATGTGTGGATACTGGTAGCCTTTGCCGTGGCCAAAGCCTTTGGCATCGCGGTTCCCGTCCATCAAATGGATGGGAACATCTCCGCTGCCCTGGGTTTCGATGCTCTCCCTGGCTTTGAAGAAAGCGCCAGCCGAGTTGGATTTCGGTGCCGTGGCCAGAAATAATGTCGCTTCCACGATCGGATAAATGCCCTCGGGCATGCCAATATATTCATAGGCATAGGCTGCCGCCGAGGCGACCTGAATACCGCGCGGGTCAGCCAGCCCAATATCTTCACCGGCCAGCACAATCAATCGACGCAAAATAAAACGCGGATCCTCGCCGGCCAGGATCATCTTGGCCAGCCAGTAGAGCGCCGCATCGGGGTCTGAGCCGCGCACCGATTTGATGAAAGCTGATATCGTGTCGTAATGCGCATCGCCCATACGGTCGTAAAGCAGCGCCCGACGCTGAATGGATTCTTGCGCCACATCCAATGTGATGTGGGTGCTGCCGTCCCCTTCAGGGGGTGTGCTTTCTACAGCGAGTTCAATCGCGTTTAGCAGGTTGCGCGCATCCCCGCCTGCCATATGTATCAGGTGTTCGCGGGCATCCTCGTCGAATTGTATATTGCGCTTGCCGTAACCCACTTCCTGGTCGGTCAGCGCACGCGTGAGGATGGTGCTCATGTGTTCAGGAGTAAGTGATTCCAGTAGAAAAATGCGCGAGCGTGAGACCAGCGCGGGAATGACGTCAAAGTAGGGGTTTTCGGTGGTGGCGCTGATCAGGGTGATCATGCCGGTTTCTACATGCGGCAGCAGTGCGTCTTGCTGCGCCTTGTTCCAGCGGTGTACCTCATCCACAAACAAGATGGTGCGTCTGCGGTAAAGTTTGCGCCGGTCAGTTGCTTCTGAGATGACACGCCGAAGTTCTGCCACACCGGCCAGTACCGCAGAAATGCTTTCAAAATGCGCCTCAGTGTGGGCTGCAATCAATCGCGCCAGCGTCGTTTTGCCTGTGCCCGGTGGGCCGGTGAAGATGATTGATGAAAACAGCCTGTCAGCCGTGATCGCGCGGCGCAGCAGCTTGCCCTCTCCGATGATATGTTCCTGACCGACAAACTCATCCAGCGTGCGCGGACGCAGCCGCGCGGCCAGCGGCCCCTCTGAGGCCAGGTTTTCATTCATCGCATGTTCAAATAAATCCATTTGATTATTGTAGCATAAATGATATAATTAGGACATAATTCCTATAATGTTCATTCTGTTTCATAATTACTTCATTTCAATTTAAGAGGGCCATATGTTATCAAAAGAGTTCGTCAAATTTCTAATCCGTGCCAAGCAGAATACCTACGCTTCAGGCAAACCTGCTGACCAGACATCACGACCACTTTCACACGACATGCAATATGAAGAAGAGCCTTACCTCTACATTGATACCTGGTTGGGCGGCTTCCATTTTATTGGCGAAGAGGCCGTTTGGCAAAAGGGCGTGGCGGTTTGGGGAATGAACTATTACGGCAAAATGTTGACTGCGCAGGTACCCGATGGCTTTAGCCACTTTCTGAAAGCTGCCCTCTCCAAAGCGCCGGCTGATGCCCCCTATCGTGGACCTTCGTTATATACTGAAGATGATTTTGAGTTTCATTGTTCGTGGAGGGGCACTCTGATCTCTTTTGAAGGTGAAGAAGCAATCTCTTTCAAAAAACAGGTCATCTACCGCCTGAGTTTTCACGGCGGAGAAATTCGAGAATAATTATTCCAGAGGACTGTATGCCAATCCCAATCTATCAGGTGGACGCCTTCACAGACAAGTTGTTTGCAGGCAACCCCGCGGCAGTGGTGTTGTTGGAGCAGCAGGCTGAGACAGAATGGATGCAATCCATAGCGCGTGAAATGAATCTGTCTGAGACCGCTTTTGTCCATCCGCAGCAGGGAGGCTATCATCTTCAGTGGTTCACCCCTGAGGTCGAGGTGGATTTATGCGGACACGCCACCCTGTCCACTGCGCACATCCTCTGGCAAACCGGGTTAGCGAAAACCGCAGAAACTATCCGCTTTTTCACCCGTTCAGGCTGGCTCACAGCCTCTCAACGTAATGACCTGATCGAAATGGATTTTCCCTCCTCGCCGGTCGAACCGGTTGATGTTACTGAAGAGATAATCACCGCAGTCGGAGTTCGCCCGGATTTTTCTTTTATCAGCGGCGAAAAATGGCTTTTTGAATACGCTGATGAGAGGATTGTTCGTGGCTTAAAACCTGATTTCGCAGCTCTTAAGCTGCGCAAGGGCAGGGCTTTATCTGTCACTGCACCATCCTCCAGCCCTGGGTTTGATTTTGTTTCCCGTTATTTTGCCCCCTGGATTGGCATTGACGAAGATCCGGTTACCGGGTCCGCTCATTGCTTTTTGGGTCCATATTGGGCGCAAAAACTGGGCAAAAGCCATCTGACTGCCCGGCAGGTTTCTGCTCGCGGCGGAATCGTACATGTGAGAATTAGCGCTGACCGCACTTATGTGGGTGGTACGGCGGTTACCGTGTTCGCAGGTAAACTATTATCATAAGGTGATTCATGGCTTCTAAAAATGTTGATGTCGTCGTGGTGGGAAACGTTGGCATAGATACCAATGTTTTTTTCCAATCTGGCGAAATTGATTTTTCAGTTGAAGCTAATTTCACTGAAAACATTGATGTCTTGGGTCAGGCCGGCGGATATGCAAGCCGCGGTTATGCCCGACGTGGGGCTTCAACCGCTTTTATCGGCTGCGTCGGTGCGGATTTTTCAGGCGACTACATTAAAAAAGTTTTTACGCTTGAAGGCATCAATACTGATGGATTTTTCATCGATCCTCAGGGCACCAGCCGCAGTATCAACTTTATGTATCGCAGCGGCAAGCGAAAAAATTTTTATGACGGCAAAAGCCATATGAAACTCAGTCCGCCGGTGGATGTTGCTGCAAAAATATTTGCAGGTGCACGACTGGCCCATTTCAATATTCCCAATTGGGCGCGTAATTTGCTGCCTGTCGCAAGGCAAGCTGGTGTGACCATTGCCTGTGATATTCAAGACGTCGTGGAGTTTGAAGACCCTTACCGGACTGATTTTGTAAAAATGGCCGATATTTTGTTTTTCTCGGCGGCCAACCATCCTGATCCTGCCCCCTTAATGCACTACTATCTACAAAAGAATCCGTCTCTTGTGATCATTTCAGGTATGGGTGAGAGAGGTTGTGCGCTTGGAACTGGTAATAGGGTTCAATATTTTCCGCCTGTAAATATTGATCTCCCTGTGGTGGATACGAATGGCGCAGGAGATGCCCTGGCAGTCGGGTTTTTGACCAGCCATGTTTTGGAGGGGTGTTCACTTGAAGAGTCAGTTCAGCGCGGACAAATCTCCGCCCGCTATAAATGTGCTCAACGGGCCACTTCAGACTGCATGATCACCAGGGATTTGATGGATCACTATCAAAGAGGGTAATGATGACTTCATTTACATTTCCTGGCCTGGTTGGAAAAATTGAGCGTCTGGAACCCTTTGTTTCAAATTTTGTCATTCCACGCATTGTAGATGTCTGGACTCCTCCACAATACGATGAAAATAAGCATCAAAAATTCGCCGTACTTTACATGCATGACGGACAGAACCTGTTTGATCCATCCACTTCTTCAATTAGTCACGCTGACTGGGGGATGGACGAAACCATTACACGCTTGATGACTGAATCAAAGATTCGTCCTACAATCGTTGTGGGTATGTGGTCTACCGAAAAACGAGGCTTTGAATACATGCCTCAAAAACTCCCACATACATTGGCTTATCATCTAATGGTTTTTCAGATGAACCATCAAGAAAAAGGGGATCTTTGTTCAGATAATTATCTAAAATTCATCGTTGAGGAAGTAAAGCCTTACATCGATGTCCATTATCGCACTTTGTCCGACCCATCAAACACTTTTGTAATGGGGTCAAGTATGGGTGGATTAATCTCGATGTACGCCATGTGTGAATACCCACAAGTTTTCAGCGGCGCGGGATGTATCTCAACTGCTTTTCCAATTGCGAGTGGCATTGCGCTAAAGTATCTGAAGGAGCATCTTCCAGATCCGGCAACTCATAAGTTTTATTTTGACTACGGCACAAAAACACTTGACCGTACCTATGAGCCATATCAAAAAAAGGCTGACATAATATTGAAAGAAAATAAGTTTATCTCTGAAGAGAATTGGATCACCCGTAAATTTGAGGGTCACATTCACAGCGAAACTGATTGGCGAAAGCGCGTACACATTCCGCTTAAATTTTTATTAAAGAGTTTGGAGGATAAAAATGTTGGATATCGTAAATCTCATTGAATTATCATCCGAACCTTCAGTGCGGTACATCTATAAGAAAAATTTTCTTAATCAAAACGAGCATTCATCAGAAATGATCTCACTCAGGCTGGAGGTTAAGAACTCATCTCGTGTGCAGACCATGCTGGGGTCACGAGATTCTCAAGACAGGTTTCCCTGGCACGCTTACCAAAAATGGAATGGTTCGTTTTGGACATTTTTGGTATTGGCAGACATGGGGTATCCTTATGGTGATGAAACATTAATACCATTACGAGAACAGACGCTTGAGTGGCTGCTTGATCCAGGTCGATTAAAGGCCATCCCACTCATTAATGGACGTTGGCGGCGTTGTGCTTGTCAAGAAGGCGGCGCTGTCTTTTCGTTATTAAGACTGGGCCTGGCTGATTCTCGTGTGGAGCACCTGGTGCATATGCTGATCAAGTGGCAGTGGCCTGACGGCGGCTGGAATTGTGACAAGCACCCTGAAGCATCCCATCCATGAGTCATGCATTCCTTTAAGGGCATTAAACGCTTTCTGGCTGGCATCAGGTGATGAGAAAATCAAAATAGCACGAGACAGCGCAGCAGAACGATTTCTATCTCGTTTCCTTTATAAAAACCCTGCAACCGGAATCGCCATCAACCCTGAATTCACCAAACCAGCTTACCCGGCATACTGGCACTATGATTACCTTTATGGCCTGCGTACCATGGTTGAATGTGGACTGATAAACGATCCGCGCTGCAAAGATGCACTTGATCTTCTTGAATCCAGGCGGCTGCTCGATGGCGGATTTCGAGCAGAAGCCAAATACTACCAACACTCACATAAGACTCAAACAGGTCACTCTTTGGTAGATTGGGGCGGCACCAGTAAACGGCAATTCAATCCTTTTGTCACAGCAGAGGCGTTAGGTATCTTAAAAGCTGCCTCGCGGATCTGATTTCATTAAATAGAACACATTATCCTTGACGGTTCACCCATGCTTTGATATAAGTAAGCCCGTTCACCTGCGGGTGATTTTTATTTCTACGAATAACCTTGCCGAAGTAAATTAGCTTTGGTATAATCTAGCACGCTGTGCACGCAACTTAAAAATTTAATAAGTACATGCATTGCCGGTGTAGCTCAGTTGGTAGAGCATCCGCCTTGTAAGCGGGAGGTCATGAGTTCGAACCTCATCATCGGCTCAGTTACAGGTTGTTGAGTGAGACACATCTTCACAGATGCCCTCACTTGCGAACCGGTAACGGCTCGAATTAGGACGGTTACCCAAGTGGCCAACGGGGACTGACTGTAAATCAGTTGGCGACACGCCTTCGGAGGTTCGAATCCTTCACCGTCCACTCGACTGGGGCTTTACTCTACCAAGATTGGCCCCATCATCGGCAAGCCCTCATAGCTCAGTTGGTAGAGCGCGCCCTTGGTAAGGGCGAGGTCATGGGTCCAATTCCCATTGAGGGCTCTTTTTGCCGGTTGTACAAAAATACTAAGCGAATAAATGGTTATTTAAGGAGAGGATCATGGCCAAGCAGAAGTTCGAACGAAACAAACCGCATTTGAATATTGGCACGATGGGTCACATTGACCATGGAAAGACGACCCTGACGGCTGCCATCACCAAATACTGTGGATTTTTAGGACACGCAGAATTTCGGGCATACGATCAGATCGATAACGCG
>CAKMKJ010000049.1 GCA_927443345.1 uncultured Anaerolineaceae bacterium | reverse complement strand
TTGCAAAACAAAATTCTCTAGGGTTGGTGGCAAATACCTTGAAAAAAGCTTTACAAAAAGAAGTGGTCACTGATGGACTGATCCTCCACAGTGACCAAGGGTATCAATACTCTTCGCAGATATATTTTGCCCTAACCAGAGAATACAACATTTCACCTTCGATGTCTAGGCGTGGCAACTGTTGGGACAATGCACCTATGGAAAACTTTTTCGGTCATCTTAAAGAAGAAGGTTTACGCCAATTTCCCAATTCAACTTTCGAGGAGGTTAATCAAACGATTAATGATTACATTTTCTTTTACAATTATGAAAGGATACAATTAAAAACAAGACAGACACCTTATCAACTTAGGTGTCTGTCCATCTAACTCACTAGGGTCTTTCTTTTTCTGTCTTGTTTAAAGGGGGCAGTTCAATAATTGAGGTCGTCTATTTTTATTGGCGCATGACGAATTTTTCGCGTAAGTGTTTTGCTTTGCCAGGGTCAATTTCTGCGATAAAAAGACCTTCTTCATCGGCAGGTGCGCGACAAATTATTTCACCATCAGGGGCGATAATCGAGCTGTGTCCGCCGTAAACATCTTTTCCACTTTGACCAACTGAATTGACTGCGATCATATAGGCTTGATTTTCAATGGCACGGGCTTGTAGCAGAACATCCCAATGGTTTATGCGTGTCAGAGGCCAATGTGCGGTCATTAAAAATACTTCTGCTCCATGAAGTCTCATATCAAGAAAGAGTTCTGGAAAACGCAAATCGAAACAGATGCTCATGCCGGTTTGTCCCAGTGATGAACCGAAAGGAATGGAGACTTCTCCGGCGGTAAAATACTTGTCTTCATGCATCAGGCTGAATAAATGATTCTTAAAATAACGTGTCCTTGGTAATTTTGGTTGAATTGTATTAAATGAATTATAAAAAAGGCTTCCTTGTTTTTCGATGAAAGATCCACATATTGTGAGCTTTGAAGAATTTGCCAGCTCTTGTAAATAGGTAATCAACCAAAAATTTTGGTCTGCATGTTTTTCAAGATGATGGTAGTCGAAGCCGGTAGACCATAACTCGGGCAGTAACACCAGATCACATTTTTGTTCGATAGCAGAATTAATTAATTGTTTTCCAACAGCGGTGTTCTTCTGTGTGTTGCCGTATTCGACATTCATTTGAGCGAGGGCGATTTTTTTCATCAAGATTCAATTATAATGGCGTTAAGCATATTTGAATTCAAGTGGTGAGTTTGTGATAAAAAAGTTACAGAAGCACAAAATAATTTTAATATCAAGTGCAATCCTGATGTTATGTGTGTTGTTAACCTGGATCAATTTTCAGTTTGCACAGGCCAATCCAGGCGGGGAAGATTTTCTGATCAATTGGTCGGCTATGCGGAGCTTCATCACCCAAGGTCAGAGCCCATACGCCATTGAGACAAGCCAGAATATAATGGCTGAATATAAAGTGTTGGAGACTTCGAGTATCGGTTCACTGCCAAAATTTTCATTGCCACTATATGGAATGCTTGTTTACAGCCCTTTTGCACTAATCGCTGATTTTGTGATGGCAAGGGCGTTATGGATGACTTTCCTGGAATTATGCTTAATTGCTATTGTCTTATTAAGTATGCAGTTGACCTATTGGAAGATTAATCCCATTCTATTATCAGCGCTGTTTCTATTTGGTTTGTTTGGGTTTCATGGCATTATGCCCCTGTTGGATGGCAATCTAATCATCCCGGTAACGTTATTGGTATTAGGCATACTGATAACCATCCATAACAAACAGGATGAAGCAGCGGGGCTGCTAATAGCCTTCACGACCATTTTGCCGGTGCCGGTGGGTTTGTTTCTGGTGTTTGTTCTGGTATGGGTTATTGGAACACACCGCGGCAAGATCATTGCCTGGTTTTCAGCCACTTTCATCCTGTTAATTGGATTTTCATTTGCAATCTTGCCAAGCTGGGTTATCCAATTTTTGACAAATATCATTGGTTCTTACCGTGAGATAGATCCGGGAACACCTGGCGATGTTTTGATCAGCCGCTGGGGAGCGGTTGGCGAGCGGTTTGCGATAGGATTATCAATCGTAATTGTGTTAATTTTAGTATATGAATGGTGGCAAGCTATCGCAGGCGGCCAAAAACGTTTTATCTGGACTGCCTTGCTAACGCTGGCATTAGGCACATGGAGCGGAATTAAGACTAGTCCATTGAATTATGTACTTCTATACCCTGCGCTGATTATGGGGCTTGAACTGCTTTTTGAACGGTGGAAAATTAAGGCCAACGGGTTCATCCTGGTCATACTGGCCTTGTTATTTATTGGAAACTGGTCCATATTTTTATTGACCATGTCGGAAAATTTCCAAACGGGAGTAAGTTCATTTTTATTTTTGCCGCTGCCAATTACGACCATTCTTTTGTTATACTGGTCAAAGTGGTGGGTTATAAAATCAAATTCTGTTGAACTAAAATCTAGACTGATTAATCTCAAATGAAATGAAAAAATCGGATTACGGCATATTATTTCTGGTTGCACTGTTTTTTTTCAGTCTGCTTGCGACCCTCCAGAAGGTGCCGGGATATATGGATGCTGAGTATTATTTCGGACAGGGCATCAGGATTGTTCAGCACCATGATTTTGTAGAAAACTTCATCTGGAATTATCTTAATGATCCTTCAAGTGTGTCTACGCCAGGTTTCGCATTTTGGCTGCCAGGCACATCGATTTTTGCTGCAGTCGGAATGTGGATGTCGGGGAGTATTGATTTTTTCTACGCCAGGTTGGTTTTTATATTAATGGCGGCTTGCATCCCATTGATGGCGGCTTTTTTTGCCACCAGGTTCCTGCCGAACAGGCGAGCAGGCTGGCTAGCTGGCTTGTTGGCGGTGTTTTCAGGTTTATATATTCCTTTCATTACGCTAACTGAGACGTTCACGCCTTACATGTTTTTTGGCGGTTTATTCTTTACCAGCATTTGGTTTGCTATAAGAAATCCTGCAGGGGATGTAAAAATCAATCTTTGGTTTATTGGCACCGGAGTCGCTGCGGGATTATTAAGTCTGATTCGCTCAGACGGACTGCTATGGCTGCCGGGAGGATTTCTAGCAGTATTATTCGTCGGGGGGGTGAAAAAAAGGGTTTGGATCAACCAGTTAGTTAATTTGTTTATCGTCTTGCTTGGTTTTGCATTGGTCATGGCCCCCTGGTATCTACGTAATTTAGCAACATTTAATGCTGTGTTTCCTTCAGGGAATGGTTTAATGCTTTGGCTGACAAAATATGACGACCTTTTCGTGTATCCATCAAGTGAACTGACATTTTCCAGTTGGATTGCATCTGGAATTGGAAATATCGCATTGGATCGTCTCAAAGCATTGGGTGGAAATCTGCAAACCTTAATTGCTGCAGGCGGGGCGATATTTCTTGCGCCAATGATGGTTATTGGTTATTGGAAACAACGACGATCAATTGTGATAAAACTGGCAAGTATCTTGCTTCTGGCTATTTTGGCTGCAATGACACTGATTTTTCCGTACGCAGGTGAAAGAGGAGGTTTCTTTCACTCTTTATCTTCTATACAAGTTATTTTGTGGAGTCTGGTGCCAGTTGGGTTGGAGGTAATAATCCAATGGGGCGTGAAACATCGAAACTGGAAAACTGAGCGCTCGTGGAGGATGTTTGGACCGGCATTGGTGGTGGTCGCAGGTTTTTTTTCTGCAATGATTTTTAGTCAAAAAATTACTAACAGTAACGCGAGTGAAATTCCGTGGAACCAGACTCAAAATGGTTTTATTTCAATTGAAGACAAACTGATTGAAATGACCAATGATCGAGATGGTGTGATCATGGTTAATAATCCGCCTGGATATACATTGGCAACGGGCAGACCTGGTATCATGATCCCAACAGGTGGAACAAACGCGCTTCTTGAGGTGAGTGAACGTTATGACGCGCAATACTTAGTCTTAAATAATGAACGAACGGATGTCATTGTACTATTTCAAAACGATTCCAGGCTGAAAGAATATTTTGATTTTATGTTTGAAATGGCGGGGAACAGCGTTTATGAATTCAAACCATAGGAAAATATCAGTATTAATTACTGAAATTAAGAACCAGCGCTGGATTGTTGCTGCATGTACATTGGCCATTGGAGTGATTTTCATTGTGCTCGGCAATTTGCATATGCAACCGGGTTTTCCACTGGATGACGCCTGGATTCACCAAACCTATGCCAGGAACCTGGCGCAAAGCGGGGGGTGGGAATTTATACCTGGTCAAGTATCTGCTGGCTCCACATCCCCACTATGGACGATGTTATTGAGTATCGGTTTCATGCTGGGATTACAAACACCATTCTTGTGGACATCACTATTATCAACAGCCATGTTGATTGCTATTGCACTGGTCATCAATGAAATTCTTCAGCATTTCTTCAGTAAGACGCCAATAATTGGAATTGCGGGAAGCCTTTTTGTCATTTTTGATTGGCATTTGTTGTGGAGTTCTGCATCAGGCATGGAGACGCTGTTATATTGTCTTGCAAGTATCTATATATTTTGGATTTTACTTAGCGGAAAGTACTGGGGTTGGTTGGGCACTTTATGCGGGTTAATTGTATGGATCAGGCCTGATGGCATCACGATGTTGGGTCCTGTATTCTTATTGATAATTATCCAAATCATTTCTCGCAATTTTAGATTTAGAGATGGATTATTTTTCTTGATTCCTATGCTCGGACTGCTTGTACTTTATGGTTTATTTAATTATTCCATTTCAGGATCCGTGGTTCCAAATACGTTTTTTGCAAAACAAACAGAATATGCCAGTGTTTTGCAGCAGCCATTTGTGCAACGTTTCGGAAACATCTTAATTGTGCCGATTTCGGGGGCAGGGATTTTCTTAATTCCAGGGTTCGTTTTGGCAATTTACCAATCAGTGAAGAAGCATAATTGGTGGATGATTGCTGCGATTTTGTGGTTCCTCGGTTATGGTGTTCTCTATGCTATGCGGTTGCCCATGACCTACCAACATGGTCGTTATTTGTTCCCCATGATCTCTATATTTTTTCTAATTGGAATCATTGGAACTGTTCGATTCCTTTCTGCTCATGTAGAAACAAATCCAAAGGTTCGAAATGTAATAAAGCCAGCCATGATTGGAATATTTCTTTGTAGTTTTATTTTTATGATTGCTGGCATAAAAACATTGGCTGCTGATCTCCAAACCATTGATCGATTGATGGTTCAGCCAGCGTTATGGATAAAAGAGAATACAGAAATTGATTCGCTCGTCGCTGTTCATGACATAGGTGCCATGGGGTATTTTGGAGAGCGTAAGATCATTGATCTGGCGGGATTAATTCAGCCCGAACTGATACCGATCATCCGCGACGAAGAAAAAATTGAGCGCTATCTGATTGAAGTGAAAGCAGATTATTTGGTGGTTTTTGAAGATTGGTACCCGGGGTTTACTGAATTTGGTCGACTTGAAGAAGATTTTGTATTGGCGACGGCCTCTGGAATAGAGACAGTGGAAATCAAAAAATTACGAGATTGAAATGTCTAAACAATATTAAAAAATCTTCAGTCATTATCAGTTATGCTATACTTTAACAATTAATTATTCAGAAAACGTTTCTCGCGGAGCATGTATGGACAAAGATCCAATGGCAATAGCAAATGCGACTGACGAGTACCAGGAAAGGTTGCTGGCTGATTATGAAGCCACGAAAACAACCTTAACCGAGGTTTCTGCAACCCTGAATCAAAGTCAGAATGAATTAAATCGATTAATGCAAATTAAGGCGAATGTCACAGCCCAATTACAGCAGCTATCGGGTGATTCAGACGCTGTATCAAAAGCCGACATCCGCAATGCCTTTAACTCGGCTATGGATGCTCAACAGCGCCTGCTCGTGATGCGCGGGCAGCTTGATAAACTTCAAGAACAAAAAAATGCACTTCAAAAATACCATGCACTGATTGAAAGTGTTCTCGAGTATCTGCATAATGGGCAGGCAAAGAACAGTGCCATGCAAGAAAGCACTGATAAAGTATCCATGCTTGAAATGTTAATCACTTCGCAAGAGTCAGAGCGACAGAAATTATCGCGTCAAATGCACGACGGTCCGGCCCAAGCCCTATCAAACTTTATTGTTCAGTCTGAAATTGCCACACGGATGTATGAAATTGATCAGACCAAGGCAAAAGAAGAGCTCGAGAAGTTGAAACTTTCAGCCATGGGTACTTTCCAAAAAATTCGAACTTATATCTCAGATTTGCGTCCCATGATGTTAGATGATCTTGGTCTTGTTCCGACGATAAAACGCTATGTAAACAACATGAAAGAACAAACAGGGGTTGATGTTAATCTCATCGTGATCGGGACATACCGCCGCCTCAAACCCTATCTTGAAGTTTTTGTTTTCCGCGCGGTGCAAGAGTTAATTGGAAACGCCATTAAACACAATCAAGATAATGTCAGCAAGATCAAAATTGATGTCTCCATAACACTTGAAAATAATCTGGTTAAGTCAGAGATTAAAGATAACGGTAAAGGGATTAAACAATCTGAAATGCAATCTACAGGTGGATTGGGATTGAAGTTAATTCGAGAACGATCTCAACTGTTAGGTGGTTCACTTGATGTGGTATCTTCTGAAAGTGAAGGAACCCAGGTTACGTTAATAATTCCGGTTGAGGACGAACCGGTTGCTGTTTAGTAATAAAAGTGTCCGAAATTATTATCATTGAGGAGAGAAAGAGATGACGAAGACAATTGGAATATTAACTGGTGGTGGGGATGTTCCAGGTTTGAACCCTGCCATGAAGGCTGTCGCCATGAATGCCTTCGAGCTTGGCTACAAAATGGTCGGTATTCGCAGAGGTTGGGGCGGATTGTTGCAATACAATCTCGATGAACCCTCCACACATGACTATTATGTGAAAACTTTGCATCAAGAAGATGTGCGAAAGATTGACCGCACCGGCGGCACCTTTCTTCATACTTCAAGAACCAACCCCCAAAGAGTAAAACCCAAGAATGTCCCCGATTTTCTCAAGAATTCTTCCTATGGCAAGAAGATTGATGATGAAGGCACTATGGATTACACCGATTATGTCCTCAAGGTGCTTGAACACCTCGGCATAGACACCCTGGTGACCATTGGTGGTGATGACACACTGAGCTTTTCTGTACGCTTGAACAAAGAGAACTTCCCCGTGGTGGGTATTCCAAAAACCATGGATAACGATGTTTTTGGCACCGATTACTGCATTGGTTTTTCTACTGCAGTAACCAGAGCAGTAGATTTCATTACCAATATGAGAACTTCTGTAGGTTCACATGAACGGATCGGTATTGTAGAACTCTTTGGACGAAATTCCGGCGAAACAAGTCTTATCTCAGCCTATTTAAGCTATGTTGATCGATCTATCATCTCTGAAGTTCCGTTTGATATTAATAGACTTTCAGAATACTTGATGGAAGACAAGCGCAATAATCCATCCAATTACTGCATGATGACCATCAGTGAAGGCGCTATTATGGAAGGCGGTTTAGTGATTGAAACCGGTGAAGAAGATGCCTACGGTCACAAAAAATTGGGCGGTGTTGGTGAAGAATGTGCAGCCGAAATTAAACGTATTACCGGTCAAGATATCATGTACCAACAGTTGGGTTATTTGATGCGGTCCGGGGCTCCTGATTCTTTGGATCGCATGGTCGCAATGTCTTATGGCAGCCTGGCTGTTCAATTGATCAAGCGCAATGAAACCGGAAAATTAGTTGCCCTTCACGGCGGAAAATACACAACTGTGCCTATCAATATGGTCTTGGCCGGTCAGAAACGCGTTGACGTCACCAGCTTCTATGATATTGACCAATATCGCCCCAAGATTCGTGATTTTATGGGCGTTCCTATGTTCTTAAGCTAAGAATTAGTTGTTTCAAACAAGGATAAGGAAACCCCTTATCCTTGTTTTTTAGGAAAAATAATGGCCATTAACCCACAGATAATTCTAAAAGACCGCTACCAGGTGGTTCCGCGAACTTTGATTTTGGTTTTTCGGGGTGATGAGGTATTGTTGCAAAAAGGTTCTGCAACCAAAAAGATTTGGGCAGGTTACTATAATGGCTTAGGCGGCCATGTTGAACGGGGTGAGAATGCCTTATCTGCAGCACGGCGGGAACTGATGGAAGAAGCGGGCCTGGAATGCAGCGATCTGCATTTATGCGGCACGATTATGATCGATGTTGAAGATCAAAAAGGGATTATGTTGTTTGTAATGACTGGGAGTAAGACAAATGGAACCGTCAATGATTCCGAAGAAGGGTCACTGCATTGGGTAAGCGTGAATGAATTAAGCGAAATCAAGGTTGTTGAAGATATCCCTGAATTGGTTGAAAGAATTCTTGTTGATAAACCAAAAATCTTCCACGCCCATTATGGGTATGATGAAAATGGAAAACGTATTACCACTTTTGGGTGATCAGACCAGATCGTTGCGGGCATAGAATAACACCAGAGTTGAACCGTATTCACGGCGGTCGAATTCGTGTAGATTAGATAAATTGACTTCCGCCAACTCAACCGGGTGAATTTGGACGATGACCCAACCATCTTCTGTCAGTAAATCAAGACGCTGATCCACCATTTGCAGGGCTTTGATCCACATTTCTTTGTATTGGGGCGGAGCGATGTAAATATACTCATATTTTTCGCTGCGGGGAGATTCAAGAAAGCGAAAGGCATCCATCTGGTGGATGTGAGCGTTGGTTTCAAGACGGGTTGATTTCAGATTCGCTTTGATGACATTTATGGCAGCGGTGTTCAGGTCAACAAATGTTACTGAACGCGCTCCGCGGCTGAGTGCTTCAATGCCGACGCTGCCGGTGCCGCCAAAAAGGTCAAGAAAATTAGATTCAAGAATATCCGAACTGAAAATGTTAAATACAGCTTCCTTAACGCGATCAGTTATCGGTCGGGTGATATCACCGGGTACATCCTGCAAACGGATGCCTCTGGCCTTGCCTGAGATAATCCTGGGTTGACCCATTATTTGCTTTCTACAAATCCACGGATTGTCTGACCGCAAGGATGTTTGAATGGGGGGCAGTGATCGGTAGTACACAGCCTGTCCCTAAAATGAACCGATGTGATTCTGTACAAGATATGGCTTTGCGGGCTTCAGCAGTCACTGATTCAGGAGTGCCATTAACCAGCGTTTCCCACTGCCTCAATCCGCCGCATACAGCGCCAGGGAAAAGCAGCTTTGCCGTAGTCAAATCAGGAGGAGTCTCAAGATCGTGCCAATTGAGAACATCAACAGGATACTGACTGATCTTGCCAAAGTATACGTCATTACCGTGTAAGTGAGCGACATTCAACCATAAATCCTTGACTTCTTTGAGAACTTCAAGATCGAAGGGAATACCAAATTCATCGTACTCCGCAGGGCTGAGAATTCCAGCCTGGGCATGTTGAATTGCTAAAAAGATGCCGTCGATACCCAATTTCTTGGCAGATTGAATGAACTCAATTGTTGTTTCGGTAATAACGCGTAAGGCTTTGAGCACTTCTTCTGGACTTAAGCGCATGTGGACAGGCAGATTGCTTTTTCCGACCAGGTTTTTGGCTTGAGAGAGTGGATTGAAGATGGTTTGAATAATTGGTGTGCCTTTAGGAAGATTCTGCCTGATCAATTTTATGCATTCAAGTTGGCCGGCGAGTGCTCCTTTGGCAGGTGAAAGCGGACGGATATTCTCCCAATCTTCAAAATGATGAACCGGATATTGAACATACTCGCACGATCCCTCGGGATTGCCGTTCCATTGATCGCGCGAACCCCAATCCGTTACACAAAATGAAGAGGATGGCGTAATTTTTACGAAATCAAAATCATAGGTTTCTTGAAAACTTACCACCGCACGGGCAAGTAACGCAGGCGAATGATCTTCAACCGGGAAATGCCGCCATAATGAAACAGGCACACGATCCACTACTTCACCAGCGAGACAACGTTTTAATCTTTCTTCATGCGAGGCCATATATAACTCCGGGGTTCTCTTATGCGGGGACGCTTTTGAAGGTCCAGAAACGATTTACAAAGAAATTCCACAACATAACTACGCCGATGACTATTGCAAGCGAAAGGTTGTGTCCAACGATGGTGGGGGTAAGCACATTTGGGATGGTTTTTTCAGCCAGAGGAATGAGCACTTTTTCAAGCCATGCAAATAGCGGAATTCTGATGGCCAGACCAAGACAGCTCACAATGATAAATTTAACCAGTGGCTTATAAATAGGGGTTTGACGGGTTTCTGGATAGGTCCAAAATCGGTTTAATACAAAATTGTTGATCACAGCAAGAGCAAAAGACACTGTGCTTGAGGCAATCGATGCAACATCAAAGGCGATGGTTAAAAGGTTAAAAACTCCAAAATCTATAACAGATCCTGTAAATCCGACAATACCAAATTTAATAAAACGTTTGATTTCTTTTTTTTTGTTTATCACACTCATGAATTCTCCAACGAAAAATATAAATTTAATAACCTAAAAAGTTATGATTGCTTTATTTCCAGTCCACTTTACTGATGGAGCCGTCTCCGGTTATTTGTTTGATAGAGCCCAGATCTGTATTGACCAGGATAAGATTGCCTTGAGCAATACCGGCTAAAAGTTGGTCATCTGACCATGATGGAGACCATTTGAGGGTTTGCGGTAATAAACCTTGAATCCCTTCATCGGGATAATACTTGCGTTGATTTGAGCCATCACGATCAATGACTTTGAGATTGTAGCGGCTGGTTTCGCTTTGATCTGGCAAGATAGCGCTAAGGTAGGCGACAGAATAACGTCCCTCTTTGTTTACCGGTGAAGGTGCGGGATAGCAGAATAATCCGCAGTTGGGAACAAGATTGATCACTTTCTGTGCGTCGATCAATATTACAGATAATGTCGGTACTGTGAATGTGCCATTTGAAGAACCTGGTAGAAGCGTTGTGAAAATTGATTGATCGTCTGGTGACCATTTTATGCCGGGTACCCATGCCCAATCACTGCCTGTGTTAAAAACATCGTATTCTGCCAAGGGGATCAACGCGCCAGAATCTAAGTCAACCAATCCAATGGAATCAGGTCTGGTGTAGGCTACTTTACTTCCATCAGTAGACCATTCGTAGCTTGCACCCCACCAACCAGAAATACCACCTGAATTCTTGTCCACAATCATTTTTGTTTCAAGCGGTTTTCCGTCGGCATCAAATCGATAAAGCAGCAGATCATTATTCGCATTCCAACCTGGAGCAGTAGGCACTGGATCAACGGTAGAAAAAGCGAATGTGCGTCCTCTGCCGGGAACCCAATCTGCATAGTTGACCACGTTAGAAATGCCTGTGCTAATGGGCTCAGGAGACTCAGCGTTCAAATTAACGACCCATAAGGTATTGATGAGTCCTTCTTCAGTAGAAAGGCGCGAGAATAGCAGCCATTCACGATCTGGTGATACCGAAAATACACGGCCATCAAGATCAGCGGTGGATACCACCAGGCGGCGGTTGATTGTACTGTCTTCCATAATCCATGCGTTTGAAGAAGAGATGTAAGCGATCATACCTGAAATGGTTTGTGGCGTGAATGGAGATTGAACCCCAATCATGAGAATTTCTGGTTTGGCAGCCTGAGTAATTTCACTACTAACGAAGGTTCTTGATGTTTCAACGTCATTTTCGAAAAGGATGCGATATGTGTTTTGCTGAATGCCATTCGAGCCGGCCTGAATTAAAACAGATTGCCCCTCTGGAAGTGATTCATTTTTAACCGTTTGCTGTTCAAACGGAACAATGGATTGTTCAATGGAGAATTCTTCAGTAACACGGGTAATGGTAATGGTAGTGTTTTCAGATAGAAGGGTAGTGCTGATGGGATTGGTTTTGTCAAGACCATTGAGAGATATACCAGCGAGTTCAATTGCTTGCTTTACGCTGCTGCCTGATGGAACGCTCAACGTTTTTTGAGAAGCATAATCTACAATTACAACGTTGATATTTTTACCTGTGGACAAAATATCGCAGCCAGATAAAAATACCAAAAATATAGAGGTGAGAAAGAGGATTTTTCGTGTCAAAATAGTATCAAACCAATTATTAGATTATAATGAAGCGCTAAATTATTTCTTAACTTTGCAATTATAGCATGACTGATCAATCACCTGAAATGACTGTAACAAATCACATCCCACGCATTGAGGCCCTCCTCTTTGTGGCATCGGGTCCTGCCACCGTTTCACAAATTAGTGAAGCGTTGACGATCCCGTCAAAGGAGGTTGAATCTGCGATGGTGCAGCTTCAGCAGGAATATTCTGGCAGACGTGGGATTGCAATTCAAAGTAATGGAGGACGCTATCAGCTTACAACTGCTGCTGAATACGCAGGTGATGTAGAAAAGTTTTTGGGCATTGAATCAACACAACGCTTATCACGTGCCGGACTTGAAACCATGGCTATTATTGCGTATAAACAACCGATTACAAGACCTGGCATTGATGCGATTCGAGGTGTCAGCAGTGACGGTGTGATTAAGAGCTTATTATCTAAAGGGTTGATCCAGGAAGTAGGAAGGGCAGATGGACCGGGGCGTCCGATTTTGTTTTCAACAACTGTTGATTTCTTGCAGCATTTTGGCTTAAATTCATTGGAACAACTTCCGCCATATGATGTGGAAGAACCCGAATCAGAGCAATCCAGAAACACCCTTTTGAAGGATTAACTAATGGTTGAAGAAAGAGTACAAAAAATTCTGGCACGGGCCGGTTTCGGTTCGCGAAGATCTTGTGAAGATCTAATTACCACAGGTCGAGTTACAGTTAATGGCAAAACCGTCCTTTTAGGCGAAAAAGCAGATGCTGAATCAGATACCATCACAGTTGATGGTAAGACATTGCCTACAGAACTTCAGTTACGCTATATCGCTTACTACAAACCCAGGTTTGTTCTATGCGATAAAGTCTATGATGAAGATACCCGGCGAACAGTTTTTAATATGGTCGAGGGTGCCTCAGATTTAGCAGTCGTTGGACGACTTGATTACGAAAGCGAAGGACTTGTTATACTCACCAATGATGGCGACATGGTCAATAAATTGACGCATCCACGCTATCAACATGAGAAAGAATACCGTGTATTGGTGGCAACTCATCCCGATGTCAAACAAATGGAAATTTGGCGCCGAGGTGTGGTGTTGGAAGATGGACACAGAACGTCACCGGCAAGTGTCACTGTTGAAGGAACAGCAGGTAAGGGAACCTGGATTCGCGTGATCTTGAAAGAAGGACACAAACGTCAAATTCGTGAAACTGCAAAGTTAACTGGTTTGTTTGTCGTCAAGTTAGTGCGTACCAGAATTGCCACATTAAGACTGGGAAAGTTGAAAACCGGCGATTATAGGCCGCTTACCAGTGAAGAGATTGGGGCATTGAAAGACACTTCACGACCGCCCCGGCTTTTAAAAACCCCAAGAAGAATGGGGGCAGCCAGATCATACACAAAAACTGACCCTGAAGAAGCAACAAAACGTAACGATTTTTCAAAACCAAGGCCGAGCAGCCGGACACCGCAAAGTGTTGACCGAAGCAGCGAACGCCCAACTGGCACAAAACCTACCGGTACGCGTCCTTCAAGTGCGCGACCATCTGCTTCGCGACCTTCTGGTTCGCGAAGCACACGGAGCACCACCAGTACCTACAACAGTGGCTCACGCAAAACTGATTCTTTCAGCCCTGAAGAAAAAAGTACTTATAACGACGGCAAACGGAGTAATTCGGGTAAACCAGGTGCCGTAGGTAATCGCAGCCCGCGAAGACCTACTGGCAGCGGTTCGCGTCCACCTCGCACTAGTTCTCGTGGTGCTAGTGGTAACTCAGCTCATTCGACTGGAACGCGAAGTACAACCGTGCGCAGCCCAAGAAGAACGACCAAAAAAGACGAACAACAATAAAAATAGAGGAGGTTCACGAACCTCCTCTGCAAATAAAAATGAAGGATATCCTGAATTTAGAATTAATTCAGGATATTTTTACTTCGAGTCTAATTTTTGTGAAATCGTGGTTAATAATTCAGGGGTTAATGGCGCAGTTTTAGCACGTTTTCTGATGTACTCTTTGAGTTTATCTGCGGTAACAGCGCCACCTGCATAACCTTCAGAGTTTAGCGTGACCTTATCATTTACGAATACCAGAATAGGATCAGGTACCGTGGTTCCAAGGTCAACACCCTTCTTTTCAAAATATTTGGTGATATCAGAAATAGCATAATTAGCATCCAAATCAGGACGTCCCAGACTATCGCCACCAAAGGTTTTTAAGAAGAAATTGCCGCCAGTTTGCTTCCAGCGATTTTTTGTTGCATTATAGGCAATTGTCCCGGGTTGGTTATAGGGTAAAAGGCAATAAATGCCGCTTGGTCCGACCAACAAATGGGGAATGTTGGTTGTGAAGTGATAGAGGGTATATTTATCATCCATACCTTTGAGGGCGGCACTGATTTTCTGGTCAGGGCGGGGTGATTTGCCAAAACGGTTCATATAAAAATTACCGACCTGAAAGAGCAGGAACCCTACTATCAAAGATGAAAAGGTCAAAGGCAGGTACTGGCCATCCACATCTTTGAAAGAAAAATACATACCCACGCCAAGGACAGCTACAGAGGCCAAGGAAGTTATATTGCCAATTCGAGTGTTACGCTTGATCAATTTTTCGTTTGAGACAATTTTCATGATTATCCTTTTTCTTCTGATGAAAGCGAGGGTTGTGATAATTTGGCCTGGATTTCAGTGCGCATGGATTCCATAAGACCTTTGTCGATTGTGCTACGTGCAAGTTTTACGGCCGAGATCAAAGCACGTGCATCAGAACGACCGTGGCCTATAAATACGAGACCGTTGACTCCCAGAAGAATGCCAGCACCTGTTTCTGATGGATCCATCATTTTCTTGAGTGACGAAAAAGCTGGTTTGGCCAACAGATAACCAATTTTACTCAAAAAGCGCGATGAAATGCCTTCTTTAAGAATATCCAGAATCAATTTTGCCACAGATTCACTGGATTTGATAAAAACATTGCCAGAAAAACCGTCTGCAACAACAACATCTACATGACCGGCATAAACTTCTTTAGGTTCAACGTTGCCGTAAAAGTTTAGACCACTATTCTGAAGCAGTGGATAGGCATCCCTGACCAGTTGGTTGCCTTTGCCAGCTTCTTCGCCATTAGAGAGTAAACCGACCTTTGCGGCGTCAGTGTTGAAAAGTATGCCTGCATAGGTGCTGCCCATGACTGCAAATTCCAGTAAAAATTCAGGACGGCAGTCTGCATTTGCGCCGGTATCCAAGAATACGCATTTGCGATTTTTCACGGGGATGATTGCGGTGAGTGCTGGACGGGATATGCCCGAGAGTCGCTTGAGAATGGTGACTGAATTGAAATAGGCAGCACCTGTGTTGCCGGCTGTAACGAAGGCTTCAGCTTTGCCTTCTTTGACCAGGTTTAAACCGACTGCCATGGAGTTGTTGGGTTTTTTTCGGGCGGATTCCACCGGTTTATCGGTCATCTCAACAATATCAGGAGCATCAAAGACTTGTATTTTGATATGATCAAGACCAAGTTTGGATTGATGCTGTTTTATAATCTCCTGGCTGCCGACCAGCAGTACATCTTCGCCCATTTTTTGCAGTTCAATGGCTGCTAAAATTTCGGGTTCGGGATAGTCATCGCTTCCCATTGCATCAAGAATAATTGTCATGATTTCCTCTTTTTTAAAATACTTTGGCTGCCAACGGATATGCTTGACACTACCACGTTGCCAGTTATAATAGTCAAGTTGTCGCGCTGGTGCTGGAATTGGCAGACAGGCATGGTTGAGGGCCATGTGCCGCAAGGCGTGAGGGTTCAAGTCCCTCTCAGCGCACTACTAAAGCCGCTAAAGCGGCTTTTTGTTTTTAAAGGTTCAGAGTTAGTTCTTACGTACAATACTGGTTTCTGTCAGATAAACGAGCTCATCTTTATACGGAGATGCAGGTAGATCAGCAATCAAATCAAGGGCGCGTTTGGCAAATTGTTCGGCTTCGTTTAAAGAGTGTTCAATGGCTGAACTTGTTAGGATCGCCTGGATGACATTGTCCACAGCTTGATCATCTTCAATGCATTTACCTTGAAGCAAGGATTGGACAACTTCATTTTGTGGATTAGACTCAATGAAGTAAAGCATGGGAAGGGTTACGAGACCTTGACGAAGGTCACCGCCAACCGGTTTGCCTACCACCGCTTGATCACCTGAATAATCCAGCACGTCATCTACAATCTGAAAAGCCATGCCAAGTTCATATCCAAATCTTCGCATGCGGTCACGATCCAAGTCAGAAACGGGACTGAGAATGGATGTGGTATGTGTGGCAGCTTCAAACAAGGATGCAGTTTTGGCATAAATTCGTTTGTAATAATCAGATTTGCTGGTGTTACATCGCGAGTTAAAAAGTTGATTCACTTCACCATTTACTATGGTCATTAGGGTTGTTGAAAAAACCTTCATAACCTCAATTGAGTTGGTTTTTGCGGCTAAATACGCTGCGCTGGCAAAAATGAAATCACCGGTTAAGACCGTTGCTGCAGCAGACCACTTGGAATTGAGTGTGGCAACACCTCTGCGCAATAAAGCGCCATCAATCAAGTCATCATGAACCAGTGTTGCTGTATGTAATAACTCAATCGCTGAAGCCAGGGTGATTAATGTATCTTCATTGGCTTTTAGGATTCTTCCTAATAATAAAATAATTCTTGGGCGAATGCGTTTGCCACCTGAGGAGAGAAGTAATGAGAGAGCGGATTTCAGGTCACCATTATAGTCATCCGCCTGCGTGCGCATTAGCTTTTCTACTGCTTCGATGCCTGCTTGAATCTCGGGTAAAGTTGTTGTCGTAGAAATCAATTGATTTCGTCCCATCTAAATAAAGATTGTGCGTTCTGATTCGTAATTTCACTTACTTTTTCTGTTGGTATTTTCAGTAATGAAGCGATCTTTTCTGCAATCAAAGGAATCCGGAAAGGTTCATTGGTTTGACCCCGATAAGGATGGGGCGAGAGCAGTGGCGAATCTGTTTCTAATACCAGATTCTCAAGGCCAAGTTCAGTTACCATTATATGTTTATCGTGCGCATTTTTGAAGGTGATGGGTCCGCCGACACCGATAGCCATTTTCATGGATCTTATTTCTTTGGCTTGGGCAGAGTTTCCTTCAAACCCGTGAAATATACCTAAATACGCGTTGTTATTAGGTTGTTGATCGACAATCCATTGTTTAATCTTTACCAACAAAGCATCTAATGCGTTTCTACTGTGAAGAATTACCGGTTTATGATGGTTTTTCGCTAGAGCCAACATGGAATCCAGCAGTTTGTCTTGAAAGCCAGCATTTTCCGGGTGATGATAGAAATCGAGTCCAATTTCGCCAATAGCAACAACTTTTGGCTCACTTAGCATGACTTCAAGAGCCTTTATCTGGCTATCATCAAATTTTTCCGCTTCGTTGGGATGGATACCCACAGCGGCATAAATACAATCAAATTTCACTGCCAATTCAACGGCTTTTCTGCTTGTGACTAGATCAATGCCAGGGACAACTATCCTTTTAACACCAGCTTCTTGTGCACGTTCCACAATTTGGTATACGTTTTCTTGAAAAGGTTCAAAATTCAAGTGGCAGTGCGTATCAACAAAGAGCACAATTATGCCAATCCGGCAATGCGCAATCCGTCTTGCAAAATAGACTGAACCTTATCTTGTTGTGTGGTCTCACAGTAGACACGCATAATGGCTTCAGTTCCAGAAAACCGGATCAAGAGCCATCCACCATCTTCCAACTCAAATTTGTAGCCGTCGGTGGTGTTCAGACCTGTTACTTTGATGCCGCCGATAGTTTCAGGTTTGGCGTCCAAAATGGCTTTCTGGCGAGCGCTTTTATCGCCTGAAAATGCTGTATCAACGCGGTCATAATAATGTGCGCCGATTTTCGAAAAGAGTTCAGCCAGAAGTTCAGAGGGTTTCTTGCCTGTTTTGACCATAAAATCAAGCATGAAAAGGCCGGCTAAAATGCCATCACGTTCGGGGACATTGCCTCTAAAGGCATAACCGCCAGATTCTTCGCCGCCAATCATGGCGTCCGTTTCAACCATTTTGGGAGCCACGTATTTGAAACCAACACCGGTTTCAATGACCGGCACATCATATAGTTTGCCCAGTTTTTCGAGCATGCTGGTTGTGGAAAGCGTTTTGACGATCGTACCGCGCTGCTTGCGTATTTCAAGCAAATAGTAGGCAAGGAGGGCATATACCTGAAGTTGGTTGATAAACACTCCATTCTCATCGCCGATACCAACGCGATCTGCATCACCATCGGTGATCAAGAGAATGTCAGCGTTATTATCTGTGGTGGCTTTGAGGCCAACATTAATGTTGGGCGGAATGGGTTCAGGGCGTTTCATTTCAGGAAAAATCGGATTGCGGGTGTTGTGAATTTCGATGATCTTTGTTTTGCCGCCACTCAACAAGCGGGTAAACCATTCCGCGCCGTTGCCCCACATAGCATCGACCATGACGGTAAGGCCGGCTTTTTTGATGGGTTCCAGATCAATAAGGTCAGCTAAATGTGTTATGTAATTGACTGATGCATCAAATACAACCACATCACCATTTTTGATACATTCATCATAAGCCAATTGTTTGACGTTCAGGTCAGTGTCTGGGATCAGGCTTTCAATCATTTTGAGATCATCAGGAGGAATGGCTCCGCCGTTTGAATCACGGACCTTGAAGCCATTATCCACAGGGGGATTATGTGAAGCAGTGATGTTGACAGCGCCGGAGGCTTTTTTGTCCACGACGGCATAAGAAATCACCGGGGTGGGAGTGGCACCATCCGTTAAATAAGCTTTCATTCCGTTACCAACCAAGACTTCACAGACGGTGCGGGCGAAAAACTCCGACAAAAAGCGTTTGTCGTAACCCACAACAATCCACTTCCCCTTGAACCCTTCTTTCAGAAGGTAATCAGAAAATCCCTGGGTGCACCTGCGTACGTTCTCAAATGTATAATCTTCAGCGATTGCTCCACGCCAACCGTCAGTACCAAAAATAATTTTTGAATTCATATTCACTCCAATAATATTCAGATTGTCAATTATATCAGTGTTTAGATTTGAAAAAAACTGCTTGTCTAACCATGCTATAATCATGCGCAATGTGAGGAAAATTGGACAGGATTTATCTGGATTACGCCGCAACAACCCCCGTAGATCAACAAGTTTTGGAAGCCATGCTGCCATATTTCAGCCATGAGTTTGGCAATCCGTCATCTGCGCATTACTATGGACAACAAGCAGACGGCGCTATCGAACAAGCCCGCCGCACGATAAAAAGTTTATACAATGCTGATGGTTACGACGTCATCTTTACTAGTGGCGGCAGCGAAAGTGATAACCTGGCACTGCGTGGGGCAGCAACTGAACAGCGAAAGCGCACCGGGGCAACAAAAATCTTGACCAGCAGTGTAGAACATGACGCAATTACTCGTACTGCCTCACAATTGCAGCAAAAATCAGGGTTTATTTATGCTAAATTGCGCGTAGCCAATAACGGGATAATTGATTTATCTTCTTTGGAAGAACAATTAAATAAACAAGTGGCATTGGTTTCCATCATCTATGCAAATAATGAAATTGGATCTATTAATCCGATTAAGGAAGCAGCTAAGATATGTCATGAAAAGGGGATTTTGTTCCACACTGATGCCGTGCAAGCAGCGGCTCATCTCAATATAGATTTAAATGGACTTGATGTGGATTATATGAGTATCAGCGCCCATAAGTTATATGGGCCAAAAGGTGTCGGTGTGCTGTTCAAAAAGAAATTTGCACCTTTACTAACACAAATTACCGGCGGGGCTCAAGAATCAGGGCTCAGGGCTGGCACAAGCAACGTTCCGCTGATTGTTGGCATGGCAAAAGCATTGGAATTAAACCTTGAATCTGTTGAAACAGAAAATATACGGTTGTTGAGCCTTCGTGACCAACTAATCACAGGCGTACTTGAAAATATATCAGGAACCCATTTAACCGGTGATCACACGAATAGATTGTCAAACCACGCAAGTTTTGTGTTTGAAGGTCTCTCAGGCAACGATTTGTTGATTGCGCTTGATATGGCGGGCTTTGCAGTTTCCTCCGGGTCAGCGTGCAAAGTTGGCAACCCCAAACCATCAGAAGTACTGCTTGGCATGGGCATTAAACCTGAGCTGGCAATAGGTTCTTTACGCGTTACTTTAGGAAAGTTTTCCAAAAAAGAAGAAATAGACAGATTTATTACTGCTTTGCCTGAAATTGTTAATCTTCTGCGAAAAGAAAAGCGGAGTGAGAATGGGCGATAAGGTTGTAGTTGCCATGAGCGGCGGTGTGGATAGTTCCGTAGCGGCGGGGTTGTTGGTGGAACAGGGATATGACGTCACAGGGATGATGCTCAAGATGTGGGTGGGTGATTGCGATCAGGCAGAAAATGCTTGTTGTACGCCTGAAAGTATTGCCCAAGCACGCGAAGTGGCTTCACTGTTCCACATTCCATTCTATGTGATTGACGTAAAAGAATCGTTCAAACAAAATGTGGTTGATTATTTCATTCAAGCCTATCAAGATGGACTAACGCCGAATCCATGCTTTCAATGCAATCGAACTATTAAATGGGGCGAATTGCTGAGGAAAGCCTCCGAAATGGGAGCTGAATTCATGGCAACCGGTCATTATGCCCGAATTCGGAAAGACGAAAACCGATTATGCCATTTAATTAAAGGCGTGGATGAGAAAAAAGATCAAACTTACGCACTGTCAGGTTTGACCCAAAGCCAATTACAGCACACCATTTTTCCATTGGGTGGTCTGATCAAATCCGAAGTTCGCGAAATGGCGCGTAAGTATTGCTTAACTGTTTCTGAAAAAGAAGATTCACAAGATTTATGTTTTGTTGGCGCACAGGGTTACCGTGGTTTCTTGAAGCAATATGGAACTGTTCTGGCAAAACCAGGCTTGATCAAAAATGTATCCGGCGACATCGTGGGAGAACACCAAGGATTGAATCAATATACAATAGGTCAGCGTAAAGGTCTTGGTTCAGGACTGGGTATTCCGCATTATGTGATTTCTCTGGATTCAAACAAGAACGAAGTCATCATTGGAACACAAGACGAATTAGGTCAGAATGTTATTCTTACAAATCCATTTAATTGGATTTCTGGAAATCACGATAAACATTTTGGCACTGCACAAGTGAAGATACGGTATAAATCCATACCAGCGCCATGCAACTATACAATTTTGGAAGATAGTAGTATCAGGATCGATTTGGATAAACCTGTTCGCGACGCCACCCCCGGACAGATTGCTGTGCTTTATAATGATGATGAAGTTCTAGGTAGCGGAATTATTCAATCAACCATGAAGGAATAAAGATGACATTTCCATCTGTAATTCTTGGTATTTTAATGGCGTTAGTTTTAGGGAATGCATTTCATTTCTGGCGTGGCGGCGGATTTAAATGGTTGTTGATGTATAACTTGTTGGCGATTGCCGGTTTTTGGTTGGGACATCTGGTTGGTTTTCTTGCCAATTGGCATTTTTTACCATTGGGACCAATCAATTTGGGAACTAGTCTGATTGGTTCCATAGTGCTTCTGTTCGCAGGTTGGTGGCTGAGCATGGCAAGCGTAGAAAATAATCATAAAAAGTAGAGCGTTTAACTTTTGGAGGACTTATTGTCAGTTGAAATCGAACAAGCCTATACTCGGGCCGGTGATCTTATCCAATTAGTGGGATTGAGCCATAAATCATTCATTTTTACACTGATTGATGGAGGAGAATTTCATACTCACAGGGGTGTGATCAAGCACGATGATTTGATTGGCAAGCCATGGGGCATTCAAATATTCAGTCATAATGGCAGCCCATTCTTTTTGCTTCAGCCATCGCTGCCAGATATTTTAAAAAGCACCAAACGTGCAACCCAAATTATGTACCCAAAAGAAATCGGATACATTTTGATTCAGCTTGGGGTAAAACCTGGCACCAGGATCATTGAGGCTGGAACTGGCAGCGGATCATTTACGACTGCGCTTTCTTATGCAATTGGCGACAGTGGGCGCATTTATTCCTATGAAGCCAAGGAGTCCAATCAAAAAATCGCCATCCGCAGCCTCGAAAAACTTGGACTGACCGGCAATATTGAATTTAAAGTTCGTGATATTCGTGAAGGGTTCGATGAAATTGGTGTGGATGCCGTTTTTCTGGATGTGGCAAACCCATATGATTACTTGAAACAGGTTAAAATGGCTCTGAAACCGGGTGGTTTTTTTGCCAGTATTTTACCTACCATGAATCAGGTTACATCGTTGCTGACAGCCTTGCGCCGCAACGACTTTGCATTTATTGATGTTTGTGATATTTCACAGCGTTATTACAAAACCGAACCTTCACGTTTCCGTCCGACAGACCGCATGATTGCCCATACCGGTTATCTGATTTTTGCCCGATCGGTCACCATTGACCATGATTTGGCTGATCCGAAATTGCTTAAAGAAATTGGCGTGCTGGGGATTGAAGATGAAAAATCCACAGAAATGGATGAACTCATCGTAGTAGACGAAGCAACTGAAGAATAGAATCCATGGATGAAATTGTACACAGATTATCTCAATCTTTGAATCAGGCAACCCTGGCTTCATCCAATCCTGATGGAATTGATTTTGCCGCAGCAGTGCTCATATTATTGGTCAAAGATAGTGATGAATGGAAGATTGTTTATACACGCAGGACCAAAAACGTCAGAACCCATCAAGGCGAAGTGTCTTTTCCGGGTGGGGCTTATGAACCTCAAGATGAGAACACGGTGCAGACTGCGCTGAGAGAAACTTATGAAGAAATTGGCATCAATCCGGACTGTATCACAATTATTGGTGGGCTTGAAACCATCCGCACCATTTCAAATTTTGTAGTTTATCCATATGTTGGTGTAATGGAATGTTTGCCAGATTTTGTAATTAATTTAGATGAAGTTGAACGGATTTTCTTGATTCCGTTGGATTGGCTGACAAACCCGGACAATTTCTATGAACAAGATCATATGGTCGAAAATCAATTTTTTCGCAAAGTGATACATTATCATGATTTCGAAGGGGAACACCTTTGGGGATTAACTGCCAGAATTACCCAGCAATTATTGAAAATTGGCAAATAAAAAAGCAACAGGGCAACCTGTTGCTTTTTGGATGGTAAATTCTTGAAGCTTATTCGGCTTCTTCTTCGTCTTTTTTGCCTTTTTCAATTATTTCAGGTTCAGAACCTTCTTCAGCGGCGACAACTTCTTCGATTTCTTCAGCAGCAGGGTTATTAATACTAATGATAGTTTCATCAAGACTATCCAGGAATTCTACGCCATCCGGGATGACAATATCGCGCAGAGAAATGGAATCACCGATTTTTTTGAGGTTGGAAAGATCAACCACAAAGCGTTCGGGGAGGTTTTTAGGTAATGCCTCAACGTTCACTTTAGTGATGCCTTCGACAACAACACCGTTATAATCTTTGACCGCGGGGGACAAACCAACAACTTCAATATTAACTTCAGCACGAATCTTCTCGGTTTGAGAAACGGCCTGGAAGTCAATGTGGATGAAGCGGTTTTTCATAACATCACGCTGTTTCTCACGAACCAAAGCAGCATATTCAACACCTTCCAAATCGATGGTAATAACGCTGGACGATGTGGTGTTGTTAAGCACTCTGGTGGATTCTTTCAATTCCATGGTGATAGCAATGGGATCGATTTTGTGGCCATAGATCACACCTGGCAATTTGGCATCACGACGTAGAACGCTGACTTGTTTGCCAATAACAGTACGTTTTGTTGCATGAATGACGACCTTTTCCATTATCATTTTCCTTCGAGCGCCTCTCACCGATGTTTTGGTTACCTTCGCTCTATCTAAGATTTGGTGCTGCAAAGACAGCAGTTCGTAAGTTTACCCGTCATGCAGGGTAACGTCAAGCAAAATTAAGGCTTATTCAATCCAGTCGAAGGTACGCGAGACCGCTTTTTTCCATTTTGCATATTGCACTGAACGGGTTTTTTCTGACATGTTTGGTACCCATTCTTTATCTTTTTGCCAGTTAACTAGTAATTCGTCTGTGTTTTGCCAGAATCCAACAGCCAAACCTGCCGCGTAAGCGGCACCGAGCGCTGTGGTTTCAGTAATACGCGGACGCACTACGGGTACATCCAAAATATCGGCCTGGAACTGCATTAGTAGATCGTTAGTCACCATTCCGCCATCCACTTTTAATGTCAGCAACTTAACGCCAGAATCAATTTCCATGGCATCAAGTACTTCATGGGTTTGAAAAGCTGTGGATTCAAGAGCTGCTCTTGCAAGATGACCTTTATTTACAAAACGGGTCAAGCCAGTGATCACCCCGCGGGCATCTGAGCGCCAATAAGGTGCGAAGAGGCCAGAAAAAGCGGGAACGATAAACACATCGCCATTATCTGCCACCGTGCGTGCAAGTGGCTCGATATCTGATGATTTATCAATGATCTGGAAGTTATCACGCAGCCATTGAACAAGTGCACCTGCAATGGCTATTGACCCTTCAAGGCAGTATACTGCAGGGGCTGTACCGATTTTGTAACCAGCAGTTGTGAGTAATCCGTTTTTACTGATCACAGGGGTTTCACCGGTATTCATCAGCATAAAACAGCCGGTGCCATAAGTATTTTTGGCTTCACCAGTGTGAAAACAACCTTGCCCAAACAGCGCAGCTTGCTGGTCTCCGAGATCCCCGGCAATAGGAACACGATCAAGCGTATTCTGGGTGTAGCCGTAAATCTCGGAACTCGAAGCGATTTTTGGCAAAATATTGGCAGGAATACCCATGACTGCCAACATGTCTTTATCCCATTTTAAGGTTTTAATATTCATCAACATGGTTCTGGAGGCATTACTGACATCTGTCACATGAATTCCGCCTTGAATTCCTCCGGTTAAATTCCAGATGAGCCAGGAATCCATGTTGCCAAAGAGTACCAGGCCTTTATCTGCATCTTGTTTGGCTTCAGGGTTGTTATCCAGAATCCATTTGATCTTGGGGCCTGAAAAGTAAACGGATAAAGGCAACCCCGTTTTTTCACGGAAACGGTCAATGCCACCTTCAAGAGCATACTTATTGCAGATTTCATTCGTGCGTGTATCCTGCCAGACAATGGCATGGCCGTAAGGTTGGCCTGTTTGTTTATTCCAAAGAACTGTGGTTTCACGTTGATTGGTGATTCCAAGCGCGACGATATCTTCAGAAACAAGACCTGAAATACGCATGGCATTGAGCATCACCTCACGTGTGTTGTTCCAGATTTCGATGGCGTCGTGTTCGACAAGGCCAGGGGCAGGGTAATATTGTTTGTGTTCTTTTTGATCAACGGCAACAATATTGCCCTGGTGATCAAAGACTATAAAACGAGTGCTGGTTGTACCCTGATCTATTGCGCCAACAAATTTATTCACGAAATCCTCCTCTGGAATGAGCATCAGAAAAATTATACAATAGGGTATAGAAATAGATGGAAGAAAAAATGAAAAAAATCTGGATTCTAACATCATTAATTATTTTGTTGATTTCCTCCTGTACAGGTGGAGACAATCCTATTCAGGATCAGCTTGAAATTCACGACATTCAGGGCTGCAGCCATACTTCTCCTTATGTTGGGAAAAGAGTAAGTGATATTGTGGGAGTCGTGACGCACAAGGTTTCAAATGGCTTTACGATGCAAGCTGTCATTCCTGATAATCAATTTTGTTCATCAGAAGCAATATTTGTTTTCACAAAATATTATCCGCTGGTAATGGTGGCAGATTTAGTGCGAGTGGATGGAATCATTGAAGAGTTCGCTGATGGAGCACCAGGAGATCACAATCTTTCACAAACAGAAATAGGGGATTCAAAATATACGATCCTTCAATCAAATTACGTACTGCCTGCTCCAATCGTGATTGATGATCTGATTGGGGAGTTGCCAACAGTGATAATTGATAATGATGAGATGAAAAACTTTGACCCACATGAAGATGGCCTTGATTTTTTTGAGAGCCTGGAATCCATGTTGGTTCAAATTAGCAGTGGTCAGGTGATCGAATCACGAAATGCATATAATGAGATTACAGTGCTCTCAGATGTTTTAATAAATGAAAATTTGGTATCAAGCCATGGCGCTTTGCTCAATACCCAATTTGATGCTAATCCTGAAAAACTGATGATAAAACTTCCTACGATCTTTGATGGTGAAATATATGTTGGAGATAGGTTTGATTCTCTGATTACTGGTGTGATGGATTATTCCTACGGGAATTTTAAACTGCTTGCTTTATCTCCAGTTGAGTTCAAGCACCAGCAACCCTTCATTGAGCCGTTCATCCTGGTTTCTGATGGTTTGACCCTGGCTACTTATAATGTTGAAAACCTTTCTCCATTGGATGAAAACAAGAAATTTTCAGAAATAGCAAGGCAGATCGTAAAGTATCTCCAATCGCCGGATGTACTTGTATTAAATGAGATATTAGATAACAGCGGCAGTATAGATGATGGCAATATCAAAGCTGAATACACAATTCAAAAATTAATTGCCAGTATCCAAAAAGCTGGTGGACCGGAGTATGCATTTTCTGATACACCTCCAATCAACAACCAGGACGGGGGATTGGAGGGTGGAAACATTCGAACTGTATTGATATTTCGCCAGGATAAAGGGATAACACTGGATAAGGAAATTTCACAGTCACAAAAGATGGTTTATAAAAATGGAAACCTTTCGTTCAATCAAAACCCATTGATTATTGGAGAAAGTGCTTCCGTTTTCAATGGAACACGAAAACCACGCATGTGGCTGCTCACTCAAAATGACCAGCAGTTTGTTGTTCTTGGCGTGCATTTAACCTCACAAGGTGCCAACAGTCCATATTGGGGCAATCTGCAGCCTCCTCAAAAACCTGAAGAGCATAAGCGGGTTGACCAGGCACAACTAATTTTTGAACAAGTGAGCAAAATTTACGCATTCAGTTCAGACATCCCTACTTTTATTGTTGGAGATATGAACGATTTGCCTTGGTCTACAACGATTACAACCATTACGCAGGACATTATCATCAATACTGCCGACTTTGAGAAACCTGAAGAGCGCTACTCTTATATTTTTGAAGGAAATGCTCAAGCATTGGATTATATTTTTATCAATAAAAACCTGGCCAATCGTGTGCTTCAAGCCAGGTTTGTACATGTAAACACTTTTCTTGATTTTTCAAAAGCTTTTTCGGATCACGATCCAATGATGATTGAATTTCAATTACATCATTGAGCTGATTGGTTGAGAGGTTGTTTTATGGTTGGTTTCTTCAAGTAACTTTGAGAGCTAATTCTGGTAGCAATCTTTTCTTTTGCCTGATTAATACGATTAACTTTACGGAAGTGATATCCATAAATTGACAAAGTAATTCCCAATGCGAATTTGGAAGGGCAATTTAACAACGTCCAAAGAACCAAGTCCCAAAAATAGCGTCCTTCACCCGGTTTTAATCCCATGCGCCAAATTGTCTTGAAAAAAGCTGCAATTTCATTGGCATAAACCTGGCCGGGCGTTTTTATTGGATGGTAGGCTTTTAACAACGTTTTTATACGTGGATACAAATACTTGGGGGAATACAAGGTATTGATAATCTTGCGGTATCCGTTTTTTAGTAACACAGGGTCCATAATAGGGATGATATTAGTACTACCATCTGCGTTGTCGCCAGACATCTCATGCAAGATTCTGCCTTCACGCTCAAGGCGGTGATAAAGTTGCGTTCCACCTGGTGCCTGCAGCAAACCTACCATGGCTGTGACGATTCCTGATTCCTGGATGAAATTGATCATTTCGTCAAAAATTGCTGGTGTGTCGTTGTCAAATCCAACGATAAAGCCGGCCATCACTTGAATGCCAGCATTGTGAATCTTGTTGATGCTATCAATCAGGTTTCGTTTTACATTTTGGTTTTTTCCACACTCGATCAAGCTGGATTCATTAGGTGTTTCTATGCCAACAAACACATTGGTAAAACCTGCAAGACTCATCAAACGCATCAACTCAGGATCATCTGCCATGTTCACAGATGCTTCGGTGATAAAGGAAAATCCTTTCTTCCCTTTACGCCATTTAATGATGGCCGGTAAGACATCTTCTTTGAGATATTTTTTGTTACCAATAAAATTATCATCTACAAAAAACACATTCCTGGTCCAGCCGGCCCGATAGTATTGTTCAAGTTCTGCGATTACCTGTGCTGTAGTTTTCAAACGGGGTTTGTGGCCTAATAAAGCTGTTACATTACAGAAATCGCATTGAAAAGGGCATCCGCGTGAGAACTGGATGCTCATGCACTCGTATTCGAATATATCGATCAAACTGGCATCTGGCACTGGACTTTGATGCATGTCTGCAAATTCATCTGTGCTGTAAACGCGTTTGGGTTTTATACCGCTTTCAAGATCTGCAAGAAATAGGGGGAGTGTGAGTTCGCCTTCGTTGAGAATAAAATGGTCAACTTCTGTGAAATTAACATACTCTGTCGTGAATAATGGTCCACCAGCAATGACTGTTTTACCAAAAGATTTAGCCCTATGGATCACTTTTTGGCAGTCATCGCGTTGAACATCCATAGCGCTGATTAAAACCATATCAGCCCACCTCAAGTCTTCGTTGGTTAATTCATGAATATTTGTGTCAATTAGTTTCTTTGTCCATTTCTTGGGTAGAAGAGGGCTAATTGTCATAAGGCCAAGGGGGGGATTATTAATCTTTTTATTGATAAATTCCAGAGCGTGCTTGAAACTCCAAAAAGTATCAGGAAATTGCGGATACACCATCAAAATGTTCACTTTACCTCCATATCTTAATTCAAGTGTAAGCACTCTTTTGAAATGGTGAATGTGTAAGAGGTCACAGGCATCGCACGCTTATAAAGAGCAAGGGTGAAAGGAATATGACTCATGACCGGGGCAAGGGGGTGACCACAATGCTATAATTGTCAAAATGGAAAGGAAAGATAATTCTGGATTTACGATAAACACCGGCACTGACCTGGCTTTTGCATTGGTCGTGTTTATTTCATATTTTGCTGCTTTCAGTAATGGATCCTTGTTTGACCCCTTCTTAATCACAGTCATCATTCTTTTAGGTATTGCGTATATAACAAACGGTATCTATGGTTTTGCTTACGCCTCAAGAAGCGGAACAATGATTACCAAGATCATATATTTTTTGCTTCAATTGATACTTGGTGGATTGATTGTTTATTATGGGAAGGGAGCAGGGTTTAATTCTCTCATTTTGTTACCCTTAGTAGCACATACAGCCATGCTGCTTGACCAGGATTGGATGCTTGCAGCAAACGTGGGAATAATCTTGACCTTTATACTTGCAGTTTATTTGTACTCATCAAGGTTAGCGATTGTTTGGGCCAGTGTGCCATTATTTTTTGCAGGACAGGTTTTTATATTGATCTTTACCCAAATGGCAGTAACAGAACAACGAGCAAGGTTAAAACTTGAGAATTTGGCTGCTGAATTATCTGAAGCGAATAAACACCTCAGTGAATATGCCGATCGTGTGAGAGAATTTACTATTATCCAAGAACGAAACCGCATGGCCAGAGAAATTCATGATGGTTTGGGTCATTATCTTACGACGATTAATATGCAGATTAAGGCTGCACGAGCCATCCTAAGTAAAGATAATAAGAAAGCACAGGGTCTGATGGAAAACGCTCAAAACCTTTCTTCGGTGGCGCTGGTTGATGTAAGAAATTCGGTTTTTGCATTGCGGCAAGAACCTGATGAGATGCCGCCTTTATTTCAACGCATATCTGATATGGCAAATGCAGCGTCTACTTCAAATCGAAGCATTGAGTTGATCATTAAAGGAGAACCAAGACCAATTAATGCTCAACAAGATTTAACTCTATTCAGAGCTGCACAGGAAACGATCAATAATGCTAACAAACATTCGAATGCGTCTTCGGTAATACTAACACTGGATTATTCAAATCCGGATAGAATTGAACTTGAATCTATCGATGATGGAATTGGCAGTGAAGAAATTAATCACGGATTTGGATTGTTAGGGATTCAAGAAAGAGTACGCCTTCTCAATGGCAAAACACAAATAACCACGTCTTCTGGAAAGGGATTTAAAATAAAAATTATCATACCGAGTCAAAATGAGCATTAAAATTCTGATAGCCGATGACCAATCCCTATTCCGGGAAGCGCTAAAAACATTGTTGAGCGCCTATCCTGATCTTGAAGTTGTGGGTGATGCCAGCAATGGTGAAGAAGCTTTGAGATTGTCATTCAACCTGTCACCTGATATTGTCTTAATGGACCTGCGCATGCCGGTAATGGACGGGGTTGAAGCCACGCGTAAGATTGTTCAATTGGGAAAGAAGATAAAGGTAATAGTTCTGACCACCTTCGATGATGATGAAACTGTCTTTGAAGGGCTGCGCGCTGGAGCGGTTGGATACTTACTGAAAGATGTTTCTTCAGACAAACTGACAGAAGCTATTCGTGCGGCCAATAAGGGCGAATATTTCTTATTACCATCGATAACCGCAAAAGTAATTTCTGAATTTTCGCGTATATCCAAACCCACGCCTCGCAATCAAGATATTTTCCTGGCCGATCCGCTGTCGCCAAGAGAAATCGAAATCTTGAGGTTAGTAGCTACTGGTGCCAGCAACCGTGAAATTGCAGAAAGGCTGGTTATCTCTGAAGGTACTGTAAAAAATCACCTTTCAAGTATTTTAAGCAAGTTGAGTGTCAGAGACAGAATGCAAGCAGTTTTAAAGGCTAAAGAACTAGGAATTATCACCATCTAACGAGAAAAGTATGATAGATAACGATATCAAACATGAATCAAAGCAATCGTGGGAGCAATTTGCTCCTCTGGTTGGGGTTGTATTAATCTTGACCGGATTATTGTTTTTGCTGGATCAACGCATCAAAACGAATTGGCTTTCATTAGCATTACCAGTATTTATTAGTTTGATCCTCTTATCCTGGGGAATCATCTCGAAAAGAAGATTATTGATAATTCCTGGCTTTATCCTATTTGGATTAAGTTCTGCTTTCTTTATAATATTTCAGCGACTCGTATACTATAAAACTTTTACTTTATTATTTGCAGCTATTGGAATATTTTCTTTTTCATGGTTATTGTTGTTTGTTTTTCTTGCAGTCATAAGAAAAACCACGGCCTGGTGGGCACTTTTTGTGGCGGCAATTTCAGGCGCTATTAGTTTAAATTTTCTTATTTCAAAGCAAACAATATTGACCTTCATTTTTTCGATATCTCTTGCGATAGGGGTAGTTTTTTTATTGTGGGGAACGCGCAAACGAGCCATTGGGTTATTAATTCCAGGATTGCTGGTATCTACAATAGGAGCCGGCGTATTTTTTGCATGGAATGACCCTGTTGAAAAAAATGGACTTCAGCAAACTGGAACCATGTTAATGTGGTTTGCGCTTGGCTGGATTTTGATCGCGGTAATTTCCAAAATCTTCTCGCGGAAATTTACATGGTGGCCGCTAATTCCAGGCGGAGTGTTAACAATGGTAGGAGCTGGACTTTATATTGGCGGAAATCCAGATAATGCTTTGGGGTTTTTCCAAAACACAGGCTCCATCGGATTGATTATGTTCGGTGTCTATTTGATATTGTTGAAATATGGTATGAAGAATAAATAACCCTGAATTAATCAAACAAAAATGGCTTCAATTTCTCAAGATTCTTGCGCATGGATTTTTCACCCAGCGCAATTATTTTATCCGCTTTTTGGTAGCCATAGAACATTGTAATTTCAGGTGGAAGTTTGGGTCTGATGAGAAGGTCAGGGCCATCTTGTTGTAGATTAAGTTCTGTTAATTTGGTAATCATGATCAATTCAGCCCGATAAAAATCTAAAAAGAAATCTGGCACAGGCAGTGGAAAACGTGCCTTTTGGTCAGAAAACTGCCAGGGTACTTCGCGTGTTGTATCGGGATGTACATCCACAGCCATGACAACTTCAGGTGCAAAGACTTTAAGGTTTTTTACAGGCAAGTTATTCAATGTACCACCATCAATCAACTGCATTTTGCCGATTTTAACAGGAGCAAAAAATCCTGGAATGGCTATAGTGGACATCACTGCGTCGAGCAAATTGCCTTCGGTTAGCACTGCCTCTTGTGATGTAATCAAATCTACACCATTGAGAGCAAGCGGAATTAATGTATCACTGAAGGAGGTATCTTTGCCTATTAATTGAGCAAACAAGTTCCTGAGACGTTGCCCTAAGATTAATCCGCGGCGGTGAGGTGTTCGATCAACCAAATTGATCATTTCTCGCAAGGTTGTGTGTTTAACTGCTATTTTTTCAATTTCTTTGGCAGTATATCCAATGGCATATAGTGTACCTACAAGCCCACCCATGCTGGTACCAGAGAGACAAGAAACTTGAATATTTTCTTCAGTCAATACCTTGAGGACACCAATATGAGCGAAACCGCGAGCACCGCCTCCGCTTAAAGCAAGACCTAATTTTTTTTGTTTATCAAGGGCAAGAGTGTCTGTCATAAATATATTCTAATAAAATGATGTTAATTTCTTGTTAGTAATTACGTTATCAAAACGTTAACGTTGCAGAACACGTGCATAAGCCCCTGTTCAATTCCGTCAGGCTCTGATATTATAATTGGTCGTATATTGAGCAACTGGAATAGGATGATGGTAAATGATAAAAGAACGGTCAGATATTCGTAATATAGCAATTATCGCGCACGTTGACCACGGCAAAACAACGCTGGTGGATGGTCTTTTGAAACAAGCCAGAACTTTTAGAGACAATCAGGCTATTGTCGAACGTGTTATGGATTCTAACGATCTTGAACGAGAACGTGGAATCACAATTCTTGCCAAAAATACCGCAATTGTCATCCCCGACATAAAGCGCGGTGGTATGGTAAAGATCAATATTGTTGACACCCCTGGACATGCTGATTTCGGTGGAGAAGTTGAACGTGTCATGAATATGGTGGACGGTGTTTTGCTGTTGGTGGATGCTGCAGAAGGACCAATGCCACAGACGCGTTTTGTACTGAAAAAAGCTTTGCAAATGGGACACCGCGCCATTGTTGTGATTAATAAAATGGATCGCAAAGATGCAGACGCTGAAAGGGCAGTCAACCTGACCTTTGATTTGTTTGTTGAGTTAGGCGCTTCGAATGAACAATGTGATTTCCCGATTATTTATGCCAACGCAATCACACAACAAGCCAGTAAAACGATAGACTTGAGTCCGAATCTTGAACCTCTTTTTGAAGCAATTCTTGATACGGTACCACCCCCAATGGTAGATATGGATGCACCCCTACAACTTTTGGTTACCAATCTTGGTTACGATGAATATCGCGGTGTGACGGCTGTTGGTCGTATCCATGCTGGAAAAATGAAAGCTGGTGCACCTGTGGCCAGAATGCAGAAAGATGGCAAGATTCTGCCAGAACGCACCCGCTATTTGTATATTTACCAGGGACTTGAAAAAGTCGAGGTTGAATCTGCTGAAGCGGGCGAGATCGTGGCGATAGCAGGTCTCGAAGGGATTGCAATCGGTGAAACTCTGGCTGATGTTGATAATCCTGTGGCTTTGCCTTCTATCGAAGTGGAAGAACCCACCGTGCGCATGACATTTGGGGTCAACACTTCACCATTTACTGGCAAAGAAGGAAAATGGGGCACCTCACGCAAGCTGCGCGAGCGTCTTTTTGACGAACTTAGAAATAATGTGGCATTGCGCGTAGAAGAAACAGAAGCTGCTGATACCTTCAAGGTGGCGGGTAGGGGTGAGCTACACTTAGCCATTCTGATTGAAACCATGCGGCGTGAGGGCTACGAGTTCCAGGTATCCAGACCTGAGGCTATTTTTAAAGAGGATGAAAGTGGAAATATGCTGGAACCTTTTGAAGAATTGCATATCGAAACCAGTCCCGAGACAGTAGGGACGGTGGTTGAAATGCTTGGCGGACGACGCGGCAAAATGCTCAATATGATTAATAATCCGGATAACACAGTACATTTGACTTACACTGTGCCGACGCGTGGTTTGTTGGGATTCAGATATCAATTTCTAACGGCCACAAGAGGAATGGGAACCCTTAATTCAATCTTCCTTGGCTATTTACCCCTGGCGGGCGTGATTAATTCCAGGTCGACTAGCTCAATTGTTTCTTGGGAAAGTGGCCTCACAACCACATTTGGTTTGAAAAATGCTGAAGAACGAGGTGTCTTGTTCATCGGTGCTGGTATTGACGTTTATGAAGGTATGGTGGTTGGAGAAACCCAGAGGCCTGATGATTTAGCTGTCAATGTTTGCAAAAAGAAACATCTAACCAATATGCGCAATTCAAACAAAGACATAGAGATCAGGTTGGTTCCACCTCTTACAATGAGTATCGATCAGGCGATTGAATACCTGGCGGATGACGAACTGCTTGAAGTCACTCCTTTAAACTTTAGAATTCGCAAACGCATTCTCAATACGGATGAACGTGGGAAGCAAACCAAGAAGTCTAAAGAGTTGATGGGAGAGAATTAAAGGTCTGACATATTGGTGCTTGACTTCTATTGCTAATTATGATAAAGTTATATCCAGTAGGATGCAAAGTAGTTCTTGTTGGATGTAATAACAGACAGCCCAAGGCGAAAGCTCCAGGGCTGTTTTTATTTGACTGGTCCGAGAGAACGAACAAATCCTAAAACATAAGTGGTTTTTGCTATAGGAGGCAAAAAAATGTCAGAACGTATTATCGGCACGGTCAAATGGTTCAACGGAACCAAGGGTTATGGTTTCATCTCCCGCGAGGGTGGAGAAGATGTCTTCGTACATTTCTCTGCTATTCAAGGCGATGGATATCGCAACCTAGAAGAAGGCCAGAAGGTTGAATTCGCAATCGAGAAGGGCCCCAAAGGTCTTCAGGCCAGCAATGTAACAGTCGTAAACTAAGTTTTCAACTGCACATTCGAACAGTCCCTTGATGACAAGGGGCTGTTTTTTTTATCACCAGCAATTATCCTTCAATCGCGTCCCAATAACCTTTATCAAGCTCATCATCGGATAAATGGGCGTAGCGCTGCGTCACGGCGATATTTGTATGCCTGGCCAGTTCCTGGGCCAATTTGAGGTTCCCAGAGGCTCTCAGCACCCTTGTGACGAAGTAATGCCTGAAAGAATGGGGGGTAATGGTGCCAACGGCTTCATCTCCAAGCAATTCACGTACTCTATCGGTGACTATGTTGCGCCCTGTGGTGGTGGTCATTGGTTTAACCTTTTTACCTGCGCCGCGATCGTGCCTGGCAAAGAGGGGGAGGGCGGAAAGCGGTGTTTTGGATCCGCCGTCGATGGTGGTGCGGATTTTCAAATAATCTTTCAAGGCATCAGTACTGCGTGTAGAAAAACGAATAATGGCTTGCTTGTTGCCTTTGCCAATGATCATGGCTTTTCCTTCATTCCAATCAAGATCGCCACGGCGTAAATTGCAGGCTTCATGTACACGCAATCCGGTATCAGCAAGCGTCATCAAGAAGGCCCGGTCGCGCAATTTGATCAAATGATCTTGTTCATCTTCAGAATTCAAGAATTCTTGCTTATCAATCAGAGTCAATATTGAGTCAATGTCTGACGCCGGGAACTGCGGCAGTCTTTGACCAGGTTTACGCGCTCTTTGTTGAATCAGCA
>CAKMKJ010000048.1 GCA_927443345.1 uncultured Anaerolineaceae bacterium | reverse complement strand
TCAAGGTATCATACAAAAAGAGATCAAAATGCGCCGAGAATCAATCAATGAATTTCAAAAAGGCGAACGTGGTGATCTCATCAAACTTGCTGAAATAGAGATTGCATTATTAGAAAAGTTTCTTCCCGTTCAAATGAGCGAAGAGGATATCAAAAAAGCAGTAACAGAGGCAATAAAAGAAACTGGTGCAACACTACCCTCTGATATGGGAAAAGTAATGAAAGTTCTAATTCCAAAACTTGCTGGACAAGCATCAGCAGATCGAATTAGCTCAGCCGTTCGTTCGTTGCTTTCATAAAACCTTGTAACGTGACTTCTGTGCCCGTTCGTTTTACTCAAAACAAATCCTACCGAAAATTCTATCGGATCGGTCTTCTGGTTGTTACCGCATTGCTCGTTCTAGGAGCTTTGGTTTTACCTATTGCACTACGGCCATCCTCTTTGCCAGTTCAATTGGGCGATGTGGCTCCACAAACCTTTGTCGCCTCAAAAACGCTCACCTATGAAAGTAAAGTATTAACTCAAAACGCCCGTTTGATCGCTTCAAACGCCATAGCAGATCGCTATTTGCCTATGGATATTTCCATTTCAAGAACCCAAATCAAAAATACACAAGAACTAATAGCTAAAATTTCACAGATTCGTTCTGACAAAACCCTGCACTTCGAACATAGATATATCATGATGCAGCAATTCGAAAATCTTACACTCACCCAGGATGTGATCTATCAAATTCTTCAAATGAGTGGGCTAGAATGGGATATTGTCTCTCAGGAAGCCATTTCTGCGCTTGAACGATCCATGCGCAATACAATTCGCAGTTACCAAGTGCAAGAAGTACGCAACAATCTACCATCCTTGATCAGCTACACCCTGCCTGACCGCTTTGTCTATATTGTTGATGAATTGGCAGGTCCATTTGTGATTGAGAACAGTCTCTTTTCAGAAATAGATACTGAAACTGCGAAACAGCAAGCCATGGATGCGGTGCAGCCTATTGTCCGTACTTATGTGCAGAATCAAACCATTGCGCTCAAAGGCCAACTCATCAATGAAGAACAACTTGAGGCATTACAACTATTTGGATTAATAAAACCTGCAAATAAAATCCAAGATTTAATTGCTGCAGGTTCTATTGTTGCTGTACTGACTGGATTCATATTACTTTACTTTAACCGCCGATCAGTACCTCCCATGGGGGATCTTAAAAGTCTAACCGTTATCGCACTAGGGTTTCTCTTGTTTTTGTACGGTGCAAGATTCTTGATTCCCAATCGTGCGATCATCCCATATTTTTTTCCCATTTCTGCCTATGCTTTAATATTGGTCACTCTTTTTACTCTTGAAATTGGAATAATCTTCTCATTATCGTTAAGCATTTTGGCTGCCTTCGGACTCAATAGCTCACTTGACCTTACCCTTTTCTATATGATTTCAAGCATCATAGCATCACTCGCCATTGGTAGAGGTCGCAGAATTTCAAGTTTCTTTATTTCAGCTATTGCCATATCCATTGCGAGTAGTTTGGTATTGATTGCCTATAAATTAACTGATCCGCTTTCTGATTTAATAGGATTAATCACATTAATTGGCGTTTCGTTTCTCAATGGCATTGCATCTGCAAGTCTTGCCTTACTAATTCAGTACATATTGTCACAAGCCCTGGGCCTGGTTACGCCTATCTATTTACTTGAAATTGCCCGACCAGATCATCCTCTACTAAAGATATTGTTACAAAAGGCACCCGGCACCTACCAACATTCGCTTCAAGTTTCCAACCTGGCCGAACAAGCCGCTGAAGCCATTGGTGCTGATGCTCTCCTAACTCGTGTGGGTACTCTCTATCACGACATCGGCAAAACTGCGAATGCACCTTTTTTTGTTGAAAACCAGGTGCCTGGAAAGTTAGATACTCATGATGACCTTGATGCTGTAATTGCAGCGCAGATCATCATCCAACACGTGCAAGATGGGGTTGTCCTTGCCAATAAACATCGACTTCCAGCCAGAATAAAAGATTTCATCCGTGAACATCACGGAACTCAGTACACCAGATACCAATACAATCGTGCACTTGAAAAAGCGCAAAACGATCCCACAAAAGTAGACAAGGAATTATTCCATTATCCTGGACCAAAACCACGAACCAAAGAAACTGCTTTGGTCATGCTGGCTGACGGATGTGAAGCAAGAGCCAGGGCTGAACTGCCCAAAACGCCAGAAGAATTAGAACGTTTGGTAAAAGCGGTATTTGATTATTGTTTCAAAGAAGGTCAATTTGATAAAACTAACTTGACGCTAAAAGATATGAAAACTGCGCAAGAATCATTTATTAAGACGTTATCCAATACGTACCATCCTAGAATTCAATATCCTGAAAATGTTGCAGAAAAAGCGGAAAAAGCATGATCGCGATTCAATTAAACAAAAAATTTGAAAATAACCTGTCCATCTCGTTACTGGAAGAAATTACACAAAAAATCTTCTCTTATTTAGAAATTGAACCACAGTCTGATCTTTCTATTCTGATTGACACGGACGCAGTTTTGAAGAAACTAAATAAACTATATCGTGGAATAAACCAACCCACCGATGTGCTTTCGTTTGAATCGGATGAGATAAATCCAGAAACAGGGTTCTCCACTTTAGGCGATATTGCTATTTCTTTTCCAATCGCTCAAAAACAAGCCCTTGAGGCAAACCATCCTGTTGAAAATGAAGTAATCCTCCTGCTAATTCACGCCATTTTGCATCTATCAGGTTACGATCACAGTACAAAAGAAGAAAAAGAGGAAATGTGGTCTGAACAGCAGGCAGTGCTTGACCATATCGGCATCAAAATAAATCGCATCGCAGGTGATGAAGAATTTCATGATTAACATAAAAACAATTTTTAAATCAATCAAGTATGCTTTTGAAGGCTTGCTTCATGTAGTAAAAACCCAAAATAATGCCCGATTCCATTTATTGGCTACAATAATCGTGGTCAGCATTTGCATTTGGCTAAAAATAAACCCGGTTGAATGGTGCCTTATATTGGTTGCCATTGCACTAGTTTGGATTGCTGAATGTTTCAATACTACCCTTGAGAGTTTTTTTGATCTCGTAAACCCTGAACCGCATCCACTTGTTAAAAATGGTAAAGACAGCGGAGCTGCGGCAGTCTTGGTCGCTGCGTTTCTTAGTATTGCGTTGGGCATTATTGTGCTCGGTCCGCCACTCATCCAAAAGTTACAGTATCTATTGAGGGAATAATGGAAAAAACAGTCACTATGCTTTTTGGCACTGTTGGCACACCTATCTCCACACCCAAAAAACCAGGTGGCAGTATAGGAGCTATTCAAACCCTGAAAGAATTGAAATTGGGTGCTTTAGAATTAGGCTGGGTACAATCTGTCCGAGTGACTGAAGCGAAATGTGCCGAGATCAAAAAAACTGCTTCAGATTGCACAATCCAATTAAGTGTTCACGCCCCCTATTACATCAATCTAAATGCTAATGATGAAGAATGGCCCAAATCACGTCAGCGTCTGATGGATGCGGCTCATTATGGCAATCTGGCTGGTGCATCAGATATTATTTTTCATCCAGGCTCTTATTTCGAAAGACCTGCAGAGGATGTACTGAAGATCGCCATCCCAAGACTGGCTGATTGTGTCACAGAATTGAGGAAAGCCGGCAACCCAGTGATACTAAGACCAGAGACCATGGGAAAATCAGCCATGCTTGGCTCCTTTGAAGATACGCTAACTATGAGTAAAGCAATAGACGGCGTGCTTCCTTGCCTGGATTTTGCTCATTTGCATTCTCGTCCGGGGGATGGATCTGTTAATTCTTCAGATGAGTGGAAAATAATGATCGAAGCTTACGCAAAAACAATAGGAACTGCCTCTCTCAAGCGACTTCATATTCACTTAAGCGGCATTGAGTATTCCACCAAAGGCGAGAAAAACCATCTACCAATACGTGAATCAGATCTGAATATTCAACAACTGCTCGAAACCTTAAAAAACACCGGTTGTGCAGGGCGCATTTTATGCGAAAGCCCCATCCTCGAAGAGGATGCACAATTCATGAGTGAACTATGGAAATCTCTATAAATTTTATAAATAATCTCGTAGATTATGTTCAACGGCATACGCAGCCGCTTCAGCACGATTGCTCACACCCAGCTTTGAGAGTATGCTGCTAACATAATTTCGGACAGTGCCTTCACCCAGGAATAGCGCTTTGGCAATTTCGCGGTTGGTTCTGCCTTCGGAAACCAATACCAAAACGTGTTTTTCTTGTTGTGACAGCGTTGAGAAAGCTGAAGATTCTTCTTCTTTGACTGCTCTGCGAACCTCTTGAAAAACGCGTTGGGTCACTGCTGGATCCAATAAGGCTTCGCCTCTTCCAACGGCTTCAATCGCTTTCATCAAGTCATCTGCACCGATTTGCTTTAACACATACCCTGAAGCCCCTGCACGGATGGCTGAGAACAACATATCATCCTCAGCGTAAGAGGTGAGCATAATAACGCGAATATCTGGGAATTTCTTGGTGATTTCTTCACAAGCTTCAATACCCGAGGTTCCGGGTAAACGAATATCCATCAAAACAACATCCGGCAGCAGCCGTTCAACTTGTTCGAGTGCTTCTTTGGCACTTCCGGCTTCGGAAATCACTTCAAATTGCGGGTGTCGTTCAAGTAATGATTTCAGCCCCAATCTTACAACTTCATGGTCATCAACCAGAATAATCCGTTGCTTTGTCATGGTGCTCCTTTAAGAAACAATCAGTTTCTCTTATTATACTTGACTAACGTCAGTCCATGATTTCTAATGTTACGGGGCAGTGGTCTGAACCTTGAATTTGATCGAAAATCGTTAAATCAATCACTCGGTCGTAAATTGGATTTGATATCAGAAAATAATCTAAACGCCAACCTATTCCTCTTGCCCTGGCATTCACGCGATAAGTCCACCATGTATATTGAACTTTCTCAGGATACAACTTTCGAAAAGCGTCAGTAAATCCATTTTCAAGAAACTTATCGATCCAAACTCTCTCCTCGGGAAGAAAACCAGAAATCTTGCTGTTTTCCTCTGGATTTGCCAGATCGATTTCATTATGAGCAGTATTGAAATCACCGGTAATAATGATATTCCTGCCTTTTGCATGTTCCTCATTGCAAATATCCAATAAGCGTGCGTAAAACCTCAGCTTATAATCCACACGATCTTGTCCGCGCTGCCCATTAGGGAAATAAATATTAAACAAGACAGTATTACCAAATCGTGTCTGAATTACACGTCCTTCGACATCAAACTCATCAACACCTAAACCAGTCGAGTGATCATTGATATTTAAACTTTTTTTGATATAAGTGCCCACGCCGCTATACCCAGGTCTCGTCGCCGAATTCCAGAGATAATCATACCCAGGTATTAATATATCCTCCGCAATCAATTGTTCTTGCTTAGCTTTTAGTTCTTGAAGACAAAGAATATCAGGTGCTAAAGAATGCACAGAATTGATAAAATCTTTTTTCAATACTGCACGAAAACCATTAACATTCCAAGTAGTAATTTTCATCTCATGCTCCATTGTGGTACACTTTTACATCGTAGTGCTTATTTTACATGGTTAATTACAGATGACAACTTTTCTGATTAAAAACAAGTCCAAGCCAAATCTTTCCATCCAAACCAAAATTGCTGATACCTTTTATAGCAAATTGATTGGATTGATGTTTAAACAAAATCTCGATCAAAATTTCGGTCTATTATTATCAGATCGATATGAATCACGGATAAACACCTCAATCCATATGTTATTCATGAATTTTGATCTGTGCGTTGTCTGGTTGGATAAAAATTTATTGGTGGTGGATGTAAAAGAAGCAAAAAAGTGGCGCCTGGCTTATTTTTCAAGAGCTGCTGCTCAACATGTGCTTGAAACTAGCGTTACCCACATCAAAGATTTTTCCATCGGAGATCAACTTTTTTTTGAATATGAAAAATAAAATTTCACTTGTCGTCACGATTATTTTAATTGCTTCGCTGTTTACAACGCCGGTTATAGCCCAAACAACCGAAGATTATCCTGAATACATCGTTCAATCAGGTGATACTTTAAGTTATATTTCATACCTCTTCGGCGTATCAATGGCCGAAATTCAACAGATGAATAACCTTGCCGATCCGAATAATATATATCCTGACTTGCGATTGAAAATACCCGGGTATGCTGGTATTAAAGGTCTCCTCACGCCAATTATTCTCGACTATGGAGAATCCTGGGAAAATTTACTTGTAAAATACCATGCCGATGAAAACACTTTAATTAATATTAATAAACTCATATCCCCCAATACCCTGTACCCTGGTAGAGATTTGCTTATTCCAATCAATGAGAGCCTTGAGGTATTACACCCAGTTGCTATTGTTAACGAAAATAAGACTTTACTTGAAAATTCGGCTATTATCAACGCCAAATCATATATTCTTTTAGCTGAAAATCGCAAGAATTCTTCACTGGAATTCTTTGCAAATGATCTCATTTTTGACAGTAATCCTAATTTACCTCCCGTCAATGCTATATCCAATGAAATTGAAAGCATTTCTATATCACCTCTTCCACTTTCACAAGGCGATACTTTTACAATAAAGGTGACGACAAAAAAACCAATTACCTTTTCTGGAAATCTTGATGGAAAAGATTTGAAATTTTATACATCTGATGATAAGAATTATTTTGCGCTTGCTGGAATTCATGCTTTAGCTACACCAGGAATATTAAATTTATCCATCAACGGATCAGATGGGACAAATGAGCTTTTTTCAAACTCACAAAATATATTGTTAGTTGCTGGAAATTTTGGTTCTGACCCAAACCTTGTCGTCGCTCCCGAAATGATTGATCCGGCCATAACTGCTCCAGAAAAAGAAAAAATCCTTTCATTGATTTCTATTTATACGCCTAAAAAGTATTGGGATGGCATTTTTGTAAGCCCAGACACTGATTATGCTTTGGAAATCCCAAACTATGCTTCAAGAAAAGAGATTACTTCATTTTTTGGCACCAGACGAACTTATAACGACGATCCGACCCTCACTTTTCATACAGGGGTTGATTTTGGTGGAGGTGTGGGTCTACCAGTTGTATCAAATGCAGCAGGTAAGGTTGTATTTGCTGGAAACTTGGCTGTGCGAGGAAATGCGATCATTATTGATCATGGTGTTGGTGTTTTCAGTGGATATTATCATCTTAGCAGCTTGATAGTAAACACTGGCGATATGGTACAAAAAGGTCAACAAATAGGTAAAGTAGGCAATACCGGAAGGGTTGATCGGGCTGATGAATATGCAGGTGCTGGTGCTCACCTTCACTGGGAAATCTGGGTAAATGGCATTCAAGTGGATCCCCTTGAATGGATAAATTCAGATTATCCTTGATAAAACCTAAGGTATAATACATATGTATGTGAAATATTTCGGATGGAATAAGGTATGACAATTAACGACACATTTTGGACTAACTATCAATTTTCTGAATTCGATCTAGATTCTCTTTACAACCACCTTCTAGAAACCCAGATACCCTTAAATAAAAATGAACTTTCTGTTTTTCTAATCTCTAAAATTATAGAAAAACAAAAAGAAGCTATTGCCAAAGAAAGGCAATCTGGCGCCACCACTTATTTGCCGAAAGGCCAGTATCAAACCGGACAGATGCTAGTTTTTCCTTCTAGAAATTGGCAAAAAGGAAAAGTAGTTGAAGTGCGTAAAGGCAATAATCCTGATTCTGCCGAAATGGAAGTCATTACAATTGAGTTTTCTTCTGAAGATGTACTAAGCTTTGCAAGCAACCTGAATGACCACGTTTTGAATCATCTGCAAGAAACAGTTGATAATGGGTATCTGGTGCTAAATAATGTTGTAGAAAAATACCGTGAACCCCTCGTAAAAAAATTAGACTCCATTCTTACAAAAAATGAAGATTTGGTTTGTATCGCAGGCAGTTACTTCCCCCGGGCACTTTTAGTTGATGTAGGAGTAGGCCACCTGAATCTATGCGAAGCTGTACTTGAAATGTACGGTGGCGGCCCGATGAAATCACAAGAGTTGATCAGTCAAATCGAACTGCCGACGGATGTCAATGCTAATTTAACCGAATTTTCTTTGAATCTTGCATTACAGGAAGATCCGCGGTTTGATGAGGTTGGTCCTGCCGGAGAAACGCTTTGGTTCTTAAACCGACTTGAACCAGATGAAGTTCAAGAAACACCACCCACTTTACGCAACCAGGTAGAGCCTGTTGAACTGCCAGAAGAACTTGAACAATATCGCTCATTGGGATCAGAACTATGCGACGAATTGGAAGCTGATTGTGATTGCGATGATGTCGACGAAGTTACTATCAGCCTGACCTACCCCCATTGGCGAGCGGGCACGCTTCCGCTAACGGCCAAGTTGAAAAATCTTTTCCCGACTGCATATGAAACACCGCGGGTTAAATTTGACTTTGTAGACGGACATAATCAATCCACGTTTGGCGGCTGGGTTGTGCGCCCATCAAAATATATTTTTGGCCTGAAAGAATGGTACCGCAAAGAAGGTTTCATCCCCGGAAGCCTTGTACATGTTTCTAAAGGAAAGCAGCCCGGTCAAGTTAGCATCCGTGCAGACAAACAACGCAATTCAAAAGAATGGATTCGCACCGTCTTAGTTGGTGCAGACGGCGGTATTGTCTTTGCCCTTCTCAAGCAAGTTGTTACTTGCATTTTTGATGAACGTATGGCATTGGTCATTCCAGACGTTGCCGCAGTGGATAAATTGTGGGATACCAAATCCAGACAACCAATTGAAAAAACCATTCAAAATATCATGCACGAATTGTCAAAATTAAACCCGCAAGGACACATTCATGCTCAAGAAATTTATGCGGCGGTCAATTTAATCCGCCGATGCCCGCCCAGTGTAGTCATTAGTGTTCTTTTCAGCCAACCATGGGCTAATCACTTGGGCGACCTTTATTTTAGAATTGTTGAGAATTAATGCGAGCTACCAATGGATGAACCAAAAACATTCAGTTTGATCAGACCTACTTTAGAAACACCCTACCATATCGATTTTGACTGGTGGAAAGAGCATGACAATAATTGGCATGTCTTCCTGATCAGTTGCTTGTGTGCTGAACACCAGGCTGCCTTTCAAAATCAAGTAGAGGGTAACCTAATTGATTGGATTGACCCGATCACAGCTGAAATTCGCCAAGTGGATGGCATCCAAACGACCTTGATGAATCACTGTGTCAAAGAACCAGGATTCTTAACAGCCAATACTGCCATGGTTGACGCTATATTCAGAGTTTTCTTGAGCAACGGCAATCACCCCATGTCTCCGCTGGAATTATCTGATAAAATAGGCAAATCCGCCGATACGATACTCAAAACAATCTCCGGATTTCAGGTTTACAAAGGAATTCGTCCTGCCAGGTAAGTTTACAAGCCTTCGTAGCTCAATGGATAGAGCACCGGCCTTCTAAGCCGTTGGTTATGGGTTCGACTCCCATCGAGGGCACCTTCCGTTCACAAAATTCCATTTATTATTCTTTGGCTCAAGTGTCATTTTATAAAATGATACAATGAAGTCACAGATTTATTCACACTTTGGATTATCCAAAGTAAACATTACAATGAGGTTCACAATGAAATACAATACTACATTAAAAAAAGCAACGACAAATTTACAATTTTATTCAATGGATATGCATATTCATACACCCGCTTCCATCGATTATCAATCACTTGAAGTCACTAATCTTGAAATCTTGCAAAAAGCCGAATCTAAAGGCCTTGATATCATCGCCTTCACTGATCACAATACGATTCACGGATACCAGAAACTGAAAGAAGAGATTGAACAACTCGAACTTTTAGAAAAACTAAACCGCTTATTGCCTGAAGAAAAAACCAGGCTGCTGGAATACCGTCGCTTACTCAATAAAATACTCTTACTACCTGGAATTGAATTTACAGCCACCTTTGGTTTTCATATCATCGGTATATTCTCTCCTGATAAAAACCCACGTGAGATTGAACATTTATTGCTCAATTTAAGTATTCCAGTCAATCAATTAGATAAAGGGGATCCTGCAATTGGCTCTTCGGTTGATGTAATCCGTGCATATCAGTTAATTAACGAAGCCGGGGGCATTGTCATCGCCGCTCATGCCAACTCAACAAACGGTGTTGCCATGCGTGGCATCAACTTTGGCGGACAAACCCGTATTGCCTATACCCAGGATAAAAACCTTCATGCCCTTGAAGTAACCGACCTTGAATTGCAAAGCGGAAGAACGACTGCTGCCTTCTTCAACGGCACAAAACCTGAATACCCTCGCCGCATGCATTGCATTCAAGGCTCTGACTGCCACCGTTTAAATAATGACCCTACCCGCAAAAAGAATCCCGGCGTTGGTGACCGCGTGACTGACGTATTACTAGCTGAACCCACCTTTGAAGCATTGAAAGAGTTGTTCGAATCGAATGACTTTTCACGCACACGACCCCACCGTCATACAGAGGAACCTGTTTTTGATTTCATCCAGGTCGCCAGGGATGAAGGCGCTAATATCATTCAGGACTTTCATGAGTCAATGACGGTGCGCTCTGGAAAACTATACGCAATTCTTATGGATATTTGTGCGTTCGCCAATACCAATGGCGGCACTCTGTTTATTGGCCTGTCAACAGATCTCCATAAAGAACCCATAGGTGTCACCAATTCAGAACAATCTATAAAAGCGCTTGAAAAAGAGATACAAAATCGACTGAGTCCACCGATCAAACTGGCTTTTGATGTGCAGAAATACAAGTCAAAAGAAATAATCCGTATTTTGGTACCGAGGGGTGAAGATACACCATATGCATTGGATGACTACAAGATTTATGTTCGCGATGAAACCGAAACCAACATAGCCGTCAGGGATGAAATTGTTAATCTGGTACACCGAATCCATCCATCCGTAGAATCAACAGACCAACCGGTCGCTGATAAAATCACATCTTACCATCCAGAAAAAAATGTTCAACCTGCTATTACAACCCCCGTCGGCGAGAGCGAAGACCCGCGCACCGGTGTTGAAGTGATTGAAGTAGTTGTACGAGGCGGTAAGAACTTCTACACCATGCGTGATTTACGTAATGGTAATATTGTCAAAAATGTTACACAAGCCTCAGCACGCCGATTATGGCATTACGCCATCACAAAACACCTTGAAATCGCCTCAAATCTTGAAAAGTCAGACATCCAATGGCGCGGAAACTATGGCCTGATCAAACAATACACTCAGGGCAAAACTCAGCATTACGATTTTGTCTTGCGACTTGCTGACGGATTCCGCTATTTCTTTGGGGTAACACCCGACGGCATTCACGGCAATTGGAAAGTTTTTTCTGCGGAAGAGGAATAATTTTGATGATTAAGGTTTCAGTCCTCACTGTTTCAGATAGGGCTGCCTCCGGAGAGCGCAAAGATCTTTCCGGACCAGCTTTGTATGAAACCATAGATAAACTTGGGTGGACATTAATCAACCACGGACTTGTTCCTGACGAAAGACCTCTGATTTCTAATTTTTTACTCAATTCATCAACGTCCGGTAAAATTAACCTCATTTTGACCACTGGCGGAACAGGTTTTGCTCCAAGAGATGTTACACCTGAAGCTACCTTGGATGTTATTGACAAAAAAGCGCTTGGTCTTGTTGAACTGATCCGAAGTGAATCTGCCAAAATCAATGCCAATGCTTACTTATCAAGAGCTGAAGCCGGTATCTGCAATAAAACCTTAATTATTAACCTTCCAGGCAGCCCAAAAGGAGCCGTAGAAAGTCTTTTGATTGTTGCGCCATTGATTCCGCATGCAATAGAATTGTTGGAAGATCAATCTGGGGATGTACATCAATCTTCTTCAAGATAATCCTCATGATCCTAACCCTTTCACGTATAATTACATCAAAGAATTGAGGGTTTCATGACCAATCCAAGTTTTCATTTATTCCAATTACAGAAAATTGACACGAGAATTGACGCGCTTACAAAAAGGTTAACTGAAATTGACCGAATGCGCAACGATAATTCGGCACGCCAAGAAATTGAACATGCCTTGGCGCAAATAAATAACGCCTATGCTCAACAAAAAAAGAATTATGACCTCATTGAAGAAAAAGCCCATGCCAAGAAAATGAAAATTGAACAATCCGAGTCCTCCCTTTACGGAGGACTTGTCAAAAACCCCAAAGAGTTACAAGATTTACAGACCGAAATAAAACTGTTAAAACAATCAGTTTCGACATTAGAAGATGAACAGCTTGAGCAGTTGGTTGAAATGGAAACAACTGAAGCACAAGTAACAAGTATCCAAAATTCTCTCAATGAATTTGATGCCAAACTAGCTATTGAGCTATCCGCATTTTTTGTTGAGGAGGGTGAAAAGAAACTTGAAAAAGAAAAGCTTCTACATGAGCGAAAAGTGGTTTTAGATCAGGTAAATCCTGAGTTTATGGCAACCTATCAAGCACTGAGAAAATTAAAAAATGGAATCGCCGTGGCTGCAATTGAAGATGGAAGCTGCCAGGTTTGCGGATCCACTTTGACACCGGCAGATTGCCAGACAGCAAAATCACCTTCACGCATGGCCACCTGCTCTTCATGCGGAAGAATTCTTTATGCTGGATAATCAGTTAATTGGAAAAATGCTTTTGTAAAAGCGCGTTTACAGCTTCTTGCTTAATCCCGCTAATTGAGATCAGTTTGTTATGACTGGTTTTACCAGATATTATCTCTAAATTATTGTACGAAATTTTCAATGTCTCGGCCAAATATTTTATGACCGCTTGATTCGCTTGCCCATCAACTGGAGGTGCAGTAATTTTGATCTTTATTGTTCCGTCGGCCATGGCGCCAACAATTTCATTGCGAGGGGAACGTGGTATTAGTTTTATTTTTATAATTGCTTTATCAAGATCGCCACGCATCTTAACCTTATTAGCAATCTATAAAAGAAGTCTTAATACTAGCATTTCAACGAGTCGAATTGAAAGTAATAATGCAATGGGGCTTAAATCCATGCCACCAATTGGAGGGATAAACCGTTTAAATGGTGCCAACATTGGTTGTACCAGGCGATCTAAGAAACTTCGTACTGGATGAAATGGAGGCAGAATAAACGAAAACAAGGCGTTAATAATGACTGCCCAAGATAGAATATCAAAAAGTGTTTTTACAACAACATAAATAGTGGTCATAATCAGTTATACCTCTATGGTTTTATAGGATAAATTCTTTTTCCCATGATGGCTTCTCCTACTCTTACATAGGTTGCTCCACATTTAATGGCATTTTCAAAGTCAGCACTTGTACCCATGGATAATTGTCGAAACTGACTCAAATCAAATTTTTTACGAATTTTGCTGCAAAACTCATTACATAAATTGTAACACTCCTCATTTTGTGTTGGCTCTTCAGCGTAAGGCGGCATAGTCATCAACCCAACAGCATTTATATTTGGTAATAAAAATATCTTTTCAAAATCAAATAATAGTTGCTCCCTTTTTGTTTCGCTGCTGGCATCAAACCCATATTTCGATTCTTCGCCTGTGAAATTTACTTCAAGAAACACATCAATAATTGAACTTTTATCATGATAAAAACGATTCACCTTTTGTGCGAGCACTACACTGTCAATAGAATGAATACTCGAAAACGATGGATGCATCATTTTTATCTTTCGACTTTGAAGGTGTCCAATCATGTGCCAGGACGGGTGTACTTCTGTTTCTATTTCTCCAATTTTCCTTATTGTTTCTTCAGGATAATTTTCACCTAGAATTATTGCTCCAGCCTTTATGACTTCCATAATGCTTGCAGCGCTATGCCCTTTGGTGACAACAATGAGTTTTACATCACCATGCTCTCGACCAGATTTGTCACATGCTTGCTCTATTCTATGCTTGACTTGAAGAAAGCGATTTTGAATAGTATCAGACATGCTGCTCTCCAAGGGCTATGAGTGCCCCAAAACGGCCCGTAGCGCCATTTTCAGCCCTGTGACTGTACCAATCCTCAAGATTGCATGCTGTGCAAATTTCAGCACATTCTATGGCCTTAATTCCCTGTTTCTCGAGTAGATATTCGTTTGCCCGCCACAAATTGAAATGGATTTTATCTTTTTTGATTGAGACAACCTGGTTCAAATCGGGTCCAAAGGTTGCAGCAGCCAGATCGTATACTTCTTTACCAACAATATAGTGATCAGGGCCAATGGAAGGGCCAATGCCGGCGATAATATCTAAAGGATTCACACTGTATTGCTCCCGCATTGCAAGTACAGCCTCTTTTACAATATTGTTGAGCGTCCCCTTCCAACCTGCATGCACGCTGCCGATTACTTTTTTTACCGGATCAAACAGAATAATTGGTACACAATCAGCGAAACGCATAAACAAGGTTAATGTTGGGTTATTGGAAATTATTGCATCAGCCTTAATATGCGGTTCATCCAGGGCGCGAGGTTTATCCGCACAAATGACGGTGTTGCCGTGAACCTGCCAGACATCAAAGATGCTAGCAACATCTCGATCAAAAAACTCAAATGCACGTTTTCGATTCTCAATAGTATGTAATCGTTCGTCGCCTACTGTTCCGCCATGGTTTAAACTGGAATAATGTCCAGTACTGACGCCGCCCTTGCGAGTAAAAAAGCCATGGGTTAAACCTTCAAAACCTGGATGTTCAAATTGAAGAACTTCGAGACCATACTTAACGATTCGTTTCATCAGAGACCGGCTTTGAAGATTGATTTATCTTTTTGATTATTGCAAATTTTCGATGCAAAGTGATGCGCGTTTCTTTCATACTTTCTTCCATCATAGGATACATGAACCAACCAGTACCAACCCCAAATAATGTTCCTGTTAATAATCGCCAAAATGGTGTGCTTTCTCTAACAGGTACCCATTCAGGCCATCCCCCAGATAAACTTGGAATTTGAGATACGCCATCTAACCCAATGGGGATTAACGCTATTATGAACCAGAGATACCATGGAAGTTGCTTGATTTTTTTTCCGGATAGTTGGAACAAAAAACCAAACAAAGCAAGCGATCCGTAGATGGCAACATCTCGTTCACAAATGGCAACTTTATATCCATAATAAGTGTCACCTATCCAATCACGAGCATATTCCAGGTCAATTACATCGCTATTTGTTACCTGCTCATAAGTAATAAGATTATCAATGTTAGCTAATTCACGAGGATAGATTGGCTGTTCTCCAAAAATAAAAAAAGAACGAAACGCAAGCTGGTGACAAACCACACGATAGACTTTATAAATTATATTGGCAGACGCTGAATGACCTGTTTTTTCCAGTACCGGGGCTAAAAAAGGAAGGGCAATAAAAATCGATAAAAGCACAGACAAAATGATCACATAGTATCTGGAAAAAAAATACGAAAAACGATCCAGATTATTAATTGAAACACCATTTTTAACCCGTTTTTTATAATTTTCATCCCCTGATACTTCCAATCGTTGTTGCCTGGATAAAGCAGATTGAGTCGCTACATTCAGGTCAGTTTCTGTATATGGAGCATGCAAAACGTATGGACCAACACAAACCGTTGGCGTTTTGCCATAATACTTGTCATTCAATTCTTTGCTGTCATCAATACAAATATCTACAAATATCAGGTCATTGTTTTGACAATGGTTCTGTAAATGAATAGCCGTGTTGTCTTTCTCAAAATCATTTTTACTAAAGAAGTATGTTAACGAAAGCATACACTCCTGCTTGAGGTTTACAGTAATTTTCTAAAATCATTTCTGCCTGAAATAGGCAGTTATCAATATCTATCCATCATTATTCCACTACCTGTACATGGGTTCCATCATATCCGGCTTGCTCATAAACCCCTTCGTAATAAGGAGCAGCCGGTTGAGTCCAAAGGTAGATAAATTTGGAATCTTCAGGTTTCATATTTACGCAACCGTGAGACATTGGTGATCCCCAGGCATTATGCCAATAAGTTGAATGCAGTGCAACACCACCTGTTGCAAAAATCGATGTGTAGCCAACAGCAAAATCTTCATATCCACTACCACTGGCAGATTCACTACCTCCAGCCATATGCAAGGATACATATTTGCGATTAACCACATGGTAATCTCCGATAGGTGTCGCCCAACCCGTTACCGATTGCCCCTCATTATTAATTAATGCGCCAGTCGAAACAGAGGTATAAAAAACTTCCCGAGAACCTTCAAAGGCAGATAAGGTTTGGCGGGTAACATCAACGACGATCTTTTTTTCAAGAACTTCCGGCCTAATCGGAGATAATTCTTCAGGAGATAGCGGCTTAAATGCTCTCGCATCAGCCCAAAATTTATCACCATAAGAACCATGCTTTTCAATGACGTGATATTGAACTGTTCCATCATCCAACGTGCGCTTTCCATCAATCCATAAAACCTGGCTGTAATAAAATCTTAACGGTAATATCACCGGTGGTGTCATGAGTTCAATTAACAAGGGAGACTTTGGCGCGGCGCCATCCAACTGCAGTTCAACATATGGAACTGTAACTTCAGCCCAAAATCCAGGAGTATCACCATAAGAAGGCAAAGTTTCCAGAGGCTGATTGAGAATGTTTTTTACCGGCTGCACATCGGGGGCGTATATAAACCCTTCATCAGTTTCGTACCAAGTCCTTGACCGATAATATCGTAAATCAGTTGTACCCATAACCTCACGGTAGATATTTATTACATTATCCTGATAAAGTGTCTTAACAACATTACTTCCAATATCAGGTTTTGCCATTACATCGTAAGTAGCAAAAAGTCTTCCCAGATTTTCTCCTGTTGGAAAATCTGGAAGATTGGCTGAAGCCAATTTAATTTTTGGCAATAAAAGGGCTCCAAATCCGGCAGCTCCCAATTTTAGAAAATCTCTTCGACTAAAATGATTCATTATTTTTTCTCACTGATGAAGTTGTTCACTCTATAGTTCCTGATCTTTTACCAATTGTTTGGTTAAGTTTATCTCAGGCGCCCAATAAGTGTCGCCAGCAGTATACTTTATCCGGCTTCGAATTCGACTATACAAATTTGTTGTTTCCTTGCCCATTTTTCCATTTTGAATTCTCAGTCTTAGGTCCAAGGCTCGTACGGACATATAAAGCTCTATACCCAGAATCTGTTGAAGGTTATCAATAATCATTGCAGTGTGTCTGGCTGCCGTCATTGAATTGGCGTTGTGGTCTTCTTGTTCGGCTGAAGTAGGAAGCGAATGAACCGAATCAGGAGTAGCCAGGGTTTGATTTTCCAACACTAACGAAGCAGCAGTATATTGAAGCATCATCATACCAGAATTGAGGCCAGCTTTTTCAATGGAATCTACCAACATCGGTGGAAGACCCATATTAAGTTTACCATCTGTCATTCTAAAGATGCGTCTCTCTGCAATCGCACCCAATTCACAAAGCGCGATGGATAAGAAATCCATTACAAGACCAACCGGCTCGCCATGAAAGTTTCCTCCTGAAATTGCATCACCTGGTTCAAATATCAAGGGATTATCAGTAGCAGCGTTAATTTCACATTCAACGATCTGTTTGACATATCCAATAGTGTCTCTGACGCTTCCATGGATCTGTGGTGAACAGCGCAGTGAATAAGCATCCTGAATGTTGTCTGAGGAATCCACAAATGTGCTTCCCTCAAAGCTGTTCCGAATCATCTCGGCAGATACCAATTGGCCTATTTGACCACGTGCTTGATGAATGCGCTTGTCAAATGCTCCTGAGCAGCCTAACAAGGCTTCCAGTGTCATGGCTACGGATCGATCAGCCAGGTCAATCAAATAATCTGAATCATATACAGCTAAAGCACCAATCGCAGCACTGAAGGTGGCTCCGTTATTTATGGCTAAACCTTCTTTAGGCCCTAAAACAATACGCTTGATTCCGGCTGTTTCCATGGCTTGCTTACCGGTTAAAACTTGACCATCCACCTCGGCATATCCAGATTCTGCCTCCGCATCATTAATGTCAGTCGTAAAGACTAACGCTAAATGTGAAAGTGGACACAAGTCTCCTGATGATCCTAATGACCCCTGACTCGGAACTACAGGGATAACGCCCTTATTCAACATTTCTACCAATGTCTCTATAATTTCTATACGAACACCAGAAAAACCTTTTGCCAGGGTATTTGCTCTCACCAACATGGCAGCCCGCGTTACTTCAATGGGCAAAATTGGTCCTGTACCGACAGCATGGCTCAAAATCAGATTTCGACTCAGTTGGTTGGCTTCTTCACCTTTGATTTTTTTGTCTGAGAATATGCCGAAACCTGTGTTGATACCATAAACAGGTTTATCTGATTGAACTATGTTATTGAGTATTTGGCAGGATTGAGATACCAAGCTTTTCGCTTTATCGCCAATAAATACTTTTCCGTTTTTTCTGGCAACTTGTACAATCTCTTCAATGGTTAACGGATGATCTCCGAGGATAAGCATGAGTGTCCTTCTATGATTCTAGAATTAATCACGACCCTTAAGTGCTCTGGCAATTTCTCGGGTTATGTCTTTTTGAGCCAGGTCATCCCGTTTGTCGTAAAGTTTTTTACCTTTTGCAATGGCGATATCTAGTTTAGCACGACCCTCTTTAAAATACATTTTTACTGGAACGACGGTCACGCCTTTTTGTCTTACGGCATCCCACAGCTTCCGAATTTCTTTCTTGTGAAGCAGCAATTGCCTATTTCTTTTTGGATCATGGTTGTTGTAGCTGGCCGGATTGTAATTGGCGATATGCGCTTCAACCAACCATGCTGAATCCTCTTTTACCTCAACATAAGCTTCTTGCAAACTTATTTGTCCAGCACGAATGGATTTTATCTCGCTGCCATGCAGCGCAATGCCTGATTCGAAATGTTCAAGAAGAAAATATTCAAACTCGGCTTTTCGGTTCTTTGCAATCGATTTCGTTTCCATGTTCAAATTTTAACATATTAGAGTGATTATTTCGTGTCCATTTCGGAATTACATCTTCCCTTGATCTGGTAAGATGTCTTCAATACTATTGGCTATTTTTATCAATTCACCGGTAGAAATGTGATTCTCAAAATTGGAGGGATTATCTTTGGCCCACTTTTCCAGCGGCTTTTTCCAATCCAATAAGGCTAATGGGTCTGCTGGATAATGGCTTTTTCTTGCACCAATATTAATCATGTCAAAACCATTTAACACACGCTCCCATTCGCTAAACGGAACCAAATCAGGGGTCACTGAAAATGTAGCCAGGCCTGAAAAGAAAACCGGCTTATCTTTCGGAAAATATTTTGTCATACTTTTAAGAAAACGGGATGAATCCATGGTGTTGAATATTAGCCATAATGGAAGCAATCTTGAATGATCAATGATGCTGGTATCAAATTGTGAAAACATCTCAACTGCCACACCAGCTGGTTCAAGATCGCCATTTTCAAGAATTTTCTGCTTGCTCAAGAAAGCCAGCTTAGAAAAATTATTTGGGTCTCGATAAGAGATTTTTACAAAATTGAACCCTTCCTTTTGGCAAAACTTTTCTATTGCTTCACCCAAACCCTCTTCGCTTCCCCATTCAGACTCTGGACCATCCTCAAGTGGAAAACCATCCAGCATCCAGTGTGGATAATCAAGTTTCTCTTTTTTTGCAAATGTATCCAGTATTGCGGACCCATAAATAAAATCCTTATCGCTGATGTCTCCCCATCCGCCGACTTGAAAAACGTTGTTTTTACCTGTTCTAAAACGCTTCCACTTTGCCCGGCCTTCAAGATAGACAACATCACCACCGGCTACTAATTTATTTTTGATAAAGCCTTTATATTCTTCGGGTAAGTCAATCAATTTAACACGCAAATGATTGACTCTTTTTACCAACCAACCATCATGTACCGGGTCATAATGTTGAATTGACATCAGGTCATGATTGTTTTGAGTGATCTTCTTTGCTGCATCGAGGCTTAATTTGTTATAAGCATTAACGTCCCCATTCATAGTGCCATTTTGTAATGTCATGACAAATGCTTGCGGAAGAAAAGGTCCGCCTAAAGCCAAAGATAGATGTGCAGTGGTCCCTCCCATACCAATGCCCATCGTGATCGCTGGGTATTTAGCATTATTTTCACTGTAATCTTTCAACCTGCCATTAACCAAATCACTGGTTTTCAGGTCTTGCACCTCTTGCATCGAAAGTAAATTGCCCTTGTTTGCCCTCGGAATGAGCCATTCAGCAACTGAACTCGGCAAATGGCCAATTATCCTTAATAACGTTCTATCAATTTTCGAAAAGTGATAATTCTCATAATTTGATCCTAATAACCCATTGGCCACTGCTCTGGTAATAATTGGTGACGAGCTTTCGTTACTTTCGAGTAAAATGGACATTATCACTCCTGTTATTTAGACGAGATTAAAACAAACAGAGGATTTATCAAAAACAAAATTAGAGATTTACGGACTTATGCCAAACAAACCAACATTCGGCTGATCGTTGGTGCATTAGGTCTATTAGTATTAGTGGGTTTAGGTCTCATTTTTGTGATCTATGGTAAGGGAGCGGTATTTACAGGCTTGCTGTGTATCATTGGCGGTCTAATTCCAATATTTTTAATTATTGCAGCTTTGGCAATAATTGACGTCATCGTTAAGAAAAACAACGAGAAATAGATTTACCTAGCAGAAAAGTACGAAAATAACGCCATCATGAGCCCCAAACCAATTAGAACTAAGATAATTAATCCAATAGGAATACCAGCGAACGATTGGCTGTCAAAAACTTCAAAAGTAGGTATGGCTAAAGGCGCAGAAGGTGTAAAGGTAGGCAATTTAGTCGCTAAAGGGGTGGAGACAAATTGCGCAGCTAACGTAGGGTCTATTTGTAGTGTCGCTTTAGGCATGGGTGTTGGTGGCACTTCAGCAATGGGAATCTCGCCTGGAGTAACATTTACATAATTAAAATATACCCACCCTTGACCATTGGGTAAAACTGGATACTTGATTAAATACCAATCCCCTCCGGGTGATTTTCCGATAACCGGCAATTCAAGTTCAAGAAACATCTTTCCAATTACATCATAAAATGTACTTGGACCTGACCTTATGTTGATGCCGCCGGGTTCAGATTTATACGTTATAACCTTTGCCATAGGACCGGTCGGGGTTCCAGTTACTGTTGGCACTGAACCTGTTGGCTGTTGAGCGTACACACTTTTGGTATCAGATAACGTATATATAGTTAAAAGGAAAAGGGAAATTATGATCAGCAATCCCAATATTTTTTGCAACTTTAAATTCATGATTCTCCGTAGCTTTATATTTTAGTAAATCTGATTATAATTCAATTATGCCTCAACGAATCTATCACGGGAACTTCAGCAACACTGACCTCGCGCAAGCCTTGATGGCTGAATTTTCTCGAGGAAATATGCGAGTTCAACATTATGCTTCAGACGACATAGTCGTCGTTCAGATCGCCACCTCTCAATATGCCAGTTCTGGTGGAGCCACTGCTTTAAGTGTATCACTGCAAAATGTAGCAGATGGTGTCGCTGTTGATATTGGCAAACAAGCCTGGTTGGGAATTGCTGCAAGTTTGGGAGTGTCAACAATTGCTGCATTGCGCAATCCCTTGTCATTGCTAAATCGCCTTGATGATATCGCTCAAGACATTGAATCTTTCCAATTGTCTGAAAATGTTTGGAATGTCATAGATACGACTGCGAGGTCCCTTGGATCTGGCCACCAATTGTCAGATCGGTTAAATCGCTATATCTGTGATTTTTGTAATACTCCAAACCCAAAAGGTGAACCCACATGCATTGCTTGTGGTGCCCCCCTCGGAAATATACAACCCCTTTCCTGCCTAAAATGTGGATATGTCGTGCATAAAAATGAATCCACATGTGTCAATTGCGGATCCTCACTTTAACTGCCTTTTTTCGACAAACGGGAGATTACAAAAATGATTAAGATATTGGCAGATACAACATCAACCCTATCAGTAGATGAAGCAAAAAGATTGGGAATTTATTATTTACCGCAAATCATTGTATTTGGTGAAAAATCATACCGTGATGATACTGAAATTTCAACAGTCGAATTTCTCGACAAACTTCGTAAATCCACTTCACTTCCAAAAACAGCTGCTCCACCACCTGCCTTATATACTCCAATTTACGAAGAAATTGTCAAGAATGGGGATTCTGCACTAGTCTTAACCCCTTCTTCAAAGGTAAGCGGAACCTTCCGCAGTGCAACTGTTGCCGCCCAGGATTTTCAGGATGCAGATATTACAGTCATTGACACAAAGTTAATCGGCCCTGGATTTGGTACAGTAGTTCGATTAACCGTTGAATGGTCTCAGCAAGGTGTCTCAATGGAAGAAATCACAAAACGGATTGAAGATTATAGTAAACGTTCTGTAATATATCTCTATGTTGATACACTTGAATACCTTCATAAAGGAGGAAGAATCGGTGCTGCAAAGGCACTTGCAGGTTCTGTTCTTCAAATTAAACCGATTTTGTTATTTAGAGACGGACAAATCAACCAGTTTGAAAGTCAACGCACAAAGAAGCGTGCGATTTCTCGGATTATCGAATTGGTGCAACAGGAATGCCCAGCCTCGCCTAATTCTCATCTCGCAATTCTGGAAGCTGATGCGATGGATGATGCAATCGCACTCAGGAATTCTTTTTCATCATATTTGAATCTGCAAGATATCCAAATTTGCGATCTACCACCTGCAATCATAGTCCATGCCGGCCCTGGCGTATTAGCAGCCAGTTTTTTCAAATAATGGTTTTTTAGAATTTTCATTTTCAATTATGGATATCCTATTTCAGGATGAATCAATTATTGCTGTTAATAAACCGTCAGGTTTATTAACTATTAGAGATGGCTATAACCCTGACCTGCCAACCGTAAAATCTTTACTAGAGCTGGATTTTGGTCGCTGCTGGATTGTACATCGCCTAGATAAAGAAACCAGCGGTATTTTGCTGGTCGCCAGAAATGAAGCCGCTCATCGAAGTCTAAATCTGGCCTTTGAAAATCATCAAATTCGAAAAATCTATCACGCACTTATTTTTGGTTTTCCCCTAAACAAGGAATTTATAATCGATTTCCCCCTCAGAATTGACGGCGACCGCAGACATCGCACCATTGTGGATTATGACCAAGGTAAACCAGCCAAATCCAAAATCACTATCATAAATATTTTCCAAGATTGTTGTCTCGCAGAAATTAGGCCAGAGACTGGCTATACGCATCAAATAAGGTCCCATTTGGCATCGATAGGGCATCCGATTCTTGGTGACAGGCTATATAAAAAAACAAACACAAATCCATCTGAGGTAATTGCGCGAACAGCACTACATGCCTATGAGATAACATTTATTCATCCCTCTACTCATTCACACGTTAAATTATCTGCTCCTTATCCAGACGATTTTCTAGATACACTTGAAAAGTTAGCCAAATAAAAAGAATCCGGAATTTTGTCCGGATTCTTTTTTGAACTTCAATTATCTTATTCCATTACTACTTTTTTCTTACTTCCTGTAATAGCCCAGATAATTGCAGCTAGTAATACAGCTACGACTATCCACTTATAGGGACTGTCAACATAATTCACGATCACTGGAGCAGCAATTAAGCTAACCAGGTTAACTACTTTGATCATTGGATTAAGTGCAGGACCAGCAGTATCTTTCAGGGGATCTCCCACTGTATCACCCACAACTGCAGCTTTGTGCCGTTCTGATCCTTTGCCAGTGTTGGCAACAAGGTCTCTCGGTTGATCTTCGACACTTTTCTTTGCGTTATCCCATGCACCACCTGTATTGGCCATAAAGACAGCCAATAACTGACCGCTCACGATAACACCAGCAAGAAAACCACCAAGAGCTTCTACTCCAAACACTAATCCAACTACGAGTGGCATCAAAACAGCAATTGTTGCCATAGGGACCAGTTCTTTTTGAGATGAAATAGTTGAAATAGCAACTACTTCTGCATAATCCGGTTTTGTGGTGCCTTCCATAATTCCCGGAATCTTAAACTGACGGCGAACTTCTTCCACAATTTTCATTGCAGCACGGCTGACTGCTTTGATAGAAAGTGAACTAATCAACCATGGAAGTGCAGCACCAAGCAACAACCCAATAAAGACAGTGGGATCAGCGACATTAATAGATTCCAGGATTTTGACATTCGCAACTTCCTGGACTTTTTTAACATCTGTTATGTATGATGCGAATAAACTAACGGCCGCAATAACAGCTGATGCAATTGCGATACCCTTGGTGATGGCTTTGGTTGTGTTACCCACTGCATCAAGGTCTGCCATGGTTTGGCGAGCCATGAGGGTGTTTTCATCATTTTGATCGTGCCAGGCCATCTCGCCAATGCCATTGGCATTGTCAGAAATTGGACCAAATGAATCCATCGCAACATTGTTACCCGTGTGACTCAGCATGCCAATACCAAGCATAGCGATACCGTAAATTATATGCAAAGGTTGACCAATGTAAATGAGTGTTGAGAAAAAGAAACCAACAGCAAGAACAATTAATGCCCAGACACTTGATTCCATACCAATTGACAAACCAGAAAGGATGGTTGTGGCAGAGCCAGTTTTGGTTGAATCAACAATTTCTCTAACAGGTGGGTACTTTGTTGAGGTGAAATATGAAGTTATAGGGTTGAAAGCAACTGCAAGCGCAACACCAATTGTGGTGAGCAATGCAAGTTTCCAGCCATCGGGTCCACCAACATACAAAATACCTACGATGAAAGACCAAACAACCGTATTTATACTTGAAACTTCATATGATCTGAACATGGATTCTTCAGCATCGTGTGCCCGCAAGAATTTTATGGGGAACTTTTCCCAGATGGGTACCGTGAAGGTGCCGAGAATGGAACTGATGACACCAATACCGCGGATGATCAGAGGGTAAACAATCCATTTTAAACTGTGTGTAGGATCTTGACTCATGAGCGCCAAGCCGAGGATCAAAGCAGAAACGATGGTTACTTCATAACTCTCAAAGATATCTGCTGCCATACCGGCGCAATCACCAACATTGTCACCTACAAGATCAGCGATAACTGCTGCATTACGTGGATCGTCTTCAGGAATGTCTTTTTCGACCTTTCCAACCAAATCAGCTCCAACATCAGCTGCTTTGGTATAAATACCACCGCCAACACGCATAAATAATGCTATCAAAGTTCCACCAAAGCCGAAACCTAACAAGGCGTCAGGAGATGCTTTACCAAAGACAACAAAAATGATAGTTCCGCCTAAAAGTCCTAAACCATCAGTTAGCATCCCTGTATAAGTACCGGCATAATATGCAATAGACAGAGCTTCGTTAAATTTACGTTTTGCAGCCGAGGCAGAACGAACACTGGCTTGAATAGCCATGCGCATGCCCAATTGTCCAACGATTAGAGAGAAAGAAGCTCCTAAAATAAATGCAATTGCGCGACCGACAGCAATAATAAGTCGAGTATTTTCAGGAAATTCTTCAACAGCTTCTGCAGTTGGAGTAACTACATAAACAGAGAAAAACATAGCGATGAAAAGAATAGCAACAGAAGGCAAAATTGTTTTCAATTGTTTTGAGAGGTAAGATTCCGCACCAACGCGGATTGCATCCCAAACTTCTTGCATCTTTTCAGACCCCTTGTCCTTTTTCATGACCGTGTTTCTCAACAACCAGGCATAAACCAGGCTAATTAATGCGACTACCAAGACACCGACGATGGCTATTTGTTCAAAACCGTTTAGCCCATGTTTTGCCAGACCTAAAATATTCATTGCTCCTCCTCTAGAATTTTAAATACGCTTGATTTCTTAAGCATTTTGGAATTTACGCATTAAGTTATAATTTTACCCCTTTTCTGCTGTAAGTAAAGAAGAATGACATTTATTAATATTACATTAGATTATAGAATGCTTATTGACTTTTATATTCAATTTAGTGTATATTGTTATGCGGTCATTTTTGGGCCAAGTACTAAGCGGAAGCTTTCTTCCGCTTTTTGTACGCCTACTTTGTTGAGTATATACCGCAGTCTTATTGCTATTGTAATTCTTACAATTTTTGTGTATTCTAATTTTGTGAAGCTGTTGTTTTACTAGTATTCGAACACAGACTTCCAGTTTAAGGACTTTGATAATTAATGGAAAACCCTATAATCAATATCGTTGAAGATGATGATGAAGAATATACTGCAATTGCCAGGTTAATTGACCTTGGACGGCAGAAAAACTATGTCACTATTGATGATATCCTCCATTTCTTCCCTGATGCTGAACAAGATGTTGAGCAGCTAGAAGAAACATTTGCGGCATTAATGAGTGCCGGTATTCCGTATCTTGAAGATGAATCTCTTCCCGAAGAACCTTCAGATGAAGATCTGACCGTTAGCGAAGAAGTTGAAGAACCCCGAACTATGCTTTCTGACGATCTTGAAAATATTGATACCGATGATACTATTGGTCTCTATCTCAAAGAAGTCAGTCGGGTTCCTCTGCTCAATGCTGAAGAAGAGGTCGAGTTAGCCCAACGTATTGAACGCGGACGAATGGCTCGAGAAGAATTAGCTAAGGGAAATGTCAATAATAAACGTCGCCTTGAACTTCGCAAGCTTATTGAGGATGGATGGTCAGCAAGAGAGCATCTGATTACCGCTAACTCACGCTTGGTTATCAGTGTGGCAAAAAAATATATGGGGCGCGGTGTACCCTTTCTTGATCTTATTCAGGAAGGCAACATCGGTTTAATTCGTGCCACCAAAAAATTTGATTACCGTCGTGGTCACAAATTTAGTACTTATGCCACCTGGTGGATCAGACAAGCAGTTACTAGAGCAATTGCAGATCAGGGGCGAACAATCCGTGTGCCTGTTCACATGGGTGATCAAATCAATAAACTGTTGAGAATTCAACACCAATTAACCCAGCGGTTGGGGCGTGAACCAACTGTAGAAGAATTAGCCATTTCTTTGGATGTACCACCCAAAAAAGTTGAAAACATGATCCAAGTGGCCAGACGCCCACTCTCACTTGAAACACCAACTGATGATGAAGAAGATTCAGTATTAGGTGATTTTATTGAAGATGATGAAGCACCTCCGCCTGATGAAACTGCAACCTACAACCTTCTGAAAGAACATCTTGAAGACGTATTAAACGGCTTGCCACCCCGAGAAGTTCGAATTTTGCAGTTAAGATATGGTTTGTTAGATGGACAGGCATACACACTCGAAGAAGTTGGCAGAAAAATGGGTGTCACTCGCGAACGCGTACGTCAAATTGAGGCCCAAGCATTGAGTCGATTACGACATCCCTCAATTCGAAGAAAATTAAGAGACTATTTAGGAGATTAACCTCAATTGAAAGCAGTTCAATTTGGACTGCTTTTTTTTATAATATACTCTTGCGGAAAAATGTTGATTGTTGCATACTTAAGCATGAGGGCAAGTGAATGATTTCATTAAAAACATATAACCGAGAAATTGAACAACTCATTGATAATGGGCTATACGATGATGCAATTGCCCATTCCGTCCACATATTGTCAACCTACCCTAAATGTATTGAGTCATATCGCAATTTAGGTAAATCACTATTAGAACAAAAAAAATACCCTGAAGCTTTGGATGTGTTTTCTCGGGTGCTATCAGCAATTCCTGACGATTTTATTTCACATGTAGGTCTTTCAATTATCGTTGAAGACCAGAATAATCTTGATCTGGCGATCTGGCATATGGAACAAGCCTTTGATGTCCAACCATCCAATTTAGCCATTCAGGATGAATTGAAACGGCTTTTTGGACGGAGAGACGGCGAACAACCCTCCAAAATTCGCCTTACGAGAGGGGCACTTGTGCGAATGTACGCCAGGGGTGAGTTGTTTCAACAAGCCATTACCGAAATTCTATCAATCCTCGAAGAAGATCCCCGCCGAATTGACCTTGAAGTAATCCTTGCCAGGATGCACTATTCTTCTGGTGCTATAGATGAGGCTGAGGCAGACTGTAATCGAATTTTAGAAAAATTTCCATTTTGTTTTGAGGCAAACCGAATTTTACAGCAAATACATCTAACCAAGAACAATAGTGAAGCTGCAACTATTAATAAAAATCGCCTCATTAGCCTTGACCCCTATTATCAGTTTATAACTTCTCCCTTTTCAGATAATGAAATTCCAGAAAACAAAGTTCAATTAGATAAACTTGAAGTTATTCCCTCAAATAATTTTGATTCTCATATTCCTGAATGGTTTGATGAAATTGATCAATCCAAAGAATTTAAGCCAGGTGAACCATTCAATTGGGCTAATGACCTCTCTAAAGCTGAAGAGCCAAATGCGAATCCATTGAATGCCCCATTTTCTGTTGAAGATCAAGACTTGGACAATAGTGACGTTAATAATATACAAACTGATGACGAAATTCCAGAATGGATCAAAAGTGCGGGTTGGAATTCAAACTCAGAATTTGCATCGGAAGAAACAAACAAATCAATAACCGCTGCTGAATCTGATAAAGAATTAGAAATCTCAGAAGTCCGAGTAAATGATTCTCAAACAGAGAAAAGTACTAACGTATCCAATGACGATCTTGCATTACTATTCACAGAGTTAAAAGAGGGAAAAATGGATGATGAAAACCTGGTTTCAAACGGAAATGAAGAAAAACAATTTCCTCCATCTGAGTGGATGTCACAGTTTTCAAATTCAGATGCGTCAACATCCCAACAGCCATCTGATCAGGATTTTCCCGATTGGTTAAAGAATTTTCAAGCCGAAGAACCCCAAAAATCTGAGTCCAGTGAGGATATGCCTGATTGGTTAAAAAACCTTCAAACTGAACCTGAATCGGTCTCTCAATCGTCTGATAATGAGTTAACTGATACTTCGATTGCAGAATTTGAACCAGAAGAAACTACATTTGATAATATTTTTGATCACGAATTTGCACCAGAAGTTACTTCTTCGATTGATGATACACCGCAAGCTCTCTCAGACCAAGATGATGGTTGGGAGAAAATCGATTTATCATCAAATATAATCCAAGAAAGTCAGACACCCAATATTGAAACTGGTGAACTTAAGCCTATTTCTTCTGACGATGAAATTCCTGATTGGGTTAAATCAGTTTTGATTACTCAAAATGTAGCGGATGATGTTTTACGAGATGAAGATGTTAAACCTGATTTTGATACTCTACCCGCATCTGATGAACAATTAAAAACAACTAGTGTTTTTCAAGGCTCCAGCGAAGAAAGTTCAAATCTAGATAATGGCATTATTTCTCAACAGACAAACGATGAACTGCTCGACTGGCTACGAGGATTAAAAACACCAGATGAACCTTCTTCACTAATCGAAGAACCTTCAAATTCATTAGAAACCACAGTCGATGATGAAATTGAAAAAGATCAGGAATTAATTCTGGAAGCTCAACTCATGGATGATTTACAATTACCCAAGGATGTTTCGGTCAACCTATTTGATAGCGAATTAAATGATCAGTCCGTTGATCAACCACGCGAAGAGACAGAATTGATCTCTGAGAAACTTGATGATAGTATTCAAACCAATTTCGCAGATGTTGAATTTACTGAATATGCTAATGAAATGACAGAAACAGCAACGCAAAGTAATACAGTTGAACTCGATACTCCATTAGAAGTTCAACAAGAGAATATCACAGAATCAAAAATAGAAAACTCAATCGCGGATTTTAGCGAATTATTAGATAGTGATGATTTTGAAACTTTATCTACAATAATTTCAAAACAATCACTTAATGCACAAGAGGTTGAACAGGTTGTGGCACAAATAAAATTCACTGAACTAAAGAACAGTAATAATTTTGATTATTGGCAGTGTTTAGGTGATATCTTTTCAAAAAATAACCAACTCAGTGAAGCACTATCAGCATATCAAAAAGCTGAAGATATTCTTTTAAAGTCAATTTCATCCTAGTGGAGAATATAAATTGGAAAGAACATTAGTTTTAATCAAGCCCGATGGAGTCGAAAGAAATCTATCTGGTGAAATCATCAAACGTCTTGAAATGCGCGGATTGAAGATTACAGCCCTCAAATTTTTGCTCGTTAAAGAAGAATTAGCCCGCAAACATTATGATATACATCAAGGGAAACCTTTTTATGAGGGCTTGATCAGATATATTACCAGCGGACCTGTTATTGCAATGGTATTAGAGGGACCTAATGCCATCAAAGCAGTAAGACAAACTATGGGTGCAACAAATCCTGTTGAAGCTGATCCAGGCACAATCCGGCACGATTTTGGCATAATTACCAGTCGAAATCTTACCCATGCCTCAGATTCTCCAGAAAATGCTGAAATTGAAATTGGGAATTGGTTTACTCAAGATGAGATTTTTCAGTGGGAAAGAGTTCACGAAAATTTCTTCACGGGATTAAATTAAAAACCAACTCGCTATAAAAAATGGAGCGCTAAAATGAAAATATACATTACGGGGATCAGCGGATTCCTTAGTATCAACCTTGTTCGCTATTTGCTATCAAGAGGTTTTACCGATATTTCAGGTATTGATCTTGTGAATTTTGATTATCCAGAACGAGATAAAATAGAATTTCTCCAGGGAGACATTCGCGACAAAAATGCACTTGCAAAAAGTATGAAAGATGCAGATATTGTTATCCATACCGCTGCAGCTTTACCCCTCTATACCCCTGAAGATATTTATACAACGGACATAGTTGGAACCAATAACGTTTTGGAACAAGCGTTACAGTACAAGGCAAAACGATTTATTCACATATCCTCTACTGCAGTTTATGGTGTTCCTGATCATCATCCGTTGTATGAAACGGATCGAGTTTATGGCGTTGGACCTTATGGTGAAGCCAAGGTTCAGGCTGAAGAAATCTGTAATGGTTACCGTGATAAAGGGATGTCAATATCAATACTTAGACCAAAATCATTTGTTGGTCCTGAAAGGTTGGGTGTATTTGCTATTTTTTATGAATGGGCTAGTGAAGGCAAAAATTTTCCTAACATTGGTTCTGGGAATAACCTCTATCAATTGTTGGATGTCGAAGACTTATGCCAAGCGATTCACTCGTGCATGACGCAGCCAGAAACCAAAGTTAATGACACCTTTAATATTGGCGCGGCGATTTATTCAACGATGAAAATTGATTATCAGGCAGTTCTCGATGAAGCAGGTTTCGGAAAGAGGATCATTCCTTTCCCGGTTAAGCCAGTGGTATTAGCTTTGAAGATTCTTGAGTTTTTGAAGCTTTCTCCTCTTTATCCCTGGATATACGAAACTGCTTCAAAAGAATCCTTTGTTTCAATAGAGAAAGCACAATCTCAAATTGAATACTCACCTATCTATTCAAACAAAGACGCTCTAATTCGTAACTATAACTGGTATCTCGAAAACAAGTCAAAGTTAACCGGAGGGTCTGGTGTGTCTCATCGTTTGCCATGGAAACAAAAAGCCCTAAAGCTGTTAAAGATATTCTTTTAGACAAAAAGAATTTACCTCAATATGGAACCAAACGCCTGTTACCAAACGCCTGTTACCAAACGCCTTGACGGAAATTTTTGATTATGATAAAATTTTGTTTGTTCGGGGGCGTGGTGTAGCGGCTAACATGCGGCCCTGTCAAGGCCGAGATCGCGGGTTCGAACCCCGTCGCTCCCGCTCGAACGAAAAGAATCCTCTTTTGAGGATTCTTTTTTGGTTAAAAATAATTGAAACATTCTTGTAATTGTGTTCCCATTTTTCAAATTTCAATATATACTTGTAATAACTGAAAACAAATTTTTTAAGTAATAATAGGTGGTTAATTAATGACTATTGAAGAAAAATCCTCATCTCGAGGGACTGGAGCCATCGGTTTGGCCATAGTAGTTATTGTAATTGTAGCCATTATCGGAATTTGGCTTGCAAAAAATCAATCATCTGACAACAATCCAATGCGTCAGGTAACTTACATAGTAAACTCGGACGGTGGATATGCACAAATAATTTATACAAGTAGCGTTGGGGTAAACACAGAACCTGCGATGATGACGACACCATTTAATAGAACTATTTCATTACCTGTTGGCATTGAAGTATTCTTAACCGCAAGTAACCCCTCTCAAAATGGCAAGATTTCGTGTGAGATTAAAATTGATAATCGAGAATGGAAGTCAAGTCGTGGGACTCACCCTGTGGATTCTGTTGCTTGTGGCGGCATTTTAAAGTAATCTTTTTGAATCTAAGTTTGAGGTTTGCTCTTCTCGTCAGAAAATATTTTAGCTAAATCAAGCATAATCACGAGATGGTTATCAATTTTCACTATACCGCGAATATATGTTGAATCGATAGAAGTTGATATCTGAGGTGTTGGTTCAATTTGTGAATCTTCAATTTCGATAACTTGGGAAACCGCATCCACTACCATACCTACCTTCGAATCTTGAAGCAACGCTACAATAATTCGAGTATCAATACTATTTTCTTTGTCAGGCAAACCTAATCTTTTTTTTAAATCAATAACGGGAACTATATTTCCTCTAAGGTTAGTGACCCCGACCACATGTGCCTGAGCATGTGGCACTTTAGTGATCGCTTGAAGCTTAATAATCGCTTCAACTGATGATACATCCACTGCATATTCTTCACTCAACAATTTAAAAACCACCATTTGCGTAGTCATAATCATACTCCGAAATAATCTGGCCTAAACTTATTTTTTAATATCTGGTTTTGAAGGGATAGCCATTTGTGCAGTCGTTTGGCCATGAATTTTGCCTTCACGCAGCGCTAAATGGATGTTTATGCCTGTGCCATCAAACAATACGGGAACAACTATTCTGGCAAAATCTAAAGTAGATATAGTGGCATCTTTTCCAAGCAACAAGGTTGGAGGGGAAATCGTGGCTTCATAACCTGCTACAGAAAGTTTTACGCTTGCTCTGCCGGTGATAACGTTACCAAGCTCTGCGATACCGCTTTGAGCTAAACTATTAAAAGATGTGATATTTTCACCAATCATCTTTGATACAAGTAGCATAGCTGTATCATTTGACATACCAAAATAAACAGTTCCCTCAACCGTTCCAACTAATGCCAAAATGACTGTGATATCATCGGTTTTATATTCGTTTTGTTCCAGACCAAGATTTCCTCGTTCGGCAGTAATTCCAGCTTCGGCCTTTAAAACCTCAAAAGCTGCTTCAATAAATGGGTTCAAAAATTTTACATTCATTCAGTTCCTCATTCTCGATTCTATCACTTCGAAGTAGTAGCCTGTTTTATCAATGGCACGAAATTATCATTCCATTCACCAGCCTGGCTTTCTCGCAAAGCTAAATGAATTACCATAATCCCAAATTCACAAGTCAATGGAACAACGATTCTTGGAAAATCTAATGTGGAAATTTGAACACCTTTTCCTGTAATCATTGTTGGAGGCGATATTGTAGATTGGTATCCAGCATCTGAAAGCATAACTGTTGCACGACCCGAAATTACATTTCCGAGTTCAGCAACACCACTTTGGGCCAGGTTATCAAAAGCAGAAAATTCTTGATCCATCATTTTAGAGACTAATTTCATACCAAGCTGCTCTGAAAGTCCGAATAAGACCACTCCCTGAACTTGTCCAACGAGATTGATTAAAACAGTAACTTCATCTGTGGTCATAGCTGATTTTTGTAATGTCAGAGTTCCTTTGCTGATATTAATTTTTGCCTCAGCCATCAATACTTCAGCGGCAGCATCGACAAAGGGATTTAAAAATTTTACATTCATACAACCTTCCTCCTGCTAAAAAAAGCATAACTTATAATTATTGCTTCATTCCAATAAATATTTCGGCCTCATTTACATATACGCTAATTTTAGTAATTAATTCATCCATTTTATTTTGGGTAAATTCCATTTTTTGAATTGCAAATTCATTTAAACTATACTGTAACCCATCAATTCCAATTCCAACCCCCATCATCATCATCGCAGCATCAGAAAGATGCACTGCTGACGCTATCAAACTATGTTCTCCTGCTAATTGCGGCGAATGGTGAAATTGAATTGCAGCAATTAAAGGGTCTGCCAATCGCCAACGTCGTGCTATTTCTCCCCCAAGATCGGCATGATTAACGCCAAATAATTTACTTTCAAGATCCTCAAAAGACATATTCTTCCAATTAGAAAATTTTTGTTGTTCTTTTCTCAGAAGAAATTCAAATGCTAGTTTTCCAATATCACACAACAAACCTGCGTGATAAGCTGTTTCAGCAGCTTCCCTACCGTACGGCTCAGCGACAAAACGTGCACCTGCAGCAATTCCAATGGAATGTCGCCACAATTCTCCTCTATCAAGCCCGTACCCTGGAATTGGTCTTTCAAGATAGGGGGCCACGGAAGCAGCCAAAATTATTGATTGGATAGTGCTTTGGCCTAAAACTACTGCTGCTTGCTGCACCGTTGTTACTGGATAGGTCAATCCGTAATAAACAGAATTAGCCATTCGCAAAATTAAACTGGTTAACACCTGGTCCTTCCCTAAAACCTCAGAAACAATTGACATATTCGATTTAGGGTCACGAATCAATGACAATGCTTTCTGTGCCGCTTGTGGTAACGGAGGAAGGTTTCCGACTTGGTTTACCAACTCATCAATGCTTACGCTCATTTTTTAATCTCATCAGTCTTTTGATAAAAAGAAATACCCATATTTTTTAAACCAAATTCATTGGGCCGCGGAATAATTTCTGTTCCGCCGAGGAATAAAATGCCACCAGACCTTAATGCTTTTTGAAATTTATTATTTAATAATGCTTTAACTTCTGTGGTGAAGTAAATAATTACATTTCTACATACTATCAAATCGAAATCACTGTCGTATGGATCAGTTATCAAGTTCTTTTCTTTGAATTCTATCTTCTTTGTATGTTCTTCTTTTACAAAATATGGAGGAAAATCAGTTCGAAAATAACGAGCCATTTGTTTTTCATTAATATTCTTTACTTCATCTTGCCTAAAAGGTCCGCCAGCTCTTGCCTTATCCAGTGCTCCTCGATCAAGATCAGTTCCAACTATGCTAAAAGCTATTCCTGGATTTAACTCTTCCATTATCATTAAAAGAGTAAATGGTTCTGCTCCAATAGAACATCCCGCACTCCAAATCTTTAATGATTTTTTTCCGTTTTTAGGATTTTTAACATAATCAATTAAGGAAGGTAACACCTGCGTCTTTAATGAATTCCATCTTTCAAAGTCTCGAAAGAATTCAGTGACATTAATTGTTAAGTAATCTCTGAATCTGGATAATTCTTTCTCCTGTGTTTTCAGCCTCACAAAATATTCATCCCAATTCGCATCACCCATACGAATGATCCATGAATCAAGTCGACGTTTCATCTGTTCATCTTTATACCCGCTCAAGTCGATATCGAGTATTTTTTTTACGGTTGATCTAATTTGCAGGTAAACATCTTGTTCCATGATAAAAATCCCGTAATTCTAATCTGATTTTCTAAGGTAATTCATAACTGCTGGTGCCATCTCTGAGAGTGTCACTACTTTATTTACAACACCAGCTTCTGTAACACTTCTTGGCATACCCCAAACGACACAAGAGGATTCGTCTTCGGCAAAAATATATCCGCCGGATTCGTGAATCAGGGTTGATCCACTTGTACCATCACTTCCCATACCTGTTAGGATGACTCCAACAACAGAATTCCCAAAGTGTTGAACAACTGAAAACATTGTGACATCAATTGCAGGCCTTACACCATGTACAGTTGGATTTTGATTTAAAGTAATTCTTTTATCACCATCCAAAACCATATGAAAACCACCCGGTGCTAAAAGCGCTTTTCCCACTTCAAGTTGGTCACCAGGCTCAGCCTCTTTAACTCTTATTTTTGAAGCAGAATCTAATCTTTCAGCTAAAGAATGAGTAAAACCTACTGGCATATGTTGAATTATCAGAATTGCAGCAGGAATATTTTCCAGTTCTGGGACTAAAGTATTCAATGCTCTCGGACCACCAGTAGATGATCCAATGATAAGTACCTTATCTTTAGTAGTTAATGGTCTTACAATTTTAGTATCACTTTTGACAATCGTTCTAGGTAGCTGATTGTTGATTGGAATAGAGAAAACTTTGGCATTAACAACTTTCAATATTTTTGCAACAACTTCGTTCATCACTTCTGATATATTGGTTTTGTTTTCTGGCTTGGCCACAAAATCTACTGCGCCTAATGTTAATGCACGAATCGTTTCGGTTGCACCCTCTTTAGTTAAACTGCTCAGCATAATTACTGGGCACGGATGATGCGCCATGATTTCTTTTAGTGTTGATAGACCATCCAACCTGGGCATTTCTACATCCAATGTTATAACATCTGGATGGAATTTTTCTAATAGATCCAATGCCTCACGCCCATCACTGGCAGTAACGATCACCTGAATATTTGGCGTCATATTGAGATGCTTTGTGATAGAAAATCGCATAAAAGCGGAATCATCAACCACCATGACTTTGATGATTTTGCTGGTTTCTACCCCTGAAGTATTACGGCCTGTTGTCATGGTTTACCCAATCAGTTTTTGAAGAGCCCCAACGACACGATCACGCTCAAATGGTTTTACGATGAAGTCTTTTGCGCCTGATTTGATTGCTTCCAAAACAACTGATTCCTGGCCTAGAGCGGTCAACATTATAACTTTCGCCCCAGAATCTACAGCCAATATTTCACGTAAGGCAGTAAGGCCATCCATTTCAGGCATGGTGATATCCATAAGAACCACATCAGGTTTTTGCGCTTTATATGCATTTAGAGCCAACAAACCATTTTCGGCTTCAATCACTTCATACCCATCGCCAACTAACATTTTTGAAATTCTAACCCGCAAGAATTCTGCATCATCCACAACTAAAATCTTTGCCATCCTAATACTCCTTTGTAAATAAAAAAATCTAAAAAACGGTTTCTTTTTCACCGATCATTCTGATCGTCATTTTCCCATCGGCAACATAAATTCTAAAAGTTCTTCCAGTACTTCCACCAACATTTTGACTAACTATTTTCATTCTTTGAGTCTCTAATACTTTTAGTGTCATAGCAATATTTCTGGTACCAATATCAAAAGTTTTTGATAATCCAGGTGATGTTAACATATTAGCACCACCTGCAATTCTAATAATTAATCTTTCTTTCACTGCTCCCTTACTGATCATTTCTTCAAAAAGTTTATTAATTCCATTACCGACATATTTAGTAGAAGATAGATCAGACCCATTCAAGGGTTCTGGCAATACTGCATGTAAAAGACCAGCAATGCCTTTAACAGGGTCATAAGCTCCGATCCCAACACAAGAGCCCAAACCAAAAGCTACCAATATTTCCTCGCAATTTTGGCTAACTGCAATTTCACCCAATCCAACGCCTACACTCGTTTCCATAACAATAATTATTTAGCTCCATATGCTAAAATGGTCTGTGGATCAGGAATAACCCAAAATTGAATTTCAGTACATAAATCGCCTTGCACAAATTCAGCATCTAACATTAATACTTCTTCGTTTTCAATTCCGGCTGTCGCAATAACAATATCCAGTATAGCCGCACACATATCAACCATCACTGCTGGCGGGGTTGGCCTTACTGATCGTCCAGTATTATCTGATACATAATTTAAAAAGTATGTACCAGTAATATTTCCAAGTTCTTGCAAAGCCGACTTTTCCATTTTTCCTAAAACGGTAGTAGTTCCAATTGGTTCACCCATTATCATATCTACGAGGCCAAAAGCTTTTTCACAAGGCATTACCAACATCATCTGCCCAGCAATTCCACCTTCTGTTTTTAAATAGATAGCCACAGTTTCGTCTTCAGGTCCGCCTAGCATCTTAGGAATATCTAAAAGTTTGACTAATTTTGCAGTGGAACTTTTAACTGTTAATTCTTTCCCAAGCATACCTGCAAAGCCTTTAGAGGCATTTTCTATTCCTTCTTTAGAAATCTTTGTCAGAAGGTTTACAAACTCATCAGTAAAAATTGATCTTAGCTCGGTCATTTTTTCCCTTTGTTAGTGATTTGCAGATAATTTAATTAAGCCTTGTACATCAACAATTAATGCAATTTGTCCATCTCCCAAAATTGCTGCACTAGAAACTCCTTGTATTTCGCCTATTACATGTCCGAAAGATTTTACAACAACCTCTTCTTCACCAACTAAATGTTCTACAATAATACCAACTTCTTGTTTGCTTGTTCTTACAACTACTACATAAGAAAAATTGGTTTCATGTTTATCTGCTGCAAGATCAAAAACATCAGCCAGTTTAATTAGCGGTATTATCTTTTCACGCAAAACAACTACGGATTTTCCATTAACTGTTTGAAACTTTTGATCTATAAGCTTTTGAGTTTCAACTACAGTTACAAGTGGAATCGCAAAAACCGATTCACGAACTTTTACCAATAAAGTTGGCACAATTGCCAGGGTTAACGGCAAAATAATTTGAAATTGAGAGCCCTTGCCTGGAACCGAATCTACTAGAATGGAACCGTTTAAGCGCTCAATATTACTTCTGACAATGTCCATACCAACACCCCGCCCTGATATGTCGGTCACCTTGGCTGCAGTAGAAAGTCCTGACTCAAAGATGAGATCAATGGCTTTATCATCAGACATGCCATCAGCTTCGGCTTGTGTAATAACACCTTTTCGAATTGAGGCGGCTTTTATCTTATCAATATTTATTCCCCCACCATCGTCTTCTACGGTTATTACAATTCGGCCTTGATCGTGACGAGCTGACAAAATAATGGTTCCACGTTTTTCTTTTCCATCCTCCAATCGCTTTTCTGGAGATTCTATGCCGTGGTCAACAGAATTTCTGATTAGGTGAATGAGCGGATCATTTATTTCTTCTATTACTGATCTATCCAATTCTGTTTCTTGACCGCGAATCACCAGGTCTATTTCTTTGCCGACCTTTTGTGCCATATCCCTGACCATGCGTGGGAATTTTTTGAAAACATTTGCAACAGGGAGCATCCGAATATGCATCACCTCTTCTTGTAATTGATCAGTAATTCTTCCAATATGAACAACAGCTTCAGATAAAGTATTTGTGTTTTCGTTGCCTCTAAAATCGCGTTCAAAAGCAGAATGAATCTTGATCAACCTATTTCGATCAGTGATTAATTCTCCAACCAGATTCATTAGTGCGTCCAATCGCTCAACGCTAGTTCTCACAGTGCGATCAATTAAATGGTCGCCAGATTTGGTACTGTCACCTCCGGTTAAGATCGCCGTTCGTTTTTGATTCATTGTCTCTTCAATTGCATGATCAACAACAGATTGAGTGAGCAATCCCATTGAAACAAGTAACTGCCCAAGAAGTGGAGCGCTATCTGGAGGATAAGTTTTTTGTTTTTCAAGAACAGTTTTTAATTCATCAGCAGTAATAAAATTCTTCGATAATAAATATTCGCCTAGACGGGAAACTTCAAATTCTGGCTGGGTAGCCGCTTTTGAATTATTCTCTCCACTTCTAGCTTCGACCAGGGATATAACTTCATTTTTGAAAACCAGTCTATCTATTTCAGGAACACCTAAAATTTCCTTTTTTATTTCTTCTTCTGATTTACTAGGAATTATTCGCGCAGAAAGATGCCCAACCGGTGCAGCACTTTCTATTGTTTTTTGCGTTGGAATTAAATGAACTATCTCTCCAGCACTTTGAAGAACCATCAGTATTTGGAATGCGCGAGCAGCAGATGCAACACTTGTTGAAGAAATATCTACTTCAATATGCAATTCATTATTTGCATTTTTTAAGTCAGAGAGTTCGTTTGTTACTATTTTGCCCTTTATTTCTTCGGCTTGCTTAATTTCACTTACTTTTTCTACTGGCGTTACACCTTGCGATTTAGTTTTCGAATTCTCTTCAATTTTGCTTTTTTGTTCCTTTGTAGAATCCATTGTAGAATCTAAAAAAGTTCTAAATGATTCAATCATCTGTGGAACATCACAAGCGCTTGCCTCGCTGGTAATTACTTCATCACGTAAAGACCGCAATATATCTACTGTATCAAGGCATAAATCAATAAGGTTGGTGGAAATAGGAAGTTGGCTCTTTCTAACGGCATCAAACGCATTCTCAAGAACATGAGTAATCTCAACAAGTCTTTTATGACCGATCATTCCTGCGGTTCCCTTAATGGTATGAGCCGATCTAAACAACGCTTGAAGCAATTCAGGATCTCTATCATCTTGTTCAAGACGAACGAGACCATCCTCGAGAGTCGTTAAGTGATCTTCAGTTTCAGCCTGAAAAATTGGAAGTTCGTCTTCACTGATATCAAAAACCATATAATATTCTTTCCGCCTACCAAAATATAAAACGATTTATACCTAATAAGGTTAGCATTTTGAATCAATCAATTGCGTAAATCAGATATAAAAAGATCGGAAAGGTTGCATAAATCTATTAATTACTGACTTAATGTAGCCCTTGGATCTATTGCAACTCCATTTTTTCTTACTTCATAATGTAGATGTGGACCAGTAGAATTTCCTGTATTGCCTGAAATTCCGATAATTTCACTTGAAGAGACATTTTGACCAACAGTTACTGGAATTGCTGACAGGTGTGCATAATAGGTTTGATATTCTCCATTTTCAACAATAACCAAATTGCCATATCCTTCAGTATTCCAACCAGCGAAAGTAACCTTACCATCCATTGTTGACTTTATACTTGTTCCAACGGGAACACCAAAATCGAGTGCAATATGTCCTTCTCGACTGGTTTGCGTCAAAACACCATTAACTGGCGACCCCTGCGGAGAATTATCAATATTTAATTGTATGGGGTTTTCAATACCAAATAGCTTTTGGAACATTAACATCATTATTGGATTTATTAAGTTGGTTGATGTCACATTTTCTACATCCAAACTGGTTGGTGAATTAATCTCATCAATAAATGTTGAAAACAAATTGTTAAAACTGGAATCAGCCAACAAATAATTTTGTTTTGAGACAAAAGGTATCTCTGGAATCATATTTTGTTGTCGTTTGGTCAATTCAATCATATTCGTCATGATTTCCATTTTATTCTTTGAAGAGTGAAGGTTCAGTAAAGTCAATGTAAAAAACTACCCAAGAATCAATAATATTCTCATCATTGCAATAGAATTTATTAATATATTGAATTTTGTAACTTATGCATGTTTATCTTGTATTTACGCAGGCTTCAGAGAAGTTTTATTACACTATCCTTATGAATCTGATAAATTTATCTCTGAAAGTAAATGTATAAATGGATCATGCACAAATTTGTATAGGTTCATGTGTTAATTTTTTATAAAAGGTAAAAATGGAAATTGTCATTGAAGACCCGCAAATAATGGACTATGACATGAATGATTTAAAACAACGTAAAACTACTGGCATCTCACACCTTGAAAATAACAATTTCAAAGAAGCTGTTAATGTCTATAAAAAAATCTTATCTGATTACCCTGAAGACGTTGAATCATATCTCCTTTTGGGTGATCTTTATATCGCAAATGAAGATTATCCATCAGCAGAAAAGTTATATCAAAAAGCATTATCCTTGGAACCCAATAATGAGGTTATCCAAAGACGTGTAAAACTTTCTGCATTCGAACTTACTACTCATGCGTCCGAAGAAATACCAACTGATTCAGTTTCTGTTTCTAAAATGCTTCAAGATATTACTGGTCGGCCAACTCCGGTTACAGAAGCAGAAATTCTTTCTGCAGCTACCTTGTTAGATAGCATTGTTCACGCACACAATCCTGCTGAAATAGTAGCGAAAAATCTCGAACAAATAGATACTTTATTACCTGCCTTAATTGAGTTAAATATTCGCCAGGCAAAAAATGATCGTCGTTTTGACCTTGTCAATATGCTCCAAGCTTTGAAAGAGAATATTGAGTCACTAAAAGTTGAACCCAATTTGGCTATCGACCAAAATAATAGAATAACAAATGACATTCACATTGAAACTAAAGCTGTTCTTATTAATGTTGTTTTCCTTGTTCCCGATTCAGAAAACAAATCAGAAAGAATACTTACTTTTCAAAACGTCCTAGAAAAAAACGGAACGAATGTCATTTTTGCTGACTTTGAACCAGATTTTAATAAATCAGATATTGATCTAGTCGTTTCTTTCAATGCACATGTAAACCCCGCTATGATGGAGAAAATGGCGAGTTATTCTGCCCAACGCATTCCATTGGTTCTTGATTTAGACGATGATTTTGAATATATGCCTATCAACCACCCAGATTATACTAATGCAGGATTAGGCTCTCTTGAAAAATCAAGATCTTATACCGCAGCAATGCTATTTGCCAACTTAATCACCGTACCCGGTGAATCAATGGCTGCCCATATCAAAGAAACTGGATACAACGTTGAAGTTGTTCCATTTGGATGGTCAAAGAAAAATGAACAGTGGCAGAAGTATAATGCTTTGCGCACCAGTGTAAATATAGGCCTTGTAGGAATTCAAGGAAATTTTGAAGATGTTCAAAAATATCGTCGAATTATTATTCGAATTTTGCGAGAATATCCACAAACTCGATTAGTCGTTTGCGGTGATCCAGTAACTTATAAATTGTTTGAAAATATTTCAGAAAATCGTCGCGTTTTTCTCCCCCGCGTACCTGCTGAAGAAATGCCATACATTTTAAATCAAATTGATGTTTTATTGGTTCCACTAAATTCTACACCTTACCATCTTGTATCAACAGATCGTTTGTTGGTTCAGGCAAGCGTAAAAGGAATTCCCTGGATTGCATCACCAATGCCAGACTATATACGATGGCAAGCAGGCGGTGTGACAGCAGAAAATCCTGATGAATGGCATAGTTACCTGCGTCAGTTTATTCAAGATCAAGAATTGCGAAAAACCCTTGGCCATGCTGGTAAAAAACAAGCATTGTTAAGGGAAGATGTAATTATTGGTGAACAATGGTTTTCACTTATTAATAAAGTTGTGGCAAATTCTAAACAATAAAATACCCATGGAAAATTAAAGTGCATATAGTTTTTGTCTATAACAAATCCACATTTTCTAAACACAATAATTATGCGTGGCGAGGCATTTTACTATTTAATACATTGCGTAAAATGGGCTTACATTCTGTTGAACTCATAAATTCTGTAGATTTTACCAACAGAACAAAAGAAGCTAACCTGGTTTGTATCAATTCCAATATAATCGTTATTGAGGGGTCACCAGAAACCGATTTGTTAAACACAACAAACCACTGGAAATCTCGTGGAAAGAAAGTAATAGTTGATATCCCCCTTCTTTCTGAGACTCAATGTCAATATTTGTATCCTAAATCAGAAGGTCTATTTTCTATTTCGCAAATTTATTCAGATTTTCAATCAAATGCAGGGAGTGGACTCGAGCAATCAGAAAAATTCAGGTGGGGTCTGCATTTAGCAGATTGCATCTTAGTTTCTTCATTAGTACAACAAGAATTGTGGTCTGTAACAGCCCCTGTAAGGGTAATACCGGAATTTATTGATTACGAGTCCATAAGAGATAAAGTAAGAATCTTAGACGAATCATTTATTATTGCCATCTCTATGAATTCCAAAAAGCCGGATGATTTTCTCGAATCCGTTATGGCCAGAATTAATGATAATTATCCAAAAACCAAATGGATAAATTTGAGCTCTCCAAATTGTAAAGTTAATTTATTGAATGAAATTAAACCGGCAGATTTACCTTCTGGAATTACAAGAAATTGGCCTGATTTCTTGCCTATAGTAGATTTAGGTTTTTTTTGGGATACTCAGATTTTAAGAGGCGCTTTTTATAGAAACATACTAGAATTCATGGGGCTTCATATTCCATGGATACTAAATGATGAACGTGGTTACCAGAATTTATCAAAATATGGTTTAATTATTCATAATCATATGAATTGGTATGAAGTCTTAGATAATGTAATTCAAAAATCTATGGTTCATCAAATCAAATCTGACGAAGGTTATTTATTTTCCATTAGTCAGAACAATGATGATCATATAAATGAAATTTTGACTGCATTTACTGAAATTCTTAAAACACCGTCATAAAGGATAATATGTCAAACGAAAAAGCCCAAAAAGAAGATCAAAATCGAAGAGATCAGATCAATGAATCTATGAAACCACCTCAAATGGTTCAAATTCCTGCTGGTGAATTTTTAATGGGAACCAGTTCTCAACAAATCGCAGTATTGTTGGAAACTGAAAAATGGGCCGAGGAATGGGTTGAAGAGAATATGTTTCAAGTGGAGCAACCTCAACACAAAATTGACCTCCCACTATATGAAATTGGTCAATATCCTGTATCAAATATTGAATATTATTCTTTTATTTACAATACCGGTCATCGAGTTCCAAAAAATTGGATTGGATTTCATTATGCAGATGGAGAAGCGAACTATCCAGTCGCAGGTGTTTCTAAATCGGATGCAATTGCGTATTGTGACTGGATATCAAAAAACCTAAAAACCCAATACCGATTGCCAAATGAAGCCGAGTGGGAAAAAGCTGCCCGAGGTACAGAAGCCAGAATTTACCCATGGGGTGATTTCTTTGATCCATGGCGATGTAACACATTGGAAAGTGCTAAACGCGCAACTACGACAAATGGTTCTTACTCTCCAAGCGGCGATTCGGTCTACGGTATAGCAGATATGGTCGGAAATGTCTGGGAATGGACGAGTTCTTATTTGGTTCCTTATCCTTTTCAAGCTTCTCAAGAAAAGGATGCTATTACAAATAAATGTGTAGTCAGAGGTGGCGCATGGTATTATTCGCACAAATTAGCGCGTTGTGCTGCTAGAGAGAATGTATTAGCAGATTATGTTTCGCCTGCTTTAGGTTTCCGTTTAGCCCGTTCGGTTTAATTTTAATATTGTTTATTTTCAGGAAGTAAAATAGTGAATTGGGTACCCCTACCCAATTCACTTTCAACCAAAATCCGCCCACCATGTGATTTTATAATTCTATGAACCACTGATAAACCTAATCCTGTTCCTTTTAATGGGCTTTTTGTAGTAAAAAATGGTTCGAATATTTTGCCAACTTGATTTTCTGGTATACCGGGTCCATTATCGCGTATGGTGATATTGAATTCTCCATCTCTATATCGAGTACTAACAATAATATTTCCTTCATTCTCTCCAATAGCCTCAATTGCATTCATTATTATGTTTATCCACACACTTTGCATGTTTTCTTTACTAGCAACCAACATCGGAAAACCTTCTCCGGCATCAAAATTAATAGTAACTGGATGGACTAACAATTCATGAGATAGCAGATTCAATGCATTTTGAATGGATTCATTGAGGTTTATTGGCAAGAACTCGTATAACTCTTTCCTCGCCAATCCAAGCAAATTCTTAACTACATTTCCAGCCCTCTGCCCTGCTGTCTCTATTAACTTTACAGATTCTATCCAATCATCTTCGTCTTTCGGCAAATCACGCATGAGGATTTGTGCGTTTGCGATCACAGCAGCAAGAGGATTATTAATTTCATGTGCAACACCAGCGGCTAATTGCCCTACTGCCGCCAGTTTTTCGCTTTGAATTAATTCTGTTTCAAGATGCCGTTTTTCTGTAACATCTTGTTCAAACAAAATGGCCTGAATAGCTAATTCATTATTATCTAAAATTGGATATGTACTGATTTCCCATTCTGTAGAGGTATCGTTATCTCCCCAAAACCTTTGATTGCGGTTGGTCAAACCACCGTTATACAAAGTCTCGGCAACTTTACACCCCGGACAAGGTGAACTTTGATGATGCAAAGCTTCATAACATCGCTTACCTACAAGCAGATTTGGAGCAATTCCAGCACGGGTTGCTCGGCTTCGATTTATAGCGACTAATGCATAATTTCGGTCAATGATGTAGAAAGAGGCCGGAATGCTATCAAAAAGCGCCCTTAATGTATTGCGAGAATTTAACAATTCCCAGCCACTAGCTTCGAGGTCAGCATTTGCTATTTTTAGTTGTTGAATCAATTGATTGTTATAGATGCTGTTCGCCAATGAAGTTGCCAATGAAACCAATAAACCCTGATCAAAAGCATCTAGTGGTGTATGTGGCGAGTTATAAATTGTGATTACGCCAACAGTAACAGAATTAATAATAATTGGAGAACAAATCATCGATCTTTTTGTAATATCTCGACATGAATCCGTTTCATAATCAAACATCTGGTCATTTAATACATCAACAACTTGATAAAAAAGGCTCTTTTCTACACAATTTTTTAATATGCCTTTTTCAAACCGGATTGTATCGTTTATTAGCCATTCTGAACCTGTTCCAACCATCTTTTTTTGAGCAATGGATGGATTTTCTGGATCTAGCAGAACCAAACCAGCCATTTCACCTTTAAAAGTATCTTTTATTCCCTTTAATATCCATAATTGAACATCGTTCAGGTTCAATTCTGAGCTTTGTGTGGCAGAAATAATCCTTAATGTCGTAAGATATTGTTCACTGCTTATGGTCGTAACTTTTGTTTGATGAATGAATAATTCTCTCGCAATACTGTTTCTCACCAAGTTTAAAAGGAGTAAGTCTTTTTTGGGAATATCTTGTGAATCTAGGACAATTATTGCCTGGATTTCTTGTTTCCAATAAAGAGGAAATAATTGAAATAATTCACGTCGATAACTTTTTTCTTCTCTGGATTTTCCTTCAATAAAATTGGTTATTTCATATAATAATTGAGCCGAAATATTTCTATTACCATCCACCCATGCGTCTAAAGGAGATAAAGTCAACCAAATTGGTTCTCTTTTTTTATAAGTTTTTGGAATGAAAATGCCCCCATTTTCACGATTCAATACTTCAAGCAAACCTGGAAGCCCTATTTTAATTACACCACGAAGCGAATCAGCTTCACAAATGGCAATATCTAATTTTGAAACGAGATCTAGCTTATTGAGTTCAGATGACATATATAGATACAATAAGAGACTAAGAATATATTACGTGCGTTCTGTCTTTATTGTATAACCGTAGCCTGGCACTGTTTCTATAAAATTGGGTATATGCGGATCAAGTTCAACCCTTTCTCTGAGGTTTTTGATATGAACTCGAACCAAGTCCGGACTTCCTGTATCTGAGGGATAATCCCATACTTCATCCAATAAACGGTTGGGCGAAAAAATTTCTCCAGGATGGCTCATCAAATGATAGAGAAGATCATATTGGATGGGGGTAAGTCTAATTTTTGTGTTTCCAGGAATTGATAATTCATAAGTTTTTGTGTCTAGCACATAACCTTGCAATTGAATGCAATATAAAGGAATCAATGGTTTTTGATCCAATTTCGTTTCTTTTGAAGAATTTTTATTTTTGGAAAAAATATTACTAATAGAAAAACCTTTACTTTCTGTTTCGTTATCAAATTCTTTTTGGACTGCTTTGGTTCGCCGAATTATGGCTTTTACACGTAAAGTTAATTCATCCAAATTGAAAGGTTTGCCAAGATAATCGTCTGCTCCAGCATTAAACCCCATGATTTTGTCTTCGTCTTTGGTTTTTGCAGTTAAAAAAAGAATTGGGACATTTACTAATAACGGATCTGCTCGCATTTCTCTACAAACAGTATATCCATCCATTCCTGGCATAATAACATCCAGAATAACTAGTTCAGGTATTCGTTTATGTGCCAACTGTAAACCCTCAACACCAGAACTCGCCAATGCAACTTTGTAATTTTCTCTCCGGAGACATCGTTCTATTGTTCTCGAAACAATATCGTCATCTTCAATTACAAGGATATTTGCTTGTTCCATCAATACCCTCCCTCTTTGATTGTTTTGTCTGTTGAACCAGTAATCATAATAACATCCATTATAAGCGCCTGTCTAATTAATTGCTATACGGAAATTTAATTATTTTCAAATAATGCTTCTTCTTCCATTATTATTATAATCAATTTAGCAAAAAACTAAAATCTTCTCTTAAAGGGCTAATGATTTAAATTATTTGACCGATAATATTTTTTTTAGACGCTCTTAACACTCCTTTCACGGTCAATTTACAGAATCTGGGGGATGGGTATGCTAAAGTATCTACTAGCAGCCCTTTTATCAGGCGTTGCTATCAGAAAGGTAGGACAATGTGATTCTTGTTACCAGGTTTGATGGATCAACATTCTTTGTAAATGCAGAATTAATCAGGTCAATTGAACACACTCCTGATACCGTAATTACTTTAACCACTGATTACAAAATTATCGTGCGAGATACTGCTGAGCAAATCCTCGAAAGAATAATGAAATATCAACAGCTAGTTCGGGGTGCTGAATTCCGGGATAGTTTAGAAAATAAAAAATAAAGAGGAATAATGGATCTTTCTACTCTCTTAGGATTGGTTATAGGTTTTGGTACCGTAGTGGTTGTCTTGATATTAGACGGTGGACACTTTGGAGATCTGTTTTCTGTTCCACAATCAATCTTCTTGATTTTCTCGGGTTCGATGTCAGCAACAGCTATTTCGGTTGGAACAAAAGTCTTTAAGACGCTGCCAAAATTGTTAACAGCCACCTTCTTCCAGCACAAATCTGACCCATCTGAAGCAATCGAACTTTTAACCCGGATGGCAGATAAAGCAAGAAGAGAAGGATTGCTAGCGCTAGAAGAAGAAAGTAAAAAAATTAAAGACCCGTTTTTACAAAAAGGAATCATGTTGGTCGTGGATGGCGTTGATCCGGCGCAGGTAAGATCAATTCTTGAAATAAATATCGAAAACCTAGAAGAGAGACATAAAAAAGGCGCAGCGTTATTTATCAACGCTGGAGGGTTCTCACCAACTTTTGGAATTATTGGTACTGTTATGGGTTTAATGCATGCGTTGAAACTATTAGATGATCCCAAAAAACTTGCTGAAGCCATTGCTGGCGCATTTCTGGCAACGCTATGGGGGTTATTATGGGCTAACCTAATTTTTCTCCCCCTCGGGAATAAGTTAAAAGCTAAAAGCCAAGAAGAAGTTCATTATCGCTATCTACTTACTGAAGGAATTCTCGCCTTACAAGCCGGTGAAAACCCACGTATTGTCAGAGAAAAATTAAATGCATTTCTTGCACCTAAGGAAATAAAATCTGAAGATGGCAAGAAAAAATCTACAACTGCATCAACAGAAAAAGTAAAGGCTTAGCAATGAGCAAACGCAAAAAGCATGAAGAAGGACATGCAGATGAGCGTTGGCTAGTGAGCTATGCTGACTTCATTACACTTCTATTTGTTTTATTCGTTGTGCTCTGGTCACTAGGACAGGTTGATGTTGAAAAATACAAAATATTAGCAGAAAGTATGCGCGCGGCATTTTCTTTTGGCGGTGCGGTAAGTGTTGTCTCCAATCCTATTAGTTCCGGTGGTGGTGGTACCGATCCAAATAGTGCACCGGCACCGATCACCATACCAGGAATGCCTTCAAAACCACCCCAATCTGATGATGTAGCAAGTCAATTAACTGCCATGCTAAATGAAATGAATATGGGATCAGGTGTAAGCGTTCAAACAAACATTGAAGGAGTTCTTATTTCACTCAGTGAAAGCTTGATCTTTTATCCGGGTACAGCAAATCTTTATCCGCAAGGATATCCAGTTTTGGATGGAATTATCGGTATGCTGAATTCAATGCAAAATCAATTGAGAATTATTGGCCACACCGATAATACACCGCCGACAGACAGTAAATATGCTAATAATTTTGAGCTTTCAGTTGCGCGTGCCAATGTTGTTGCTCAATATTTAATTGGCAAGGGCATAGATCCTGCACGATTATCAATTTCGGGTAAAAGTGAATATGCTCCGATTTTTCCAAACGACACAGATGAACATCGTTCAATGAATAGCCGTGCAGAAATTGTAATTATTTATCCTGATACATCCAGCAGCTTTACAACGGGTGGTTCTCTTCAATAAAAAGGAATTTATATGGAAAATCCAAAGAAAACTTCAATTTTGCCAAAAATCTTGCAAATATTTGCTCTAGTACTAATGGGTATTTTTTCATTAACCGGGTTGGCTGCGGCTTATATCATTTTTGCACCAGATAACTTGCCAAAACCATTCTATTTACAATATAACTACCCAACCACGCCAGTCGATGCGACTATGGCTGCAGAAGGCATAGAACCGACAGCAATAGAATCAAATCATGTTTATGTTGCTGGCGAAGGAATCATGATCAATACCGGGTCAAAAATTGTGAATTTATCAGACCCTCTTGGTCGAAAATATATTCGAATTACGATCGTAATTGAGTTTGCTCCATCCCAAACGACATATCACGAAATGCCAGTTGAAGAAAAATCGGCCTACGTGGCAGAATTCACTTCTGAAGTAACAGCCAAATTGCCAATTATTGATGATGCGGTAGTCACATTGATTTCCTCCAAAACTTTTGAAGAATTATATACAGCTCAGGGGAAAGAAACTCTGCGTCTTGAATTATCAAATTTAATCACTCAACGATTGCCAGATTATCATATCCTTTCAGTATACTTAACTGAATTTGTTGTTCAGTAATATGGAGATCTATGCTCAGTCAATCAGAAATTGATGCCCTACTAAAAGGCGCAATAGAAATTGAAGAAAAGGATGGCGGTGGTAGCGTCAACCTTGCTGAAATTATGGGGTCTCCCAGCAACTCAGCCCCAATTAATAAATCTTCTGATCCATCAAAGAAAATACAAGCCTACAATTTCTGGTCTCCAGAAAGGTTTTCAAAGGAACAAATAAGAGCGGTAGAACTTGTCCATGAAGATTTGGCTGAACGCCTGGCAACATCCCTCCCTACGTTCATTAGAACAGCATTACGCCCCAGATTGGTCCATACTGAACAAGGACGTTTTCATGATTTTTTAAAGGATCTTCCTGAACAAAGTCTTTTCCATTTAATCACATTGGCACCATTGCCCGGACAAATGATACTTACCATCAGCCCAAACGTCTGCCATGTCATCCTTGAACAGCGACTTGGTGGCAAAATGGAAGGTGAACCGAGTATTAGGGCATTGACTGATATTGACCAATCATTGCTGCGTGGATTGGTTGAACATATGTTGAATGACTTAAAAAGTGCATGGAGTAAAGTTGCCTCAATTGAACCTCAATTAGATGACAGTACGGTAAACCAACATTGGGTTCAGATGTTAATGGGAAATGAACGTGTTCTGCTTTTGACCTTTGAGTTATCAATTAATATGATAACCGGAACCATGAATATTTATATCCCATTTAGTTCATTAAAACCTATTTCAGCAAATTTAAATCCTGCAGTTTGGGTTACTGGGCGCAAAGAAAAACAATCCAATTCTGCTGCCAAACAAATGACATTGGACTTGCTATATCCTGTAAAACTTCCAGTAAAAGTAACTGTGGGCAAAACCAGATTATCACTTGGAGATGTTGCCAATCTTACTATTGGTGATGTGATTCAAACCGATACAAATATCAAGAATCCATTAATCATGCGTGTCGCCAATGAAGACCTTTTTAATGTTCAAATTGGAAAAATTGGTAAAAATATCGCAGTACAAGTTGTCTCGGTTAATCGAGTTGAAAAATTGTTCTAGAGAAGAGGTAAAAATATGGATAACAATGCCGCAGTTCCAGAAACTGCAACTTCAAACAATGGATTTCAAGCAAACATAGAAATGTTGATGGATGTACCGCTAACCGTCACAATTGAACTTGGTCGTACCGAAATGACTTTAAAACAAGCATTAGAGTTAAACCAGGGTTCGGTTATTGAATTAAGCCGTCTTGCTGGTGATCCAATTGATGTGTTTGTAAATGAAAGACTGATAGCTCGCGGCGAAGTCGTTGTGGTTGACGATAAATTTGCAGTTCGCATTACTGAGTTGTTTTCAAATTCGAATAAAGATAATGCTCAGGGTGAAAAGGCATGAACAAAGGTAATGAACGTTTGATGGCAATCATTGTTTACTTGCGGAAACTTCCGCGCTGGGCATTAATTGGGATCACAGTTGGCGCAATAGTGCTCCTCGGTGGGGCTATGTTTTTGTTATTGCCTCAAACCTCCCCCTCCCCAGGTGATGTTTCTTATGTAAATTCCACTGGATTCGCTTTCAGCGTTTTTTTGAAACTAGGTGTTGTTGTTCTCATAATTGCAGGGATTGCGATTGTAATCCGTCAAATGCAAGTAAAAGGACAGGCAACTTCAACAAAACTTGTTGGAATCATTGAAACCGTTCATCTTACCCCACATCGGACGTTATATCTTGTCAGTATTGATAATCAAAAAATACTCATTGGTGCAACGGATCAATCTATGACAAACCTTTATCAATTGTCCAATTCAGAAAATGAGACACAGTATCAACAAATACCTACTTCTCAAAATTTTTCCGATTTCTTGGACAAAGCAAAAAATAAAAAAAATGATGAATAGATCATTATGAAAAAAAACCTCAAAATCATTTTACTGATAACAGCCTTATCTTTTGTTCTATTTGGCTTAACATCTTGTGATACATCCTCTGAGTTATCAGCTCCAGGTGTGAGTTTTTCAGTCTCACCTGCCGATCAGCCAGAACAAGTAACGACAGGTGTTCAACTTCTTGTTCTCTTAACGGTGCTATCCTTAGCGCCGTCGATCCTAATTTTAGGAACCTCGTTTACACGAATTGTCATCGTTATATCAATGGTACGTAATGCAATTGGTACACCTGCTATTCCACCTAACCAGGTGGTCATAGGACTATCTTTACTCTTAACATTTTTCGTGATGGGTCCTGTCTATACAGAAATTAATGAGAATGCTATTAAACCTTTCATGAACAAACAAATTTCTCAAACGACAGCACTGACTAATGCAATGGAACCTGTAAGAGAGTTCATGTTCAAACAAACCAGAGAGAAAGATATCCAACTGTTTATGGAAATGAGCGGTGATGCTCAACCAGCAACGATTGCAGATATTCCAACTACCGCATTGTTTCCTGCTTTTGTCATCAGCGAACTTAAAACTGCATTAACCATGGGATTTCTTTTATATATACCATTTCTCATTATTGATCTATTGATCTCAAGCATTCTGCTATCTTTGGGTATGATGATGTTGCCGCCATCACTAATATCACTTCCATTTAAATTACTATTGTTTGTGATGGTTGATGGTTGGTATCTCATCACGCGTTCATTGATGTTAAGTTTTGGTGGTGGATAAAATGGATGAAGCCTATTTAATTACTCTTTCTCAAAACGCAATAACATTAATGTTGGTGATAGCTGGTCCAATTTTGCTCATTAGTTTATTAATTGGTACTATAATTAGTCTAATTCAAGCAGCAACCCAGGTCAATGAAGTAACCATGACATTTATTCCAAAATTAGTAGGTATTGGTTTGATATTACTTTTGTTGGGGTCTTGGATGATGCAGCAGCTTCTTGTTTTTACAGCCGGGATATTCAACAGCTTGCCAAATTTCGTAAGATAATCTTGATCAATCATCGGATGTAACTATGTCACTATCAAAAGTAGACACGATCATCAAAACGGTGGAAAATTTACGCCCTATGCCCACAAGCATTACGCGGGCTTTAAGGGCTATAGAAGACTCCAGTGCGACTTCTGTTGAAATTTCTGAGATCATTGGTTTAGATCAAGCACTTTCAGCTTCTATCCTTCAGTCAGCAAATTCTGTATCCATGGGATTTTCAACTGATTGCTCAAAGCTTTCAGAAGCTGTGATGCGACTTGGATTCAAACGTCTCAAGGGGCTAATTCTTGGTATTGCAGCTGTTGGTCCATTTAACCAAAGCTTAAAAGGCTATCGGTTTGGTGCTGGCGAACTCTGGAATCACTCAATTGCTACAGCAGTTTCTGCCGAATGGGTCGCTCGAGAACTTCGCTACCCTGACCCTGAAGAAGCATATACAGCAGGTCTTTTGCATGATATGGGTAAATTATTTCTTGATCAATTTGTTTTTTCAGATTACACCCGCATCGTTGATTTGATGCTTAAGTATAAGCTTACGCTTTATATGGCTGAGGAACAATTACTCGGTATTGATCACGCAAAAGTTGGCGGCCTAATAGCTGAAAAATGGAACTTCCCGGTCGTTTTGGTAGATGCAATTCGATATCATCACACTCCTTCTTTTGCACGTTCGAACCAACGACTACCAGCAATCGTCAATGTTGCAAATTCTTATTTTGAAAATACAGGCAACCAAAGTGCTTTGTTTTTCGAACGCTCCATTCATCCTGAGACTTATCAAATTTTGAATATTTCGCAAGATAGAATTGATCAGATGCATGTTCAGCTAACCAACTACATGCTTTCCTCTGGTTAAAATGACTGCTAATCCAATCCCATTAGTATTGATTGTGGAATCTGATACAGTTCAACGTGATTTAATTCAATTATGTCTTCAACGAATTGGGTGTCAAGTATTATCTACGCGCAATTACGATACAATCTCAACTATTATTGCCAAAGATCATCCCTCATTATTAATTTTGGATACTTTTTTGCCAGGCACAAGTGGCCTTGAAGTTATTAAGGAATTGAACCAAAAAAAGTTTTTAAAAAACACAAAGGTCTTATTAATCTCTTCCTTTGGCTTTTCAGATATTATCCAACAAGCAAAAGATTCTGGTGTTCAAGAATTCATGATAAAACCAATAGACATAGAAGAGTTTTCGACAAGAGTTAGGTTTATGTTAAAAATTTAATATTGTCGGCTGTTTTTTAAAATACTTTAGCGTTTTTTACGTTTATTTTAGATTCGCTTCATCCCCCCTTTACTGACAATAAAACTGAGTAAGGTTATCCTCATTGTAGAGGTAACCACTTTATTTAGTATGTTGATTTCGATTGCCCAAGCCCAGGTTTTCTTTTTGGTTCTCACGCGAGTGTTGGCAGTAATTATTCATATTCCCAACCTTGGTGGTCAAACAATACCGACCCAAATTAGAATTGGTCTTGGTTTAATTTTAGCAGCAATACTTGTTCCATGGACCACATTACTGAGTGCTGATGTGGAAAGCATGGCTTTACTAACCTTCGCTGCTGCAATTCTGAAAGAAATAATTATCGGAACATTTATTGGATATGCTGCCATTATAACTTTTGCAGTGATTTCCATTGCCGGTGAAACCATGGGCATTGGAAGCGGTTTTGAGTCTGATAGAATTTTTAACCCCGCCCTTGAAGCATCCGTTACCCCAATTGGACAACTGTTTGTGGTCATTTCGATGCTATATTTTATGGCCGTAAATGGTCACCATATTTCTCTTGTGGCTTTACAAAAATCACTTTCCATACTTCCTGTCAATTCTCCACTTCCGTTATTTTCTGTGGAAACTTTGTTGCGAACAACTGCACAATTGATTGCCGTCGGAATTCAAATTGCTTTTCCTATTTTCGCAGCCCTTTTATTAACCGATATTACGCTGGGGTTACTTTCCAGAGTCGCACCGCAAGTACAAGTTTACTTCCTTGGTCTACCACTCAAGATTGGTTTAAGCCTTTTTGCATTTGGCTTATCTATCTCGATATTCTTTCCCTATTTACGAGACTTATTTTCAAATCTTGGTGCGCGAATGCTAAGCATGGTTGCTTTCTGAGGATAAATGGCAGATAAAACTGAAGCCCCAACTCCAAAAAGATTAGAAGAAGCTCGCGAAGAAGGCCGCGTAGCAAAGAGTATTGAGTTAAATTCTGCTGCAGTATTAATGCTTGGCCCCCTTTTACTCATGGGACAAGGGAAAGCAATTTTCCAATGGACAGAAACATATTTAGTCGAAACTATTACCAATCTATCAACCAAAGAACTGACTCCAATCGCAGCTCGTGAAATGTTTATTCAAATTTCGCTAGGACTCCTTCCAAAGTTGGGGATATTGCTTGTAATCATATTATTAACTGGCGCACTTATCACTCTTGCGCAAACTAAATTCCTTTGGTCGTCCAAACGCAAAAAATTTGATTTGAAAAAAGTTAATCCAATACAAGGCTTCAAAAGACTTTTCTCAGGCCAGGGCTTAGTTGAACTAGCAAAAGCAATGTTAAAACTAGGCGTCATTGGCTGGGTTGCATTTTCATTTATTAAAGGAAAAGTTTATGATTTGGCCTGGTTAGGAAACGTAGACCTACGTTCAGGGATACAATCATTGACTGATCTTGCTTCTGCACTTGCCGTTAGAGTAGGGGCGACTTACCTTGTCATTGCTATCGCAGATTATGCATACCAACGTTACGAATTCAATAAATCAATGAAAATGTCAAAAGAAGAAATTAAAGAAGATTTCAAACGGTCTGAAGGCGATCCATTTATGCGTGGCCGTATTCGCTCTCAACAAAGAGCCCTCGCCCGTAATCGCATGATGTCTAATGTTCCGAAAGCCACCGTTGTAATCACCAACCCAACGCATATCGCAATTGCAATTGAATATAACGGAACGAATATGTCTGCACCCAAAGTTTTAGCTAAAGGTGCAAACTTGATAGCGCAACGTATAGTTGACTTAGCTCGAGAAAACAATATTCCAGTGGTTCAAAATATTCCACTAGCAAGAACAATATTTAAGACAGTTGAAGTTGAACAACAAATACCATCTGATCTCTACATAGCGGTTGCTGAAATTTTAGCCTACATTTATCGGTTAAAAGGCCGCATACCCCGCCCAGCAAAAGCGCAAGCCTAATAAAGAGGATAACGAATGACCACAACTACACAAACTCCAACCTCAACATTTAGCCTTCGGAAACTTCTTGGCCGAAAAGATATGGCAATGGCAGTCGGCCTAGTCATTATAGTTTCATTATTAATTGTTCCGCTTCCGGCTCCAATTGTTGACATTTTGATTGTTGTCAATCTTTCAATTTCAATTGGCATTCTATTGCTGACAATGTACATCAAACAGCCAATGGAATTTTCAGTATTTCCTACTGTATTGCTGCTGGTTACACTTTTTCGATTAGGTATAAATATTCGTACAAGTTATTTAATCCTTCTTGAAGGCAATGCTGGCGCAGTGGTTTCAGCATTTGGCAATATGATTATTGGCGGCAATTATGTCGTTGGCGTGGTTATTTTCCTCATTTTGATGATTATCCAATTTGTTGTCATTAACAGTGGTGCTGGCAGGGTTGCCGAGGTTTCTGCCAGGTTTACTTTGGATGCCATGCCCGGCAAACAGATGTCTATTGATGCAGATTTAAATGCCGGTTTGATTGATGAAATGCAAGCCAGAGCTCGTCGTAAATCAATTGAGTCAGAAGCTGATTTTTACGGTGCCATGGATGGTGCTTCTAAATTTGTCCGTGGCGATTCGATTGCAGCAATTATTATTATGTTGGTAAACATTCTGGCTGGTTTTGTTATTGGCATGCTTCAAAAAGGCATGGATGCTATGACAGCCCTCCAAAATTATGCATTAATCACAATTGGAGCTGGCTTAGCAGTTCAAATCCCTGCGTTGCTAATCTCTGCTGCATCCGGTTTGATTGTGACGCGTTCAACATCAGAAGATTCATTAGGCACTGATCTTTTTAAGCAACTTTCAAATTTTAGTGTTTTAACTGTAGGTGCAGTGATTATGGGAGCCCTTGTATTGGTTCCTGGCTTACCAAAATTGCCATTCATTGCAGTGAGTGGTGTTCTTGGAGGAGCAGCTATTTATGTTGGACGCTTAAAAAGGAAAGAAGCAGATAGTAATCCTTCAATACAAGAAATAACCAAATCATCTGAAGCAGAAACGCCCGAGGACATGATGGAGTTAATTGTTATCGATGCCATGGAATTGGAAATTGGATACAGCTTAATACCTTTAATTGATGATGAAATGCCAGATAATTTATTAAAAAGAATTACAGGAATCCGTAGGCAAATGATGTTAGAACTTGGCTTGGTCTTGCCAGTCGTTCGCATTCGTGACAATCTAAGGCTTCAACCGCAAGCTTACCGCATAAAAATTCGTGGGCAAGAAGTAGCGCATGGTGATTTATTGCTGGATCGATTACTGGCAATTCCAGGCAATGAAACAGATGAAGAATTGAAGGGCATCGAAACCATGGAACCAGCATTTGGATTACCCGCTTTGTGGGTTTCTGAAGGAGAACGTGGAAGAGCAGAATTAATGGGTTATACAGTTGTTAACCCGGTTTCTGTGTTGTCAACTCACCTTACCGAAGTTGTTCGAACCCATGCGTCTGAATTATTAAATCGTCAGATGGTTCAAGAGATGTTAAATCAATTGAAATCAAAGAGCCCAGCTTCAGTAGAGGGTGTTGTTCCTGAAATGGTTAGTTTGAATGATGTTCTCAGTGTTCTGCGCAATATAGTAAAAGAACGCGTTCCAATCCGCGATCTAGGCGGAATTCTTGAAGTGATTGCAAACAACGCAAACATCACAAGAGACCCAGCAATACTAGCTGAAGCTGTCCGCCAATCATTGGCGAATACAATTTCGGGTTTATATAGAGACGAAACGAACACATTGCATGTATTTACTTTGTCACCTCAGCTAGAATCTGCGCTTCGAAGCTCCTTAGGAGCAAATGAAAATGGCGTTGGTTTCCAAATTGATGCTTCACTGGCCCAAACCATTCTGACCCACACAGGCGAACAAATGGAAAAAATGGCGCAAAATGGAAAACAGCCTGTTTTATTATGCCCCAGAGAATTGCGCTTAGCGTTTCATAAACTTGTAGATATGTCATTACCGAATTTGGTCTGCCTTGCTTTCTCAGAAGTTAGCGCTGGAACACGCGTAAAAGCTCACGGAATGGTCGAAATTGACTAAAGGAAAAGTAGATTATGTTAACTAAAACGTTTCGTGCCCCAAACATGTTAATAGCGTTAAAAAATGTTCAAACCGATCTTGGTTCCGATGCGATGATCATATCGATGCGTGAAGTTCCAGCCGGCCCTATCTGGGCGGCATGGAAAAAACCATGTGTCGAAGTCATTGCTTCAAAAGCAACAAAAACCGATCACAGCTCAGCAACAACACAAGAAAATAAAGGCACACCAACTCAAGAAGATTTAAAAAAAGAAATTGAAAATTTAAAATTGCTGATGACCGGACAAAAAATTCCTGCTCCCACCCCTCCTTTGCCTGTGGTGGGGCGTAAAAAAGAACAATCACAGAATTCATCGCAACAATCTGAATCTGGAGATTCACATTTTGATTTAGCAGATTTCAAAGCCTTTCGCAAACCCACTGAAGAGCAAATAAATCTTATATCTGAAAAATCTGAAGAAGCATTAGCCAAAGCAACATCAGTGGTGATTGAAAAGAAAGCAGTGCCTGAGTTTCCCTCTGTTTTACTTGCGATAAAACAAAGCTTAATTGATCAAGGAGTTAATACTCTACTTGTCAACAAAATTATTGACACCAATCTTGACGCATTAAGTCCCGCTATTCTTGATGATTTTTCTCGTTTGGATCGCTTTATCAAACATCAATTAACAGCATGCTTGCCTCCAACTACAAAATCACTAGCGTATGTACCTAGTAAAGTAATGGCCTTAACTGGTTTAAGTGGATGTGGTAAAACCTCTTGCTGTGCCAAGTTGGCTGCGTTTTACATGATCACAATGGGCAAAAAGGTGGTTTGGATTGAAGCAGATACAGTTCGAACTTCTGCTATATCCGAAGCTCGAACCTATGCTGAGACACTTGGAATTCCTCTGTTCCTGGCATACACCCCACAGGAATTAGCAGAATTACTTGAATCTCAAAAAGATGCTGATTTAATTCTTATTGATACTGCCGGTTGCAATCCCCGCAGTGAAGATAACGTTGTAGAGCTTGGATCTTTTCTCTCTGTGATCCCATCAGGTTGCACCTATCTCGTTGCCTCTGCAACCACAAAAGAACAAGACCTAAGCCAAACGGAAAAAACGTTAAAACAATTTGGCCTTAAAGGAGTGATCTTGACCAAAACTGATGAAACTGGATCATTTGGAGCCAGTTTTAACCTGTTATGGCAAAGCAAATTATCTCTCTACTTTGTTTCAACTGGACACCAAATCTTTGGCAATCTCAAACCCGGCAACCCTGAACAACTTGCTTGTGCAGTTGTTGATGGCGATTACCCAGAAAAATAGTGTAAAAAATGGCTAAAAAACAATCACAACCTCAAAAAACAACAACGAACCAAGATTTGAAACTTCCTGTCTTGCTTGAGTTGGTTTTTACGCTGTCTAAATTGACTGTTGTACTGGTTGGAGTTATTGTTATGGTACTGACCTTTGCAAATGGAAATCCATATTGGATGGCTTTGCTGCGAGGCGGTGTTACAGTACTAGGATTAGGGTTGATCGTTTGGTTTGCTTCTTGGATTGTATCAAAAGGCGTAATTGAATCAGCCAGAAGTATGCTCAAAGAAGCAGAAGATATTGAAAATGCTTCATCCGGTATTTCAATGGACACTAATGCATGATAGCAACAGTTGACACTAACACCAAACAAACCGATCTTGATTTACTAAATCAATTTCTGGTTTCACGTTCTCCTGCACTCCGAGAAGAATTGGTGTTGAGACACGTATCTTTGATCCATTATGTTCTTGGCCGACTCGGTGTTTTATCAGATATGGGTATGGACTATGAAGACCTTGTTCACCAGGGGTTACTTGGTTTGATTGACGCCGTTGATCGATATAACCCAGGATTCGGCACTCAATTTTCCACATACGCTACTGTGCGCATTAGAGGAAAAGTACTGGACTATTTACGTTCCATTGACTGGTTGTCACGCACAGCTCGACATCGCTCAAAATCTATTCAAAAAGCGATTCAAACCATCACCAATGAAACTAGCGTACCTCCCAATGAACAACAGATATCTGAATTCCTCGGTATTGATGTTGATAAGGTTCATCAAGGTTTGCTTGATTCAAACAAAATTATTGTTTCATTAGATGCCTTGGTAAATAATGATGAAGATAGCGAAACCTCTCTCTACGATACACTTGCAGATGATAATCAGGAAGACCCGGCCGAAATTGCAACAGAAAATGATCTTAAAAGGCGCATGGTGGGTTGCTTGAAAAAATTACCTGAAAGAGACCAACTTGTATTATCACTCTATTATTTTGAAGACCTCACTCTAAAAGAAATTGGAAAAGTATTGGAAGTTTCTGAATCTAGAGCTTGCCAGATTCATTCGCAAGCTATTCTTAATTTGCAAGCGATGTTAGCGTAAGGAGTAATGATGTCAAATACCATTCCAGGACTGCTAAGCGACACCCTAAACATGGTCACTCTTGCCCGAGAGACAGCTCTGGTATTAGGAAAAGAAAATCAGGCAAAGAAACTTACCCCTGTCGTAGAAGAATTACGAACTGCAGTCACTACTGCCAAAAATCCAGTTACCTCAACTGAACCCACCGGAATCATGGCACAAAATGATTTTCAAACACTACTAAGTGCTGCACAAAAAACAACACCAACAGAAAGAACCATCCCTACCCTTGGGATTAGTGAAAGAAACATGATTGTAAAAGCGATGGCCGAAGGAAGTATGCCTGATGTTGACATAGCAAGGCAATTGGGCATGACCAGGGATGAAGTAAACCTGGTACTCAATATGGGAAAAGCATCATCTGCTAGCTTGGAGGTGAAGAAATGATAAAAGGACTTTATGCAGCTGCATCAGCGATGATTACCGGTGTCTATAGGCAGCAGGCTGTTGCTCATGATGTAGCCAACGTTAACACCCCTGGATTCAAACAAATTCTGACTTCATTAGATGAATTTGACCTCACCAGTGCCTATACGCAATCTACTCGAAACAATGTTAATCAAATTACATACTTAGGAAACATGGGGCTCGGTGTCATGGCGGCACCCGAAACCACAGATTTCGCCCAAGGAACATTGAAAAACACAGATAGTCCATTGGATCTTGCCATAAGCGGTGATGGATTCTTCAGAATTCGTACGCCTGAAGGTGATCGATTTACTCGAGATGGTCGATTCAGCAAAGACGCTACTGGGCAATTAGTTACAGTGGATGGCAATCTTGTCCTTTCAGCTAATGGACAACCTATCAAATTAGCTGAAGGTGATCCCACCATATCAACAAATGGTGAAATTTTTGTAAATGGAGTGGCTGGTGGAACAATAGGCTTAGCTTATTTTGCTGACCTTTCTACATTAACGCGTTCAGATGAAAACACATTTACCAGCACTGCTGCCCCAGCTACAACCGGTGGCGGCACAATTATTCAAAACACCCTTGAGCAATCCAATGTTGATTCTGCTCAATTAATGACACAAATGATTGAAATTTCAAGATCTTACCAGGCTGCCCAAAAGATGGTTCAAAACCAAGATGAATTGTTAGGTAAAGCAATTTCTACTCTTGGCAGAGTCAGTTAGAGAAAAAGAGGTAAAAAATGTCACCATCACTTTTCCAGGTACTAAATATTTCCAGTCAGGATATGAACTCGAGAATTGCCGATTTAAGCAACTCGAGCAATTCACTGGCTAATATCAACACAACGGGTTACAAAAGCTCACGATTGAATTTTCAAGAACTACTGGATGGGGTCACCCGTTCTGGTGTAAAAGTTAGTGCTTCGCAGGTAATGATGACACAAGGCAAACTTCAAAACACCGGTATATTATCGGATGTAGCCATTAATGGTGAAGGGTTCTTTGCAGTAACTCTGCCCGATGGCACGACAGCTTACACCAGAGATGGTTCATTTTTACTCGATAAAAACAAAAAATTGTTAAACGGCAGCGGATATCCAATCAATTTTCAAGGAACAATTCCGGCGACCGCAACAGAAGTAACCATTGACCAAAATGGCACAATCCATGCATTGGTAGAAGATGCCTGGGTTATGGCCGGCACTATTCAACTTACACGTTTCACCAATCCTGGCGGATTAACGAATTTTGGGAGCAATCTTTGGTCAGAAAGTTTGAACTCAGGAACACCACAAACAGGAGCACCAGGAACCACGAACTTAGGTACTCTTGCTCCAGGGACTCTTGAAAGTTCAAATGTCAATATGGCGGATGAAATGACACACATGATTGTCATTCAACGCTCATTCCAATTGGCTTCCAAAGCTTTTCAAACCACCGCTGAAATGATTGACAGTGCAATTCACTTAAGAAAAGTGTAAAGTTTTTAGAAGAGTGGCCGATGATAAGAGTACAGGTTGATGTTTATTTGCCCTTATAGTCGGAGGTAGTGGAAGATGAAAATAGAAAATAATAATATTAGTAATGCAAATTTCAACAAAACTGAAGCGACGAACCAGGTAGAAAAGCAATATTCTGCCTCTTCGTCCAATAATACGTCTGCAGTGTCAAATAAAGACAAAGCAGAACTTTCTGATAATGCCAAACTATTATCAAAAGCTCGCGTTGCATTAAATGAAACTCCAGAAGTAGATCAAGCCAAGGTTGATGATCTCAAAGCAAAAATTCAAAAAGGTGAATACAACATCCCCTATCAGGATTTAGCTGACAAAATGTACGCCAAGCTTGGCCTGAAATAATCAACCTGTGATGATTAGGATGGGCAAATGGAACACAATCCGCAAGTACAAGATCTCCTTAATTCATTGGAGAATGTCTTAGTTCAAGAATTTCGCACGCTACAATCATTAATTGGAGCGACCAAACAAGAACGAGTTCTGCTAAACAAAAAAGACCCTGACGCGATCATGACGATCGTTGAAGAAAAAGAAGGTTTGCTAGACCAATTTGGCCTTCTTGAAGAAAAACGCAGAATGTTCATTACTTCCATTGCGAATGAATTAAGCATAAAACTCACTGAAGTTTCAATTGATGAACTCTATTCCGGTCTTGATTCAGAAGAATCTGATCGATTGCATCGCTTAAATGATGGAATTAGTATGCTGGTGCAACAATCAAGAGATCTAAATTATGGTAATCAAGCCCTTGCTCGTACAGCACTGGAATGGTTGATCTCTGCCCAATCCTTTTTACTCAGTATCACCAATCCGTCTGAGGGATATTCTCCTCCTGGCGTCAAGCGGTCGCTTGAAAGTAACACTATTGGTGATTTGGGAATGAAAGCCTAGAGGAAAGATCATGGCTAACCTACTTGCAAGTATCAATGTAGCGCTAACTGCCCTGCTAAGCCATTCACAGGCAAGCACAGTTCATGCACACAATGTTGCCAATGTAAACACACCTGGTTATCACAGACAATTTGCAAGAGTTTCAGCAGGCCCTGCTGTTTCACTTTCGAACTCCTATTATGGAACCGGTGTTGGTCAAATGGGATCTGGTGTCTATGTATCAGCAATTCACCGCTATGCCGTTGATTTTTATGATACTCGTTATCGCCTTGAAAATCAGCAAGCGAGCAAATGGTCTACGCAAAGTGAAATCGTCGCTCAACTTGAGGCATCGTTGCTCGAAACCTCCACCGATGGCCTCCTTCCAAAAATTGAAGCTTACTTCAGCAATTGGCAGGCTGCTTCTGATAATCCCACGAATACGAGCGTTCGCCGCCAGCTTCTTGATAGCGCAAAAGAATTAGCCAGTTCGATTAATACCAGATATGTACAAATTGAATCAATTCGATCTGAACAAGATTTACGAATTAATCAAAGTATTCAAGAAATAAACCTTATTGCAGAAAATATTGCAGGCCTTAATCGAGAGATTTCTCGTATCCTGTCTATTGGCGACTCACCAAACGATTTACTTGACGCGCGTGATGTTGCTCTTGATCGTTTGTCAGAAATCGCAGGTGCTACTTCATTTAAACAAGAGAATGGCGAGGTCAGCGTTTCAATTAATGGGCATATCCTGGTCGGTGGACATGACATCTATCGTTTGCAGACCGAAATTGACCCCACAAATGAAAATTTAACCAAGATTGTTTGGAGTGATGGAAAAAACATGGTTCCCACTTCTGGTGAACTGGCTGGTGTAATTGAAGCCCGAGACACCATTTTTGAAGACCAACGAACCGGCTTAAACGCTCTTTCCATGATGATTAAGGATCAAGTAAACGCGATCCACTTTAATGGTTATGGTTTGGACAATTCAACGCAAATAAATTTCTTTGAAGGTACAAATGCCGGAAACTTCAAGGTTAATGACGACCTTGAAAATGTATCAAAAATTGCCCTATCTTCTGCGGTAGACGAGCCCGGCAATAATGAAATTGGAAGAGAGATTTTTAAACTAAGAACAACTGGCACAATGAATTCAGATACTATGACTTTTAGTCAGTATTATAATGACCAAATTTCAAAATTAGGTCTAACGGTACAGAGAGCAACAACAAACGCTCGTGATCGATCACTGGTTGCTCAAGCGCTTGTTTCTCAACGTGAAGCAGTGACTGGTGTAAGCCTTAACGAAGAAGCTGCAAATATCGCAAAGTCCCAAAAAGCATATGAAGCTGCAGCCAGAGTTATTAGTGTTATCGATGAAATGCTTAATACAGTAATTAACAATATGGGCGCTGGTAGATAGGATAAATTATTATGAGAGTTCCCGATAGCATGACCTATAACAATGCCATTCGCTATATGAATCAATCTAAAGCGATATTGGACAAGTACGCCGAAAGAGCCTCCACTTTTAAGAATTTCGCAAATTCTTCTGATGATCCAAGTCTGGTTTCATCGGCCCTTGTATTGCGCTCAAGTATTTTGGTCAGCAGTGGATACATCTCAACAGGAACCACTGCCCAAGCCTGGATGGAAAGTAATGAGACCTCATTCAATTTGATGAATGATCTTATTGGCCAGGCAAATTCAATCATGCTAAAGGGTGTCTCTGATACAGTCGGCGCGAGTGAACGTGCCAACGATTATGCTGTTCAGATTACACAAATCCTTAACCAGGCAATATCGGTTGGAAATACTTCTATCAACGACACTTACTTGTTTTCAGGTAACACAGTTAAAACAAAACCATTTGATTTAGCAACTGATGGGACAGTTGTAAATTATGCAGGTGATACAGGAACTATGAAACGCGATCTCGCTCCAGGTGTAACTGTTACGATCAATACTAACGGTGTGACCGCATTCAACACATTCTATGATGCTTTGATCCTGGCAAAACACGGCCTCGAAACAAATGATATGACAGAAATGAATAATGCCTTATCAAGTATCAATACTGCATTAACCGACATGAACGTATCTCGAACAAATAATGCCGCAATTCTCAGACAAATAAAAACAAGTAATGAACATTTAACGATCACGCAAAATGAACTAAAGGGATTATTATCAATCAAAGAAGATGCTAATATGGCTGAAGCAATTTCAATGTTCAATTTGCAACAAACCACCTATCAAACTGTCTTAGAAATTTGCTCCAGATCTATCTCTGCTTTAAATCTATTTGACACATTACGGTAAAGGCAATATTTTATGCTGGTGCTTTCGAGACGAACCAATGAAACCATTCAAATCGGTGATGAAATTTTCATTACCGTTCTTGGGGTTGAAGGGGATAAAGTTAAGATAGGCATTTCAGCACCCCGTGAAATAACCATTCTACGCGGAGAAATTGTTGAGGCACTTAAATCTCAAGACAAATTAAAAGCCCTTCTTGTTGAAGGGCCTGAACCTGAATCGTTTAAAAATTTAAGAGAATTGCTAGAATCAGAATTTTCCGCAGAAAAATAGACAATTAATTCATATTTCTTAGATATGCCTGTTCAGCGAGAATAATTTGATATGGTATCTTTTTTACGACCATAAACATGGCTGCATGCTGGCCAGTAATTCTAATAATTCTGCCTAAAATTTCAACATTCGAATCATTATGAAGCTTTACTTCCGCATGAAACAAATCTCCAGGAAGTTTTACGTTTTCTTTTAATTTAAAACGCACTCCTGTTTCACTAAGATCTAAGATATCATATTGAATATTTCTTATCATCAAGCTCGGATGATAAGTTTCTGGATAAATGATTCGGTAATTTTGTCTTCGATCATCGTTTTGATTAGTTGAATCACTCATTAGTTATTCACCTTGCCAGTTTTATGTTGGATTCGATAGATATACGAAAGTACTTCCGCGACAACTCTATATAATTCTGGTGGAATGGTTTGATTTATATCAATCTCCATTAATGCCGCAGTTAACACAGGATCATCTCTGATTGGAATGCCATTTTGTTTTGCTACTGCAATTATTTGTTCTGCAATTTTATTTTTACCCGATGCCAGCACGCGAGGAGCTTCGTCTTTATTTTGATCGTATCCAAGCGCTACAGCTTTTACCTTATCATCATTGCTGTCAGTATGAATATGAAGAGAAGTCATATTTATACTCCTAGATCAACAGAAGAAATAGTTGGAAGAGATTTGCCTGACTCATTCAAATCCATTTCTAGTACAGTATCTCCCAACTCAATCTTACTTGTCTTTAAAGTATAACCGAGATTTGATAAACCTAACTTTAATTCGTCCAATTCTTCTGAAGCTTTTGAGCAAATTTCACTATTAGACCCAGTGATATCAGCTCCAATCATTTGTGATACGATCGACAAATCAACTTTGATCATTTCATTTTCTTCAAGATCCACCTGAATAACCAACCTTGTGTAGTTTGGATTTATTTTACTACCTTCTTCATCATCCTCTTGATGAGCGACTCTAATTTGAAGATTATGAATAGAATCCTGTTGAGCCTGGTTTAAATGATTAAATCCAAATGAGACAGGCAAATCCATCTGTGTCCACTGCCCCTTGGCAATAGGCTGGTCTGGATCAATATTAACAAAATGAGTCCATCGCATGCCTTCTATAAAACGATCGATTGCCAAAAATAGCCTCCCCATATTAGTATTGGCCAATTCATGCCGTAAACTTGCTAAATTAAGTAAGACATTATTAAATTCTGAAGTTTGGCTCACTTTAATATTTTGGGTTATTATTTTACTAATTTCATTCTCAATTGATGAACCAAGACCTTTTATTGATGCCATCAAGTTTTGTTCAATATTCTCTTTTGTCCCTCCACCCTGCACCATCGTGTTTTGAAGCGCAGCAAGGGTAGATCGAATCATTTGTTGAATTTCTGCAGGCAAACCCGGGCGGTTTAAAGCTTCATTCATTTGACTTATCAAAATGAGGAAATTTGCAGGTATATTTTTTACAGAACTCTGTGCTAAATTTAAACTACCCTCGGTTAATGGAAGTCCTGCTGATTTAATAGCAACCGCCAAATTAACATCGGCTTGAGTCCAACCTGCAGTACCATCCAATACCTGTCTCAATTGATTTATCAGCTCTGGTGTAATTTTCAATCCTCTGTTCAATGCTGCTTGAACAATGGATTTATTGGCTTCATCAATTGGCATCCCAAACTGCTCCAATAAAGCCATACCGAGTGAATTATTTGTGGAAGATTTTTGAATATTGGATTTTTGAGCTGGTGAAGCAGTTAATTGAAGTGTGATTTGATTATTAGCGATATCTTTGACTATAAAATTTGCAAAACGCTGGTCAAGGAGCAAAGCCAATTGCTCAGCGGAAGTCATTTTTGCCACAACTTGAACCCCATTTATAGCTAAAACAACATTTTCATTTGTAACACTGATGATTTCACCAGAAATCCGCTGATTTACCTTCAGGAATTGATCAGTACTACCCTGAGAGGGAGGAAGACTTGATTGGATTGGACCAGTAATATTTAGCATTTTATTTTTCAGCTTTTACAATGCCGGCCTGTTGTTTACAGGCCGGCATATTCTAATGCTTAATTCTTGAGATTAACCAATTCTTGCAGGATTTGATCTGAAGTAGTGATCACACGAGTTGAAGCTTGAAAAGCTCTCTGTGCCAAAATCATGTTTGTAAATTCTTGAGCCATATCCACGTTTGACGCTTCAAGATAACCAGAAGAAATAGCACCGCGTCCGCCTGTGTTGGCAGTTCCGATTTGAGGTTCGCCTGAGTTCAAACCGATCTTGTATTGGTTTCCACCAGCCCGAAGTAAACCAGAAGGATTTGTGAAATGTGCGAGAGCGAGTTGTCCAACCAGTTGTTTCAAACCATTTGAATAGACAAGGTACATTTCACCTGAGTTTGGAGCACCATATAATTCTGATACAGATCCAGCAGCAAGACCATTCTGACTGCGTGGTGAAAGAGTAGTATCTGCAGAAAGCATTGTGAGTTTTGACAAGTCAAGGTCAATATCGATAGGATCCGCGCCATCATTCCCAGGAATAACAACTGGATTTGCTAGCGATGAATTGTTGAATCTTCCATCTGAAGTAAACGTGATGGTTCCATTCCCAGAAGAGCCCACAGGATCAGTTACCGCCCAAGTCCATACTAATGGGTCTGCTGTACGCGTAAATTGAATGGTGGGGGTGTGAGAGGCTCCCAATGAGTCATAAACAGCAATCGTTGTTGACCTTGAGTCTGAAGTTTCTGCTGCGACTGAATGGGTATATCCTACAGTACCACTTGTGATTGACTGATCGGTGCCAGGAGAACCAGAATGAGTGTAAGTAAATGCCAAATCACTAGCTGAATTAACACCAAGGCCTGCTGCCAAATTAATTGAAATACCATTTCCTAAATCTATAGTTGAACCTGTAAGATTGTTATAAACACCAGTAACAGCAGCGCTGCCCGATAACTGAATACTGTAATTATAACCACTCGCTCCATTTGAAGTGGTCGCATATGAAACGGTATATGCACCACTTGCCAGTTCTGCTACACCAATGCCAAGCGGCGACAAGGTTGCAGAATATTGCGTTCCAGGTGTAGTTGTGGTCATAGTGGCAGCTAAACCACTATCCAAAGTAAAGGTCAGGCCTCTTCCAACATCGATTATTGCACCCGGGTCGCCAGGGTTAACTGGAGAATTAACATATGTACCTGATATTGGCGCACCGACGCTGGTTCCTGAGCTGTTCCGCAATTGTGCTGTATATGTATATCCACCTAATGAATTCGCAGAAATAACTGTTCTCATTGAGTAGTTGCCACTTGCTAATTCAATTGCAATGCTTGTTGGAGGAGATACTGCGGCTATGTAATTTGTGCCAATGCTTGTTGTATCTACAGTTGCAACAGCCGGGGCGATTTCGAATGGCAATCCTGAATCTAAATTACCGCCAAGTGAAGCGGCAGATGTCGCTCGCGCAATGGTTGCATCCAAAGAAATCTGCATTGCTGTTGTAGGTTGGTTTGTGTCAACAACAGTTGATGTACCAGGGTTAATCATCCATCCCATGATGCGCATACCGGTCGAATTATTGACAAGGTATCCGTCGGCATCAATTTCAAGTGAGCCTTCGCGAGAATAACGTGTTTCCTGTCCATTGGTGTAGGTAAAGAAACCATTTCCTTGAACAGCCAGATCAGTACTTCGGCCTGTGGATTGCATCATACCTTGTGTAAAAGTAGGAGAAACATATCCCAATTTGACGCCCAAACCGATTTGAGTTGGATTGATACCACCAACGTTTCCGATGGGGGCCGCTCCAGAACTCATTATCTGAGCGAACTGATCTTGAAAGATCACACGGCTTGCTTTGAATCCAGTGGTATTGGCATTGGCGAGGTTGTCAGATATGACATCCAAAAAGGTTTGGTTTAAATTTAACGAACTGATTGCGGTAAACATTGAGCGAATCATGATACTCTCCTGTAGGTAACTGCAGGCTTCCTCCAAGAGGGCCGGCCTGCATCTGAATTTTGATTAATTACTTTGCAATATCAATTGAACTGCTCTTATCATTATCGGATGGCTCGGCAAATACCACACTGTCAATCTGTGTGAAGACGCCTTCACCACGCGTTTTTGAATCAAGAGCTGTGACAACCATGCGGTCACGTACATTGACGATAAACGCCATGTCATCAACCATTACCAGCGATTCTTTTCCACCACGTTTTTCAGCTTTGTCGACTGCATTTGACAATCTGTTGATGCCATCATCAGTCAGGCTAATGTTGCGTGCTTCCAATCTCTTTTGTGCGTGATTTGAGAACCGCAGATTCTGAGTCTGAGACAAGGTATCAGCAAAACTCATGCCACTTGCACCATTGTCGGTTTTGTTTACAGCAGTGGTTGATTGAGTTGCTGTAGTCGGGATTATGCCCGGATTTGACTGAATCTTCATCTCATCTACCATAAGGTTTATCCATTCGAAATTGAAACAATGGTTGAAAGTTTTACATCAGTGTTTCCAATTTGGACTAAAGTTTCACCATTGTATGTTGTCATCGAGGTAACAACCCCGGTAACAATTTTTGATGTATCACTTGCATCTGGAACGGCATTAATTGTTTTTCCAATTAGGCTGGATGCATAGCTTAAGGTTTGAGAATCATTTAATGAGTTAATGCTGTCTTTTATCGCCATTAATGCATTAAGTGAATTTAGAGTAGCAATTTGACTCATCATTTCAGAGCTATCCATGGGCTTCATCGGGTCTTGATTTTTGAGCTGCGCAAACAATAATGTCATAAAATCATCATTGTCTATGGTGGTCTGATCTTTTGTCGTTGTATTGATCGTGTTCATTGAAGATAGTACCGAACTGATTGTACTTGATGCCATTAAATCCTCCTATACTCGATAATCCACGACCGAAGATTTCAAGTGAACTCTTGGTTCATTAGATGTGGAATTTGAGTTATCTGAATTCGTTGCGGGGTATGAACCATTTGACAAGTTTTGTCTATGTTCAAACGATTGTTGTCTGTTTGAATTATTACCCTGATTGATATTCAGATTTGACAGTTGGATGCCAGCCTGCTCTATACTCTGTCGCAATAAATCCATTTCGGACTTAAGTGCTAGTTGAGTTGAAACCTTGTCTGCCACCATTGTCACACCGATGCCATTTTTGGTAGTTACGATTCTCAAATCGATGTGTCCCAATTCTTCGGGATACAGTTGCATGCGAACAGAAGTCCGGTTGGATTTAACCATCTGGTTAATCTGATCTGCAACTTGTGTGATGGCTTCATTTTTAGGAGCTTCCGCCAAGCGGGCCGGCTCACTAATTTGAGTTACGTTTTGGACTGTTGCATTAGCAGTTACTGCCGTAGTCCCATTCGGATTACCAGGCGGAGCATTTTGCTGCCCGGGACCAACATCCACAGAAATTACGTTTTTCTCGGCCTCAACATCCGTTTTTAGTGTTACCTCCTGATTATTTCTGGCGATGCTGATAACAGCTTCTCCATTAGAATTTGTACTGGTGCTAACGTTTACTTTTGCACCATCTGATGCTTTTACATTTGAATCATCAATTACAGGTTTCAAATCAGTGGTCGTTTTTTCATCAACCTTTGCACCTTTTTTTAGTGACTCAGTAAATGCTATTTTTGTTTCAAGCTCGACTTGAGTCTCTTGAGGTTCTTCATTTACGACCACTGATGTTGCTGAGGTTGCCTGAGCTGAGGTTGTCTGAGCCGTGGCGGCTTTGTTACCAGATAGTTGTGATTCTTCATCAACGGCTGGAGTGGAAGTAATATGGATCAAATTGCTTGGTTGAACAACTTGTTCACCCACTTCACCTGTTGTATCAGAATCAACCGTTGTGGCTGAAACAGTATTTTCGACTACTATACCGGTCGGTGATGCAAGACCATATACCACTGTTTCCTGATCAGCTTTGGCTTCTATATCAGATATTTTTTCGGTCTCTTCAGAATCATTTGACTTTTCGTTTTTATCAGCTTTGTTTAATCTATCAATCTCCCTTTCATTCTTATTCTCAGATACTTTGCTATAGGCAGAAGAATCAGACCCATTTGCCCTATCTATGGTTCTTGAATCTCTACTATTACTGACACTGTCAGATTGTTTATCATTCACAATCCGCTCTGATGCCTTTTTCAATACAAGACCAAATTGATCTTGATCGGCAACCTGCACTGCTTGCGCAGCCGGTTTTGTTGCATTCATCACATTTGGTGGAGATGAACATGCAACTTCAACAAAATTTTTCATTTTTAGCCTCCTTGGGCAATAGCTTTTAATAGAAGCAGTTTTCCACTGATTCTCTGGCTGATAGCTTGATATTTGATATTTGTTTCTGCCATATCCATCAATTCTGTATCAATATCGACATTATTTCCATCTTCACGATATGTACCACCAGCTCTGTTGCTTGTGGTCAGAAATGACGCTGTAGAAGTACTTGAGTCCAGGTGCAATTTATTGGTCTTGGCCATTGAGGTCAAGTTTTTAGGACTATTAAGACTGCGCTGCAATGTAGTTTCAAAGTCAACTTGTTTCGCACTGTACCCAGGTGTGTCGACGTTGGCGATATTACTGCTAATGGTTTGATGCCTGGCAGTCAAACCTTTAAGTGCCAGTGTGGCAGCACTAAGTGCATCATCAGAAAAAAGTGAACTACTCATACTACCTCCTTAGTTTTGGCTTTTGTATAAACCAATCACCTTTGAAACATATGAAAGCGTTTCCTGGTAAGGTGGAATTCCATCATATTTATTTACAGCACCCGGTCCGGCATTATACGCAGCAAGTGCTTTTTCAACATCACCGTCATATCGATTCAACATTTGTTTCAAGTACAAGGTTCCGCCATAAATATTTTGTGCAGGGTCAAAGGAATTAGTTACCCCTAGTCCGGCTGCGGTAGCTGGCATTAACTGCATCAATCCTTGTGCGCCACTTGACGATACGGCTGTTGAATTGAAATTTGATTCAGCTTGCATCACTGAGTTAATCAATTTTTCATCCACACCATATTTTTCAGATGCTTGCTTAATCAAATCTGAAAACACATTATTTGAATCAGAATTAGTTGTCGATGAACTGTTATCTTGGCTCTCTTCAGATTGATTTTCCAACAGTTTCATCAACAAATTCATCATCATTAATTGCATATTGGTATTGAAAGATGTGTCAATCATTTTGGATTTCAACCTCCTGCCTTTTTTGGAAGTTGCGCGATATGTAGACGTCATCCTGTTCTTTATTTTCGTGGATTACTTCTTTTTCTTTAAATTTCTTTATCTCATTACGTTTTAAAATATCAAGTGTTTCTTCAGCCTGTCGGGCTGAAATCAATTGCCGTCTTTTGCCTTCTATTTCAACCTGCAAATTAGCCAAAGCTAAATGGCAATTGTCTACAGCGGTAGTGTGTTGATTAATATTGGCGCGCAAATGTGCAACGGTAAAAAGATCCATATCGCCCGTCATCTGTTCATGCAATTTAAACATTAATGACTGTTTATTGTTTTCAAGAGTTTCGATTTCACTAAAAATAACTTTTTCACGTTGAAGCAGCTTACTAAACTCAATTTCAAGCGCTTCAGCACGGTTATGTCTTACATCCAACACGGTTTGTAAAGAAAATTTAGGGGCCATATTATACTTCCTCTGAACGCATTACCATTAAAGTATTCAATGTATCTTCAAATGGTGTTACATCGCGCATATTTTGCTGTAGAAAACCAGTAAGCGTCGGCATTACACGCAATGCTGAGTCTATATCTGAGTCAGAACCTGAGACATATGCCCCGATATTGATCAGATCTCTTGCTTTTTCGTATGTTGCAAGGTGCTTTCTAGCTTGCCCGGCTGAAATGATGTGATCTCTGGATGTAACTGCCGGCATAACCCTGCTCACACTATTAAGCACATCAATTGCAGGATAGTGATTTCTGGCAGCCAATTCGCGGCTTAAAATGATATGTCCATCTAAAATACCTCTGGCTGCGTCACAAATGGGTTCGTTGAAATCATCACCTTCAACTAAAACTGTAAAAAAGCCTGTGATTGTTCCGATTTTTCCGGCACCAGCCCGTTCTAATAAACGAGGTAATAAAGCAAAAACAGAAGGCGTGTATCCTTTTGAGGCAGGAGGCTCACCAATAGCCAAACCAATTTCTCGTTGAGCCATTGCGAAACGAGTTACTGAATCCATTAAGAATGTAACGTCCATGCCAAGGTCACGAAAATGTTCTGCAATTGTCATGGCAATTGAAGCGGCTTTTAACCGCACCAAAGCTGGTTGATCTGATGTTGAAACCACTACAACTGATCTAGCCAAACCCTCTGGACCTAAATCACGCTCAAGAAACTCTCTTACTTCACGTCCACGTTCGCCGACTAATGCTATTACGCTGACGTCTGAACGCGAACTTCGAGCCAATGCGCCCATCAAAGTACTTTTTCCTACTCCAGAACCAGCGAAAATGCCCATACGCTGACCTTTACCACAAGTTAACAATCCATCAATAACACGGACGCCAGTCACCAGAGGGCTGGTTATTGGTGCACGTTCCAGCGGATGCGGCGGAATTGCATAAGTGGAAACTTTTTTGACGGTATCTAATTCTGGTCCGCCATCCATTGGTCTTCCTAACCCATCTAAAACCCTGCCCAACAAAACAGTCCCGACAGGTGCTCTGAAAGATTTTGATATTGGAAAAACCGTGCTTCCAGGTTGAATGCCTTGCATATCACCAAGGGGCATAAGTAAGACACGTTCTTCTTTGAACCCGATTACTTCTGACATAATTGTTACACCAAGACTGGTGGTGATCATACATACTTCACCAATTTGACAATCCAAACCAATTGCTTCAATCGTCAAACCCAATACCTGTACAACCTTACCTGAATTACGGGTTGTGTTAACCTCTTTCAATGCCGTTGAATAACGAGAAATATCAGGGAGGTCGATTTGCATTAATCGTCTCCTTTATCAGGATCTTCAACTTCAGAGAACTGGTCAAGGATAGCAGCTAGTTGAGTTTCAACCAACGCATCGGCTGTTCCCCATTCTCCTTGAATGTAGCAACCACCTTGTTTAATCGACTCGTTTGAGGCAATTTCAACTTTGTTACCTAACATTGAGGCTTGATATTCTCGCCAATCCGGTCCCAGCAAGATTGCATCTTTTGGATTCAGATAAACACGAAGATCACCAAGAGACCGGGCTGATTCCATTACCGCTGCAAAATGATGTTGTAAAGCCGCATTTTCGAGTTCAACACCATCTCCAAACATTTTTTGAGCCATTTTCTTGACTAAATCCATGATCATTGGCTCTGCCTGGTTCATCATGTCAACACGCCATTCTCTGGCTACATTGATCACCGATGCTGCTGCCTGCAATGATTCTCGCATCTCGGCTTTTGCAGCTTCCATGCCTTGATTGTATGCTTCTTGTCTGCGTTGCTCTACAGAAGCACTTGCAGAATTAATGAGTTCATCAGCCTTATTTTTAGCTTCAATAATAATCTGATCAGCTATTTTTCGAGGGTTTGGCTGTTCCAGAAATGGTTCCCAACTAGTTGTCGCCAAGTTGTCTTCTTCAAGTTTGGAACTGCTAGTATTCATTTCACCCGGCTGCCAGGTTTGAAAAAATTCTTCACTCTGGCTCGCTTTTACAAGATTCTTGGTCTTTTCTTTTGATTCCCCTGACTTAATTCCGAAAAAGTTTAAAGCGCTTGAATATATCAATTCATTCGAAAATAATTCTTCCTGTTCGAATTCAACTGGAGACCATGCTTGCACTCTAGACAGGTTATCCCTTGCCCGAATTATGCTATTGGATGATCTCATAATCTTCTCCGCCGCCAGCAACCACAATTTCGCCAGCTTCTTCCAGGGCTCTAACTGCATCAACAAGTCGCCTTTGAGAGGCATAAACGTTCTTTGCCAATTGAGGCCCAAGAATTTCTATTTCTTCCTGCAGATTGTCGCGTGCTCTTTCTGACAAGCATTTAAAAATCAATTCTTTTAGCTTGTCGTTTGCGGCTTTCAATGCGAGGGCCAGATCTGCTTTACTGACATCCCGTAAGACTCGTTGCATCGTCTTTTCATCCAATTTACTCAAATCATCAAATGTAAACATATTGGAATGAATTTCTTCAACTAATTTTGGATTGGTGGTATCAAGTGCTTCAAAGATGGTTTTTTGAACGCCGCGATCAACCTGATTAAGCATTTTAACCAGGAAAGAAACACCACCAGTCGCTCTGAAATCAGCTTCATTCATCACACCGGAAAGTTTGTTTTTTAGGTCTTTTTCAACAACTTGCACCACTTGTGGAGATACTCGATCCATTCCTGCAAGGCGCAATACAACTTCAATTTGCAAATCTTTTGGCATTGAAGTTAATATATCTGCAGCAACTTTTGCTTCTAGATAAGATAAAACCAACGCAATGGTCTGTGGCATTTCATCTTCAAGTAACGATGCTACCTGAGATGGATCAGCACTTCGCAGCATCTCAAAAGAAGACAACGTTTGATGTGCTGATATACGCTCGAGGATTTCCGCTCCTCTGCGGGGGCCAACTGCACGCGCTAATAATTGTCGGCTATATTCAACGCCACCACCGTGTAATCCTGTTTCAGCTTGTGCCAATTCATAGGCTTCTTGCAAAGCAATACTTCTAATTTCAGTGGGTATGGAAGAGGCTTTTGACAGCGCCATTAAAACTCGTTCAATTTCACTCTCTCCCAGATATTGGAGTACTTTGGATGAATTATCAACACCCAAACTCAATAAAAGTACTGATGCTTTTTCAAGACCCGTGGCAGTTGCGTAATTACTCATGTTTACTTCTCATCCTCAGCCAACCAAAGCTGAATGATTTCGGCCACGCTAGCAGGAGAATCTTCGCTCAATCGCGTCATGACCTTCTGAATTTGCTCATCTTCAGGAGAAATTTTCTGTTTTGGTGTTGGCATTTCAATAACGGGAGCAATAGTTGCCATTTGAGGCACAGGTATAGTCGGACTGATCATTGGAGCCATTTGCGGGGCTCTCAATGAATTATCTGACACATTTTTCATCACTGGCACCCAGGCATCAGTAGATGCTAATTTTAAATTCTTTAGCAATTTTTGCACATAAAGCAATAAAATAACAAACAACAATACGGCTCCGCCAATTTGGCCGTATTTGATATACATGTTGGTTTTTGAAGCGGTTTCCATTTGTTCGACTTGATCAGTATAGAAAGTTCGGTCAAAAACGATAGACTCTACAGCCAAGGAATCACCACGCTCTGCGTCAATCCCTACTGCTGCAGAAACTGCATTTTTCAATACGTTTAACTGGGTTGGATCTGTTATAGAATCAACCAAAACTGAAACGGATATCTGTTTGATTTGTCCAGGTTCAATAATTTCATGCGATTGTGTAGAAGCAAGTTCAAAATTTGTGGTCGTATCTGTTCTTTGATAATTACTTGTGCCAGTTCCAGTAGTGGTTTCATTTACAGGATCGGGTAAATTACTTTCTGCTCCAGGGATGCCACCCACAGTCGAACCATCTGTTGAATATGTTTCAGATGTAGTTGAGGATGACCGAACCGCAGAAGGGTTTGGCTCATATGTTTGTGAGGTGAACTCTCTTTGGGTCCAATCTAAAGTAACATTTGCTTGAACAATGGCTTTATCGGGGCCTAACACAGAATCCAACATTAGTTGGGCTTTATTTTGAATATCTTTTGACGCGGACAATTCTGCTAATCTGCGGCTGTCTGTTACTGCTGCCGCTGCTGCTTCAGATCCAGTTGTTGCACCTGACGCAAGCATGTTACCCTCGCTATCAACAACAACCACATTCTCTGATTTTAACCCCTCAATACTGGCTGCAACTAGATGTGTAATGGACCTTACTTGTCCGGCATCCAAAGCTGTGCCAGATTTTGTTTTTACCATAATAGAGGCGGTCGGCTCTTGCTGAGAAGAAGATAACAAAGTCTTCTCAGGTACAACAATGTGAACGCTTACGGCTTCAACAGAATTAAGGCTGCCGATAGTTCTTTCTAGTTCACCTTGAACTGCTCGTTGATAATTTACCTTTTGTGTGAATTCTGTCATCCCCAACGAACTAGCATCAAACAATTCATAACCAACAGTAGTGCCCTTTTGAGGTAAACCAGCTGAAGCCATTTTAAGTCTGACATTATAGACTTGATCTGAGGGTACAAGGATAGTTGAAGAACCTTCTAGTTTGTATGAAACACCCTGGGTCGTTAATTCTTCGACAATCGCACCTGCATCTCCTTCAGACAATCCACTAAACGCCACTGCATATGTCGTTTGTGTTCCCCAAGTAATTAGTATTGGTATCAAGATGGCGGCGGCTAAAAACAAAGAAACCAGAGTCACCTTCTGGCTAGTTTTTTGTCTTTTCCATAAAGCCTGGAATTGTTGCAAAATGGCATTCATATTGATAATTCCTCTACACTATATGTTCATACGCATTACTTCACGATAAGTCTCCACTAACTTATCCCTAATAGCCATGGCTACGCGAAAATTTACATCATTTTGAGTGGAAGCAATCATCATATCCGCAATATCAACATCTTTTCCACTTGCAAGTTGCTTCATTAAGGAATCACCATTAGTTGATGATTCGTTTAAATTGTTCAATACTTGATTGAAGGTTTCACCAATCGTTTCAGTTTTGGTTGTGGCAGTGGTTTTTAATCCTTGTGCAACACCCTGCAATCCAGAAGTAGTTAATGGTGAAATAGATGGAATAGTCATTTTTTATCCTCTGGCATTATTTGCCAATATTTAAGGCTTTATAAGCCAAATTTTTGCTGGCATCAACAACAGCTAAATTAGCTTCGTAAGATCTAGTGGCAGATAACATATTGGTCATTTCTGTTACCAAGTCAACGTTAGGATATGTCACATATCCTTCTGCGTCAGAATCAGGATGACTGGGATCATATACTTTCGCTCCAGTTGTTTGATCTGTAACAATTTGCGCCACTTGCACACCATATTGACTTTCTGCAATTGGCATTTTACTGGCTAATCGATTAGCTATAAAATCTGGTAATCCAGCCTTATTTCCTTGGGCTTGAAAAAAAACATCTTGTCTCTTGTAAGGTCCACCTGCTTCTGTACTTGTAGTTTGTGCATTGGCTATGTTATTAGAAATTAAATCCAAACGCAGCCTTTGGGCAGACAAGGCAGCTGAACTAACACGCATATTACTCCAGAAACTCATAGTGACTCCTTAACCAGCAACGGTTTACTATGGAGTCATATTAACATGTGGAGCATGATGAATCAGTAAAGAGGATATGAACTTCAAATAAAAAACGCGTGAAGGAATTAAATATCCAAATCGGACACTAATTTTCTTAGTGTCCAAACCTGGAATAGAAATTAATTATTTATGCCGGTGTTTCTAAAGCAATTCTTGAGGGTTGAACATTAGCTACTCTGACCGGCGTCATTTTTTTTTCAGTTTGCACCCAAGCATCTCTTAATTCACTTAGTGCTGAAATAGCGTTATTGTAATCACCTTGCCTAATACAATCTAGACACCATTGATAAACTCTAAATAGACCCAAAGCAACGTCTTGATATTCAAAATTCAATGCATCACGCAAAACGCTTATGGCACGAGTGGCTTTTTCAAAATCTTGTCTTTCGCAGGATTGAATGGCTAAATCATATGCCATGACCACTAAACGAAGCGGGCTCGCTCCTAAAACATCGTTTTGTCGATACTCTTGACTTCTGAAAGGTTGTTGAAACATTTTAATGCTCCTGCTAAGAATTATTGTTTCTTATATCTATATTATCGGCCAATATGATCGCAACTTTAGATCATTCCGGGGAAATTAGATAAAAAGAAAAATAATCCTCATGCAAAAATAGTTACCAAATCACCACGGGTTAAGTTTTTAAGCTCATCCGTAGGAATGGTTCGAATGATCTGTCGGCTTGTTTTATCTAAAACCAATACCGTAACATCATTCGTTTTGGCGTCAACAATAAATTTAAGACGCACATCACCATTCAACACTGGAGCAGAAGCTGCTTGTTCAGCACCTTTTGGTTGTTCAGATGGTTTATCAATCTGAACACTTTCACTTTTTGTCGATACTTCGACTGGTTTTGGCGCTTCAACCTGAACAGGTCCAGAGCCAAAATCTACTTGCCCAACTTTATTTACCGAATTTACTGACATTTTTTCCTCCGGCATCATGCCTGAGATCTTAAATCTGAGTGTTGCAATAACCAGGTCCGTCTGGTTAAATTACCTTGAGTAAAGACTACTATACAATGATGTTATCCACGCTGAGTTAGTATTCTGAGTATTGGTTAACATATCCATTTGCGCTTGAATATCAGCATAATAAAGAATTAGAGATTGCTCTCGAGCGTCTAATCTTTTATTTATGCTTACGATAGAATTTCCAATATTAATTGTTTGTGTGGCATTAGACTTAATAAGCTGATCAACATAAGATTTTGTTCCAGTATACCTATCTAATTTTGAAGTGACTGAACTCATTACGCGATCCATCACAGAAATAACCTCAGAATAATTGTTTTTCAACGCATCATCCAATTTGCTGCTATCCGTAATCGCCATTGTCAATTTGCTATCCACGGTAATCCCGATGCTTTGCAATGATTTAAAAACCGTAGCCGTTGAATCGTAACTACCTACCAAATTGAAAAGTGAATTTCTAAGGCTCACGATCGACTGATCGCCAGATAACGAACCTCTTGAATAAGAGTTATCAGCGTTCTTTGTAATTGCCAGATTTGTGTTAATAAAACTTTGCAAACTATTAAAATTAGTAATAAAAGAATTTATCGCTGTTTTTTGAGCAGTGTTATCAGAATTGATATTCAGGGTAGCCGATTTGCCGTCTGCATCAGAGGCGAGATTTAATGTAACGCCACTAATCACATCTGTAAGAGCAGAATTCTGAGACCGAACAATCGGAAGACCATTCACTGTAAAAGTAGAATTACGTGCCGATTGCATAACGTTTTTAAAGCTTGAACCAGACAAGACGCCTAAATCTTCCAATACACTTCCGCTGGCTTGAATTTTGTGACTCTCTCCGGTAAGTTTAGAACTTAGTAATAATTGCTTATTGACCACAGTTGCTATGACTTCATTTCCTGATGCAAAAGTCCCTGAGTTTATGGCGAACGCTATATCATTTAGAGACATACTTTCGGTAATTAAAATATCAGCGCCTTTTGCTTGATAATTGAAGCTTGTTGCTCCACCTAGTTTAGTATTGGCAACAAATTTTGATGAATCAGTTCCAAAATCAATGTTTATTCCTCGTCCGGTAGAATATGTGTTTCCATCGGTTGGAATGTTTTGCCATGCATTTGTAAAATTGGTTGAACTGGTCCCATTTGCAATTCTTGCTGCTGTTCCTTCGCTATCAACAAGTCTAAACTGCCAAACTCCAGTAGCACTTTGTTGTGTTTCAATGAAATAGTTATCATTTCCAAGTTCTTTTTGGCCTGCGGCAATCGTTTCACTTGTTTCTATTTTTGAAATAGTGTCCATCGATTGAAGGTTAGCAACTGCACTACGGTTTTGAGTGCCTCCAATATAGATTGTCCCGCTTTTTGATAATGCCTGGTCAGAATATTCTTGTTGATCAGATCTAACACGATCTGCTAAAGCTAATTGAATATTTGCAATATCATATGAGGAAGCAACTGCAAAACTGGATGATGCCGCGCTAATTACGGTTGATCCTGTTTCAATATTTGATACTGAAACAGTACGTCCTGGTTTTAGTGTATAAAATGCATCTGTGCTAATCAATGCTTTGCTTGTGGATCTCAGTAGATCCAATTTAGTTTTAAGCTCGTTGTAAACTTCACGTTGTTTTTGTAATGCAGTTTGCTGGGTTTCAAGCTTGGTTAACGGGGCACTTTCCATTTTAATTTGATATTCAATTAAAGACTGATAAGTTGAGTCTAATGATGTAATGCCTGTTGATGATGTTGTTGCGGTTGTTGCGGTTGTTGTGGCCATTATTTCACCTCTTATGAAGCTTTTAATTAATCCGGAAGCTTGCTTCAATTACCGGTCTTTCTTAATTGTCAAAACTATGCTTTTATACCTACTCATATTAACGGACGAAACTGAATAAACTTTAACTAATATGATGACCAATATCTTAAATTTTCTCAATTGCTTTTTGAATAAAAAAATGGAGCCGACTCATTAGAAATGAGCCGGCTCCTAAAGAACTTATTTTAATTATTTGAAGAGTGAGAGGAGAAATTGAGGAGCCGCGTTAGCCTGGGCTAACATTGCAGTAGAGGTCTGCTGCAGAATCATCAATTTGCTTGCATTCACTTGCTCTTCAGCCATATTCGCGTTCATGATTCGGTTGTATGAGGCTTCAATGTTGATCTGGGATGAAGAAACTTGATCTTCTTTGAAGGTCAATGAACCAGTCAATGAACCGATTTTGGAAAGTTGTGAATTGACCAAAACCATTGCTTCATCAATTTTCTTCATATACAAGGCGAAGTCATCTGCATTAGATACTGCTACCGTCCCATTCAACCCGTTCATCCCCATGTTCACCCCAGAGGCAGCTGCAGCAACTGAGGCAGTATAGCTGAATGAACCACTCGTTGCAGTTGCAGGAGTCGCGGCAACTGCTGCAGTCAAGTCAAATGAATTACTTGCGGCTGTTGCATCTGCTGCAAGTCCGGTTCCTAATGAAACTGCCAAGCCATTACCAAAATCGATAGTTGCACCCGCAGTAGCTGAATCATAAGCGACGGTTACCGCACTTCCGTAAGCGTCCCCCAGGCTGTCTAACAATGTAGCTGTGACCTCGGTGCCACCAGCTGAAACTACGTAAGACACTGTGTAGCTGCCATCAACGAAAGCTAAACCATTTGTAGCAGTTCCATCTAATGAAGCAGTAATTCCAGTGCCAATAGCCGAGGTGCTGATGGTTGCGGCTACAGGATCGTCACCAACCTGTCCACTTGCCAAGGCAACTGAAATACCGTTACCAAAGTTGATCGTAGAGCCAGCAGAAGCATCATAAGTGCCTGTAACTGCGCTACCTACTGCTGAACCACCAAGAGAGAGTTGTGAAGAATAGGTATAGCCATCAGTGGAATTTCCAGAAATAGTAGTCGTCACAGTGTAAGTTCCTGCGGCAGCTTCAGTGCCTGTTGCAGCAACAACGCTGGCGGTATATACTGTACCAATACTAGCCTGTGCGATTTCAGCAGAAGCGGCAGCAGTGGCATCATTCAGAAGTCCCAAAGCGGATGCCTGCATATCGGCCAGACCAAATAACTTAGTGGTCTCACCATAATCGGCGCCTGTCTGGAAGGTTAAGGCTGCACTTTCGGCATTGTAATCACCACCAATGAGTTTTTTGTCGCTCCATTTGGTTTGTGCCACAATGTCGTTAATTTGCTGTGCATAAGACAACAATTGTTCTTTAACGATGGCGCGTTCTTCAGTTCCATTGGTGTCGTTTGCAGCATTTTCTGAAATATTACGCATTGAACTCAAGATGTCGGTCAAACGACCTAAACCTGATTCAGCAACAGCCAAAAGGTTCTTTGCGTCGCCAATGTTTGAAAGAGCAACTTTCAAACCTTCACTACGAGACATCATTTTGGTAGAGATCGCCAAACCAGCGGGATCATCTGCAGCGCTATTGATTCTTCTACCAGTTGCCAGACGAGTCTGGTGAATAGAAAGTTGTTTGTTGATGTTGGTCAACGCATACAGCGCGTTCATAGCGCCAATATTGCCAGCAATTCTAGTTACATCATTATCAGCCATTTCAAACCTCCATGTTTGAGTAAATCTGTTTGGGGATCCTTCCCCATTTGGGTGAGCTGTTTTCATCAAGTACCGGGATTCAGCTCCAGGGTTCCGATACTTTTATTGCTTTTTTAGAAATTTCGTAAATTCCTCGATAAGCGATCTCCTTAGCTAATCCATAAATTTATACTCTTATTAACGACAGGTACACAAAAAACTTGAGCATGAAGTTTTAATGAAAAATTGCTAATATTTAATCTTCATAATTGGCTTGGAAGAGGCTACGCAAACTATACAAATGATATCAATTTCATCATCAGATTTTCTTAAATCAATTTATTAGTCCAAATAACAAACAAAAACCTTTTCTTTTATTGAAGAAAAGATTTTTAAAATGCTGCTTGTTTATTTGATCTAATTTATGATTCTACTCGAATCTTTTAGATAATTTCAGATTTTAGTTTTTGACAAAGTTCCAATGCCCTTTCTAATGTTTGATCCATATTGTAATATTTATAATCTGCCAAACGACCACAAAAATAAAAATTTCTTATTTTCTCTGCAAATGATTTATATTTCGCATAATCAGCCTGGCTTTGCTCTGTAAGTACAGGGTAATACGGTTCATTTTCGGCAACTTTATAATCAACAGGATATTCAATTGCATATGTAGTGCCATGAACTAATTGAACAGGAAGTTTCTTGTATTCAGTTATTCGAGTGAACCCCTCAGCTTGTGGATATGCTACGACAGGAGCATCTTGAAAACTTTCTATTTCTTCATACTTCCAATCAAATAGTAATGATCTATATGGTAAAGATTCTCCTGACCCCTGAAACAACTCATCTAATGCACCGGTATATATTATTGGTATATCAATATCATTACCATTCAAAAGCATCTCATTTCCACCAGGGGAAACACTCAAATAGTCGAGGGCTTCTACCTCCAACTCAACGCGAATATTGTTGTGATTTAATATTGAATGAAAAATACTAGTGTAACTTTCTTGTGGAATTATTTGATAAGGATCGTCAAAATATTCTCTGTCATACGAAAAAAATATTGGAACTCGCTTCAAAATACTGGTATCCAATTTTGAGGGATCAATTCCCCATTGTTTTGCAGTATACGGTCTGTAATCTTTTTCAAATAAAAATTTTGCAAAATTTTTAATCACTATATCAGAATTCTCAAATAATTCGAGAATTGTAGCTCGCTGCCGATCTGGATATGCCAGTAATAAATGATCTTTTATCTCTTTTGCTTCTTCTGGTAAATAAAAATCATCAATTGTTTGAAAATTAAAGGGACTTGGCGTAAAAATACCATCAATCTTGGCTAAACAGGTTAGGTAGAATGGGTTCCAATCTCCAAATCGATTAATGTAATCATATAAGTATTCTTTCTTTGTGTGAAATGCATGGGGACCATATTTATGAACTAATATTCCATGACTATCCTTGAAATCATACATGTTACCAGCAATATGATTGCGTCTTTCCCAGATAACCACTCGTTTATCTAATTCTTCGGCCAAAAAACGAGCTATCACGCTTCCAGAAAGTCCACAACCAATAATCAAACAGTCCGCTTCAATCAATTTAGAATCCACCGATTATTTCCTTAAACTGGCTAAAACTCATTAACCGCTTATCTTTTTCAGATAATGTTACTTTGTTATCAACGCTTTCAAGCGGCCAATTAATTCCTATTTCCGGGTCATTCCAAAAAATTCCATCATCATACTCACTTATAAACTTCTCACAACATTTGTAAGAAACGATCGATTTTTCTAAAACCAGATACCCATGTGCACATCCTGATGGTATCAACAACTCGTACTGATTACTTTCACTCAATTCAAAGCTAATCCATTTTGAATACGTAGGACTATCTTTGCGCAAATCTACGACTACGTCAAAAACTTTCCCAAAAACACAGCGAACAAGCTTTGGTTGCTGCATAATCCGTTGAAAGTGTAATGCTCTAACTACCCCTTTTATCGAGCTCGTATAAAATACTTCCATCAAATCATATTCGATGCCATTTTCTTTAAATATCTCTTTCGAATAATCCTTCAGAAAATAACCCCGCTCATCATATGCACAAAAAGGTTGTATTTTATATAACCCTGAAATTTCAGTCAAAGTAAAATCAAACTTTTTGATCATATTGTACTGCCTCCATTATTGCTTTCAATCCAATCTTTTGTTAATTTTACACCCTCAGAAAAAGAGACTTCTGCTTTAAAACCAGTGTCAATTTCTGTTTTTGAACAATCAAATTTTGAAATATCCAGGTTGATTCCTGAAAATGGTACATCGCCAAAAATGAAGTCCACATTTGGAGCAATTGCGGCTTTCATTTGAAGCAAGAATTCACGCAATGGACCAGACTTTGAACTACCAATGAGATACTCATGAAATGGCTTTCCAAGTTCGCCAATTAAATGAAAAGCTCTTGCTACGTCGTCAATATAAATAAAATCATAATTCTGTGTACCTGAAGTAAATCGAGGTGTCTCACCCGCAATAATCTTCCGAATGGTTGAATTGATTAGCCGTGGACTTGTTTCACCTTTACCGTAGGCATTCGTTATCTTACACCAAATCAAATCAAAGTCGATTTCCGCAGCTACAGACTTACACATTACATGGGCAATTAATTTTCCTCCACCGTAGATGTAGCTCATCCCAGGTTTATTTCCTTGTGAAAATGCAGCAGCTATTGTTTCATCTTCCATGATACTTCCCACTCCAACAAATCGCTTGCACCCCAATTCTTTTGCTACGCGCAATGCATCTACTGTCCATTGAGCATTCTTCAATTGCAAATCAATATCATTTCGTGCGGAACCAGAAGTTCCATCCCATGCTAAATGGTAAAAAACATCATAATCATCGAATGGAATACTTTTTTTTATGAGAGTGATATTTGAAAGGTCAAATTGAATACCTTTTATCTTGTCACTTTGAAGAAAATTGTTTTCATCTCCATGTCGAGTAAGTGCCCAAACTTGAACATTTTGGTTTATGAGCTCAGAAACAACTGCTCTTCCAATAAATCCATTTGCGCCTGTTACAATCGCTTTTTTCATTGCTTTCTTTCGCCAAGATATTCTTCAATTTGCTGATCCATAAGAGAAGGAATATCTTCTTTTGCAAGCCAGGCTTTCGACCATGTGCATGTTTTCTCGATTGCTTCTTCAATATGCCATCGAGGGTACCACCCCAAAGAATTTTTTATTTTGGAACAATCAAGCTTTAAATAACCAGCTTCGTGTGGTGCATTCTTATCTGAAACATTATTCCATTTGGCTTTTTCTGACCAAGCCGAACAAAACATACTTACCAGATCACCAGAAGTGACACAATCCACTTCATCTGGTCCAACATTGTAATAACCTGACAACCGTTTATCCAAATATTGTTTCTGACAAATATATAGATAAGCAAAGATTGGCTCAAGAACATGCTGATAAGGACGAATTGAAGCTGGATTTCTCACAATAACTACTTCATTATCTTTCAACGCACGAACACAATCAGGAATTAATCGATCCTTTGCAAAATCTCCCCCACCGATTACATTGCCTGCCCGTGCAGTAGAAATTGCTGCCAACGTGTCATTAAAAAAACTGTTGTTATAACTATGGGTCACAAGTTCTGAACAACTTTTGCTGTTTGAATATGGATCAAATCCTTCCAATGGTTCGTTCTCTCGATAGCCCCACTCCCATTCATTATTCTTATAAACCTTATCAGTAGTGACGTTGAGGAAGCTTTTTACACAGCTATTTTCGCGAATACACTCAAGAATATTTACTGTCCCCATTACATTTGTTTCATAAGTTACGCGAGGATATATGTAGCTGTCTCGAACAATGGGTTGTGCTGCCAAATGAATAACAATTTCTGGTTGGGCTGATGCAAAGGACGATTTGAGGAATTCAAAATCCCTTATATCACCTATTGTGCTTTTAATTCTGTCCTGAATCCCAGCCAGGTAATAAAGGTTTGGATCAGTTGGAGGCTCAAGTGAAAATCCAGTAATTATCGCACCTGCTTTTAAGAGCGTTCTACATAACCAACTTCCTTTAAATCCAGTGTGACCAGAAATAAAGACTTTTTTTCCTTTGTAAAAATCCAGGGTGTTCATCAATCTGCCCAGACCTTCCAAGGTGCTGTATCGGTAGCAAGTAATTCTTCCAACCTTTCTTTTTCACGTAATGTATCCATACACTGCCAGAATCCAGAATGATAATAGGCTTTTAAGTTCTCATCATTCGCAATTTTTGCAAGGGGTTCTTGTTCAAAAGTAGTGTAGTCACCTTCAATATAATCAAAAACCTCTGGTTGGATAACCATAAACCCTGCATTTATCCAACCGCCATCCTCTTTATTTTTTTCTTTGAACTGATGAATAGTGTTAGATTCATCTATTTCAAGCAATCCAAAACGACCTCCAGGCTGAACAGCAGTTAAAGTAACCGTTTTGCCATGTGACCTATGAAAATCAACAACTTTACTAATATCAATATCTGAAACTGCATCTCCATATGTCATCATAAAAGGTTCTTGACCTATAAAAGGTTGAATCCTCTTTATTCTTCCCCCAGTCATGGTATTTAATCCAGTATCAACTATAGTTACTTTCCACGATTCTGCATGTTTATCGTGAACAACCACTGAATTGTCAGCCATATTAAATGTAATGTCAGAAGTAAAAAGGAAATAATTTGCGAAATACTGTTTAATAATATTTTGCTTGTATCCGGCACAAATGATGAAATCGTTATATCCATATTGTGAATAAATCTTCATAATATGCCAAAGAATTGGTTTTCCACCAATTTCTATCATCGGTTTAGGTGTTAAATGGCTTTCTTCAGAAATCCGAGTTCCCAATCCACCTGCCAATATTACTACCTTCATTTGTCCTCTTTTTACTTCGCGATAATATCCAAACAATAATTCTTCACAGTTGATCTTGCTAATGTAATACTTTTATTAGGGTTAATACTTGAAGTGTCAACTATCTTTTTGATAAAAGAATGAAAATTTTCATCCATTGGCCAATTTTCAGCAATTGTTTTATTAGATCTGAAACCAAGTCGATCAAGCTCACTCAATAGATCATCAATACTGTAATTGAAATAATACAAACCCACTTCATTTATTCTTCCTGAATTGAAATTACCTCCAAGGGATTTAATTAAATTAGTAAAATCAAAAGAGTTATATAGTTTTAAATATAGATGGCCTTTGCTCTTTAGTCTTTTGATCAAATAATTTAATAATTGAAAAGAATTTGAATAATTATTTATGGGTTTTCCCAAAACAATATAATCAAAAGATTCATTGGAAAAGTATTGATTAAACTGTTCAATTCTATCGACAACTACTTCTTTGTTACAAATGGTTTTGAGATCAAGCCAATATTTTGGATCTGTAGAAAATCCAGATAGATACGGATTAAATATATAATTTTCTCTTAATTTATTTTTTAATTCAAGAATGGGGCTTCCGCATAAAACATCAACACCTAATATATTGATCTCCTTATCACTATCATGCTCTTTAGGATTAACCATTGCCATTATATTAGGTTCATAGTTATTTACATCATCCCATGCATCTATACCATAATATTTATTCTTAAAATCGCGTTTACCAGCTTCAATTGAATTATTAAAATGAGCCGTTTCGTCAGGGGTCATATTTTTGCGAACATGATCATGGTGCACAAAAGTATCTTTGCACAAAACAGTTTTATAACCTGCTCTACGAATTCTAAAAGATATATCATCTTCTACAAAATCATGGAAAAATCCATAATCAATGATACCTACAATGTCAAATATTTCTCTTCTATAAATTACCAGTTGATAAACCAGACGCATTCTTTCATGCCACAAACAAGGATTGGAAATATTATGCCTGGCTGCCTTTTCTTCCATCTCTTCCAACGAATTGAATGTAATATCGGCGCCTTGCATATTACTACCGTTAGATACTGCTGGTACAGCCATGCCAATTGAGTCATCGCTTTTCATGCAGATAAGAAGATTTTTCAACCAGTCCTTAGTGACATATGTATCATTAGTAACATTAACTATATACATTCCACGTAATTGATAAATTAATGGAACATAACTACTAATATTTTTCGTTACGTGCATGATCGTTTTTAAGGGATGGTCAACTGACTTGAAATATTGCAAAGTTCCATCCGTTGAGCCGTTATCTATCAAGATTAGTTCATAATTAATATCTGATGTATATTTTAAAATGTTGTTAACACATTTTTGTGTTTTATCCAACCGGTTGTACGATTGAACAACAATACTAACCATTTCAGAATTTGTTCCAAGTGATGCTACGATTCGATTTCTTCTCGTCTCATTCAAGCCATTTCCAGCAGGAATTGATTTTTTATTATCAGTATTTTCAGTTATAAATACCCATTGCTTATCCTCCTTTGGCTCTAATTCATCATTACAATCTTTAACACTTGAAGTTAGTATTTGATTAACTTCCTCATGGTTCTTTGCACTATGTCCAGCGGCATTTCTTGTAGCATGGTTTTTCACTGATGGGTTACTTGGTTTGGCCATTTATTATCCTCACAATAAGCGCAAAAAAATAATTTAAGATTAACTCTATATGTTTGTTTGATTTTGACACTCAATAATTTATTTTAGATACTTTGCTAAAAAGCTTTTTATCTCTTGATCATCCGGTTGGAATTTTGAATACATCATTAAAGTATAAATTCCATTCTGAACTTTTCCAGAAGTTATCCACTCGAGCCCAGTTTTTCTTAGAGCCTCTACTGGAGACATTTTTAATATACTTGCAACTGTCTCCACATTTTGTTGGTATTTCTCATTTCCAGGGTCTTGAATAAAGGCTTCAATTGCCTTTTCCAATCCTTTTTGAGTATCTTTTTGTTTTAAAGCAATTAACGATTCAAGATTATTGCCCATTGCCATATTTGGATTTATCAAGCGAGATGCATCAATTAATACTTGGGCAAATTTTAAGTTGTTAATTTGAATTTGACAATTTGCCAAATCCAAATAATCTTGAGCAGTAAGTTCGCTTTTTGAAGCAGCCCTTAGAATGTTAGAGTAAGTTTCAAAATATTGTAAATTTTCTTTAGGTGTTTTTGCCAAGATGCGCAGTTGCTCAGCCGAAAACGAGTCAACATCTTCATAATGTTTTTCATTATTTGGATTTTCAGATTGTTCACTTATTTTTTTCTTTAATTTCTTGGCTTGAAGATAATACTTACGTGCTTTTTCATAGTCTTTTAATAACACACACGTTTCTGCCATGAGCTTTGAACATTCAACTTCGTTGAATTTTTCCGCAATTAGTACGTCTGAAAAGGTTAGCTTCGTTGTATATCTTTTTAGCGTCCACTCGAATATTTTGTTTGCACGCTTCCAGTCTCCTCTAGTAAAACAATAAACTTGACCAATAAACTGCATCATACAAGAATAAACATTGAAATCTACCTGAGCATCTAAAAGTATATTAATTAAATCAATTTCTCTATTTTCAAACGCGTATTGCTGACATAAGCCAATATATGCCAATCCCATATATTTAACCGGCGAAGCATCATCTGGTATGTCTTTAACACCCCGTTCTAAATCACTTATCGCATCTGCTTTTCTTGGAGTATTAAGAAGCAATAAACCTCGAACAAGGCGAACATAAAAATCCTCAGGATGTTTATCTAAATATTGTGAACACACACTAATATTGCGTTCGGTTTTTCTTTCAGAAGAACCTTCTTCAACAAATTCGTATCCGCTATGTAAAAATTTGATATTTGTCAAACATTGAAGCAACCCCAATTTTGCAGCACTAAGCGCCACTGTCTCATGGATTGGGTAATGATAGACAACACCTAAATGATTTTTAATTAACCGGACGTTTTCGACTGTTTGCTCACCTACCTTTAGTTTGCTGACTGTTGGGCATAAATATATATCTGCCACGCCACTATTAACACAATGAAGCAATTTTGCTTTTTCGGGTTCTTCAATATATTCATCAGCATCTGTACGAAGAATCCACTCACAACTCGCAAAACTTAAACTTACATTTCTTGCTTCAGCAAAATCATTCGTCCATTCAAAAAACTCAACTCTTGCACCATAGCTTTTTGCAATTTCGACTGTTCTATCAGTTGAGCCGGTATCGACTACTACAATTTCTTTTACTATATCCTTAAAAGACTCCAAACATCTTGGCAGGTCTTTCTCTTCATTTTTAACGATTAGTACCAGTGAAATATCAGGAAATTTTTCTGGACGAACTGAATTGTCGAATCTTCGATAAATTGTTTTTCCAACAACTTTTGAGCTTTGGTCAATAATTAATTTGGTAGCAGTTTCGTTGTCTGGATAATCCAATAACTCTTTAAATGCAAATAATCTTGCTTGACGCCTCTTATTCATTTTTAACAGGCATAAGGCAATACTGAGCTGCAATCCCCGGGGATTGTTTTCATTCTGGTATATTGAAAGATATAGATTGTATGCCCCAATATAATCCCCTTTATCATAGGCATCTCTTGCTTTTTTTTGTGTATCTTTATCAGAAAGATCCAAATCTGTTGATAAATGATTTTTTAAACTCATTTCTATCCTCAATTTTTCTTAATCCCAGTCATGCATTAAAAATTACAAATATCCGAATTAAAACCAAAAATGTTATTAGTCTTCGCTAATCACATTGTTTCACTAATTAAGAAGTATAGCCACATAATTAATCAAAAATATAAAATTGCTATAAAAAGAACCAGTAAAAGGATATAAAAAATGTAAATATTTTCTAAATCTTGCCGATTATAATAAGTTGGCTACAAATTAATTAGCAAATTATTCTAAGAAGGAAAATATGGAATCATTTTCTCTTGTTGCTAATGAGGATGAAACAGATTCATCAACCACAATACGCTCCAAAGTAAATTGGAAGCAAATCGCCACTTTTCTTGTCCTCACCTTTGTACTTTCATGGTCACTAGATCTTGCTATATACCTCAATGGTGGTTTAAACAATCCCTCTGTAGGAATCGGTCTTCAACTGCAAATGCTGCTGCCGGCCTTTTCAGCCATTGTACTGGGTATGTTCTTTTTCAAAGACAGCTCAATATATTGCAAGACTAATCATACAACTTCCAGATGGTTTATCTGGTATTTCTTGTTTTTTACATTGATGTACATGGCAATTTTCATTACCACATCAATCAATCCTTCTCTGCTTTTGTCGCTCAATTCACTCATTCTCCTTCCAGGGATTCTTGGATTAATCCTCCTGATAGTTTTGCGCATTGTTGGTGGCAAAGAGTCTTTCTCAAGCGTCAATATGGCTGGTGGTAAGGCTATTTCGTGGCTCCTTTTTGGTCTCGGTATTTTAGCTTTTGCTGGTCTTCAAACTGTTTTATCCTGGTTTTTCAAAATGGGCACTCCTGTTGATATGGCCATGTTGCAAGCTCAAGCTGCCATATCCGGGATGAGTTATTCTGTTTTTATGATTATTGTCGCTGCTCAAACACTGATTCTTGGACCCTTGCTCGGATTGGTTGTCACCTTTGGTGAAGAATATGGCTGGCGAGGTTACCTGCAGTCTGCTTTGATAAAAATTGGCAAGGTTAAGGCAGTTTTGCTGGTCGGCATCATTTGGGGTGTCTGGCATATGCCGATCATTTGGATGGGATATAACTACCCTTCACAGCCTATTTTGGGATCCTTCCTGTTCGTTCTTTACTGCATCGGTCTGGCTTTCATTTTAGGTTATGCAGTGCTAAAAACCAAAGCCGTATGGCTGGCTGCCTTCTTACATGCGCTATTTAATCAATCCATCAGTTATTTTATGGGAGTTATCTACACACCGATAGATACAGCGACCTCTTTTGGCATTGGCTGGCCATCAATCATCGTACTCTTTCTAATCACATTGCTGATACTTCGTGATCCAATTTGGAAAGAATCTGAAGACTAATCATTAGTAAAAACAACTCTCCATCGCTGGAGAGCTGTTTTTTGTCTAACTATTCGCAATTATGTTTTTCACCTTACTTATTTCGTCTTTTTTCTTTGCCGCGGACCATTTGTATTCATCCGCCATGATGTCAGCAAATTCTTCAATAACTTCATCATTTGCGTTACCGAGCCACATGATGGTAGACCTGCGCACAAACAAGTCATCCAAGTGTAATGGTTTTTCGTTCTGTAGAATGTAGGTCAATTCTCCAGAATTCCAATTTGGGATAGATTTCAGCATCTTGCCCTTGTTCTTCTCAATATGGTCTGCAATCTTTTCCGCATAGGTGCCATAACGGGTTAGTAATTCACTGGCATATTCTTCAGCAAATCCATATTTTGAAACAAGGTTCTTGATGTAAGTTTCTTTTTGGACTTTCGATAATGGCAAATTAATACCGCCGCGAATCGGCAAGCTTTCTGTGCTCATTGTTTTGGTTTTACTCAAGCCAGTCATCACTTTTGTGGCAACCTGCTCAGAGAATGCTCTGAAACTGGTCCATTTGCCGCCGACCAGACTTAACACTGGAAGACCCTGCATGACATCTTCTTTGACGCTGTGGTCGCGGGTGATCTGTCCGGTGGTTTTTGCCTTCTGATATTCCAGCGGTCTGACACCAGAAAAGCGAAAAACAATTTGGTCGCGGGTAATTTTGATCGTCGGAAACACGCGATCTACCAATTCAATGAAATATTCTTCTTCTTCGGGTGTACATCGGGCATCATCAGGGTTGCCAATGGGTAAATCGGAAGTGCCAACGATGACCTTGTCATAGAAAGGCAGACACAAGACGATGCGTCCGTCTTTGTTTTCGAAGAAGAATTCAGATTCTCCAACGGCTTTGCGCAGTTCATCATTCTTGATAACCAGGTGTGAACCCTTGGTGCCACCTATGTATTTAGTCTCAACACCGGCATTTTGATTGACATAATCAATCCACGGACCGGCTGCATTGATGATGAACTTTGGTTTGACCGAGACTAAGTCTCCAGTCTCCTCATCCTTAATCACAACTTGTCCGTTTTCAATCTTGTTGAAGGAGGCATAGTTTAATGCCTTGGCGTGATCGCCTTCATCCTCGCCATCCAGGATTATTTCAACGGTCATGCGTTCTGGTGATAAAAGGTGTCCGTCGTAATAAAGGGCAGCGTATTTGATATTTTCATTCAGGAAAGGGTATCTGGCCAAAGCTTCTGTTTTACCAAAGAATTTGTGCCGAGGTACGGTTTTCTGTTTGCGCGTAAATGAATCATAGAAGATTAATCCGATTTTGATTACCAGTGCACCGCGTTCTGAAGGTCGATCTAAAAGGTTGATGAATTTCAAAGGTGCATTCAACAATCCAGACCAAACCTTAAAGATCGGGATCACGGTTGGCAAAGGCTGCACCAGATGAGGTGCATTCTCAATCATGCGGTTACGTTCTTCAACCGCTTCTTCTACCAGACGAAATTCGCCGTTTTCTAAATAGCGGATGCCCCCGTGTGCCATATGAGATGAAGTGGCAGAGGTGCCTGAACAAAAATCACCCCTGTCGATCAGGAGCACATTCACGCCGTTAAGGGCCAAATCGCGAAAAGTACCAGCGCCATTAATTCCAGCGCCAACGACCAGAACGTCAATTTCTGGATTCTTCTTTATAGCTTCAATGATTGATTTTCGATCCATATCCGTCCTCGTTGAAATTTATTCTGGTTTGCTTTTGTCGTCAACAACCAGTTTGCTTTTACCTTTGCCTAATTCGGTGGAGCGCTCATAGGCAGCCCAAATGGCGCGCGAGATGGCTGTTCTGAACCCTGCCTTTTCAAGATAATACAGTGCTTCAGCGGATGTGCCGCCGGGAGAAGTCACATCATTGCGCAGCCTGGCAGGATGTTCATGATTCTGCATGAAAAATTCCGCGCTGCCGCGAACCGTTTGCGTCACCAGTTTTTCGGCTATACGCCGTGGAAAGCCCATATGCACGCCTGCATCAATCATTGATTCCATAAAGAGAAACACATATGCCGGACCTGAACCAGATAATGCGGTCGCCATATCCAGATAACTTTCATCATCTACAAAGACCTCATCCCCGAGGGTCTTAATGATCTCAGAGGCCATTTCTTTCTTTGCGTCACTGACCTGCGGCGTCTTAACCCAAACGGTAATGCCCATGCCCACTTGAGCGGGTGTATTGGGCATGGCGCGGATAATCTGCTCCACCCCTAATTTCTCTATCAACGTCGCCAGAGATACACCAGCCATAATGGATATAACCAAAGCATCTGGCTTAATGTTGCCCTTTACTGATTTTGAAAGCTGGCCCAACCCTTGAGGCTTGACAGCTACAATGACAATATCAGCCTGGCCGATCACATCTGAGCTATCCGCATAGCCTGTGATGCCAAACTCTTGTTTTAAAACCTCCAAACGATCAGACGTTGGTTCCACCACAATCAGATTCTCAGGCTTTACTTTTCCGTCGCTGATCAAACTGGAGACAATTGCCTTCCCCATGACACCATAACCAATGATTGCAATTTTTGATTTATCCAACATTTTAGGCTCCATACATAATGATTGGATTATTATACTGATAACCGGGGTTTTCTACCTATCAATTCTGCGCAAATCCAGCGGATTCATTTGTATTGGCTCTGCCATTTTCTCTGACGGATAAGCCTGCAACAGGGGTTGCAACTCTTTGACCGGTTTGTCTTCGAGCCATGACCAGCAATTCTCGGCATCAAAGATCACTGGCATACGATCGTGATACTCGGCCACCAAGGTGTTGGGCGCCGTGGTGATGATAACGCAAGAAAAAAGTTCATTGCCCTGATTGTCTTCCCAGTGCTCCCAAAGCCCGGCAAAAGTGAGCACTTTGTGATCCGCAAGCTGGAAGAGATAAGGCTGCTTGCGTCCGCCTTCTGCGCGCCACTCGTAGAATCCGCTGGCGGGGATCAGGCAGCGCCTTCTGGCAAATGCATTGCGGAATGAGGGTTTTTCGTCCAAGGTCTCGGCTCTGGCATTGATCAGTTTGTTGCCAATGGAGATATCTTTGGCCCAACCGGGCACCAGACCCCATCTGAAGAAATCCACGCCGCGTTTCAAGCCGTCGGTGACCACAGCCACCCCATCCCCCGGTGAGACATTCGGATTAGGTTGCAGATCGGCTGGCACGTCTGCCAACCCCAGCATGTCTTTCAACTCTTCCGGGTCGTACATGATTGCAAATCGGCCGCACATGGGCATCCTGCCTTTCAAATTTTAGTGGCAACATAATTGTAGCGGAGTGTGCCCATTGTTTCAATTCTTCGTTCTCGATGCCAAAGGGATAAAGCACGCTTGAGGCCGCCCTGGCCATTAACTCAATGTATTTCTCCCTATCCAGCCGGGAGGGATCCAGTTTTTCGGTCACCTCCCAGGCGCTGACACCCTGCTCACCGCGGGTGTAAATGAAGCGCATCTTCTGTCCCGGACGCACGCGTTTGCCGGTCTGCTGAAGAAGCTGCTTCGCCGCGCGCACCGCCGGCGTGGGAGATTTATAGGCTTCGAGCTCGTGGGTGATGCGGCAGGTCACCACCAGTTTATCCAGCGGCACCCGGCCCTCACGCATGTCGCTCAGCGCGCTGCGAAAAAGATTAAAAGCCTCATTCAGCCTCTCGGGCAGCGCCTCAAGGGTGTAAGCCTTGGCGAGCGCATCCATCATGCGCGTCTGAGTTTCGCTGACCCAGGGGGGTGTATCTCGCCGACGCACCTCAATGCCGCGCACCTTTGAGGAGCCATCTTGAAAGACGCCGAAGTAGCGGTTGGCAACCGGAATGCGGCTGTCGGCCCGCGACGGCAGAAAGGCCACCCAACGGTAGACGCCATCCAATGAGACGCCCAGACCGGTCTGTTCAGTGATCTCGTTGAGCACATCCTGAAAGTCGCGCTTATTGACCGCACCGGGTTTTTTGAGCCACAGCGCATCCACAAAGAGGTGCAGCACCTCAAAGCCCATGGATTCGGCAATCTCCTTGGCGCGGATGAGCACCTCGCGTCCGCCGTTGGTGACCGCCTCGTGCGCCTCAATGCGTCCAAAGCGCGCGTTCTTGTAACCCAGAAAACCAAAGCACACCACCAGCAGCCATTTCAAGGCCGAGGCGCGCGCCGAATCTCTTTTGGCAATCGGGTCACCCTTGCGTAGATTAGCCTGGTTGAGCTTGAGCGCGACTCGCTTTTCATATAAAGGCTTCAGGGTCAGCGGCACCACCCCCAATTCGTCGCTGGCGGGGATGATGCCGTCGGGCAGCGGCACCTCAGGAGAGATGTTGCCCTTGATGATGATGGCCGGGTACATCGAGATAAAGTCAATTTGACCCACATCAGAATGAAGCCCGACAATGGGCTGGTAGATCAGACCGCCCCGGTCACGATGGATCAGATCCATGCCGGATTTGAAGGCTTCAACCTGCTGCTTGTGCCAGGGCACCAGAATCTGATGTTCAAGCGCGGTGAGCATCTGCATGGCCGAAATGCCCGACCCCGGGGAGACGCGCGCGGCCCGTTCAATGGATTGGGCAGTGACGCGCGCCGATTCGAGCACGCCATCAAGACCGTAATCCTTCCACATCATGGCACTGCGCTGATCAATGTGGCAGCGCCCAAAAAGATGCGCCTCTTCGCCGCGGTAGATGATCTGCCCGTAAGAAAAGTAAGTCAGTTCTTTCTGCCAGCGCACGTCGCGGTCAGCGTCACGGTTGAGGCGCAGCGTCTCACCGGCCTGCTCAGACAATTTCAACAATTCAGGTATCAGCCAGTTATCACCCCACTGAGTGAGGATGAAATCGGGGTCAACCTCATCCAGGATGGCGTTCAGGCGCGCGATCAATTCGGCGGGGTCATCCAAACAAAGGGATTTTTGGCGCTGCTGAAAGTGCAGTTTGATGGTTTTGGGCGTACCGCGCACGGGGTCGCAATCCGGCTCAATGGCCAGCGTGCGAAAGACGGGGAATACCGGAGAAAGGTCCCAGCGGGTGTTGAGCACGCGTAGCGACTGAAGGTTGGCATCGTCATCCGCTTCAAATTCGCAGAAGGCCATGGGAAAAGTGCCCCAGGCGGCCGCGTGACGGGTGGTGACGCTGATATCCGAGTCGTAATAGGTGAGATGCGGAAACTGCTTCTGCACGTCTCTGAAGAGCCGCGTCTGACGGATGGGATTGTCAATCACCGCCTGCAGCACCGGAATGGGTTCAGGCAGAAAGACGTCGCGCCGGGTTTCGCGGCTGAGTGAGAGCACCCCCGGCTGTTTTCGCAGAAACTTCCACAGACCGCGAAGCTGCTCCGCTTCACCGGCGGCATAAAAGGTGATCGGCATGGATTGCTTCAAGCAAAGGCGCTCACCCTCTTCGGAGATGATCCACAGTCTCAGACCGTCTGCGGCGTCTTCGTAGAGATCGAGCAGCCAGCCGCGGAGTGCGGCGGGCATGTCAGGCGCCTTCCTGCAGGTCAACGTATTCGGTGGGAGCCTCTTCATCGTCTTCAAGAGGCGCAGACGCCTGCTCTTCGGCGGGAGTGTCTTCTTCTTGCTTGACCAGTTCAAGCAGTGAGACCAATCCGCGCGAGGGGTTGACCTCCGCGACCGGCAGCACGCCGTTCTGCTCCAGCTTCAGTTCAAGCTGTTTGACCTTTTTGTAGAGCTCAAGCAGCATCGAGACCAGGTAAATATCCATGGGGTAAAGGTTGCTGGCGTAGGAGGCCTCGGCGACGTGAGAATGCGAGAGGGCGATCAATTCATCAATCAAGACCTGATCGCTCTTGCGCAGGGCGCGCACGAAACGCCGGAGGGCAGCGTCTTCTTCAACCCAGGTCTGGGTCGCGGACTGGATGGTTCTGCCCATGGCTACCTGCCCTCTCTGGGCAATAACGCCCCGGGGAACAGTGCTGGCTGGTATTCAACAGGAGGCGGCGGATTGAGGGAGAGTTCCTCCCAGATGTGGGTGGCCTGCTGTTTGAGCATACCCAGCAGCACCAGGCGCGGACTGGAAATGGAGAGCAGCGGTTTGGCGCTGACCACCACCGGCACCAAATGGCAGGCGCGCTGGATGCAGGCCAGGGTCTTTTCAAAGAGCATGACGCTTTCATCCAGATGCACGCTCTCATCCATGAAGGTGCTGAGCAGATCGAGGATCAAGACCGGCACCCCCGGTTCAGGTCTAATTTTTTCAAGCAATGCAAGCACCTGATAGCAGGTAAAGGCGCGAGAAAGACGAATATTCCTGAGCATGCCCACCGGGTCGCCGGTCAGGGTGCGCAGCTCTTTGGCGACATGGTACATGTTACTGCGGTTGCCGCAATCAAGCATGTAGACGGGTCCGCGCAGGGTCAGCCGGGCGGAGAGATCGAGCATGCGCCTGCCCCCGGCGTGCGGGCCAAAAACCACCAGCAGTTCGTTGGAGAGAGGCAAAGCCAGTTCAGAGCGTGAGTCATGTTCCATATCTTTATTATATAGAACATTTGTTCGTTGTCAAGAGGGGTGGAAGGGCAGTAATCAGTAATCAGGGCTCAGTAATCAGGAAAATCGATTCGTATTTGTATCGAGAAAAATTCAGAAACAAATACCCTTCGCTCCGCTCGGGCACAGGTAAAACGAATGTTTTTTAGCTTGAAGACCCTCCAAAATCTCAATTTTCAGCTTTTCAGCAATTTGTTGAACAGTTACGCGTAATTTTCCGGTTGGAAACGAATATTCGAATTTATGCACGAATCAATTTCTCTCCTTTTAGTGACCAGATGATCGAGAAAATATTTTTAGTTCTTTTGTTCTATTTTGTCAAGGAATGAATTTGGGGTAGAGTGGGTTCGATCTCTGTACCCACCATTAAACACAAGGAATAGATGGTGGGTCGACCTATCTGCCTGGAAAATATAATCTGCCACGGGTGTGTATTTGTCTGTTGAAATTGCCACTCTTGGCGACCCACCCTTGTATCTTAAGAGTTAAAGGATAATGTAGAGGTAAAGGACGCTGATCAGACAAATATAGTTTTGAAGAGTGGGAAAATTATTCCTGCATCATACATCAATGAAGAGTTTAAGTTAACTCCTGGAGATATGGTCAAATGGTAGAGTCAACAGCTCTTGGGAAACAGCGGCGTCGCCCTCCACCACAGTGACTAGATCAACGGAAAAAGCCTCCCGAATGATA